>NZ_JBHVZO010000010.1:0-279418 GCF_042879855.1 Streptomyces sp. NPDC058326 | reverse complement strand
GCCCGGTTACATTCCGAACCCGGAAGCTAAGCCTTTCAGCGCCGATGGTACTGCAGGGGGGACCCTGTGGGAGAGTAGGACGCCGCCGAACAATTTTTAGCCTCAACCCCCGGACTCTGTCCGGGGGTTGAGGCATTTTTGCGTTCTGGAGCGGGGAGCCCCCTGTGCGCCGGGGTGTGGTGGCTGAGGGTAAGGTCAGGGGGCATCGTCCGTACGTTCCCAGCAGGAGGCCCCCGGGTGGAGGTCCAGGAGACCCGCGTTCAGACCGACCGGGTCCTCACCATCCCCAACATTCTCAGCATGGCTCGCCTCGTCGGCGTGCCGCTGTTTCTGTGGCTCATTCTCCGGCCGGAGTTCGGCGGACCCAATAGTGACGTCTGGGCGCTTGTCGTCCTGATGCTCAGCGGCGTCAGCGACTATCTCGACGGCAAGCTGGCCCGGCGCTGGAACCAGATCAGCAAGCTCGGCCGGCTGCTCGATCCCGCCGCCGACCGGTTGTACATCCTGTCCACTCTCGTGGGGCTCACCTGGCGGGAGATCCTGCCCTGGTGGCTGACCGCCGCCCTTCTGGCACGCGAGGCCATGCTGCTCGTCATGGTGGGAATCCTCCGCCGACACGGCTACCCGCCGCCGCAGGTGAACTTCCTCGGCAAAGCTGCGACTTTCAACTTGATGTACGCGTTCCCGTTGCTGCTTCTCAGTGACGGAACGGGCTGGCTTTCGTCACTCGCTGAAGTTTTCGGATGGGCCTTCGCCGGATGGGGTACAACTCTGTATTGGTGGGCAGGGATCCTCTACGTGGTCCAGGTCCGCCGACTCGTGAAGGCGGATACCGAGGCCGATTGAGCCCGTCCGTCCTGTGCCGAGCAGCGTCGCCGGCAACAACGAGGATGTCCGAGGGCTAGCGGACAGGCGAAGTCGGCAGGACCGTCGTCTCTTCAAGGAGGACGCTTCCGACATGAAGGCCGTCGTGATGGCCGGTGGCGAAGGAACCCGCCTTCGCCCCATGACCTCGAGCATGCCCAAGCCTCTACTGCCGGTCGTGAACCGGCCGATCATGGAGCACGTCCTACGACTGCTCAAGAGGCACGGTCTCAATGAGACCGTCGTGACCGTGCAGTTTCTCGCCTCACTCGTCAGGAACTATTTCGGCGACGGCGAGGAGCTCGGCATGGAGCTCACGTATGCCAACGAGGAGAAGCCACTCGGTACAGCGGGCAGTGTGAAGAACGCCGAGGAAGCGTTGAAGGACGACGCCTTCCTCGTCATTTCCGGGGATGCGCTCACCGATTTCGACCTCACCGATCTCATCGCCTTCCACAAGGAGAAGGGCGCCCTCGTCACGGTCTGCCTCACCCGGGTACCGAATCCGCTGGAATTCGGGATCACGATCGTCGACGAAGAGGGAAAGGTCGAGCGCTTCCTGGAGAAACCCACCTGGGGGCAGGTCTTCTCGGACACCGTGAACACCGGCATCTACGTGATGGAGCCCGAGGTCTTCGACTACGTCGAGGCCGATGTTCCGGTCGACTGGTCGGGTGATGTCTTCCCCCAGCTCATGAAGGAGGGCAAGCCGATCTACGGCTATGTCGCCGAGGGCTACTGGGAGGACGTCGGCACCCATGAGAGCTATGTGAAGGCGCAGGCCGACGTCCTGGAGGGCAAGGTCCAGGTCGACGTTGACGGATTCGAGATCTCGCCGGGTGTGTGGGTCGCCGAAGGCGCCGAGGTGCATCCCGACGCGGTGCTGCGCGGACCGCTCTACATCGGCGACTACGCCAAGGTCGAGGCGGGCGCCGAGATCCGTGAGCACACCGTCGTCGGCTCGAACGTGGTCGTCAAGAGCGGCGCCTTCCTGCACAAGGCCGTCGTGCACGACAACGTCTACATCGGTCAGCAGAGCAATCTGCGCGGCTGTGTGATCGGGAAGAACACCGACATCATGCGGGCGGCGCGGATCGAGGACGGCGCCGTCATCGGCGACGAGTGCATGGTCGGTGAGGAATCGATCGTGCAGGGCAACGTGCGGGTCTATCCGTTCAAGACGATCGAGGCCGGCGCCTTCGTCAACACCTCGGTCATCTGGGAGTCCCGTGGTCAGGCCCACCTCTTCGGTGCCCGAGGGGTGTCCGGCATCCTCAACGTCGAGATCACCCCGGAGCTGGCCGTCCGACTCGCGGGGGCGTACGCCACGACCCTGAAGAAGGGCGCGACCGTCACCACGGCGCGTGACCACTCCCGGGGTGCGCGAGCGCTGAAGCGGGCGGTGATCTCCGCCCTGCAGGCCAGTGCGATCGACGTACGGGACCTGGAGAACGTACCGCTGCCGGTGGCACGGCAGCAGACCGCGCGGGGTAGCGCCGGCGGAATCATGGTGCGGACCTCGCCCGGGGTGCCCGACTCCGTGGACATCATGTTCTTCGACGAACGCGGAGCGGATCTCTCCCAGGGCGGGCAGCGGAAGCTGGACCGTGTGTTCGCCCGCCAGGAGTACCGCCGGGCCTTCCCCGGGGAGATCGGCGACCTCTCCTTCCCGGCGAGCGTCTTCGACTCGTACACCGGCTCGCTGCTGCGGAACGTCGACACCTCCGGGATCGCCGAAGCCGGTCTGAAGGTCGTCGTGGACGCCTCCAACGGGAGCGCCGGGCTTGTGCTGCCCAGTCTCCTGGGGCGGCTCCAGGTCGACTCGCTGACCATCAACCCCGGGCTCGACGAGTCCAGACCCACCGAGTCGGCGGAGAGCCGGCGGGCCGGGCTCGTACGGCTCGGGGAGATCGTGGCCTCGGCACGGGCGGCGTTCGGCGTGCGCTTCGACCCCGTCGGCGAGCGGCTCTCGCTCGTGGACGAGCGGGGGCGGATCATCGAGGACGACCGGGCGCTCCTGGTGATGCTGGACCTCGTGGCGGCCGAGCGGCGCTCGGGGCGGGTGGCGCTGCCGGTGACCACCACGCGGATCGCCGAGCAGGTCGCCGCCTACCACGGCACGCAGGTGGAGTGGACGACGACCTCGCCCGACGACCTGACCCGGGTCGGGCGCGAGGAGTCGACGATCTTCGGCGGCGACGGGCGCGGCGGGTTCATCGTCCCTGAGTTCAGCAGCGTCTTCGACGGTGCCGCCGCCTTCGTCCGGCTGATCGGTCTCGTCGCGCGGACGCAGCTCACCCTGAGCCAGATCGACGCGCGGATCCCGCGGGCGCACGTCCTCAAGAAGGACATCGCGACGCCGTGGGCCGTCAAGGGTCTGGTGATGCGACGGGTGGTGGAGGCGGCGGGGAACCGCTCCGTGGACACCACCGACGGTGTGCGGGTCGTCGAGGCCGACGGTCGGTGGGTGATGGTGCTGCCCGACCCGGCGGAGGCCGTCACCCATCTCTGGGCGGAGGGACCCGACGACGCCTCGGCGCAGGCCCTGCTCGACGAGTGGGCCGCGGTGGTGGACAGCGCGGGTAGCTGACAGCACGGGCCGTACGGCGGGGAGGTGCCCCACGGGGTGCCTCCCCGCCCGTCGGAGGGGCCATTCGGCGGTAGGTCGTGCGACGTGCGACGATGTGCGGCATGTCGCAGCAGCCCCCCGTTCGGAGCACCGGATCACCGCCGCCGCGCCCGGACGCGTCCATGTCGCTGCTGAACAACGTGATCGACCACGCGCTCGACGACGGCTACGCCGAGGCGACCGCCCGGCGCGCGGCCGAGGGTGGCGGGCTGCCCCGTAACCTGCGGGCCAAGCTCGGTGTCGCCGCGGGCCTTCTGCTCGCGGCCGCCGTCGTGACCGTGGGAGCGGCCGAGGCGCGGATCTCCGCGCCGGTCGTCGCCAAGGAACGGCAGGAACTGATCGACCGGATCGAGGCGGAGACGTCGACGGCCGACCAGCTGGAGCAGGACGTCGAGCGGATCCGTACCGAGGTCGGCGAACGTCAGCGGCGGGCGCTGGAGCAGCACGGCGGCGACCAGGGCGAGCTCGTGGCGCTGCTCTCGGGTGCGACGCCGGTGCACGGCCCCGGCCTGAAGCTGGTCGTCGACGACGCCAAGGGCACCGACACCGGAGGCGGCGGGCCGCGGGAGAGCAGCGGTTTCGCCGACACGGGCCGGGTCCGTGACCGGGACATGCAGCGCGTGATCAACGGGTTGTGGGAGTCGGGCGCCGAGGCGGTCGCCATCAACGGGCAGCGGCTGACATCGCTGTCCGCGATCCGGGCGGCCGGCGACGCCATACTGGTCGACAACAAGCCGTTGGTGCCGCCGTACACCATCCTCGCGATCGGGGACGGGCAGCGGCTGAGCACCGCGTTCCAGGACAGCGCCGACGGGCAGTATCTGCACGCGCTGGTGGAGAACTTCGGGATCAGGAGCGGCATCTCGGCCGAGGGCGACGTACGCCTGCCGGCCGCGCCGAGCCTGACCGTACGTACCGCAGAGCCGAGGGGGGCCGGGGCCGCGACGCCTTCCGGTCGGGCCACGGCCGACACAGGGAAGGGCACATCGTGATCGCCGTACTGGGCCTGATCGTCGGAGTCGTGGTCGGACTGTTGGTCCGCCCCGAGGTTCCGGCGGTGGTCGAGCCCTATCTCCCGATCGCCGTGGTCGCCGCTCTCGACGCGGTCTTCGGCGGCCTCCGGGCCATGCTCGACGGCATCTTCGTCGACAAGGTCTTCGTGGTCTCCTTCCTGTCCAACGTGGTCGTGGCCGCGCTGATCGTCTTCCTCGGTGACAAGCTCGGCGTCGGCGCGCAGCTGTCGACCGGTGTCGTCGTCGTGCTCGGTATCCGGATCTTCTCCAACGCGGCTGCCATCCGGCGCCACGTCTTCCGGGCGTGACGCCGATGAGCGAGAACCCGCAGAACCGCGAGACGCCCGAGGCCGGGAAGCCCGAGGCCGTACAGCCCGGGGCCGGGAAGTCCGAGACCCCCGGGGGCGTGAAGCCCGAGCCCGCGCCGTCCGAGCCCGCGCCGTCCGAACCCGCGAACTCCGAGAAGCCGCGTGAGGATGTCGTGGCCCCGGAGGTTCCCGAGGTGCCCGTCGTGGCCGGGCCGTCGTCCGCCGCAGAGCCGAGTGGGCGCCGGCGGCTGGCCTCAGCCCTCTGGCCGCCCCGGGTGACCCGCGCGCAACTCGTCGTCGCGCTGCTGCTCTTCGTCCTCGGTCTGGGCCTGGCCATCCAGGTCTCCTCGACCAGTGACAACAGCGCGCTGCGCGGGGCGCGCCAGGAGGACCTGGTGCGCATCCTCGACGAGCTCGACGACCGTACGCAGCGGCTCGAGGACGAGAAGGCCCGGCTCGAGAAGCAGCGCACGGAGCTGGAGTCCAGTTCGGACCAGGCCGAGGAGGCGCGGAGGCAGACCCAGGAGAAGGAGCAGCAGCTCGGGATCCTGGCCGGCACCGTCGGCGCCGAGGGTCCGGGCATCACCCTCACCGTCGGCGATCCCACCGGGGCCGTCGAGTCGGACATGCTGCTGGACGCCATCCAGGAGCTGCGCGCCGCCGGTGCCGAGGCGATCCAGGTCAACGGCGTGCGGGTGGTCGCGGACAGTTATTTCACCGGTAGCGGTGAAGACATGCGGATTGATGGAACGAAGGTGGCCGCTCCGTACGTCTTCAAGGTCATCGGCAAGCCGGAGGATCTCGAGCCCGCGCTCAACATCCCCGGCGGTGTCGTGCAGACCCTGGAGAAGGAGCAGGCCACGGCCACGGTGGAGCGGTCGGCGAAGATCGTCGTCGACGCCTTGCGACCCGCGAAGCGGCCTGACTACGCTCAGTCGTCCTCGCAGTGAGAGGGGGACGAGGGGGGTCCCGCGACATGGGCACGACGTTGCGGGGGGTCGGCGCACCACAACGGTGGTGCGTGGTGGAAACTGTCCGGAGGATACGGACGTTGTGAAGGTGTCCGGGTCGGCAGGTGTGATGGATCTCGGTTCGTCCTGCCCCACGGGCGGGTCTGTTTCGGTCAAGGGGAATCGCCCGTGAAGTTGTTTGCGAAGTTGTTCGGCAAGAGCGCACGCGAGGACGGCGGCAACGCCAGGCACCGCGCGTCGCGCCATGCCCAGAGTGAGGAGCAGGGCGGCGAGCGCCCGCTGTTCCGCGACGAGGTCGGCGGCCAGGGCGGTGACATTCCGGGCGCGCAGGGCGCGTCTTCTGTTGACCCCGCCGGTGCTGCCCGCATAGGTTTCGGAGAACCATCAACCTCAAGTACGGGTGGAGGGTTTGCCCCCGATCCGTACGCGACACAGACCTCGGCGGGGCAGCCGCGGCAGGAGGATGCGTCCATGCCGGTGTGTACGAGGTGCGGTCACCGCAACGCGGCCGACAGCCGCTTCTGCTCCCACTGCGGTACGCCGCTGCGGGGCGGGGTCGCCGCCGAGCGTGCTTCGGAGACGACGTCCACGATCTCCATCTCGGGCCTCGAGGCCTACGAGTCGGAGATCACCGGTCAGACCCAGCTGCCCTCGCTCTCTCCTGAAGCGCTGGCGGCCGTGGAGGCACTGCCTCTGGGTTCCGCGCTCCTCGTGGTGCGCCGTGGGCCGAACTCCGGCAGCCGGTTCCTGCTGGACGGCGAGCTGACGACGGCCGGCCGTCACCCGCAGAGCGACATCTTCCTGGACGACTTCACGGTCTCCCGACGCCATGTCGAGTTCCGGCGGGGTCAGGACGGCAGTTTCACCGTGGCCGATGTCGGCAGCCTGAACGGCACGTACGTCAACCGTGAACCGATCGAATCGGTTGTTCTGTCCAACGGCGACGAGGTGCAGATCGGCAAGTACCGGCTGGTCTTCTACTCGAGCCAGCGGGGCGTGTGACGCCTCGGAGAAGCCTTCAGGGAAGGTCCATGCTGCGAACACCGACGGGCGGCGCCGATTCAGGCGCCCCCACCGCGGGCGACAGGCTGGTCAGCATCGGCACGGTGCTCAACCGGCTGCGTGACGAATTTCCCGAAGTGACCATCTCCAAGATCCGGTTCCTGGAGGCCGAGGGGCTCGTGGAGCCCCGGCGTACGGCCTCCGGGTACCGGAAGTTCAGCCCGCAGGACGTGGAGCGGCTCGCTCGGATCCTGCGGATGCAGCGGGACCACTATCTTCCGCTGAAGGTCATCCGCGAGCACCTCGACGCCCTCGCGAGGGGCGAGGAGATCAAGCTCCCGACCCCCGGGCGCCGGCGTGACCTGGTCGAGGACGCCTGGGAGCAGGACGCGGAGCCGCCCACCGCCGCTCGGATCGGGCGGGCGGAGCTGTTGGCCGCGGCCGAGGTCTCCGAGGCCGAGCTCGTCGAGTGGGAGTCCTACGGTCTGATCTCCGGGACCGAGACCGGCGGCTACGACCCCGAGTCCGTGACCGTCGCAAGGCTCGTCGCGGATCTGGGGAGATTCGGTCTGGAACCCCGGCACCTGAGGGCCGTCAAGGCGGCCGCGGACCGGGAGGCCGGGTTGATCGAACAGGTCGTCGCTCCGCTGCGCCGGCACCGTAATCCGCAGACCAGAGCACATGCGGAGGCCACCGCCCAGGAGCTCGCCACGCAGTCGGTGAGGCTGCACGCGGCCCTCGTGCGGACCGCTCTGGGGATCCGTCTCCAGTGAGCTCGGCAGCGGCCTTGGGAGGGCCCGACTATCCAAACCGGTCGAGCACGTCCTAGGGTTGCTGTGTGAACGAGCTCGACGTTGTGGGTGTCCGGGTGGAAATGCCCTCCAACCAGCCGATCGTGCTCCTGCGTGAAGTGGGAGGCGATCGGTACCTCCCCATCTGGATCGGACCGGGGGAGGCGACCGCTATCGCCTTCGCTCAGCAGGGGATGGCTCCGCCGCGGCCGCTGACGCACGACCTGTTCAAGGACGTGCTGGAGGCCGTGGGTCAGGAACTCACCGAAGTCCGCATCACGGATCTGCGTGACGGGGTCTTCTACGCCGAACTGGTCTTCGCCAGCGGCGTCGAGGTGAGTGCGCGGCCGTCGGACGCGATAGCACTGGCCCTGCGGACCGGGACGCCGATCTTCGGTAGTGACGGTGTCCTGGACGACGCCGGTATCGCGATTCCGGACGAGCAGGAGGACGAGGTGGAGAAGTTCCGCGAGTTCCTCGACCAGATCTCACCGGAGGACTTCGGGACCAACAGTCAGTGACGCTGAGCGACGCGGCCGCGGGCCGTTCGCGGGGTGCCGTCAGGGCATTCGAGTAGCCTTTCCCCGGGGAGAGACACGGCAAACCACTCTCAGGGTGATTATCACTCGGCGTGCCGAGTGTGGCGATCGTTGACGCACCCCGGGTGACTGCCTACCTTCGTGTGGGCAGGTCAAGGACGGAGGGTCGGCGTGATGAGCAGCGCGGACGGTACGGCAGGGAGCTCGCTCGGACGCACGTCCGGAGAGAGCGGTCCGTATCCGCTTCACGGCAGTGTGGGCGACTTCGGTACGGACGCCGGTGCGGGCACCGGACCGGGCGGTACGGGGCCGGGCGCGGCGGGCGAGGTGGTCGGCTATCGAGGCCCGACGGCCTGCGCCGCGGCGGGGATCACCTATCGCCAGCTGGACTACTGGGCGCGTACGGGGCTCGTGGAGCCGAGCGTACGGCCCGCGTACGGGTCGGGGACGCAGCGGCTCTACAGCTTCCGCGACGTGGTCGTCCTGAAGATCGTCAAGCGTTTCCTCGACACCGGGGTGGCCCTCCAGAACATCCGGGCCGCCGTGCAGCACCTGCGCGCCCGGGGTTTCCGGGACCTGGAGCGGATGACGCTCATGAGCGACGGGGCCACGGTGTACGAGTGCTCCTCGCCCGACGAGGTCGTCGATCTCCTCCAGGGCGGACAGGGCGTCTTCGGCATCGCCGTCGGTGTGGTCTGGCGTGACGTCGAGTCGGCGCTCTCGCAGCTGCACGGGGAGCGGGTCGACACGGGCGAGACGCTCGTCGGACACAACCCGGGGGACGAACTGGCGAGACGGCGGCGCGACAGGGCGGTCTGAGGCTCGCCCGCGGGCCGCGGGTGATCCGTCGCGACGCGTGGCGGCGTTGTCAGTGGCGTAGGGCAGCATCGGAGGCGTGAGAGCCGCGCCGACGATCCTGCATCTCGACATGGATGCGTTCTTCGCCGCCGCCGAGCAGGCGGCGAAGCCGAGCCTGCGCGGAAAACCCGTGGTCGTCGGCGGTCTGGGACCACGCGGTGTGGTGGCCACCGCCTCGTACGAGGCGCGCCGGTTCGGAGTGCACTCGGCCATGCCCATGGGCCAGGCGCGGCGGCTCGCGCCGAACGCGGCCTACCTCGTCCCCCGCTTCGCCTTCTACCGGTCGATCAGCGAGCAGGTGATGGAGCTGCTCGGGCGGCTCTCCCCGCTGGTGGAGCCGCTCAGCCTCGACGAGGCCTTCGTCGACCTGGAGGCCGGCGGGATCGCCGACGACAGCGCGAGCGCCCGGGCCGCCGGGGAGCGGCTGCGCGGCGACATCCTCGCGACGACGGGCCTGACGGGGTCCGTGGGGCTCGCGGGCTCCAAGATGATCGCGAAGATCGCTTCCGAGGAGGCCAAGCCCGACGGGCTCGTCCTGATCGAGCCCGGTACCGAGCGGGAGCTCCTCGGGCCGCGTTCCGTACGGATCCTGCCAGGCGTCGGTCCGGCGACCGGCGAGCACCTGCGGCGGGCCGGTATGACCACGGTGTCCGATCTCGCGGAGGCGGGCGAGGACGAGCTCGTACGGCTGCTCGGGAGGGCACACGGGGCCTCCCTGTACCGGATGGCCCGGGGGTACGACGATCGGCCCGTGGTGGCCGAGCGGGACGCCAAGTCGGTGTCGGTCGAGGACACCTTCGACGTGGACCTCCACGACCGCGTGCGGATCAGGAGCGAGGTGGAGCGGCTCGCGGAGCGGTGTGTGGGGCGGCTGCGGACCTCGGGGCACTCGGGGCGGACGATCGTCCTGAAGGTGCGGCGGTACGACTTCTCGACCCTGACCCGGTCCGAGACGCTCCGGGGGCCCACGGACGACCCGGGTGTGGTGCGGGAGGCGGCGGGGCGGCTGCTCGACGCCGTGGACACGACGGGAGGCGTGCGGCTGCTGGGGGTCGGGGTCACCGGACTCGCGGACTACACGCAGGAGGACCTGTTCGCGCAGGCGGAGGCGGAGAGTTCGGCCGGGGGCGCGGCGGGCGCCGCCGTGGCCCCCGCCGAGGCCTCCGGCGCGGCCTCCGGTGCGCCCGAGCCCGACGCTCCGGTGACCGTGGAGCGGCACTGGGCGCCGGGACACGACGTACGGCACGCCGTGTACGGGGCGGGGTGGGTGCAGGGGAGCGGGGTCGGGCGGGTCACGGTGCGGTTCGAGGAGCCGTGGTCGGAGCCGGGGCGCGTGCGGACGTTCGCCGTGGACGATCCGGAGCTGGTACCCGGAGAGGCGTTGCCGTTGGTGCGGGACGGTGACGGGGACGGATGACGCCGAGGGGGCCGGCCCCGGCGGCCGGGGCGGCGGTCTGCCGGCCGCCGGCCGGTGGGCGGAGGCGGGGGCCAGCGGGAAGCCGTGCGGCGGGCCGGCGCTGTGGGGTTACTGGCCTGCCAAGCGGCCGAAGTCGGTGTCCGGGGCGTCCGAGGGGGGCGGGGGGAGCGTCAGGCTGTAGTGACGGTAGAGCTGGAGTTCCTGTTCGGGGGAGAGGTGGCGTCCCACGCCGAAGTCGGGGGCGTCCTTGATGAGGGCCCGCTCGTACGGGATGTGGAGTCCGTCGTCGAGGAGTTCGCTCGGGTCCAGGGGGACGAAGGCGTCCCGGCTGAAGAGGCCGGTGCGGACCGCCGCCCACTCCGGTATGCCGGTCGCGTCGTCCAGGTACACCTCGTCCACGGTTCCGATCTTGTGTCCGTCACGGTCGAACGCCTTGCGGCCGATCAGGCTGCGCGGATCGATGTCGGTCTGCACGGTCCCTCCAACTGGTCGCAACTGCTCTACCCCTACGAAAGTGCACATCTGGGATGTCGGCCACTTGAGCGATGGGAGCCGTAACCGCGCTGGTAGGCTGGCTGTGGCTGTCGACCCCGTGCGGGAGAGTCCCCCGGAGAAACTTCCGGTGGGCGCCGAAGGAGCAAATCCTCCCCGGAATCTCTCAGGCCCCTGTACCGCGCGGACGAGGTCACTCTGGAAAGCAGAGCGGTGTCCGACGGCATGCGCTCTCACCGACGGTGAAAGCCGGCGTGCCGCGAGGCGTGCCGGTGAAACTCTCAGGTTGAGATGACAGAGGGGGAGGCCGTCCGGGTACCCGCGCCGTGGTGCCCCTCGCAGGTCGTGACGACCAGGAGGCCTCCGCACATGACCGCCAACCGCATTCCGCTCTCCGAACTCGAACAGGGCATCCCGTTCGAGCAGCGGCACATCGGGCCTGACGCCGAGGCGCGCGCCAAGATGCTCGCCCAGGTCGGCTACGGCTCCCTCGACGAGCTCACGGCCGCCGCGGTGCCCGACGTCATCAAGAACACCGAGGCGCTGGGCCTGCCGGCCGCGCGCACGGAGGCCGAGGTCCTCGCCGAGCTGCGTACGCTCGCCGACCGCAACCAGGTCCTCGCGCCCATGATCGGCCTCGGCTACTACGGGACCTTCACGCCGCCGGTGATCCTGCGGAACGTGATGGAGAACCCCGCCTGGTACACCGCGTACACCCCGTACCAGCCGGAGATCTCGCAGGGGCGCCTCGAGGCCCTGCTGAACTTCCAGACGGTCGTCGCCGACCTGACCGGGCTGCCCACCTCCGGTGCCTCCCTGCTCGACGAGGGCACGGCCGCCGCCGAGGCGATGTCGCTGGCCCGCCGTGTCGGCAAGGTCAAGAACGGTGTCTTCCTCGTCGACGCCGACGCCCTGCCGCAGACGATCGCCGTCATCGAGACCCGCGCCGAGCCGACCGGTGTCGAGGTCGTCGTCGCCGACCTGAGCGAGGGCATCCCCGCCGCGGTCGCCGAGCGCGGTGTCTTCGGCGTGCTCCTCCAGTACCCGGGAGCCTCCGGAGCCGTCCGCGACATCAAGCCGCTGATCGACGCCGCCCACGAGCTCGGCGCGATCGTCACCGTCGCCGCCGACCTGCTCGCGCTCACCCTGCTCACCTCGCCCGGCGAGCTCGGGGCCGACATCGCCGTCGGTACGACGCAGCGCTTCGGTGTTCCCATGGGCTTCGGCGGCCCCCACGCCGGTTACATGGCCGTCCAGGACAAGCACGCCCGCTCCCTGCCCGGTCGTCTGGTGGGTGTCTCGGTCGACGCCGACGGCAACCGCGCGTACCGCCTCGCCCTGCAGACCCGCGAGCAGCACATCCGCCGCGAGAAGGCCACCAGCAACATCTGCACCGCGCAGGTGCTGCTCGCCGTCATGGCCGGCATGTACGCCGTCTACCACGGCCCCGAGGGCCTCAAGGGCATCGCGCACCGCACCCACCGGTACGCCGCGATCCTCGCCGCCGGTCTGACGGCCGGGGGCGTGGAGCTCACCCAGGGCGCCTTCTTCGACACCCTCACCGCGCGCGTGCCCGGTACGGCCGACGAGGTCGTGGCCGCCGCCCGCGAGGCCGGTGTCAACCTCTACCGCGTCGACGCCGACCACGTCTCCATGTCCTGCGACGAGACCACCACCCGCGAGCAGCTCGCCGCCGTGTGGGCCGCCTTCGGCGTCACGGCCGATGTCGAGGCGCTCGACGCCACCACCGAGGACACGCTGCCCGCGGGGCTGCTGCGCTCCGACGCGTACCTGACGCACCCGGTCTTCCACGCGCACCGCTCCGAGACCTCGATGCTGCGCTACCTGCGCAGGCTCGCGGACCGCGACTACGCGCTCGACCGCGGCATGATCCCGCTCGGCTCCTGCACGATGAAGCTGAACGCGACGACCGAGATGGAGGCGGTGACCTGGCCCGAGTTCGGTCAGGTCCACCCCTTCGCCCCGGTCGAGCAGGCGCAGGGCTACCTCACGCTCATCACCGAGCTCGAGGAGCGCCTCGCCGAGGTCACCGGCTACGACAAGGTGTCGATCCAGCCCAACGCCGGGTCGCAGGGCGAGCTGGCCGGTCTCCTCGCCGTCCGCGCCTACCACCGCGCCAACGGCGACGAGCAGCGCACGGTCTGCCTCATCCCGTCCTCCGCGCACGGCACCAACGCCGCCTCCGCGGTGATGGCCGGCATGAAGGTCGTCGTCGTCAAGACCGCCGACGACGGCGAGGTCGACGTCCAGGACCTGCGCGCCAAGATCGCGCAGTACCGTGACGAGCTGTCCGTCCTGATGATCACCTACCCGTCGACGCACGGCGTCTTCGAGGAGCACGTCGCCGACATCTGCGCCGAGGTGCACGAGGCCGGCGGCCAGGTGTACGTGGACGGTGCCAACCTGAACGCACTCGTCGGTCTGGCCAAGCCGGGTCACTTCGGCGGCGACGTCTCGCACCTGAACCTGCACAAGACGTTCTGCATCCCGCACGGCGGTGGCGGTCCGGGCGTCGGCCCCGTCGGCGTGCGCGCCCACCTCGCCCCGTACCTGCCGAACCACCCGCTCCAGCCGGCCGCGGGCCCGGAGACCGGTGTCGGCCCGATCTCGGCCGCTCCGTGGGGCTCCGCCGGCATCCTGCCGATCTCGTGGTCGTACGTGCGTCTGATGGGCGGCGAGGGCCTCAAGCGCGCCACCCAGGTCGCCGTCCTCGCGGCGAACTACATCGCCAAGCGCCTCGAGCCGCACTTCCCGGTGCTCTACACCGGCCCGGCCGGGCTGGTCGCCCACGAGTGCATCGTGGACCTGCGGCCGCTGTCGAAGGCGACCGGCGTCACGGTCGACGACATCGCGAAGCGCCTCATCGACTACGGCTTCCACGCGCCGACGATGTCGTTCCCGGTGGCAGGCACCCTGATGATCGAGCCGACCGAGTCCGAGGACCTGAGCGAGCTGGACCGTTTCTGCGACACGATGATCGCGATCCGGGCCGAGATCGAGAAGGTCGCCTCGGGCCAGTGGCCCGCCGACGACAACCCGCTGCACAACGCCCCGCACACCGCGGCCGCGCTGGGCGGCGAGTGGAACCACGCGTACACGCGGGACGAGGCCGTCTTCCCGGCCGGGGTCTCGGCCGCCGACAAGTACTGGCCGCCGGTCCGCCGTATCGACGGTGCCTTCGGCGACCGGAACCTGGTCTGCTCCTGCCCGCCGCTGGACGAGTACGACAACTGAGCACAGCGCGCATGAGGTGAGGGCCGGTTCGGAGATTCTCTCCGGGCCGGCCCTCGGCGTTTCCCGCGTGTCCCTCGTACGGTGACGGCCTCCGTCCTCAGGCGGCGGTCGTCACCTGTCCCGCCGTGAGCGGCCGGTGCGGGTCGATGATCTGCCCGTCCGGCAGCAGTTCACCGGTGTCCTCGAAGAGCAGGACGCCGTTGCACAGCAGGCTCCAGCCCTGCTCCGGGTGGTGTGCCGTCAGTCGGGCCGCCTCCCGGTCGGCGGAGTCGGCGGTGGGACAGGCAGGCTGGTGCTGGCACATGGGTAGGTTCTTTCGCTGCGTCGTGGTGGATGTCCTGCGGCTGTTCGCGCTCATCGCCGCCCCCGTCCGGTCGGTTCGGTTCCGGTCCCAGTCTTGCCCCATGGACGCGCTTCCGCAGGGATTTCGCGGCAGCTCGTCCTCTCCTGGGAAGACGCATCACCCGCAGGGGCGGTTCAGGTCAACTGCACCGTCCCTTCGGGTGGTTCTGGGGGGCCCGAGCGGGCTAGTCCGTCCGGGAGGGGTGTTCGGGAGGGGCGTTCGGACGGGTCCTTCGGACAGCAGTGCGCCCCGTGACCCGGGCGGGTCACGGGGCGGCGGTGCGCGTGCGGTGGATCAGGCGGGCGCCGGCGAGCCCATGAGGGGCGGCGGCGCGAGACGCGTACTGAGCACGGGCAGGAGGTCGGCGATCTGGTAGGCGCGGTGGGCCGCGATCCCCGGTGGCGCGGGGGCGAGCGGCACCAGCAGGTCGGCCGCGGCCGGGGCGGCGGTGGCGCCGTCCGCCTCGGGGTCGGCGTGCAGCCAGAGGGTCTGCATGTACAGCTCCGGTACGGACAGCAGCCGTGGCTGGTACGGGACGGGCAGTGCCTCGGCCTGGAGCAGCGCGCGCTCGGTGGCGGTGACGTACGGGCCCTCGAAGAAGTGCGAGAAGGACCAGCCGTCGGGGGTGAGCATGGTGTCCGCGGCGGCGATCGCCCGGCCCCCGCTCCTGATCAGGAAACGCCAGCCGGCGAGCCGGATGCGGGGCGTCTGCCCCGGAGCTCCGGCGACGCCCAGGACGTGGACGGGCAGGGGGAGTTCGGGGCTCAGTGGTCCCTGCGCGGCCCGCAGCGCGGGGGTTCGCGCCTCATGGACGGCGGTCGGTGAGCCGAGGGCCGCGAGGACGCTGCGGAGGGCCGGCGCAGGGGCCGGGGAGGGTCGGAGCATGGTGGGTCGCCTCTCACTCAGGAGACACGGTGACGCGTGGGCAGGTACGACGGCGCTGTCGGCGGCGGGGCCGGAGGAGGGCCATGAGGCCGTGGCCGGGCGCCAACACTCTGCCTCGTCCGCGGAGTTTATACGACACGTGTTCACAGAGTGTTTCCGCTAGACGTCGCCGATATTCCTGACAAGACGTCATCAGGCCGTAATGCAGGGGCCGAAGAAGCGGAATGCTCCGGTGGCGCCGCTCCCACCTGCGTATTCCTCGGGGAGGTGGACGGCTGAATGCCGACCCCGAGTTCAGAGACAATAGGACATTGGTATATGTCGATTGCCCCGTGCCTTCGGGATGTGCTGATGGGGTGCTGCATCCAGCCTATCCTCCGACGCCCCTCTTCCGCAGGCGTTGTGGATCAGCGAGGTGGGCATCATCGTCCGTGACATGCGGCCGTCCTGGCGGCTGCCCGCTCGGGGAGGGACGCTTCGATGGGGGAGAAGGTCGTGGCCGACGGGTTCGGCCCGTCCGACCGGCAGCAGTACCGGAGAAAGCTCCAGCAGTGTCTCGCGGGACTGGCGAGGCTCCTGGCGGAGAAGCGGTTCGACCGGCCCCGCAATCTCATGGGCGTGGAGATCGAACTCAATCTCGCCGGTTCCGACGGGCTGCCCCGCATGCTCAACGGGCCGGTTCTCGAAAAGATCGCCAGCCCCGATTTCCAGACCGAACTCGGAATGTTCAATCTCGAAGTGAACATCGCGCCCCACCAGCTCAACGGGCGCGTATTCGACCGGCTCGCGGAGGAGATCGGAACCGGGATCGGATATGCCGACCGCATGGCCGCCGAACTCGACGCCGGTGTCGTCATGATCGGCATACTTCCGACGCTCACGCAGGACGACCTGGTCCTGGAGAACCTCTCGGGCGCCGACCGCTACACGCTCCTCAACGACCAGATACTCGCCGCCCGCGGCGAGGACTTCACGCTCGACATCCACGGCGTGGAACGCCTCCTCGCCACGTCGGAGTCGATCGTGCCCGAGGCGGCCTGCACCTCGGTCCAGCTCCACCTCCAGGTGACGCCGGCCCGCTTCGCGGCCGTGTGGAACGCGTCGCAGGCGGTGGCGGGCGTACAGATCGCGCTCGGCGCCAACGCACCCTTCGTCTTCGGCCGTGAGCTGTGGCGCGAGTCCCGGCCGCCGCTCTTCCAGCAGGCCACCGACACCCGCCCGCCCGAGCTGCAGTCCCAGGGCGTCCGGCCGCGTACCTGGTTCGGGGAGCGGTGGGTGGACTCCGTGTACGACCTCTTCGAGGAGAACCTCCGCTACTTCCCCGCCCTGCTGCCCATCTGCGACGAGGAGGACCCGCTGCTCGTCCTCGACGAGGGCGGGGTGCCACGCCTCCAGGAGCTCGTTCTGCACAACGGCACGGTCTACCGCTGGAACCGGCCGGTGTACGGCTGGGTCGACGGCGTCCCGCACCTGCGCGTCGAGAACCGGGTGCTGCCGGCCGGTCCCACCGTCACCGACGTCATCGCCAACGCGGCCTTCTACTACGGGCTCGTACGCTCGCTCGCCGACGACCCCCGACCGGTCTGGAAGCGCCTCACCTTCGAGGACGCCGAGGCCAACTTCGACACGGCCTGCCGCCACGGCATCGAGGCGGAGCTGCGCTGGCCCCGCTCGGGGCGCGCGGGCGGCATCGCGACCGTTCCGGCGGTACGGCTCGTCCTCGACGAGCTGCTGCCGCTCGCCGCGGCCGGGCTCGACGCCTGGCACATCGAACCCGCCGACCGGGACTTCTACCTCGGGGTGATCGAGCAGCGCTGTCTGCGGCGGGTGAACGGCGCCTCCTGGCAGGCCGGCACCTTCCACCGGGCCCTGGAATCGGGCCTCGACCGCGAGGCGGCGCTCGCGGCCACGACCCGCCGCTACCGGACCCTGATGCACGCGGGCGAGCCGGTGCACACCTGGCCGGTGGGCATCGACTGAGCGCGGGCATTGTTGGAGCGCGGGCATTGAGGGAGCGCGGGCCTGATGGAGCCCACGCATTGATGGACCGCACGCACTGATGGAGCCCATGCGCTCCACTCCCGCGGGCATCGCATGCGCGCGCTCCACTCCGGTGGCTCCGCCTTCGGGCAGGGCCGCGGGGCGGGGCGGCGGCTGATCATGACAAAGTGGTCGGGCCGCCGCGGCGGCGTCCGTCGGCGACCGGGAAGTGGGGACAGGTGTGGTGTCGGAGCAACGAGTGAGTGACGCTTCCCTGCCGCCGGGTGGTCCGCCCCGCCGGGTACTGCGTTCCGAGACGCTCATCGTGCTCGCGCTCTCCCTCGGGGCGAGCGCCGTGTCGTCCCTCATCAGCTTCATCGGCTCCCTGACCAAGTCCGGGGCGCTGAAGGAACAGGCGGCGACGCTCAACGGCTCGTACGCGCCGGGGCGGCCGTGGCTCGACCTGTCCTGGCAGCTCTTCGGCATCGCCACCGCCCTCGTGCCGGTCCTCCTCGTCGCCCATCTGCTGCTGCGCGAGGGATCGGGACTGCGGGCCATCGGCTTCGACCGGACCCGGCAGTGGTTCGACCTCGGGCGCGGGACGCTGGTCGCGGCGGGGATCGGGAGCGCGGGACTCGCCTTCTACCTCGCGGCGCGGGCGAGCGGGTTCAACCTCACGGTGGTTCCCGAGTCGCTGCCCGACGTGTGGTGGAAGTACCCGGTGCTGATCCTCTCGGCGATCCAGAACTCCGTCCTGGAGGAGGTCGTCGTCGTGGGCTATCTGCTGCGCAGGCTCGACCAGCTGGGGTGGTCCCCGATGGCCGCGCTGGCGGGAAGTTCGGTGCTGCGCGGCTCTTACCACCTCTACCAGGGCATCGGCGGCTTCCTCGGCAATGTGGTGATGGGCGTCGTCTTCGTCCTGCTGTACCGGCGCTGGGGCCGGGTCGGTCCGCTGGTCGTGGCGCACGCGCTGCTCGACATCGTGGCCTTCGTCGGGTACGGGCTGCTCGCGGGCAAGGTGGGGTGGCTGCCCACGGTCTGAGGTGTGGCAGAGGAGGGGCGTACGGAGATCTCCGTACGCCCCTCTCGTGTGTGCGGCTCTGTGTGTCGCGGTGTGTCGCCGTGCGTCTCGGCGCGGTGTGCGGTGCGGTTCCGTGTGCCGGTGTGGGTCAGGCGCGCAGGTCGCCCTCGATGACCGTGACCGCGTGGCCGTTCAGCAGGGTGCGCTCGCCGCGCAGGCGGGTCCGGACGATGCCCGTACGGGCGCCGCCCTGGAAGCCGACGAGGTCGTCCCGGCCGAAGCGGGCCGACCAGTAGGGGGCGAGCGCGGTGTGGGCGCTGCCGGTCACCGGGTCCTCGTCGATGCCGACGGCGGGGAAGAAGCCTCGGGAGACGAAGTCGTACCCGCCCTCGGGGAGTTCGGCCGCGGCGGTCGCGATGACACCGCGCGAGGAGAGTCCCTTCAGGGCGGCGAAGTCCGGCGCGAGCCCGCGCACGGTGGGCTCGTCGCGCAGCTCGACGACCAGGTCGCCGATGTGGTCGGCCGTGTCGTGGACGGCGAGGACCTCGGCGCCCAGTGCCTTCTCCAGGCCGTCCGGTACGGGGACGGGCGTGAGCGAGGAGGTCGGGAAGTCCATCGTGATCGTGCCGTCGGGCTCGGTGGTGGCGCCGAGCACGCCGCAGCGGGCGGCGAAGCGGACGGCCCCGGTCGCCGTGCCCGTGGAGTGCAGGACGTGGGCGGTGGCCAGTGTGGCGTGGCCGCACATGTCGACCTCGGTGGTGGGCGTGAACCAGCGCAGGGCCCAGTCCGCCTCGCCGCCGGCGGGCAGCGGGTGGGCGAAGGCCGTCTCGGAGAGGTTCACCTCCGCGGCGACCTTCTGCAGCCAGACGTCGTCCGGGAAGGAGTCGAGGAGCAGGACTCCGGCGGGGTTGCCGGAGAAGGGCCGGTCGGTGAAGGCGTCGACGATTCTGATGCGCATGTGGGCGACCGTACCGGGAGCCGATTTCCGGGGGCCAAGGCCAATCGGGGAGGACTGGACCTGCTGGCCCTGCGGCCCGCGGCCTTGTCGGGGCTCCTCGCGGGCTGCGCGAACCGCGCGCGCGAGGACGTCGGTCCGTGCCCGGACGGCCGGAGGCTCATCGCTGGGCGGGCCGGGTCCCCGGTACGGCCGGAGAGCCGGTGATCGAGGCCGCGGCGCCGGTCCCATGAGACGGCACGGCCGCCGTCGCGGGCACGTCACCTGACCCGTGCCGGCGAACCCGGACCGTGTGTCACCGAACGTGGACCTACGGCGTTGTGTGACACCGAAGAGGGACCGCCGCCAGGTCAGTCGTGCTGCGGCAGGAGCGAGAGTCGCCGCTGGGCCTCGTCGCGCACCCCCCGATCTGCGTCCGACGTCAGCTCCTGGAGTTGCCGGATGAGTTCAGCGACGCCGTTGCCGGTCATCCAGCGTGGGTCACCGTCAAGCTCCGCGCTGATCTGGTCAGCGGTTCCCAGGTCGGTCGCGACGGCTCGGGCGGCGAGCACGGCACGTAGACCGGGTAGGTCCCCACGTGCCAGCAGCGCCACGGCTGTTTCCGAGGTCACCGCAGTGTCTTGAGCATCGAGCAAGAGGCGGTGGAGGACATCGGCAACGGCCTCGATCCGAGGTGCTGCTGCCAGCCGACGCCCTGCGGCAGCTCTGACCCTCCATGAGGGAGAGTCCGCAGCGGCGAGTGAATCAATGAGTTCTCGATCTTGGAAACCGTTCATATCACCAGCCTGCCAGGAGGCGTCTCGGCTGCGGTGGCCCGTCTTCACTGTCACAAAACGCCGTCGGTCCACCTTCGGTGGCACACGGTCCAGGTTCGCTGACACAGGACATCACCTCTGCTGAGACCTTGCTTGCTCGCCGAACAGTTCCGATATATCGTTGAGGCATCGCGACAGTTCAGCGATGGGATCTCGACGGAAGGAGCGTGGTGATGCGTTCACATGGACACGAGTGCGGAAACGGACACGGAGCCGAGCGTGGAGGCTTCGGCGCCGGGCCTCGTGGTGACTTCGAGGGACGGCGTGCCGCGTTCGGGCCCTTCGGGCCCGGCTTCGGGGGTGGCCCCTTCAGGGGCGGGCCCTTCGGCGGTGGTCGCGGGCCCGGCGGTGGCGGCCGGGGGAGGGCGCGGCGCGGTGACGTGCGGGCCTCGATCCTGGCGCTCCTCAAGGACCGCCCGATGCACGGCTACGAGATGATCCGGGAGATCGGCGAGCGCAGTGACGGGGCGTGGAAGCCCAGCCCCGGCTCGGTGTACCCGACCCTCCAACTGCTGGAGGACGAGGGGCTGATCACCAGCGAGAGCGAGGGCGGCAAGAAGCTGTTCACGCTCACCGACACCGGGCGCGCCGAGGCCGAGAGCGGCCCCGAGGCTCCCTGGGAAGAGGCCGGGCGCGGGGTCGACTGGGAGGCCCTGAACGAGGTCCGGCAGGCCGGTTTCGGTCTGATGGAGGCGTTCGGGCAGGTCTGGAAGACCGGTACCCCCGAGCAGCGGCAGAAGGCGGTCGGCGTGATCAACGAGGCCCGCAAGAAGCTGTACCTGATCCTGGCCGACGAGCACTGACCGGTGCCCGTGCGGACCGGATGAGGAGACGAAGGGCCCCGCGGCGCCTGCCGCGGGGCCCTTCGGTGCGTGTGCGACGGCGCTCGCGCGCCGGGAGCGGGTCCGGGCCTCAGGCGACCAGGCCCGAGAGCTTCCGCAGCGACTCGGTCAGGGCCGCCGTCGCCGAGTCCTTGAGCTTGCCCGCCATCAGGGAGACCGCCGCACCCGTGAACTCGCCGTCGATCCGTACGCTCGTCGCGTCCCCGTCCGCCGCGAGGGAGTAACGCGTGGTGACGAGAACACCCATCGGGCCCTTGCCCTTGATGGCGAAGGCGCGCTCCGACTCCAGCTCCTCGACCGTCCAGAGCACCTCGGCGGGGAAGCCCATCAACTTCATGTTCTCCGTGAAGGTGGCGCCCGCCTCCAGGGCCGCCGGCCCGCCGTTCGGGAAGCTGGTGTGGGTGGCGTTCCACTCGCCGTACGAGGAGAAGTCCATGAGCCGCGCCCAGACCTTCCCGGTCGGCGCCTCGATCCGTGCCTCCGCGGTGACTTCGGCCATGAGACCACCCCTTCACGCGTGCCCGCTGGGTTTCCGGTGTCGCGGAACGTAGCGGGACGGGCGTGAACATTCAATACTGATGAACCGTCAGTTCTGCTGCGGCCGGTCCCGCGCTGTCGCCGATCCACCAGAGCTCGGCCGCGTCGAAGCTGTCGGAGGCGCGTGGCCCCCCGTCCTCCTCGTGGCAGTGGAACGCCGCCCAGAACAGATCGGCCGGCAGCGCCTCCCGGGGCGCGTACACCCGGTAGACGTACTGCCGCCCGTCGAGCGCGAGCAGAGCCACCATCCAGAACACGACCGGAAGACGTGCGCGGAAGGGTCTGTGGTTGCATCGGGGGCGCAGAGCAAGGCGGCGCGCGCCCCGTGAGGGCAACGAGCGCGATCTCATCCGTAAGGAGGAGGAACCGCGCGCGCGTGCCCAACTCCGGTGGGATGCGGACATGCTTCTCCCTGGCGATGTTCCGGCCGCGCGAGCCTGATGAGGTGGGAGGGTGCACCGTCCCGTCCCGCTTCCCCAGCCACTCCGGCGGCCCGCCGCCCCGCGCGCGGAGCTCACGCCCCTCCTGACACCGTCCCTCATGACGGTCGTGACGGGCGCGCGCCGCAGAGCCCTCAGGGACGGCGACCGCCAGATCGACACCGCGCACCTCCTGCACTCCCTCCTGGAGTCCGACGCCGAGGCCGGCGCCGCGTTCGAGAGCGGCCACCAGCTCGCCCGGGTCCTCGGCTATCTCGTCCAGCGGTCCATCGGCTACGGCCTGCGCTGGCAGCGCTCGGTCGAGGACTCGGACGCCGCCGGGCGCCGGCTGCCTGCCCTCCATACTGCCGAGCCCCAGGATCCCCGGGCCTCCGGCTGGTCACCGGCCGCGGCCGCCGCCCTGGAGGAGGCCTTCCGGCGGGCCGCGGGGCGCGGCGACACCCAGGCGCGCGGCCTCGATCTGCTGGCCGTCATCGCCGCGGACCCCGGGAGCCGGGCCGTGGAGGTGCTGCGCCGGGCGGGCGTCGACCCGGCCGCCCTCGCCGCGCGGATCGGCGAGCCGTCTCAACAGGTGTAACGGGGGTTACGCGCCTGACCGAGCCCTGTCATCATGGCCCGATGCACGCGTCTCAGGGGAGAAGCGCCGGCCTGGGACTCGCCCTGGCCTCGGCCTTCGCATTCGGTGGTTCGGGAGTGGCGGCCAAGCCGCTCATCGAGGCGGGACTCGACCCGCTCCATGTGGTGTGGCTCCGGGTCGCCGGCGCCGCGCTCGTCATGCTCCCGGTGGCCTGGCGCCACCGGGACCTCCTGCGCCGTAAACCCACTCTCCTCGCGGGCTTCGGCCTGCTCGCCGTCGCCGGTGTCCAGGCCTTCTACTTCGCCTCGATCTCCCGCATCCCCGTCGGCGTCGCCCTCCTCATCGAGTACCTCGCCCCCGCCCTCGTCCTCGGCTGGGTCCGCTTCGTCCAGCGTCGTCCCGTCACCCGCGCCGCCGCGCTCGGCGTCGTCCTCGCCGTCGGCGGCCTCGCCTGCGTCGTCCAGGTATGGTCCGGGCTCACCTTCGACCTCGTCGGTCTGCTCCTCGCGCTCGCCGCCGCCTGCTGTCAGGTCGGCTACTTCGTCCTCTCCGACCAGGGCTCCGACGAGGACGGACAGGCCGACCCGCTCGGCGTCATCGCCTACGGGCTGCTCATCGGCACGGTGGTCCTGACCCTGATCGCCCGCCCGTGGGGCATGGACTGGGCGCTCCTCGGCGGCAGCGCCGACATGGACGGCAGCCACGTGCCCGCGTGGCTGCTGCTCGGCTGGATCGTGCTGATCGCCACCGTCCTCGCCTACGTCACAGGGGTCGTCTCGGTGCGCCGGCTCTCCCCGCAGGTCGCGGGCGTCGTGGCCTGCCTGGAGGCCGTCATCGCGACCGTCCTCGCCTGGGTGCTGCTCGGCGAGCACCTCGACGCGCCGCAGATCATCGGCGGCGCGGTGGTGCTGATCGGTGCCTTCATCGCCCAGTCCTCGACGCCCAAGGCGTCCGTGCCGGAGCCCGTGGCGAGTTCGGCGGCGGACGCCGGTGCCGTGGGGCGGGACGGGGGGACGGTGGACCCGGACGGCGCCTCGGTGGCGGGTGGTTCGGGTGGTTCGGGTGGTTCGGGTGGGGACGGTGCGCCTGTGGGGTCTCCGGAGGGCGGTTCCGGTGGGGGTGGGGCGGTCGGGGGGTCCGGTGATCCCGGGGGTTCCGGTGATCCCGGTGGTTCCGGGAGTGCCGGACGCGACCCGGAGTTGTCTGCCGGACGGACGGCGCCGTAAGGTGCCGAGCATGCATTCGACCGTCCTTCCGCCGCCCGCCGCCTAGCGCGCGCGGCGACTCTCCTCGACGAAGACCGGGCTCGGCCGGGCGACTCCTCGCCCCCGAGCGGTTCGTCGCTGCCCGCGCGCGGAGCCGAGCGACCACCTTTCCCTCCTGTCTTCCACGGAGAAGTCACGTGTCGAACTCATCGGAATCCGCCCTGTCCGTCGGGCGGAGCCTGCTCTATCTGATCGTCGCCGGGATCGCCTGGGGCACGGCCGGCGCCGCGGCCTCGCTGATCTTCCGCATCAGCGACATGGGCCCGCTGGCCCTCTCCTTCTGGCGCTGCGTCGGCGGCCTCGTCCTGCTGCTCGGCGCACTGGCCCTGCGGCCCCGGCGCGCCGCCGCCCCCACGGCCGGGGAACCGCGCCGCCGGCGGACCCTCCGCATCCTCGGCACCGGGATCGGCCTCACCGTCTTCCAGAGCGCCTACTTCGCCGCCGTCCAGGACACCGGGCTCGCGGTCGGAACCGTCGTCACCCTGGGCGCGGGACCCGTGCTCATCGCGGTCGGCGCCCGGCTCACCATGGGCGAACGCCTCGGCCGCGGCGGCATCGCCGCCGTCACCGGGGCGCTCGCCGGGCTCGTCGTCCTCGTCCTGGGCGGCGGATCCACGGAGGTGCGTCCGCTGGGCGTCGTCCTCGCGGTCGTCTCGGCGGCCGGGTACGCGGCCATCACGCTGCTCACCCGTTGGCTCGGCCGTGACGGCGGCCGTACGGACGCCCTGGCCACCACCACCTGGGCCTTCGCGATCGGCGCGGTCGGGCTGCTGCCCGCGGCGCTCGCCGAGGGACTCGTACCGCACACCGACGCGCCCGTGAGTGTGCTGCTCCTCGTCGTGTACGTGGCGGCCGTGCCGACCGCGCTCGCGTACGCCCTGTACTTCGCGGGCGCGGCGGTCGTCCGGGCCGCCACCGTCTCCGTGATCATGCTCCTGGAGCCGGTGAGCGCGGCCGTGATCGCCGTCTCGCTGCTCGGCGAGCGGCTGACCGCGGCCATCGTGTTCGGCACGCTGCTGCTGCTCGCCGCCGTCACGGGGCTGGCGTACGCCGAGGCACGGACGGTGGCGGCCGAACGGAGGCGGGAGGCGGTGGCCGTGTAGGCGGCCTTCGGACGGGCGGGGCGGAGGGGCGGGCGGGGTGGACGGGCGGGTTTGCCGCCCCCGCCCGGCCCCTCTTTCCGTTCCTCCGTACCTCTCAGAGCGTGGCCAGGTAGTCCGGCAGGGCCACCGCCGGGTCGAGGTCGTCGGCCGCGATCGGCGTGCCGTACGCCGTGCCCACCGGGACGACGCCGGACCAGTGGGGGAGGGCCCGGTCCTCGGGGTCGTCGTTGGGGCCGCCGGTGCGGACCTTCGCCGAGACCTCGTCCAGGTCGAGCCGGATCACGGCGGTGGCGGCGAGTTCCTTGGCGTTCGCCGGGCGCGAGTCGGCGGACCGGCCGGGGACGACGTGGTCGACGAGCGCGTCGAGAGCCTTGCGGATCTCCTCCTGGTCGGTGACCTGATGGGCGGTGCCGTGCACCACGACCGAGCGGTAGTTGAGGGAGTGGTGGAAGGCGGAGCGCGCGAGCACGAGACCGTCGACGTGGGTCACGGTCAGGCAGACGGGCAGCCCCGGAGCCGCCACGCCGTCGCCGGTGGCACGCAGCGGCCGCGATCCGGTGGAGCCGTGCACATAGAGGCGGTCGCCGACGCGGGCGAAGAGCGTCGGCAGGACGACCGGAGCGCCGTCACGGACGAAACCGAGATGGCAGACGTACGCCTCGTCGAGTATCGAGTGGACCAGTGCCTTGTCGTACGAGGCGCGCTCCCGGGAGCGGGTGGGCACGGTCCGGTCGGTCCTCGTGTACGTGTCGGCGGCGGTGCTCATTGCGTACTCCATTGCACTAGTGCATACTCGTGTTTGTGCTAGGAGATTATCGGATCGAAGGCCGTCGCGCATCGGACATCGCCGCCAGCGTGGAGCGAGGGGTGGGCGACGGGGCTCTGCCGCCAGGGCAACTCCTGCCGCCCATGCGGGAGTTGGCCGCCACGCTCGGCGTGAACCCCAACACCGTCGCCGCCGCCTACCGCACCCTCCGTGAGCGCGGGGTCATCGAGACCGACGGGCGGCGCGGTAGCCGGGTGCGGTCGCGCCCCGCCACGACCGCGCGCGGCTCGATCCGGGTGGAGGCCCCCGAGGGCGTCCGCGACGTGAGCAACGGCAGCCCCGACCCCGCCCTGCTGCCACCCCTCGGAGAGGCCTTCGCCGAGGTCGCCCGGCGGTACGCCGAACAGCCCGGCATGTACGGAGAGGCGCCCCTCGACGAGGAGTTCGCGCGGCTCGCGCGCGCCGCCTTCGACGCGGACGGCGTGCCGGACGGGCCCGTCGGCGTCGCCTCGGGTTCCCTCGACGCCGTCGAGCGTGTGCTCGCCGTCCACCTCCGGCCGGGCGACGCCGTCGCCGTCGAGGACCCCGGCTGGGGCAGCCTCCTCGACCTGGTGCCCGCGCTCGGGCTGCGCCCGGTCCCGATGGCCGTCGACGACGAGGGGCCGCTGCCGGAGGAGGTCGAACGCGCGATCCGGCGCGACGGGGCGCGGGCGGTGATCGTGACCGACCGGGCGCAGAACCCGACCGGGGCCTGCGTCACCGAAGGCCGGGCGCGGGAACTGCGACGGGTCCTCGCCGGACACCCCGGTGTGCTGCTCGTCGAGGACGACCACGGGCACGGCATCGTCGCTCAGCCGCTCCACCCGTTGGCGGGGGGTGAGGGACGCTGGGTCCTTGTCCGTTCCGTCGCCAAGGCGTACGGGCCCGACCTGCGGATCGCCGCGTTCACCGGTGACGCCGAGACCGTCGACCGGGTCCTCGGGCGGCAGCGGCTCGGCCCCGGCTGGGTCAGCCGGCTCCTCCAGCAGACCGTCGCGCAGCTCTGGGCCACGGACGCGGTGGACCCGGCCGTCGTCGCGCGGTCGTACGGGAAGCGGCGCGACGGACTCGTGAGGGCGCTGGCCCGGCGGGGCGTCGAGGCCCATGGGCGCGCCGGCATGAACGTGTGGGTCCCGGTCGCCGACGAGACAGGGGCGGTGGCGCGGCTGCTTGCCGCGGGGTGGGCGGTGGCGCCGGGGGCGCGCTTCCGCATGGAGGCGGGGCCGGCCGTCCGGCTCACCGTCTCGGGCCTCACGGTGGGGGATGTGGAGCCGCTGGCTGACGCGGTGGCGGGGGCGGCGGGGGTGGCGGTGGCGGGGAGCTTTGGGTGAGGGGCGGGGGGCCGTGCCCGGCCTCCGTGAGGGGCGTCCCGCTGTGCGGTGCCCATCCGCCTTGGGCCTCGCCCCCGCCGTGTGGGCATTCGTCCCGCTGGGGCGGGACGGGTGGGCACACGGGACGGCGCCCTTCGGCGGGCGCCTCCGCCCCTTGTGCCCGGACCCGCACCAAGCGGTGCGGCGCGCAAAGGGTGCGGGTTCAGGCGCGGAAGCCTAGGCCCGGCAGGGGGCGCCGTCCGTTGTGCCCACCCGTTCCGCCCCAGCGGAACGATGCCCACAACGAGGGGCGGCGGCCGCACCGGTGGGGGCGTTGCTCGCGACGGGGTGGGTGGCGGTAGGGGTGGGTTCCGCCCCGGCGGAATGATGCCCACAATGAGGGGCGGCGGCCGCACGGGTGGGTTCCGCACCGGTGGGGGCGTTGCTCGCGACTGTGGTGGTGCGGGTTTGGGTGAGGGCCGCGCCTGCCAGGATCACCGCGGCGCCCACCGGGGTGTTCCAGCTGAGGTGTTCGTCCAGGAGCGCCACCCCCGCCGCCGTCGCGATGACCGGGATGAAGTACGTGACCATGGCGGCCGTCGTCGGGCCGACCTCCGCGACCACGCCGTACTGGAGCAGCATCGCGTACCCCGTACCGAGCGCGCCGAGCGCGATCACGGCGAGCAGCGGTACCAGCTCCACCGACTCCGGCAGCGAGGTGAACAAGGGTGTGACCACGGCCAGTTGCAGGGTCGCGAGCCCCACCTGGGATCCGGCGAGCGAGAGGTTCGAGGCGCCGGCGCCGGTCAGGGTCCTGCGGACGTAGATCCATCCGACCGCGTAGCTGAAGGAGGCGAGGAGGGCCAGCGCGGTGCCCGTCACGTCGAGTCCCGAGAACCCCTGCCATGCGCCGAGGACGGTGAGCACCCCGATGAAGCCGATGCCCAGACCGGCGGCGCGGACCCGGGTCGGGCGGTCCTCGGAGAGCGCGACGAGGGAGAGCAGCATGCCCCACAGGGGGGTCGTCGCGTTGCAGATCCCCGCCAGGGTCGACGGGATCGTCAGCTCCGCGTACGCGAAGAGGGAGAACGGCAGCGCGTTCAGGAGGAACGCCGCCACCGTCAGGTGGCCCCAGACCCGGGCACCGCGCGGCAGCCGGTCGCGCTTCACCACCAGGGCGATGGCGAGCACCGCTGTACCGAACAGGAGCCGCCCGAAGGTGACCTGGAACGGTGCGAAGCCCTCCGTACCGACCTTGATGAAGAGGAAGCTGAAGCCCCAGATCAGGGCCAGGACGCCGAACCGGACCCGCCAGTCAAGCATCCGGCGGGCGGCGGGGGAGGGCGGGGCGGTGACCGCGGGAGGCGGGGCTGCGGGGCTCATGCACTCAGGGTGCTGGCGCCGACGTCGTAGGACAAGCGAGAATTCCTCGACCCCTTCCCTTAGTATCGCTTACATGTTGAACCTGGAGCGCCTTCGCACCCTCGACGCCGTCGCCCGGCACGGCTCGGTCAGCGGCGCGGCCGACGGGCTGCACGTCACCACCTCGGCCGTCTCCCAGCAGCTCTCCAAGCTGGAGCGCGAGGTGGGGCAGCAGCTGCTCGCCAAGAACGGCCGCGGCGTGCGGCTCACCGACGCCGGGCTGCTGCTCGCCGAGCACGCGGCCCGGATCCTCTCCCAGGTCCAGCTCGCCCAGGCCGACATCGAGGCCCAGCGCGGACAGGTGGTGGGCGAGGTCCGGGCCGCGGCCTTCCCGACGGCGGCCCGGGGGCTCTTCCCGGCCGCGCTCGCCGCGCTGCGCGAGGGCCACCCCGACCTCCGGGTCCGTACGACGGAGCTGGAGCCCGAGCAGGGTGTGCGCGCGGTGCTGCGCGGTGACGCGGACCTCGCGATCGTCCTGGACTGGAGCAACAAGCGGGCACCCGTGCCGGGCGGCCTGGAGCGTGCCCACCTCCTCGACGACACCGCCGATGTCGCCCTGCCCGCCGGCCACCCGCTCGCCGGGCGGGAGGCGGCGGACCTGGTGGACTTCGCCGACGAGGAGTGGGTGTCCTGGCCCGAGGGCGAGTTCTGCCACGACTGGCTGATGTTCACCCTGCGCTCCCAGGGCATCGAGCCGCGCATCGGACACCTGGCGGGGGAGCACCACACACAGTTGGCGCTCGTCGCGGCGGGACTCGGGGTGTGCGTGACCCCCCGGCTCGGCCGCCCGGTGCCGGACGGTGTCGTGTTCGTGCCCGTACGGCAGCAGGTGCGGCGCCACATCTACGCCACCTGGCGCGCCGACGCGGGGCGCCGCCCCTCCGTGCGCGCGGTCGTCGGGGCGCTGCGGGCGGCGGCCGAGCCGCTGTCGAGCTGAGGCCCCCGGGCGCCTCCCGGCGACCGCCCGTCAAACTCCGCCGAGCTTGCGGAAGTCCCAGGAGGCGACGGCGTCCGGTGTCAGGCGCATCCAGGCGTGCCGGCCGTCGTGCGGCATCGCGTCGAGGCCGAAGTTCTTCGCCGCGAACAGCTGTTCCGGCACGTGGAGTTCCGGGCACGGCTCGCCGGTGCGGGGGGCCTCGCCGACGAAGGTGACCGTGCCGGACAGCTCGGCGCCGCGCAGTTCGCCGTACTCCTCGCCGTCGTCCACCACGACGGCGATCCTCGGGTCGGCGCGCAGCTCGGCCCAGCGGCGGCTGCGCGTCAGCGAGTACAGCCACAGCGAGGAGCCGTCCCAGGCGAACCAGAGCGCGCTGACGTGCGGGCGGCCGTCTGCGGACACGGTCGCCACCCGGCAGGTGCGCTGTTCGGAGAGGAAGGAGTCGAGCTCGGCCGGGGTCATCATGATCCGGCGTCCACGGCGCTGTGCGACGGTCATCGTGCGCACCCTTCTGGATTTCTGATGGGACGTCAGAAAGCATGAAGCTCCATCCGCGCCAGTGCAAGGGGAGAAGCCATGGGGCAGGGGCAGGGGCAGGAGCAAGGGCAAGGGCAGGGCTCGCGGGAACGGCTCGGGGAGCGGATCCGGCCCGACGGCGGAGTCGTGCTGCTCACCGTCGAGTGCCAACAGGGGGTCGTCGGGCCGGACAGCGCACTGCCCGAACTGGCCGCCGCCGCCCGCGCGTCGGGTGCCCTGAGGAACGTCGCCCGGCTCGTGGACGCCGCGCACGAGGCGGACGTCCAGGTGATCCACGCCGTCGCCGAACGGCGTACCGACGGGCGGGGGGCCAACAACAACGCCCGGCTGTTCCGGGCCGCCGCCCGGCTGCCCGTGCAGCAGCACAGCGGCAGCGCGGCCGTACGGATCGCGGAACCCGTCCGGGTCGCCGACGAGGACCTCGTCGTACGGCGCCTGCACGGGCTCTCACCGCTCGCGGGGACCGACGTGGGCCCGCTGCTCCGCAACCTCGGCTGCCGGACGCTGATCGTGACCGGCGTCTCCGCCAACGTGGCCGTGCCCAACGCGGTCTTCGACGCCGTGAACCTCGGATACACGGTGGTCGTCCCCGGCGACGCCATCGCGGGGGTGCCGGCCGACTACACCCCCGCGATGATCCGCCACACCCTCGCCCTGGTCGCCACGATCACCACGACCGACGAGGTCCTGGGATGCTGGAAGCTTCCGAGGAGTTCCGGGCCCGCCGTCAGCCGAGGCTGATCGCGTCACCCACCACCTGGATCGGCGTCGGCGGCAGGGGCGCGGTGGCCGGGCCGGACTTCACGCTGCCGTCCGACACGTCGAAGTGGCTCTGGTGGCAAGGGCAGACGATGACCCCGTCCTTGACGCTGCTCACGGCGCAGCCCGCGTGCGTGCACTTGGAGGAGAAGGCCTTGAACTCCCCGGCCTTCGGCTGGGTGATCACCATGCCCTGAGCGGCGATCACCTTCCCGCCGCCCACCGGGATGTCCCCGGTCCGCGCCAGCGTGGTGCCCTCCGTGCCCTCCTGCGCCTCGCCCTTGTCGCTGCCGCCGCCGCCCCCGCAGGCGGTGAGCGCCGCTGCCAGGCCCGCGCCGCCCGCCGCCGCGACCACCGTCCGGCGTGCCACTCCGCTCATGTTCTGCCCCTCTTCCCTGGGTGTGCTGGTGTCCGGCACCCGACGCTACGGCTGTGAGCTGTGTTTTGTGCACAGGATGGGCCTTCGAGTGCCTTGCGGTTCTGAGACCCTTCGATGAAAGTGTCCACCCCTGGTCCCGGTGAACCAGGGGTGTGACGAGGCCCGGACGGAGTTCGACGTCTCCGCGTACGACGGCCCCCCACTTCGGGCCGGGGCGCCAAGCGGCCGCGCCGGCGGGCGGCGGTGGAGGGATGAGGGCGGCCGCCGCCGGGGCGCGGCCGGCCCGGGCGCTCGTGGGCCGGGCGCCGTCGCCTGCCCGGCCCCCGCCGCGCCCGTCGGCACGCCCGGCACGCCGTGAGGCCACGGCCACCGGCCCCGGTGGTGACCGGGGCCGGTGCCGGGACCCTCAGGCCTTTGGCATCGTCATGGTGGCGACCGGCGCCGAGGTCGGACGGGGGGAACCGCCCGCGGGCTCCACGGTGATCCCGATCCCGGCGGACCGGTTCGCCGGCCCCTCCAGGAGCGTGGTCGAGGACGCCGTGCCCGAAGCCATGAGGCCGGCCGGCCGCATCGTCCCGGCGTCGTCGTACCAGAGCTGGTAGACCGTGCCGGCCGGCGGGGCCGGCATGCCCGCGGCGGCGAACACCGCCCGGTCCAGGGACGGGGCGTGGACGAGCGTCCCCACGGCGCCGTCCGCGAGGCGCGCCGTGGAGACCCGGGCGTCGGGCGCCGCGAGCACCGCGGCGACGGCCGTCGCGCTCGCCTCGGCCCGGGCCGCCCGCCGGCCGGCCTCCTCGGCCCGCTGGTACTGCACGCCCGCGATACCGGCGAGCGTCACCGCACCGGCGAGGGAGGCGGCCAGCGCCCAGTGGGGCAGCCGGCGCAGACCCCGGCCACCCGCGGACGAACGGCCGGACAGCCCGGTCACCGGCGGCAGTTGGCGGACGCCCGCGATGCGGCGCAGCACCTCGGCACGGAGCACCGGAGTGACCGGCTCGGCGGCGGCGAGGCCGAGGCGCGCCGCCGTCTCCGAGAGCTCCCGGACCTCGTGGGCGCACGCGGCGCAGTCGGCGAGGTGCCGCTCGACCGCCTCCCGCTCCTCGTCCGTGTCCAGCGCGTCGAGGACGTACGCGCCGGTCAGCGTGTGCAGGTCACCGCTGGTCACGCCGTCACCCCCAGGCAGTCGCGGAGCCGGATGAGACCGTCGCGCATCCGGGTCTTCACGGTCCCCAGCGGCAGCGCGAGCAGCTCGGCGACCTCACGGTAGGTCAGCCCCCGGTAGTAGGCGAGGGTGACGGACTGCCGCTGGCGTTCGGTGAGACCGCGGAGACAGCGCCGTACCCGCTCGTGCTCCAGACGGTTCTCCACCTCCTCGGTCACCTCGTCGTACGCCGGGGTGTGTTCGAGCAGGGCGACCCGCCGGGCCCGGTCCGAGGACGCCTGCTCGGAGCGGACCCGGTCCACCGCGCGGCGGTGGGCGAGGGTGAGCGCCCAGTTCAGGACGGTCCCGCGGTCCGGCCGGTAGCGGGCGGCGGACCGCCAGAGGTCGACCATCACCTCCTGGGTCACCTCCTCGGACTGCGCGGGATCCCGCACCACGGAGCGGACCACGCCGAGGACGGGGCCGGAGACCTGGTCGAAGACGGCCTCGAAGGCCTCCTGGTCTCCTCGGGCGACGCGGGCCATCAGCTCGGGCAGACCGTCGCCGCCCCGGTCCGGGGCCGCGCCTCCGCCGGCGCGTGCGTGTTCTCTCACCGGATGTGCCCTCCTGCATGTCCTCGGATGCGCTGTTACTTCGGAGCGGCGACACCGGCGGATTGGCCGGTCCGCTCCCCGCCCTCGGGACGGCGGCTCAGCGCGCCGGGCCACCACGCCACCGGGCCGAGGTCCCGGACCAGGGCCGGGACGAGGAGCGAGCGGACCACCAGGGTGTCGAGCAGGACACCGAAGGCGACGATGAACGCGATCTGCACGAGGAAGGCCAGCGGGATCACACCGAGCGCGGCGAAGGTCGCGGCGAGCACCACGCCCGCCGAGGTGATCACGCCGCCGGTGGCGGTCAGACCGATGCGGACGCCCTCGCGCACCCCGTGACGCAACGACTCCTCACGGACCCGGGACATCAGGAAGATGTTGTAGTCGACCCCGAGCGCCACGAGGAAGACGAAGCCGTACAGCGGTACGGAGGCGTCCGTGCCGGTGAAGCCGAGGACGTGCTCGAACACGAGCGCCGACACACCCAGGGTGGCGGCGAAGTTGAGGGCCACGGTGGCGACGAGCAGCAGCGGCAGCACCAGCGAGCGCAGCAGCGCCACCAGGATCACCAGGATGATCGCCAGGACCACCGGGACGATGAGCGTCCGGTCCCGGGCCGCCGTGCGCTGGGTGTCGTACTGCTGGGCGGTGGAGCCGCCGACCAGGGCGTGTGCCTCGGGCACCGCGTGGACGGCGGTACGGAGCCGGGCGAGGGTCTCCCGCGCAGCGTCGCTGTCGGCGGCGGAGGTGAGGGTGGCGTCCACGCGGACCCTGCCGTCGGCCGGGTGGGGCGACGTGGGTGCGGTGTGGGCCGGGGTGTCGGCCGGGAGCGGTGAGCCGGGTGCGGGGCGGCCCGAGGCGTCGACCTGGAACGCCGAGTCGACGCCGTCCACGGCCTCGGCGGCGGCGATCACCTTCGCGACCGCGCCGGCGTCCGTGATGATCACCGCGGGGTTCCCCGCACCGCCGGGGAAGTGGCGGCCGAGGGTCTCCTGCGCGGCCACGGACGGCGCGTCGTTCACGAAGGTCTCGTCGAACGGCACACCCCGGGAGTTCAGGGCCGGGGCGAAGGCCGCGCAGGCCAGGAGCCCGGCGAGCGTGACCGCCCACACCTTGCGGGGCGCCCGGTCGACCAGTCCGGCGATCCGGTGCCAGACGGCATGACCGCCGGACCGGGCGTCGGACGGGGCCTCGGACCGGCCGCCGGGACCGCCGGACCGGTCGCCGGTGGTGCCGGTGCGGGTGGTGCCGGTGCCGTCGGGGACGGTCTTCGGGCGGGCCGGCCAGTACGCGGCGCGGCCCGTGAGGACGAGGGCCGCCGGAAGGAACGTCAGCGCGCTGAGGACCGCGCAGACGATGCCGATGGCACCGACGGGTCCGAGCGCCCGGTTGTTGGACAGGTCGCTGACGAGCAGGGCGAGCAGGCCGAGGGCGACGGTCGCGGCACTGGCGACGATCGGTTCGAAGGAGCGGCGCAGGGCCCGGTTCATCGCGGCGTAGCGGTCCGCGCCGGGGGCCGAGAGCTCCTCGCGGTACCGGGCGGCCAGGAGCAGGGCGTAGTCGGTCGCGGCGCCGATCACCAGGATGGACAGGATGCCCTGCACCTGGCCGTCGACCCTGAGTGCGCCGGCGTCGGCGAGCGCGTACACGACGGCGCAGGCGAGACCGAGGGCGAAGACCGCCCCCAGGATGATCATCAGGGGCAGCAGGACGCTGCGGTAGACGGCCAGGAGGATGAGCAGCACCGCCATCAGGGCGACGCCGAGCAGCAGTCCGTCGATGCCGGAGAAAGCGCCGGAGAGATCGGCCTGGGTGGCGGCGGGGCCGGCGATCCGGACGGTCGTCCCGGGGACCGTGGCCGCCGCCTTCCGGATGGTGTCGAGCGTCGTCGGCAGGGCGTCGCCGAGATCCGGCCGCAGGGCGACGACCGAGCGCAGTGCCTTGCCGTCCTCGGAGAGCAGCGCGGGCGAGGGCGGCCCCGCGATGCCCTCGCCTCCGGTGAGCGCGGTGAGGGCCTCGGTCGCGGGCCCCGTCGAGCCGGGGGTCAGCGGTCCGCCGTCCCGCGCGGTCCACACCACGATCGCGGGCACGGTCTCGGACCGGCGCAACGCCTTCTGTTCCTCGATGACACGGGTGGACTCGGCGCTGCGTGGCAGGAAGGCCGCCTGGTCGTTGGTGGCGACCTCGCCGAGGCGGCCGGCGAAGGGGCCGAGGCCGCCGCCCACGGCGAGCCAGGCGACGAGGAGGGCCAGGGGCAGCAGGAGGCGGGTCCGGCGGAGTGCGCTGGGTGGCATCGGGGCTCCGAACTATGTCTCGACGATTAACTATCTCAATGATTGAGAGAGTTTCTCTCATGCGTCCGTCTGGGCTTACGGCACCCCCTTCGTTCACCGTCCCCCGGACGGATGCACCGCCTCAGCGGCGCGGCACGCGCAGAGCCCCGAGCTCGTCGTTCAGCGCGGTCAGGAAACGCAGCGCCACCGTGAGCTCGGCCGGCTCGAACTGCTCCCGTGCCCGCTCCGCCGCCTCCGCCAGCGGCATGAAGTACCGCCGGGCCGCCGCCCTCGCCCCGTCCTCGTAGCGGACGTGCACGACACGGCGGTCCGTGCTCTCCCTGGTCCTGCGGATGTGTCCCGCCTTCTCCAGGCGGTCCAGACAGGCCGTGACCGCGCCGGACGTGAGCCCGAGGTGCTCACTCAGCCGCCCCGGCGTCAGCGGCTCCGCGCTGTCCAGGACCACGGCCAGCGCCTGCACGTCCGTGGGATGCAACCCCTGCGCCTGTGCGAAGCCGTGCACCAGGCGATTGATCTCGCCCTGCGTCCGTCGCAGCGCGACGGCGAAGCTCTGCAGGTCACCCGCAGGGCCTTCGAGGGCGGCGGGAGCGTCTTGTTCATCTCGGCGGTCCACGCGGTCAGCCTATAGACAACGCTCCCACGCATCCGCCCGAGCCACGGACCGGGAAGCATGGCAGGGGGTCCCCACGGGGCCCTCGTCCCCACGCACGCGGGCACTTGCCCCCCTCGCACGGAACGGAGCACCCCTCATGGCGACGCACCCCCGGGCCGCGCCCGGCCGACCACTCTCCCTCGTGACCGGCGCCGGCGGCTACATCGGCGGCCGTCTCGTCCCCGAGCTGCTGGACGCCGGTCACCGCGTGCGCTGTCTCGCCCGCACCCCGGCCAACCTCCGGGACCATCCCTGGGCGGACCGGGTCGAGGTGGTACGCGGGGACGTCACCGACCCGGCCGGCCTGCGGACCGCCTTCCGCGACGTGGAGGTGGCCTACTACCTGGTGCACTCCATGGGCTCCGGCCACGGCTTCGAGGAGACCGACCGGCGCGCCGCCCGCACCTTCGCCGACGAGGCCCGCGCCGCCGGGGTGCGCCGCATCGTCTACCTGGGCGGACTCACCCCGGCGGACGTACCCGAGCGTGAACTCTCCCCTCACCTGCGGTCACGGGCCGAGGTGGGCCGGATCCTGCTCGACTCCGGCGTCCCCACCACCGTGCTGCGGGCCGCCGTCGTCATCGGCTCCGGTTCCGCCTCCTTCGAGATGCTGCGGTACCTCACCGAACGGCTCCCCGTGATGGTGACGCCGAGCTGGGTCGGCTCCCGCGTCCAGCCCATCGCCGTACGCGACGTCCTGCGCTGTCTCGTCGGCAGCGCCTCCATGCCGGAGGACGTCAACCGAGGCTTCGACATCGGCGGCCCGGACGTCCTCACGTACCACGACATGATGATCCGTTACGCGAAGGTCGCCGGACTGCGCCGACGCCTCATCCTGCCCGTCCCGATGCTCACCCCCCGCCTGTCCAGCCAGTGGATCGGCCTCGTCACGCCGGTGCCCGCCTCCCTGGCCCGCCCGCTCGCCGAGTCACTGCGGTACGAGGTGGTCTGCGCCGAGCACGACATCGCCGCGTACGTCCCCGACCCGCCGGGCGCCCCCGTCCCCTTCGACGACGCCCTCGCGCTCGCCCTCCGGCGCGTCCAGGAGGCCCGGGTCACGACCCGGTGGAGCTCCGCCTCGCTCGCCGGCGCCCCCAGCGACCCGCTGCCCACGGACCCAGACTGGGCGGGCGGCAGCCTCTACACCGACGAACGCGAACGAACCGTCGACGCCGGACCACAGGCCCTCTGGCGGGTGGTAGAGGGGATCGGCGGGGAGAACGGCTGGTACTCCTTCCCGCTGGCCTGGGCTGTGCGCGGCTGGTTCGACCGGCTCGCCGGAGGGGCGGGGCTGCGCCGGGGCCGGCGCGACGCCCAACGGCTGCGGGTCGGCGACGCGCTCGACTTCTGGCGGGTCGAGGAGATCGAGCCCGGGAAGCTGCTGCGGCTGCGCGCCGAGATGCGGCTGCCGGGGCTCGCCTGGCTGGAGATGCGGGCCGAGCGGGACGACGAGGGGCGGACCGTCTACCGCCAGCGCGCCCTCTTCCACCCGCGCGGGCTCGCGGGGCAGATCTACTGGTGGAGCGTGGCGCCGTTCCACGCCGTCGTCTTCGGCGGCATGGCGAGGAACATCGCCCGGACGGCGGAGCGGACCGAGGCGCTGCGGACGCCGGGGGGCGGAGGCGGGCCGGATTCGACGGGTGAGGTGACAGGCGCGGGCGCGGCGGCTCCCGCCGGGGACGGGAACACCGGGCCGCCGCATCCGTGAGCCGTGGGCACGGGGAAGGAAGGGCGGCACACAGCTCCACAGCAGCCCACCGGGCGTCCGGCGATACGGGCCGTCCGGTGGCCGATCCCATCGGGCTCCGGCCGTACGGCGCGTCCGATGGCCGACTCCATCCGTCCGGTCGTACGGCGCGTCCGTCGACCCTTGCCACCGGGCCCGGCCGCACAGTCCGTCCGGTGGCCTGCTCCTCCAGGAGTGGTCCCATGAGCGTCTCCGTCGTTCTCTTCACCTCCGACCTCCGCCTCCACGACCATCCGCCGCTCCGTGCGGCGGTGGCGGCCGCGCGCGAGGTGGTTCCGCTGTTCGTCCGTGACCCCGCCGTGGACCGGGCCGGGTTCGCGGCGCCCAACCGGCTCGCCTTCCTCGCGGACTGCCTGACCGACCTCGACGCCGGACTGCGGGAGCGCGGCGGCCGGCTCGTCGTGCGGAGCGGCGACACCGTGACCGAGGTGTGCGGGGTGGTGCGGCAGGCCGGCGCCGACGAGGTCCACATGGCCGCGGGCCACTCCGCCTTCGCCCGCGCCCGCGAGGCGCTGCTGCGGCGGGCCCTCGAGTCCGACGGGCGCCGCCTGTACGTGCACGACGCCGTGACCACCGTCGTACCGCCCGGCGAGGTCACACCGCAGGGCTCCGACCACTTCGCGGTGTTCACCCCGTACCTCAGACGCTGGGTCTCCGAACCGCTCCGGGCTCCGCTCGCGGCCCCCCGGGCGGTGCCGGTGCCGCAGGGGCCGCGCTCCGAGAAACTGCCGGAACGGGCCGCCGTCGAGGGCGTGTCCGAGGGCCTCGCCACCGGCGGGGAGACCGAAGGGCGCCGGAGACTCCGGGTCTGGCTGTCCCGGCACGCCGACTCCTACGAGGAGGTGCACGACGACCTCGCCGGCGACGCGACCTCCCGCCTCTCCCCGTACCTCCACTTCGGCGCGGTCTCGGCGACCGAGGCCGTGCACCGGGCGCGGGCTCGTGGCGGCGCGGGTGCCGAGGCCTTCGTACGGCAACTGTGCTGGCGGGACTTCCACCAGCAGGTGCTCGCGGCGCGGCCGGAGACGGCCGTCGAGGACTACCGGCCCCGGCACGACCTGTGGAGGCGGGGCGAGGAGGCCGAGGCGGATCTCAGGGCCTGGCAGCAGGGCCGAACCGGCTACCCCGTGGTCGACGCGGCCCTGCGCCAACTGGCGTACGAGGGCTGGACGCACAACCGGGGCCGACTGCTCGCGGCCTCGTTCCTCGCCAAGACGCTCTACCTCGACTGGCGTGAGGGGGCCCGGCACTTCCTCGCCCTGCTGGTGGACGGCGACATCGCGAACAACCAGCTGAACTGGCAGTGGGTGGCGGGCACGGGGACCGACACACGGCCGAACCGGGTCCTCAACCCCGTGCTCCAGGGCAAGCGGTACGACCCCGAAGGCGCCTATGTCCGGCGCTGGGTGCCCGAACTGGCGCACCTGCCTGGGCCCCTGATCCATGAGCCGTGGCGGCTGAAGGGCCGGGACCGGGCCGCGTACGACTATCCGGAACCGCTGGTGGACCTCGCCGACGGCCTGAGCCGGTTCCGGCGCGCAAGGGGACGGGAGTGAGGGAGGACGGGGAGGTCCTGGCCCCGGCGCGTTCTCCCGCAGGCCTCATTCGACGCAGAGACGATGCGACTTGATGTACTTTCCCCCGCCGGGTCAGCCTGAGGGAGCCGGGAGCACCGAGCCCCGGGCGGAGGAGGACCGCCATGACCGCGACCGTCACCCCGAGCTCCCCTGTCGCCCCCGTCGGACCCGACGCGCTCTCCGACGAGGCGCTCGGCGAGGGTCTCGTCCGGGGCGACGAGCGCTGTCTCGCGCTCGCGCACCGGCGCTGGTCCCGCCTCGTGCACACGCTCGCGGCCCGCGCCCTCGGCGACCCGCGCGAGGCAGAGGACGTCACCCAGCAGGTGTTCCTCGCCGCCTGGCGCGGCCGTGCCGGTTACCGCCCGGAGCGCGGCCCGCTGCCCGCCTGGCTGGTCGGCATCACCCGGCGGAAGACCGCGGACGCCCTCACCGCCCGGACCCGCAGGCTGGACCTGGTCGCCGCGGCGGGCGCGGCCCTCTCACCGCCCGCCGGCACACGGGAGGGACCCGAGCACGTCCTCGACCGGATCGTGGTCACCCGGGAACTGGCGCGGCTGCCCCGCGTCCAGCGGGACGTCCTGACCCTCGCGTTCTTCGGCGACCTCACCCAGGTGCAGATCGCCGACCGCACCGGCCTGCCACTGGGCACCGTCAAAAGCCACGCCCGCCGGGGGCTCCGGCGGATGCGCCGCAGCCTGGAGACCGCGTAGGGCGAAGCGTTCGGTCCCACCAGTCGTGTCCGCTCGCACGAACACAGCCACTCCCGCCGACGACGCCCGACGTCCGCCACCCCACGTCAGGAGCTCCCGGGTCCCGCGGGGCTCCGTATCTGATGGCGTGCCGGACCTGGCAGACTGCGGCCCTCACGGTCGTCTCCCCTCGTCGTGAGTGTCTCGCTCATCCCCGGGGAAGCGGCAACGACTCATGGAGGCCTCAATGGCGCAGCGGCCCGGACACGCGGTCCGCACGGTCCGCACGAGCGGGTTGATCCCCCGGCCACCGCGCCGGCGTGCGAACGGGACGGCCCGGGGATGACCTGCCGCACCCGGCGGGCCGAACCGGGCGCCCCGGCCCCCCTGGTCGTCCGCACCGCGCCGACCGCGCCCACCGCGGCCGTACTGCTCCTCCACGGCGGGCGCGCCGACGGGCCCGAGCCGCCGCCCGCCCTCAACCTCCCGGCGCTGCGGATGCGTCCCTTCGCCTCCGCCGTCACCCGGGCCGTGCGCGGCAGGGACGTACTGATCGGCGAGGTGCGCTACCGCCACCGGGGGTGGAACGGCTCTCGTGCCGACGCGGCGAGGGACGCGGAGAGCGCCCTGGCCGCCCTCCGGGAGCGGGCCGGGTCCGTGCCCGTCGTCCTCATCGGCCACTCGATGGGCGGCCGCGCGGCACTCCGCGCGGCGGGCGACCCGGCCGTCCGCGGTGTCGTCGCCCTCGCCCCGTGGTGCCCGGCCGACGAGCCCGTGGACCACCTCGGCGGCCGACGGCTCTATCTGCTCCACGACGAGAACGATCGCGTCACCTCGGCCCGTGAGTCATGGGACTTCGTCCGCAGGGCACGGGCGGCCGGCGCCGACGCCGTCGGCATCCCGATGCCGACGGGAGGCCACGCCATGCTCAGGTGCGCGGACCTCTGGCACCGCCGCGCGGCGGAACTCACGGCGGCTCTGCTCTCGCACGGCTGAGGGGGAACGGACGGCCGGCGTGGGAGGTGACGGCGCGCCGCTTGCCTCAGCGCGTCGGCGTGTCCCCGCAGCGGGTGTCTCCGCGCGGCCGGCTTGAGCCCGCGACCGGTGTGAGCCCGTGGGAGGCGTCAGCGCGCCGCGGGTGTCACTCGTCGACCGCCGCCTCCGCCGACCGCTCCCCGTAGAGCCGGGAAAGGCTGTCGAGTGCCTCCCGCAGTCCGCCGGGCCTCAGCATGCCCGCCGGTACGGAACGGCCTGCCCAGCCCGGCCCGGCGAGCAGCACCAGGGGGTGTGTCCGCGCTCCCCTGACACCGAAGGAGCTCGCCGCGACGTGCCGCGCCAGGGCGTGGTTCGCGGTCGAACGGGCCTGTGACCAGAGCACGACCGCCGCCGGGCCCGTGCGCCGTACGGCGGCGTCGAGCGCCTCGGCGGGGACGGCCGCGCCGAACATACGGCCCGGCAGGCCGCGTTCGGCCAGGCCCGCGGCCAGCGCTTCGAGCGGCAGGGTGTGCTGTTCGCCCGGGACGCACGCGAGGAGGAGCGGGGGCACGGCAGCCACTGGAACGGGTCCGTTCGACGTGACCCGCCGGAGCGCGGTCGACACGTGCCAGGACAGCAGGTGCTCCACCTCGACGTATCGGTCGCCCGACGTCTCCCACCGGCGTCCCACCGCGTGCAGGGTCGGGGTCATCACCTCCTCCCAGGCGGTGACGAGTCCGTGGTCCGCCACGGCGTCACGGAGCAGGGAGTCGAGCGTGGGGCCGTCGAGCCGCACGGCGGCGCGGGCGAGCCCTCGGCACTCCCGGCGTACGTCGCCGAGGGGGAGGCCGTTGCCCGCCCCCGGCCGCCGGGCGGAGGAACGGGGCTCGTGTCCCCTCGGCCCGCTCGTTCCCGGCAGCGGGGGGTACGGCGACGGGGGCCGGGCGGGCGTATCCGCGTCCTGGACGGGGTGCGAGCGCGCGGTCCTGGCCGCTCGTGCCGCTTCGGCCGGGGGGACACCGGTGGCGGTGAGCCGGCACATCTCCTCCAGCAGGGCGATGTCCCCAGGGGTCCAGCGCCGGTGGCGGCCACCCACCCGCGCGTCGGGTCCGATGCCGTACCGCCGGTCCCAGGAGCGCAGGGTCGTCGGTGACACCCCGAGGTGCCGGGCCACCGCCCCGGTCGTGACGCCGTGCTCCGTATCGGGCATGCGTCGAGCGTACGACGCACAAACGGTGCGCGTGGCTCAGCCGGCCGGCCGGCCCGCGCAGGCGTCCCTGGTCGCCCGGTGCACCGCGCGGGCGAGCCGCGCTCCCCAGAGCGAACGCGGACCGGCGAACAGCTCGGCACCGCTGCCGGTGGGCGAGGGCGCGGCCACGCAGACGGCGTCCGTGGGCGTCCCCGAGGCATCGGCCCCGAGTTCGACCAGGGCCTGTGTCTTCGCCTCGGTGGCGGTGGCGACCGCGTTCACGAGCGCGGCGTCCGTGAGGGCCACGGGCAGCGACACGATGATGTTGATCGTCCCCGGGCGCGGGGCCCCGACGCTTCCGCGGCCCGGTGCGGCGGCCCAGCCCCGTACGCCGATCCCGGCGGTGACCACGGCCCGCACGCCGCCGTCCTCGGCCTGCCGGCGGTCCGCCACCGAGGCCGCCGTCATCAGCCCCACGCCGGGGCCAGTGAGCCCGGCGTCCGATGCCAGCTCGCGCAGGTGCGCCACGGGATCGCGCCGCTGGTAGCCGGGTGGGACCTGGGCGTTGAGCACCCACCCCCGCTCCCCGATGCCTCCGCCGAGCACGGCGCTCGACACCATGCGCACACCCGGGCCGGGAGCCCACACGAGGAGCGGCCATTCCCGGCCCTCTTCCTCATGTGTGCGGAGGGCGGCGTCAGCGAGGGACGCGCTGGTGAGGAGGGTTCGGGGAAGCACCCCACACCCTAACGCGCGGCCCCTCTCTCACCCGAACGGGTGAAAGACCCATCCGTCAGGCCGTGGGCTCCGAAACACCTACGACAACAGGGCCGCGGCGGGAGTTGCCCGCCGGTGGTCCGGACGCGTCACCGCACTCCCGGCCGGGGTGGTCGTGCCGTTCCCTCCTCCCCGTGCGCACGCACCGCGCACTCGATCCAAGGGGTTCCTCCTCATGAACGCTCCTCGCCTCCGCCGCGCCGCCGTCGCCGTGGCAGCCGCGGCAGCGCTGCCCTTCGCCCTGGCCGCCTGCTCGGACTCCGGCTCGGGCACCAGGACCGAGGCCGGATCCCCGGCCTCGGCGACCGCGCCGTCCGAGAACGCGCCCTCGACCGGGACGGACGCGGCCGCCGACGGCCCGTTCGGCCCGGCCTGCGCCTCGGTGCCCGAGGACGGTGCCGGCTCCTTCGACGGTATGGCGAAGGACCCCGTCGCCACGGCCGCCTCGAACAACCCGGAGCTGTCCACGCTGGTGGCCGCCGTCAAGCAGGCCGGCCTGGTGGACACCCTCAACAACGCGCGGGACATCACCGTGTTCGCGCCCACCGACGACGCCTTCGCGAAGATCCCCAAGGCCGACCTGGACAAGCTGCTGGCCGACAAGGAGCAGCTGACCAAGATCCTCACGTACCACGTGGTCGGCCAGAAGCTGACGCCCGAGCAGCTGGAGAACGGCTCCTTCGAGACCCTTCAGAAGGGCATGCTCACCACGGAGGGGTCGGGCGAGGCGTACACCGTCGACGACTCCTCGAAGGTCGTCTGCGGCAACGTCCCCACGGCCAACGCCACCGTGTACATCGTCGACACCGTGCTGATGCCCGAGTAGGGCCCGAGCGGGGCGGCGGGCGCCGGTGCCCCGGCGCCCGTCCGGGGACGCGCCCGTGGCTCGTACGAGTGACTGATTTCCCCCGCACGTGCGCATCCGCGGTCCAGCGGGGTGAGCCGGCGTGCCGTCCGCGGCCCCCGCCCCGTTGGCCCGGTGTGAGTACCGCAAGCAACGTTCCGATACTGGCCGCCCCTTCCACCCCTGCCGCCCCGTCGGGCGCCGGACCGCTGGACCAGGGTGCGGACTCCGCGCCCTGCGCCATAAGCGTCCGTTCCTGCACCACCCCCGACGCGCACACCCTGCGGGTCGAACTCCACGGCGAGGTCGACCATCACACTGCGGGGCCGCTGAGGGTGATGCTGGCCGTCGCGCCCGTCCACGGCTACCACCGGCTCGTCCTCGACACCTCACGCGTCACCTTCGCGGACTCCGCTCTCCTGCGGATCCTCACGGACTGGACGGACCGGGGCCGGAGACTGCGGCTGACCGGCATCACCCCGGCGATGGAACGGCTGCGCGCAGCTGCCTGGGGCGCCTCTCCACCCACCGCGCGACGACGCGCCCGTCACGGAAAGGAGTGCGCGGGGGAGGGCGCGTGACCTTCTCGCTGCTCGTCCTCGTCCCCCTGCTGGTGGCGGTGGCCCTGCTGCCCCGCGAGCGGCCCGAACGCCCCCGACGACGCCCGGACCGGCACGAGGGAACGGGGGTGATGCGGCGACGAGCCGACGGATGACACCCACCCGCCCGTGACACCCGGGGCCGCCCCGGACAGGACCGCTGAGGAACTGTCGGGTGTGGCCCCGGTGGTCGGGGTTCCGCCCTGGGCGACGCGCTGACGAGGTGACACCTGCGCGACGCCCAGGGCCACCCCACCGCCGGCTCCTACGTGCGCTCCACCGACCTGCGGTGATGCGGCGTCACACCCGCTCCGTTCGGCGGCCGCCTTCCGGTACGACCAGGGGTGTGCCGGCCACCGGGCAGGGGATGACCGCGGCGCGCAGGCCGAAGACCTCCTGCACCAGGGCCGGGGTGACGATGTCCGAGGGGGCGCCGGCGGCGATGACGTGGCCCTCGCGCATGGCGACGAGATGGTCGGCGTAGCGGCAGGCGAGGTTCAGCTCGTGGAGGACCATCACCACCGTGCGGCCGTCGGTACGGTTGAGTTCCGCGACCAGTTCGAGGACGTCGACCTGGTGGGCCAGGTCCAGATAGGTCGTCGGCTCGTCGAGCAGCAGGACGGGGGTGTCCTGGGCGAGTGCCATCGCTATCCAGACGCGCTGCCGCTGGCCACCGGAGAGTTCGTCGATGGACCGGGTCGCCAGGTCCGCGGTTCCGGTGGCGGTCAGGGCGGCGTCCACGGCGGTCTCGTCGGTGGAGGACCACTGGCGCCACCAGCGCTGATGCGGCGTGCGACCGCGGGCCACCAGGTCCCGGACGGTGATGCCGTCGGGAGCGCTGGGGGCCTGGGGGAGCAGGGAGAGACGCAGCGCGAAGTCGCGGGCGGACATGCCGGCGATGTCCTCACCGTCCAGGTGGACGGTGCCGCCCGCCGGCTTCAGAAGACGGGCGAGGGCGCGCAGGGCGGTGGACTTGCCGCAGGCGTTGGGGCCGACGAGCGCCGTGATCCTGCCTGACGGGATGGCCAGGTCAAGGTTCTCGGCGACGACGCGGTCGCCGTACCCGAGGCGCAGTCCCGTGCCGGCGAGGGCGGCGACGGCTTCGGTGAGCTGTGAGGTCATGTCAGCCTCCCTTTCCGGCCCGGTTGGTGCGGGCGAGGAGCAGCAGCAGGTAGGGGGCGCCGACGGCGCCGGTGAGCACGCCGACGGGCAGCTCGGTCGGGTCCAGGACGGTCCTGGCGGCAAGGTCGGCGAGGATCAGCAGGACGGCGCCGGTGAACGCGCTGCACACCATCGGGATGCCGGGGGTGCCGGCGAGCCGGCGGGCGATCTGCGGTGCGCCGAGCGCGATGAAGGCGATCGGGCCGGCCGCCGAGGTGGCGAGCGCGGTCAGACAGGTGGCGAGGACGAGCAGGGCGATGCGGGCGTGCCGGAGCGGCACACCGAGGCTGCGGGCCGTGTCGTCGTCGTACTGGAGGAGCTGGTACGGGCGGGCCAGCGCGACGGTCAGCGGAAGCAGCAGCGCCAGGGCGAGGCCGGCCCACTGGACGTGCTCGTAGCCGCGTCCGTTGACGCTGCCGGTGAGCCACACCATGGCGCGGGACGCCTGGTCGATGTCGGCGCGGGCGAGCATCCAGCGGGTGAGGGCGACCAGAGCGCCGTTCGCGGCGATGCCCACGAGCACGAAGCGGTAGCCGGTGATGGTGCCGTCCCGGAAGGCCAGCAGGTAGATGACGGCGGAGGTGAGGAGCGCGCCGGCCAGCGCTCCGAAGGGCACCGCGCCGAACGTCGCGGCGCCCGCGGCGGTGACGCCGCCGAACAGGATGGCACCGACCGCGCCGACGCCGGCGCCCGCCGAGATGCCGATGAGGTCGGGGCTGGCGAGCGGGTTGCGGCTCACCGCCTGGAAGACGGCGCCGGCCAGGCCGAACGCCGCGCCGACCAGCAGGGCGGTGAGGGCCCTGGGCAGCCGCAGCTGCTGGATGATCAGGTCGGCCGCGCCGTCACCCGTGCCGAGGACGGCCCCCAGGACCTCGCCGACGGGGATGGCGAAGGTGCCGAGCGACACCGAGGCGACGAGGCCCGCGAAGCCCACCAGGCTCAGCGCGACGATGGTGAGAAGGACCCGGAGGCGGACGGCGGCGCCGAACGGGCCGGCTTCCACGCGGAGGGCCGGGCGCGGGACGGCTTTCTGCCGGGCGCTCATCGGGTGTGCTCCTTGAGCTTGCCGCGCTTGACGAGCAGGGCGAGGAACGGGGCGCCGAGCATGGCGGTGACCACTCCGGCTTCCAGTTCGCCGGGCCGGGCGACCATGCGCCCGACGACATCGGCGCTCAGCATCAGCGTGGCGCCGCCGAGCGCCGAACAGGGCACGAGCCAGCGGGCGTCCGGCCCGGTGAACGCCCGGATGACATGGGGGACGACCAGCCCGACGAAGGTGACGGGCCCGGCCGCCGCGACGGCGGCGCCCGTCAGCAGGATCACCGTGAGGGCGCCGAGGAGGCGGGTGGTACGGACCTTGGTGCCGAGGGTGGTGGCGAGGTCGTCACCGAGAGCCAGTGCGTTGAACCGGCCGCTCAGCCCGATCGCGAGCAGCAGGCCGACGACGATGAACGGCAGCAGTTCCACGCCCAGTTGGGCGTCACGTCCGGCGAGCGAGCCCACGGCCCAGAAGCGGTACTGGTCCAGGGTGCGGACGTCGAGCAGCACCAGGGTGTTGGTGCCGGCGTCGAGGAGTACGGTGACGGCCGCGCCGGCCAGGGCCAGCTTGGCCGGCGTGGCACCGCCGTATCCGGTTCCTCCGACGGCGTAGGCGATGAGGCCCGCGAGAGCCCCGCCGAGGAAGGCGAACCATATGTATTCGTACGAACTGGTCAGCCCGAAGGCCCCGATGCCGACCGCGACGGCGAACGCGCCACCCGCGCTGATGCCGATGAGACCGGGGTCTCCCAGCGGATTGCGGGTGATGTCCTGGGCGACGGCCCCGGCGGCGCCGAGCGCCAGCCCGACGAGAAGGCCCAGGAAGGTGCGGGGCATGCGCAGTTCACGGATCACGACCGCGTCGCCGTCCGTTCCGCCGCCGATCGCGTGCAGGACGTCGGAGAGCGGCACGGCCTTGGTTCCGATGGCGAGCGAGGCGCAGGCCGCGGCGACGAGCGCGGTGACGAGGAGGACCGCGACGACGCCACGCGCCGCGATTCGTGGGGTCGTGCGAGGCGGTGGGGAGGGCGGGGGCGCGGCGGCCGCACCTTCTGCGACGGGCTTCAGAGACACCTGCACAAGGTAAGGCACGCCTAACGGTTGTGTGTACGAGCACCCCACCGTGTGGATCCGGTCACGGACAGGCGCTATTCTCACAGCGCCCTCATAGGTAAGCCTTGCCTAAGCGATAGCTGGGTGGTATTCCCCGTCCTGCCTATCGGAACAGTCCGTGTATGGGAGACCCATGAACACCCTCGCCCAGCGCCGCCGGCCCGGCCGGTTCGCCGCTGCCCTGCTCACCGCCGCTCTGGCCTTCTCCGTGGCCGCCTGCGGAGGTGGCAAGGGCGACGACAAGCCCGCCGCTGACAAGCCGGCCCCGGCGTCCGACGCGGGCTTCCCTCGCACCGTCACCCACCACAAGGGCAAGACGGAGATCAAGTCGAAGCCCCGGCGCGTGGTGGCGCTGGACAACAGCCTCGTCGAGGCCGTCGTCGCGCTGGACGCCCCGCTGGTCGGCGGCATCGGCTCGTACCGGGACCAGAAGGGCTTCCCGCCCTACCTCGGTGAAGCGGTGAAGAACACCAAGGACGTCGGTCCGATGGACAGCCCGAACCTCGAGGCGATCGCCGCCCTCAAGCCGGACCTCATCGTGTCGGCGACGGTGCGTCACGAGGACCTCTACGACCAGCTCAGCAAGATCGCGCCGACCGTCTTCGTGGAGACCACGGGTCCGATCTGGAAGGAGAACGTCACCTTCCTGGGCACGGCGCTCGGCGAGGAGAAGAAGGCGGCTGACAAGCTCTCCGCGTACACGACGCGCGCGAAGAAGGTCGGCGACGCGATCAACGCCAAGAACCCCAAGCAGACCTACTCCCTGGTCCGCTTCCTGGACGGTCCGACGCGCGTCTACCTGCCCAAGACCTTCAGCGGCATCATCCTGACCGACATGGGACTCGCCCGGCCTGCCAACCAGCAGGACGAGAAGGAGTTCAACATCGAGATCAGCGAGGAGCAGATCGGCCAGGCCGACGCGGACCACATCTTCATGACCACGTTCTCGGGCGGTGAGGAGCGGAAGAAGAAGTTCCTTGCCAACCCGCTGTGGAAGCGTCTGGGCGCGGTCCAGAAGGGCAACGTCCACGAGGTCGAGGACGCCATCTGGATGACCTCCGTCTCGCTCCAGGGCGCCGACCTGGTGCTCGACGACATGGCGAAGATCTTCAAGGTCGACCCGGCGAAGTAGGCGGGACCTGCGACCGGGCGGGCCGGTGCCGGCGGTGCGTTGACACCGTGGGCACCGGCCCGCCGTCGTATGCCGCGCAGGTCGTGGGCCGTTGGTGCGGTACGGAGCTCAGTCCTGTGCCGTTGGTGCGGTACGGGGCTCAGTCCTGTGCCGTCCGTGCGGTACGGAGCTCGGTCCGCGTCGTTCGTGCGGTACGCAGCCCAGCCCCGCGCCGTCCGTACCGTACGGAGCTCAGTCCTCGTCCTCGAGTCGGCGCAGTCGCTCGGCGTCGCAGGTCCTCGGGCAGGTCGAGCACGGCCGCTCCGGGTCCAGCGTGTAGTACAGGCAGCAGCCGAGTCGCGTGCGGGTCGGGTGGCGGCGGCCGTCGCGGCCCGTGAGGCGCCGGAAATCCGCCCCCCCCGGAAAGGGCGGGATCGCCGTCGGGAGCAGCTCGGTCGCCGCCCGCACCGCGTGCTCCTCCTGGTTCGTCATCCGGCCGAGGTACCAGATGCCCGAGACCAGGTCGTCGGCGACCATGCCCCACAGGGCGCGTGGTCCGCGCCGTATCGACGGGCCGATCGCGGCCAGCAGCGGGCCCACGTGGTCGACGACGGCGGCGCGCAACTCGGCGCGCAACTCCTCCTCGTGGCCCACGATCCGGGCGGCGCCGGCTGCGGCCGCCGGGTCGTCCGGCAGACAGGCGAACTCCTGACCGGGGACGATGCCGATCTCGCCCGTCGTCAGGTTCACGCGGATGTCGCGCGGTGCGATGCGCGGCACCCGGCGATCCAGGTACCAGGCGCCGCTCATCAGCAGGCTGACGGACCACAGGTAGTCGTGCAACGCCCGCGAGGCCGCGACGTCCGTGCGGGGGGCGTGGCCGTGACGGGCGGTGATGCGGGCCGCCGAGGCGGCGAGGAAGGCGTCCAACGCGGCCGCGTCACCGGCCAGTTCGGAGCCGTCGCGGATTTCGGCGGCGGCATCGTCCGGCGCGTACGGATCGACGGTCCGGGCGTCGAGCGCGTCGCAGGCGGCGATGAGGCGCGAGTAGGTGCCGGTGAGGGCGCACGTGTCGGTGAGGGTGTGGCGCTCGGCCGTGCCCGTCGCGGCGGTCCACGACCCCGGGGCCTCGCTCATCGGAGCTCCTTCACGCAAGTAAGTGAGGTCAGGCTTACCTTAGCGTTGATGGGGGTAGTCGGAGATCAACACGCCAGGAGGTCCCGGTCTCAACGCTGCTGTCGTCAAGGCGGAGTTGAATCCTTAGGGTTGCCTAACCTAAAGTCGGCGTCACGGCCGCGTGTGCGCGCGGACGAGCTCCGCACCCTCCCCTCACCGGAAGGCCCCGGCTTCCCATGCGGCTGTACCTGCTCGCCCTGAACCCCACCGACTCGGTCACCGAAGGGTTCCTCCCCGCAGCGGCCCGGCTCGGTCTCGACGTCACCGTTCTGACGGACCAGCCGGACGCCCACCGCAGGACCGCCCCGGACATCGAGGTCCTGGCGTGTGACGTACGCGACTTCCGCGCCGTCATCACCCGGATCGCCACCCACCACCGTCCCGACGCCGTCTTCACCAACAGCGACCACCTCCAGACCCAGGCGGCGCTGGCAGCCGACTACTTCGGTCTGCCCGCCAAGGACTGGCGGGCCGCTCTGCGCGCGAAGGACAAGGCGCACCTGCGCCGTCACCTGGCCCTGACCGGTGCCGACACCGTCTGGTCGACCGAACTCCCGGCCGGCCAGGACCCGTCCGTTCTCACCGGACTCGACGTGCCCTATCCGTGCGTGGTCAAGCCGCGCGAGGGAGTCGCGAGCGAGGACGTCGTCCTCGCCCAGGACGGCGACGAACTCCTCGTCCGCTGCAAGGAGATACAGGCCCGGCGGCCCGAGGCGGCGCTCGTCGTGGAGGAGTTCCTGGCCGGCGAGCTGTACACCCTGGAGACGCTCGGGGACGGACGCCTCCGCCACGTGCTCGGCGGATTCCACACCCAGCTGTCGCCGCCGCCGTACTTCATCGAGGAGCGGCTGACTTTCGTCCCCGCGCATCCCGAGCCCATCACCCGGCAGGTCCTTGCCCAGCTCGACGCCCTCGGCGTCGGCTTCGGCGTCTGCCACACCGAGTTCGTCGTCCACGAGGGCCGTGCCCGCATCATCGAGGTCAACTACCGGGCCATCGGCGACCAGTGCGACCTGCTGCTCGCCCAGCTCCTCGGCATCCCGATCTTCGAGCACATCCTGCGCACGCATCTCGGCGAGCCGCTCCCCGCCGATCTCGGGGCCCGCACCGACGGCGCCGCCCGTCTGGAATACCCCTGCGCCGAAGCCGCCGGGACGCTTCGGTCCGCCCCCGGCGCTGCCGACCTCGACGTCGACGGGGTGAAGCTGACCTACCGCCCGCTGCGCGAGACCGGAGAGCGGCACGAGCTCTACCGCACCAACCGCGACTACCTCGGTGTGCTGCGGGCCGTCGGCACCGACCAGGCGACCGTCGACCGGGTCGTCGCGGACTTCCTGGCCGCGCAGCGCTGGGAGATCACGCCGTGACGAGTCTTGCCGAGGCGGCACGCGACCAGGGAACCGCCGAACGGGAACTGCTCCTGCGGGTGCTGTCCGCGCTGCTGCGCGAGGACGTCGTCGGACTGCGCAGCCGGAGCACCCTCGTCCGGCGGGCGGACGGCCCATGGCTGCGCCGCGCCACCGACGACACCGACGCCCTGCTGATGCCCGTTGCCGAGGACGGCTTCCAGAGCGTCTACGCGGCCCGGCTCCCGCTGCTCGTCCGGGAGTCGGACGGCAGCACCCTCACCACGTACGACACGGTCGTCGCCGCCCTCAAGGCTCTGGCCGAGCCCGTCGACCATCCCGGCTTCGACGCGTACACCGAGGAGTGCCGGCAGACCCTCGCCACCATGCGGCTGCACGAGCGGACCCGCGTGGAGACCGCCGCCCGACTCGCCGGCCTCCACGGGGACGACCCCGCCCGCTGGACCGGATTCGCGCGGGGACTCGCGCTCGACACGCTCGCCGCCCGCCTCGACCACCCCGTGTATCCGACGGCGCGCGGCCGCTCGGGCCTGGACGACGATCAGGTGCGGGCGCACGCACCCGAGTTCCACCCGCGTTTCGCCCTGCGCTGGGTCGCTGTGCCTCACGACGCCGTCACAGCGCCGGGAGGCACCGACCGGCTGCCCGCCCGCTGGCCTTCGCCGGCCGACCTGGGGCTGCCCGAGCTCGCCCGCAGCCACCTCGCGCTGCCCGTCCACCCCCTGACGGTGGGCGCGCCGCTGGAGGAGGCGCTGCGCGCGTCCGGCCTGCACGAGCGTGCGGTGCTTGCCCCGCTGCCGCATCTGGAGGTCGTACCGACCCTGTCCATGCGGACCGTCGCCCTGGCCGAAGAATCGTCCCTGCATCTCAAGCTGCCGCTGGCCACCGCGACCCTGGGACTGCGCAACCGACGCACCATCAAGCCCGGGACGCTCGTGGACGGCGCGGCGGGTCAGCGGCTCCTCGAAGCCGTGATCGCCCGGGAGGAACGGTTCCGCGAAACGATCCTGCACGCCGATGAGACGGTGTACGCCCACGCCGGACACGAGCTCCTCGCCGTCCTGTGCCGCCGCTACCCGGCCGGCCTCGACGACTCCGTCGTCATCCCCATGGCGGCGCTGCTCAGCGAGGCCCCCGGCGGCAGGCTGGTGATCGACCACCTCGCGGACCGGTTCCACGGCGGGGACCCGGTGGCCCTGTTCGACGCCGTGCTCGGCCTGCTGTTCGACTGGCAGACCACGCTCTTCGGCTACGGCATCGCCCTGGAGTCCCACCAGCAGAACATCTCGCTCGTCCTCGACCGGCGGGCGGACGGCGGCAGTCGGCTCCGGCTGCTGCTCAAGGACAACGACGGCCCGCGCATCAACATTCGCCGGCTCTCCGACGCTCTGGGCGCCGGTGCGCCCGACCCCGCCGCGTTCGACGACCCCCGCGTCTTCGGCGACGACGACCGGGCCGTCACCGACCTGTTCACCACCATCACCGTGCACCTGTGCGCCGGCGCCTACGCCTTCGGCCTGGCCCACCACGGCCGAGCCCCGCTCACTCGTCTGCTCGCGCTGGTACGGGACCGGCTCACCGAGGCCGTCGAACGGCTCGGAACCGGCCCGGGCGAACCCGGAGCCGTACTCCGCGCGCACCTCCTGGACGCCCCGGAACTCCCGGTCAAGGCCATGGTCACCGCCGGAACGCTGCTGTCCAAGGAACGGTCGGGCGCCGCCGACATCAACAAGCACTACACCACCGGCCCCAACTACCTGAGGGGGAGCGGTCGATGAGCGCCACCTCGGCCCCGCCGAAACGCACGGGCGCGTCCGGCACGCCCGTGACGAACGCGCCGGTACTCGCCCGTCGTCAGGTGCACGCCGTCGCCGGATGCTATTTCGTGGCGTCCTTCGCCGCGCTCGGCCTGCCGCCCTTCCTGACCCAGATCCTGCCGGAGCTCGGCGACCCCACCGCCCGCTGGGCCGGCGTGCTCTACATCGTCCCGACCGTCTTCGGCGCCATCGGCGCGCCTTTCTGGGGCCGCCTCGCGGACCGCTACGGCCGCAGGCGCCTGCTGCTGCGCGCCCAGCTCGGGCTCGCCGTATCGTTCCTCCTCGCCGGCTGGTCCGACTCGATCGTCACGTTCACCGCCGCACTCGTCCTCCAGGGCATCCTCGGCGGCACATTCGCAGCCTCCAACGGCTACCTGGGCGCGGCGCTGGAAGGGCCGGCCCTGTCGAAGGCGCTCACCCTCATGCAGGGCGCGGCACGCGCCGCCCTCGTCGTCGCACCGATCGTCGTGGGCTCCCTCTCGCCCTGGCTGTCCCCGCACCGGCAGTACGCCCTGCTGGCAGCGCTTCCGCTCACCGCCGCCCTGCTGATCTGCGCGCTCCCGGAGTCGCGGGGCGGGCGGCGCGCCGAGACTCCGACACCGAAGGACATCCCGCAGACGGACGGGGAGAAGGAGGTGGAGACGGCACCGGAGGCGGAGACCGCCGCGGCGCCGATGACCTCCCTCCGGGTGCTCTACGCCCTGGAGTTCGCCTTCGTCTTCTCCACCGTGATCTCCTTCCCCTACCTCGTCTCGCTCATCGACGAGCGGATCCCCGGCACATCCCCGGCCGTCTCCGGAGTCCTGTTCGCCCTGCCGCACCTGTGTTACCTGGTCACGGCGATGGCGGTGCACAAGGCGTTCCACCCGCGCCCCCGGCTCGGCCTCGCCGTCGGCTTCCTCTGTATCGCGTTCGGTCTCGCCGGACACGGCGTGGCCGACTCGCCGGCCCTTCTCACCGCCGTACGTCTCGTGCTCGGAGTCGGTCTCACCCTCGGGCTCGTCTGCCTCTCCGTGCTGGCCGCCGACTGTGCCAAGGGCCGAGCGCCCGGCGGCATGTTCGGCTCGCTCGAGTTCTTCTCGAAAGCCGGCGCCGTCGCGGCCGGCATCGCCGCCGCCGTCGGCAACAGCTTCTTCGGACCGGTCGCCCCGGTCCTCACGGGCACCGCCGTGGCTCTGGCCACGATCGTTCCCACCGCTCTCCCCCTCGTGACCGCCCTCCGCCGCCACCGCTGGAGCCGTTGATGTCGCTGCCCCGAACCCAGGGCACTGCCCGCCGCCCCGCCACCCCGGTCGGACTTCCCGACGCGGACACGGTCGTGGCGCACACCCTTCTCAACTGCCTGCTGCGCGAGGTGTCCGGACCGGAGCACCAGACCGCCGCGAGCGACGGCCATCTGCTGCTGCGCCTGCCCCGCCGCGGTGTGCTGCTCCGCGCGGCGCTGCGCCGCACCTCCCTCCTCGGCGCGCACCGGTTCGCCGGCCCCGTCCAGGAGCAGCGCGACGGCGACTGGGAGCGCATCGACTGGAGACGCCTCGCCGCCCACGTCCAGGACGAGCTGTCGCTGCGCACGGGGGTGCGCAACGACGAGTTCCTCGACCAGATCGCCTCCAGCCACCAGGCCATCACGGCCGCGCTCGACGCCCGCGTCGCCGGCGGCCCGGCGGCCCGGGACACCTACCTCGCCTCGGAGCAGTCCCTGCTCTTCGGCCACCGCTTCCACCCCACCCCCAAGGCCCGCACCGGCGACGCCGCCTCCTGGCTGGCGTACGCCCCCGAGGTGGGCTCCGCCTTCCCGCTGCGCCACCTCGCCGTCCGCGAGAGCCTGATCATCCAGGAGACCGCCGACCCGGCGGCCGCCGCACCCCTCGACCGCCTCGCGGACGGCGTCCCGGAGGGCTACCGGCTGCTGCCCGCCCACCCCTGGCAGTACGAGATGCTGAGCGGCCACCCCGCACTGCGCGCCGCCCTCGACCGCGGCGACATCCTGGACCTGGGAGTCGGCGGCAACCCCTTCGCCGCCACCGCCTCCGTCCGCACCCTCTACGACGGTGACACCTTCCTCAAGTTCAGCCTGAACGTCCGCATCACCAACTGCCTGCGGAAGAACGCGAGTTACGAGCTCACCGGCGCCGTGGCCCTGACCCGGCTCCTCGCGCCCGTCCTCGACGAGCTCACCGACCGGTTCCCCGGCAGCGCCATGCTCCGCGAGCCCGCCTACCGCAGCCTCGCCCTGCCCGGACCCGACGGCACCCCCGACCGCGCCCTGCTCGAAGGCTTCGGCGTGATCGTCCGCGAGGGCCTCGCCGCCCGGCTCCTGCCCGGCACCACCCCGCTCCTCGCCGCCGCCGTCGCCGACGAGTACCCCAGCGGGCCCGGCCACATCTCCCGCCTCCTCGACGGCGCAGGACCCGGCACCGCGTCGGAGTGGTGGGCCGCCTACCTCAAGCTCCTCGTCCCGCCCGTGCTGGCGGCGTACTTCGACCACGGCCTGGTCCTGGAGCCCCACCTGCAGAACGTGGTCGTCTGCGTCGACGACGACGGCATGCCCGCGCAGGTCCTCTTCCGCGACCTGGAGGGCACCAAGCTGCTGCCCGAGCACCACGCCGCCACCCTCGCCTCGCTGCCCGCCGAGGTGGCCGGTCCCCTCACGTACGACGCGGAGCGCGGCTGGGACCGGGTGGCGTACTGCCTGTTCGTCAACCACATCGCCGAGATGCTCGCGGCCGTCGCCGATCTGCACCCCGAGACCGAGCCCGCCCTGTGGGCCCAGGTCCGCGCCACCCTCAAGGCGTACGCCGACCGCCACGGCTGTCCGCCCCGGCTCGCCGCACTCCTCGCCGGCGTGCCGCTGCCGGCCAAGGCCAACCTGCTCACCCGCTGGGAGCGCAAGGCCGACCGCGAGGCCGGCTATGTCCGCCTGCCCTCCCCGCTCGCCGAGGACGTGCTGTCCGAGGCCGCCGACGACTCGTGGAGCAACGCCCGATGACCGTCCTCACGCGCACCGTGCGCGACCTCGTCCTCGACCTGCCTTCCGACGGCCTGCCCGCCTACGTCTACGACCTGGCGGCGCTGCGCGAGCACGCCGCGGCCGTACGGGCCGCGCTGCCCGAGCGGGTGGAGCTCTACTACGCCGCCAAGGCCAACCCCGAACCGGAACTCCTCGATGCGCTCTCGCCGTACGTCGACGGCTACGAGGTGTCGTCCGGCGGCGAACTGGCCCACGTGGGCCGCGCCGTGCCCGGCCGGCCGCTCGCGTTCGGGGGCCCCGGCAAGACTCCCGCCGAGATCGCCGCGGCCCTGGACCTCGGAGTGGAGCGCTTCCACGTCGAGAGCCTCCACGAGCTGAGCATGCTCGCCGAGCTCGCCTCCCGCCGGACCCCGGACACGCCCGTCGACGTCCTCCTCCGCTTCAACCTGCCGCTGTCCGCCGCCTCTCTGGAGGGCAGCGCGCTCGCCATGGGCGGCCGGCCGACCCCGTTCGGCCTCGATCCCGCCGACGCCGACACCGCCGTCGCCCTGCTGACCGGCGGCACGCTCCCGCACCTGCGGCTCCTCGGCGTCCACGCCCACCTGGCCAGCGGCCTGGAGGCGGAGGAGCAGGTCGGCGTCGCCGAGTCGGTCGTCCGCTGGGCCACGGGGCTCGCCGCCCGTCATCGTGTCCGCCTCGCCGAGGTCAACGTCGGCGGTGGCATGCACGTCGACTACACCACCCCCGAACGCCGCTTCGAGTGGTCCGTCTACGGCAAGGGGCTCGCCCAGCTCATGGCGGAGCACCCGGACCTGACGCTGCGCATCGAGCCGGGCCGTGCCCTGACCGCGTACTGCGGCTGGTACGCCACCGAGGTCCTGGACGTGAAGCGCAGCCACGGCGAGGACTTCGCGGTGGTACGCGGCGGCACCCACCATCTGCGTACCCCCGCGACCAAGGGCCACGACCAGCCCTGCGCGGTGCTGCCCGTGGACGCCTGGCCCCACCCCTGGCCGCGCCCCGCCGCCGGATCCGACACGGTCACCCTCACCGGCCAGCTGTGCACCCCCAAGGACCTCCTCGCCCGACACGTTCCAGCGCCCGGCCTGCGGGCTGGGGACCGGGTGGCGTTCGCCCTGGCGGGCGCGTACGCGTGGAACATCTCCCACCACGACTTCCTCATGCACCCGAGGCCGGAGTTCCACTTCCTCGACTGACCCCCGACCGGACCCCACGGTCGGACCGCACCGCGCACAGGGCCGCCGTCCCACCGGCGCCCTGTGGCGCGGAGAGCCGGTCGCGGCCGGGCGGCCGGCGCAGGTCACTGTCCGTCGGTGATGTAATAGTCGTTCTTGAGGTATTCCAGGGTGTAGCTGCCGAGGTCGCTCTCGGTGAAGGTGGCGGAGGACCTGACCGCTTCGAGCGGCATCTCGATCTTGTCGAGGGTGCGCACGACGACGCGCCGCGGATCGACGGTCGCGGTTCGCAGGGCCTTCTTCTGCTCCGGCGAGATCATCTGGAACACGATGACGTACGTCGACGTGCACGGACCGAATCCCTGGTCTTGAGCCTTCTTCGCGCCCGGCCCGGCCACTTCGCAGACCGTTTCGATGTCCTCACGTCCAAGGCCGTGGAGGTACTGCTCGTACCGTTGGATCGCGCGCTCCTTCGTCATGGGCGCGGGCTGCTTGCCGGTAGGGGCGGCCGACGGCTTCCCGGTGCCGGCCGACGCGGACGGCGAAGCCGGCGGCCCTTTCGTCGTCGTGGACGCGGCCGGCTGCGAAGGCTTCGCGGCCGCGTCGTCCTTCGCCTTCTCCGGCCCGCAGGCGGACGCCGCCAGCACTACGCAGGCCGATACCGCCGCGCTCACCATGGTCCGCGTTTTCATCAGATCCCCTCCACCCGCCGAGTACACCGTCAAGGCTTCACGCAGGATCCGCGGGAGTGGTTCCCGAGCCCGTGACCCGTGCCGCGCTCGCTGTTGTACCACTGACGCACGGGAGTCGACCGCCCCAGAGGCACGACGTTTCCCGGCAACGCTCACGAAGTCCAGTGGTGGTGGCTCGGCCACTCCTCGCCCGCGATCACCCCCGGTTACGATGCTCACTTCATGCCGGAGGCCGGCAGCAAGGGGCGCGGCACCTTCGACGGACTGCTCGGGGGATCGGGGAGACCGGCCAGGCGGCCGGAACTCCCCGGATTCTTTCCAGCGCCGCCGACCGGCGGTTTCCCGCCTCCACGCCCCGACGAAGCCGTCCCCGGACTGCAAGGCTGAAGAGATGGGTGGCCTGGGAAAGTGTTGGAAGAGGTTGTAGCGACCCGCTATGTCACGCCCCTGCGTGAGGGCGGCTCGCTCCCCGGGATCGTCGAGGCCGACGATCTCGGCACGTACGTCATGAAGTTCACCGGCGCCGGACAGGGGCGCAAGACCCTCGTCGCCGAGGTCATCTGCGGGCAGCTCGCCCGCAGGCTCGGGCTGCGGGTGCCGGAGCTCGTCGCCATCCAGCTCGACCCCGTCATCGGGCTCTCCGAACCCGACCAGGAGGTGCAGGAGCTGCTGAAGGCGAGCGGCGGGCTCAATCTGGGGATGGACTTCCTGCCCGGGTCGCTGGGCTTCGACCCGCTGGCGTACGAGGTGGACCCCGCGGAGGCCGGCAAGGTCGTCTGGTTCGACGCCGTCATCAACAACGTCGACCGCTCCTGGCGGAACCCGAACATGCTCGTCTGGCACGGCGACCTGTGGCTCATCGACCACGGCGCCACCATGATCTGGCACCACAACTGGCCGGGCGCGCAGACCTCCGCCGCCAAGGGATACGACGCCTCCGACCACGCGCTCGCCCCCTTCGCCCCGGACGTCGCCGCGGCGGCCGCCGATCTCGCGCCGCTCGTCACCCGCGAGCTGCTCGACGAGGTCGCCGCCGACGTGCCCGACGAGTGGCTCGTCGACGAGCCCGGCTTCGACAGTACGGACGAGGTGCGTGCCGCGTACGTCGAGGCGCTGCTGTCGCGCGCCGCCACCATCCACGAGCGGATCACGCTCGGCCCGCGCACCGAGAGCCGCCCGCAGCAGCCGCCCGGCTGGCTCGCCGAGCGCCTCGTGCCCCGCACGTACTCCACCGAGAAGGACAGCACCCCGTGACCGACCGCGATGTCTTCGAGTACGCGCTGCTGCGCGTGGTGCCGCGGGTCGAGCGCGGCGAGTACTTCAACGCCGGGGTGGTCGTCTACTGCCGCGCCCGCTCCTTCGTCGCCGCCCGTACGCATCTGGACGAGAAGAAGCTGGCGGCGCTCGACCCGGCGGCCGACGTGACCGGTGTCCGGGCCGCGCTGCGCGCGGTCGAGGGGGTGTGTCTCGGGGGGGACGCCGCGGGTCAGGCCGCGCGGGACGACGCGGGGCGGCGCTTCCGCTGGCTGATCGCGCCGCGCTCCACGGTCGTCCAGCCGGGGCCCGTGCACACCGGACTCACCGCGGACCCGGAGGCTGAGGTCGAACGGCTGCTCGACCTGCTGGTGCGCTGAGCGCACCAGCAGGGGGACGGGGAGTGACGGGGTGCACCCGGTGGGCCGTTGACACCGGGTGCCAGGGCTTCTAGCGTCTCGTTCTGCGGACGATACTAAGCGGTCGCTCATGTGCGGGACGCAGGAGCGGGTGACCGGCTCGGCCGCCACCAGGGCCATCCAAGGGCGAGGAGAACCAAGCATGTCCACCACCGAGCAGCGCGTAGCCGTCGTCACGGGTGCCGCACGGGGAATCGGGGCCGCCACGGCGCTCCGCCTCGCGGCCGAGGGCCGCGCCGTCGCCGTACTCGACCTCGACGAGGCGGCCTGCAAGGACACCGTCGAGAAGATCACCGCCGCGGGCGGCACCGCCCTGGCGGTCGGCTGCGACGTCTCCGACAGCGCGCAGGTGGAGGCCGCCGTCGCACGCGTCGCCGCCGAGCTCGGCGCGCCGACGATCCTCGTCAACAACGCGGGTGTGCTCCGCGACAACCTGCTCTTCAAGATGTCCGAGTCGGACTGGGACCTCGTCATGAACGTGCACCTCAAGGGTGCCTTCCTGATGGCGAAGGCCTGTCAGAAGCACATGGTGGACGCGGGCTTCGGCCGGATCGTCTCCCTTTCCTCCTCCTCGGCGCTCGGCAACCGCGGCCAGGCCAACTACGCCGCCGTCAAGGCCGGACTGCAGGGCTTCACCAAGACCCTCGCCAAGGAGCTCGGCAAGTTCGGCATCACCGCCAACGCCGTCGCCCCGGGCTTCATCGTCACCGAGATGACCGCGCAGACCGCCGAACGCGTCGGCATGGGCTTCGAGGAGTTCCAGGCGGCCGCCGCGTCCATGATTCCGGTGCAGCGGGTCGGCCGCCCCGAGGACGTCGCCAACGCCATCGCCTTCTTCGCCGGTGACGACGCGGGCTTCATCTCCGGCCAGGTCATGTACGTGGCCGGCGGCCCGCTCAACTGACGATCCGAAGCGAGAGGAACGAGGCACACATGACCGCACAGGAACGGCCGGAGCTGTCCGGCAAGGTCGCCCTCGTCACCGGCGCGAGCCGGGGCATCGGGTACGGCATCGCCGAGGCGCTCGTCGCCCGTGGCGACCGGGTCGTCATCACCGGGCGCGGCGAGGAGGCCCTCAAGGAGGCCGTCGAGCGGCTCGGCGCCGACCGGGCGATCGGCGTCCCCGGCAAGGCCCATGACGAGGCCCATCAGGCCGCCGCCGTCGAGGCGGCGATGGACGGCTTCGGCCGGGTGGACTTCCTGATCAACAACGCCGGCACGAATCCGGTCTTCGGACCGATCGCCGATCTGGATCTCGGCGTGGCCCGCAAGGTCTTCGAGACGAACGTGGTCTCCGCGCTCGGCTTCGCCCAGCGGACCTGGCATGCCTGGCAGAAGGAGCACGGCGGCGCGATCGTGAACATCGCGTCCGTCGCCGGAGTCTCCGCCTCGCCTTTCATCGGCGCGTACGGCATGAGCAAGGCCGCGATGGTCAATCTCACCCTGCAGCTGGCGCATGAATTCGCCCCGCTCGTGCGGGTCAATTCCATCGCCCCGGCCGTCGTGAAGACGAAATTCGCGCAGGCGCTGTACGAGGGCCGGGAAGCGGAGGCGGCCGCCGCCTATCCCCTCGGCCGGCTCGGCGAGCCCGAGGACATCGGCGGCGCCGCCGCCTTCCTCACCTCGTCACAGTCGGAGTGGATCACTGGTCAGACGCTCGTCGTCGACGGCGGGATTTTCCTGAACGCCGGAGTCGGGTGACCGATATCCGGACACTTTCCGGAATCTGTGTCCGGATTGAGCCCGGTTGTGCAGTGAATGCCTCAAGTGCCCCGTCAGGCTCGAAGATTGACCTGGCGGGGTGCTGCGGTATCGTCGGCCGACCCCTGGCTGAACGAGGAGCGTGCACGTGTTCAACCGGACCAGTCTGCAGGCCGCTGCAGCCCTTGTGTCCATATCCCTGGTGTCCGGATGCGGTGTCTTCTCGGACAGCGAATCCGCCGGGGATCAGAGGATCGTCGTCGGCACGACGAGTTCTCCCACCACGCTTGATCCGGCCGCCGCCTGGGACAATTCCTGGGAGCTCTTCCGGAATGTCTTCCAGACCCTGGTGAGTTTCCCGACCGGAAGTACGATCCCGGATTCGGACGCCGCCGAATGCAAGTTCTCCGACACCGCCAGCCGGGTCTTCGAGTGCAAGCTCGTGGAGGGCCTCACGTTCTCCAACGGGCACAAGCTGGACGCGAAGGCCGTGCAGTACTCGATCGAGCGCATCCGCACGATCAACCACAAGGGCGGCCCCAACGGGATGCTCGGCTCGCTCGACAAGATCGAGACCGTGGGCGACAGGACCGTCGTCTTCCGGCTCAACAAGTCGGACGCCACCTTCCCGTTCGTCCTCGCCACGCCGGCCATGTCCCTCGTGGACCCGGCCGAATACCCGGCCGACAGCCTCCGCAAGGACGGCAAGGTCACCGGCTCGGGACCGTACGTCCTCGACTCGTACACCGAGCGGGAGTCGGCGGAGCTGACCAAGAACCCCACGTACAAGGGCTTCGCCGACCGTAAGAACGGCGGCGTGACCATCAAGTACTTCGACCAGTCCGACGCGATGGTCGCCGCGCTGAAGAAGAAGGAGATCGACGCCACCTACCGCGGCCTCACCGCCGAGGAGGTCATCGCGCTCCAGGAGGACAAGCCCGAGAACAAGGGCCTGCAGCTCATCGAGTCGACCGGCGCCGACATCCGCTACCTCGTCTTCAACACCCAGGACCCCTCGGTCGCCAAGCCCGCCGTGCGCAAGGCCATCGCCCAGCTCGTCGACCGCGACGAACTGGTCAACAGGGTCTACCAGGGCACCGCCGAGCCCCTGTACTCGATGGTGCCCAAGGGCATCGCGGCCCACACCACCAAGTTCTACGACCGCTTCGGCTCGCCGAGCGCGAAGAAGGCAAAGAAGCTCCTCCGCGACGCGGGCATCACCGACCCCGTCGAGCTGACCTTCTGGTACACGACGGACCGGTACGGCTCCTCCACCGCCGCCGAGTTCAAGGAGCTCAAGCGCCAGCTGGAGGAGTCCGGACTCTTCCGGGTCACCGTGGAGGGCAAGCCCTGGAAGGAGTTCCAGGCGGGCTACCAGAAGGGGGAGTACCCGGTCTTCGGGCGCGGCTGGTTCCCCGACTTCCCGGACCCGGACAACTTCGTCGCCCCCTTCATCGGCGAGGAGAACGTCCTCGGCACGCCCTATGTGAGCTCCAGGATCACCGGCGAGCTGCTCCCGAAGTCCCGCCGCGAGAGCGACCGCGGGACCGTCACGGACGAGTTCGTCGAGGCCCAGGAGATCATGGTCCAGGACGTCCGGCTGCTGCCGCTGTGGCAGGGCAAGCTGTACATTGCGGCCAGTGACGACATCGGCGGCGGCGAGGTCGCCCTCGACCCGCAGACGGTCATGCAGCTCTGGCAGCTGCACCGCCGGGCCAGCTGGTAGGAGACGGTCGCGGGAGGCCTGCGGGGGCCACTGTCAGTGGCCCCCGGTAGGTTCGGGGACATAGACAGGAACGTCCACCGGAGGTTGTTGACCGTGACCGACACCAGCATGCTGCCCGAGTCCTGGCGCGACGTTCTCGGCGAGGAGCTGCGCAAGCCGTACTTCGCGCAGCTCGCCGAGTTCGTCGAGCAGGAGCGCGCCCGGGGGCCGGTCTTCCCGCCGAAGGACGAGGTCTTCGCCGCCCTCGACGCCACCCCGTACGACAAGGTGAAGGTGCTGATCCTCGGTCAGGACCCCTACCACGGGGAGGGGCAGGGTCACGGCCTCTGCTTCTCGGTCCGCCCCGGGGTGAAGACCCCTCCCTCCCTGCGGAACATCTACAAGGAGATGCAGGCCGAGCTCGGCCACCCGATCCCGGACAACGGCTATCTGATGCCGTGGGCCGAGCAGGGCGTCCTCCTGCTCAACGCGGTTCTGACGGTTCGCTCCGGCGAGGCGAACTCGCACAAGGGCAAGGGCTGGGAGAAGTTCACGGACGCGGTGATCACCGCCGTCGCCTCGCGCCCCGACCCCGCCGTCTTCGTCCTCTGGGGCAACTACGCGCAGAAGAAGCTGCCGCTCATCGACGAGGAGCGGCACGTGGTGGTGAAGGGCGCCCACCCCTCGCCGCTCTCGGCGAAGAAGTTCTTCGGATCGCAGCCCTTCACGCAGATCGACGCGGCCGTCGCGGCCCAGGGACACGAGCCGATCGACTGGCGCATCCCGGACCTCGGCTGAGCCTCGGCCCGATCGGGCCCGGGTGCGGCTAGCGTCGGCTCTCCCAGTGGGTGAGCGGGTGGAGGTCGCGGTGACCGAGCAGCAGCAGGTGTCGGACGACGGGGTCATGACCAGGATCGGGCAGGCCATGATGCTGCTCCACGGTGGCGACCGGGAGGAGGCCCGCAACCGCTTCGGGCTCCTCTGGCAGCAGATCGGCCCCGACGGCGACCCGCTGCACCGCTGCACCCTCGCGCATTACATGGCGGATGCCCAGGACGACCCCGACGCCGAGCTGGCCTGGGACCTCCGGGCCCTGAGCGCGGCCGAGGGGCTCGCCGACGAGCGGCTCGCCACGCACGGTTCGGCCGTCGCGCTCCGGGCGCTGTACCCCTCGCTCCACCTCAACCTCGCCGCCGACTACGTCACACTCCGGCGGTTCGACGCCGCCCGGGTCCATCTGGACCGGGCCCGGGCGGCCTCCGACCACCTGGACGACGACGGCTACGGGAACGGGGTACGGGCCGCCATCGAGCGCCTGGAGCTACGACTCCGGGCGGAGTGAGGCGGCGGGCAGGGCGGGCGCGGGAGCGAGGTAGCGGGCAGGGCAGGCGCGCCCCCCTGCCCGCCGCCGCGCCCGTCCGCGCGATCGGCACGAGCCGCCCGGCGGCAGCCGTACCCGGCGGTGGGGCCCGGCCGGGCGGTGGGTCTGCCCGTGGGAGGGTTGCCCCGACCCAGTGGTGGATCGCCCGGGGCTGGGTCGCCCCGGCCCGGTGGTGGGTCGCCCGGGGGGTGGGGCCCGGCCGGGCGGTGGGTCTGCCCGGGGGTGGGTCGCCCCAGCCCGGAGGTGGGTCTGTCCGTGGGTGGTTCGCCCCGGCCCCGTCGTGGATCGTCCGTGTGCGGCTCAGCGGCCGTACGTCACGTGGCAGATCCTGGACGGATCACTGCCGGGGGCCCAGCCCCCGTACCGCTCACCCAGTTCGCAGACCTCCGCCCGGGACACCGGCGCCTTCTTCGGCAGGCCGGTCAGCTCCGGCAGTTCGGGGGGTGCCGGCCGGGGCGCCGGGCGCGGGCGCTCACGCTGTCGCGGTACGGACTGGGGGCGCCGCGCCTCCGGCCGGGGCGGTGCCACCGCCTGCCGGCGTACGTCCGACGTGGGCGTCACACGGGGCGAGGCGGTCGGCGGGGGAGCGGGCAGAGCCGCTTCGAGGGCCTCGCGGGCCGGGCCCTCGACGATCTGCGGCGCCACCTCCTGGGCGGGGCGTACGGTCTCCGCGGCGGGCGCGGGGGCGGGTGTCCTCGGCGGGGCCGCGTCCACCGAGACGCAGCCCGCGAGGGCGGCCACGGCCGCTCCGACCAGGATCTTCGCTGTGGTTCGGGTTCCATGCACCGCGCCACTCTGCTGGCCCCGCGGTGATCTTCGCGCCCCTACCGGCGGGGAATGCCCCGCACGGGTGAGCCGCCACGGGGCCTGCCTTGACCCGCTCAGTCGCCGGTCGCGCCGTCGATGCGCTCCCGGAGGAGATCCGCGTGGCCGTTGTGGCGGGCGTACTCCTCGATCATGTGGAGGTAGATCCAGCGGAGGTTGTAGCTCTTTCCGCTGGGGCGCCGGCCCGTGGCCAGATCGTCGAGGCCGCGGCCCGCCGCCACGCTGCGCGCGTGGTCGATCTCGGCCTGCCAGGTGGCGTACGCCTCCTCGTAGGTGTCCTCGTCGGTGGTGTGGATGTCCCGGTCGTAGTCCTCGTCCGTCGAGTAGATCGCCCGGGTCTCCTCGCCGGCCAGGGTGCGGCGGAACCAGCCGCGCTCGACCTCGGCCATGTGGCGGACGAGGCCGAGGAGGTTGAGGTCCGAGGGCGCGGCGGAAAGGGTGCGCAGCTGGGCGTCGTCGAGCCCCTCGCACTTCCTCGCGAGGGTCGCGCGGTGGAAGTCGAGCCACTGCTCCAGCGCCTCGCGCTCGCCCGAGGTGGTGGACGGGTCGACACGGGGGACGGATTCGGTGCGTTCGGTGGTCATGCGCGGCATCGTGCCCGATGATCACCGTTCGTGCCACCGCTTTGCGGTCTCCCTCAGGGTGCCGGGGTTCGGCCGCCGAGCATGCCCCTCAGCAACTCGCCGACACCGGTGCGCAGTTCCGTGCGGCTGGGCACGGCCGCGTGGAAGGAGCCGGCGGCGCAGGAGAACATCAGCCCCTCGCTCCAGGCGATGAGGGAGAGCGCGTGCCGCTCGGGCTCCCGCGATCCGGCCGCCGTCATCATCGCGACCAGCGGGCGGTGGAACACGGAGCCCGCGGTGTCGAAGAAGGCGCGGAGTTCGGGGCGGCGGGTGGCTTCGAGGGCCAGCTCGTAGCGGGAGACGAGCAGGGCGCGGTGGTCGGTGAGATAGCGGTGCAGGGCGAGGGCGAGGGCGTCCACGAGTGCGGTGGTGTCCATGGCGCCGTCGCCGGTACTGCCCGGCATCTCGTCGGGGGTCAGGACCCGTGCCTCCAGCTGGACCTGGCGCCGCACGGCGGCCTCCAGGAGGGCCTGGCGGGTGCGCGCGTGGTTGGACGTCGATCCCTGCGGCAGTCCCGCCCGTTCGTCCACGGCGCGATGCGTCAGGCCCCGCATGCCGCGCTCCACCAGGAGGTCGAGGGCGGCGTCGCCGATCCGCTCGGCGCGGGAGGCTGGGGTCTCCGGGCCGGCGGCGTCGCGGGTACCGGCCGCGGGGGAGTCGGCGGCGTCGCGGGTACCGGCCGTGGAGAAGCCGGCGGCGTCGCGGCTGCCGGTCGCGGACGAGCCGGAGGAGGAAGTCGGGGATGCCGTGGGTGCGGTCATGGGGACAACCTACTACCGAGCCGACTACACCTGTAGTACGGTCAGGATGCCGGACGCACTACACCTGTAGTTCCCTGATCCGAGGAGCACCCATGGAACAGCCCCGCGCCGTCGTCGTCGGAGCCGGAATCGGCGGGCTCACCGCCGCCGTCGCCCTCCACAGGAACGGCTGGAAGGTCACCGTCCTGGAACGCGCCGCCGACCTCACCCCCGTCGGCGCCGGCATCGGCCTCGCCCCCAACTCCCAGCGCGCCCTCGACGTCATAGGCCTCGGCGACCGCGTCCGCGCCCTCGCCGCCTGGCAGGGCGACGGCGGCATGCGCACCCCCGCCGGCCGCTGGCTCGCCCGGACGAACGCCAAGGCCGCCGCCGCGCGCTTCGGCGGGCCGCTCGTCCTCCTGCACCGGGCCACCCTCGTCGAGATCCTCACCTCAGCCCTCCCCGAAGGAACCGTCCGCACCGGAGCGCCCGCCTCACTCGTCGACCCCGGCGACGACCGCGGCCCCGCCCGCCTCACCACCCCGCAGGGCGACGTCGAGGCCGAACTCGTCGTCGCCGCCGACGGCATCCGCTCCGCGATCCGGCACGCGCTCTTCCCCGACCATCCCGGCCTCCAGTACGCGGGCTGCACCACCTGGCGCGTCGTCGTCCCGGCCCCCGAGCGGCCCTTCGCCCCGCACGAGACCTGGGGCGCGGGACGCCTGTGGGGCACCCAGCCCCTCAAGGACGGCCGGATCTACGCGTACGCCATGGCCGCGGCCCCCGCCGGCGGCCGCGCGCCCGACGACGAGAAGGCCGAACTCCTGCGGCTCTTCGGCGACTGGCACCACCCCGTCCCCGAGATCCTCGCCGCGGTCGACCCCGGCCAGGTCCTCCGCCACGACGTCCACCACCTGCCCGTCCCGCTGCCCGCCTTCCACCGGGGCCGGGTCGCCGTCCTCGGCGACGCGGCGCACGCGATGATGCCGAGCCTCGGCCAGGGCGGGAACCAGGCGATCGAGGACGCCGTCGTCCTCGCCCACCACGCCCGCTCGGCACCCGATTTCGTGCCCGGCAGCGCCCTCGCCGCGTACACCGCGGACCGGCTGCCGCGTACCACCGCCATCGTCCGCAAGGCCGCCCGCACCGGCGCTGTCACCCTGCTCTCCGTCCGGCCCGCCGTCGCCCTGCGTTCCACGCTGGTCGGCGCCGTCTCCCGCTTCGGACCCGGCCTCGTGCTGCGCGGCTTCGACGGCATCGCCGACTGGCACCCGCCGGTGGCTCGGGCCACCCGCGTAAGCTGACCTGCGCGGACGGCCCACGCGGACGGGCCGCCGGACACGACAAGGGAGACCCCGTGAAGGTTGGCTGCATCGGACTCGGCGACATCGCGCAGAAGGCGTACCTCCCGGTCCTCGCCACCCTCCCCGGGGTCGAGCTCCACCTCCAGACCCGTACCGCCACGACCCTGGACCGTGTCGCCGAGGCCCACCACCTGCCGGCCGCCCAGCGTCACCGCGACCTCGACGCGCTGCTCTCCGCCGGACTCGACGCGGCCTTCGTCCACGCGCCGACCTCCGTCCACGCCGAGATCGTCGGCCGCCTCCTCGAAGCGGGCGTCCCCACGTACGTCGACAAGCCCCTCGCCTACGAGTACGCCGACTCCGAGCGCCTCGTGGAACTCGCCGAGAAGCGTGCCGTCAGCCTCGCCGTGGGCTTCAACCGGCGGCTCGCCCCCTCCTACGCCCAGTGCGCCGAGCACCCGCGGGACCTGATCGTCCTGCAGAAGAACCGGGTGGGCCTGCCCGAGGACCCCCGCACCCTCGTCCTCGACGACTTCATCCACGTCGTCGACACCCTGCGGTTCCTGCTGCCCGGCGAGGTCGAGCACGTGGACGTGCGGGCCCGGGTCCGCGACGGGCTCATGCACCACGTCGTGCTCCAGCTCTCCGGCGACGGCTTCACCGCCCTCGGCATGATGAACCGGATGAACGGCTCCACCGAGGAGATCCTGGAGGTCTCGGGCCAGGACACCAAGCGCCAGGTCCTCAACCTCTCCGACGTCGTCGACCACAAGGGCCAGCCGACCCTGCGCCGGCGCGGAGACTGGGTTCCGGTCGCCCGCCAGCGCGGGATCGAGCAGGCCGTACTCGCCTTCCTCGGCGCCGTACGGGACGGGCGGCTGCTCAGCGCCCGAGACGCCCTGCTGACCCACGAGCTGTGCGAGCGCGTGGTCCGCGAGGCACTGGCCCAGGCCTCCTGAACGCGCCCGCTCCCTCCGCGGCGCACACCGCGCCCACCACGACGAGCGCCCCGTACAACGGCCAGTCGCCCCACTGGACGGAGAACGTCGTCGCCGCCGAGCGCGGGAGCTCACGGACGGCGACGGCGCTCGCGTCCGTGCCGAGGACGGGCCCGATCCGGCGCCCGTCGGGGCCGTACGCGGCACTGACGCCGGTGAGCGTCGCGTGGACCACGGGCCGGCCCGTCTCCGCCGCCCGCAGTGCCGCCAGGGACGCGTGCTGCGCGGGCGCCCAGCTCTCCTGGAAGGTGCTCGTCGCCGACTGGACGACCACCAGACCCGCGCCGTCCCTGACGAGACGCCGGCTCATGTCGGGAAAGGCCGACTCGAAACAGATCAGCGGCCCGATCCGCAGGTCCTGGCCCCCGCCGGAACCAGCGAGAGTCATGATGACCGGCTCCGTACCCCGCCGCCGGTCCTCCTCGGCCGCCCTGCCGAATGAGGTCACCCAGCCCAGGACCTCGCGCGCCGGGACGTACTCACCGAACGGCACGAGCCGCATCTTGTCGTAGCGCTCACCCGTGAGCCCCGCCGGACCGACCAGGACGGCGCTCTTGAAGATGCCCGGGCGGTCGGCCCGGCGCGCGTCCACGTTCACCAGGAGCGGCGCGTCGACCGCTCGCGCGAGGGCGGTGAGCCGGGCGGCGAGTTCGGGCCGGCCGGCCGGGTCGACGCCCACACCGCTCTCGCCCCAGACCACCAGGTCGAGACGCTGCCCCGCGAGCGTACGGGTCAGTTCCTCGGCCCGGGCGAACCGCCGCTCGGGTCCCTCGGAACCCTCGAACACCCCAGGCTGTACGAGGCCCACGCGCACCGTCCCGCTCTCGGCCGGCGCACCGACGCCCCAGGCCGCCGTGCCCGCCACGAGCGCGCAGGCGGCGGCCCCCGCGACCCCGACGGTACGCAGCCCCGGCGCCGCCAGGAGCAGGACCACCGCCGTGTTCGCCGCCACGACGAGCAGGCTCACCAGCCAGACCCCGCCGATGGAGGCGAGCCGCAGCGCCGCCGGAACCTCCCACTGGCTCGCCCCGAGCAGACCCCACGGGCCGCCGAGCCCCTCCCAGGAACGGACCATTTCGATGAGCAGCCAGCCGGACGGCACCGCGAGCAGGGCCGCGGCGGCCCGCGACGGTGACGGCGCGCCGCCGAGCAGGGACCGTACGAGCCAGCCCCACGGCAGCCACAGCAGACCGAGGAGCGCGGCGAGCGGGAGCAGGAAGACGTGGAGGCTGGGCAGCAGCCAGTGATGGACGGCGAGGACGAAACCGATACCGCCGAGCCAGCCGTCCAGGGCGGCACGGCGGGCCCCCGGAGCCGTTCGGATGAGGAGCAGCCACGGGACGAGCGCCAGGTACGCCCACCACCACAGGCCGGGAGCGGGGAAGGCGAGCGCGGGCAGCGCGCCGCAGCAGACCGCGACGAACGACCGCCCGCCCCGGACCCACTGCCCGGGGCCTTGCCGGTGGCCGGGTCCGGGTCCTTCGGTCCGGCCCCGCGCGATGGCGAGCAGGGAGCGTCCGCCCTGGCGCGGCCGCGCCAGGCCCTGGTCCGGGCCCGGGGGCTCGGCTCGGCCCCGGTTCTGGCTTCCGAACGGAATCCGCATGGGTCCTCCCGCCCTTGTCTCCAGTGTCGGGCGTGACTGGGGCCGGCGCGGCACGGTGGGGGCCAGGGCCCGGCCCGCCGTCTCACCGGTGCCGGCGCCACCGTTCGTCGACGACGACCGAGCGCAGCCGCCAGCCTTCGGCGGTGCGCAGGGCCGCGAAGGCGTAGCGGCCCCCGCAGACGAAGTCCTCGCCGGAGGCGAACCGCATCGGGTTGACGTAGTCGGCGCGCACGTCGGCCGCGTCACCCGGTTCCTGATACCCGGGCGGTTCCCGGAAGAGGACCCGCCGGTTCACGATGAGGTGCTGGCGGACGGGGAAGAGCGTCATCGCCTCGGCGAGCCAGCCGGCCACGTCGGCGGCCGGGCCCTCGATCCCGCCCGAGCCCCGGTAGTCGGCCCGGCCGTCCGGGGTGAACAGGGCCAGGTAGGCGGTCCAGTCGGCGTCGTCCACGGCCGTCGCGTACCCGGTGATCAGGTCGTCGAGGGCGATTCGGTCCATCACGGTCGCGAGGTCCACGCGCTGCGTCATGGTTCAGTGTCGGGCAGGCCGCGCCCGTGGCCAAGAGGCGTGCGCGGCCCCGTACCGTCGCGGCGGGGGAGCGGCGCGGGGCCGGGGGCGAGGCACCCCCGGCCGACGGCGGGTCAGCCCGCGGACTCGCCCGCGTGCGGGCTCAGGACGTCCGTGCCGACCAGGATGAACAGCCGACCAGGATGAACAGCAGGATGCCGAGCTCATCAAGATCGAATGGAAGAGCAGTGGGAGACGGCACCTTCCAGTGCTCTCCCTCGCCGGCCACGAAGCGCAGCCACCTGGTTTGCAGCGAATCGGCAATCTCCCGCTCCACGGTCAGGGGAACCTTTAGACAGACGCCGGCGTGACCGGTCCATGGCTGAACAGGAAGAAGCTCGGCGCCTGCTCGATGCCTTCGAGACCGGCCGACACGCGACCGGACAGGCCCGTAAAGGCCCATTGGCGGACCACGGCGACCACTGCTACCTTTCCGGAGGCCGTGCGAGAGAACAAGGAGGTGGTACCCGTGAACGCAGTATCGACATGGGTGCTCCCCTCCGGGGTCACGGTCGGGCGACAGCGATAGGTCGTCCGGGAGCGCCTCTTCATGAGCACTCCCGAAAGGCACGGCCATGCAAGTCACTTCCGAACAACGCCTCGACGACGGCGTCCTCGAGCGCGAATTCACCCTCGGCGAGATCCCCGGCATCCTGTGGACGCCCGCCTCCGCACCGGCCCCGCTGATCCTGCTCGGCCCCCCGCCTCTCGGGCTGCGCAAGACGTACCCCCGGCTGGTGGCCCGAGCCCGACACTCCGCGGCGGACGGCTTCGCCACGGCCACCATCGAGCTCCCCGGGAGCGGCGACAGGCCCCGTTGGCCCGCCGCCGAGCAGGCCCTCGCCGACCTGCGCCGGGCGATGGAGGCCGGCGAGCGGGTCAGCGACGAGATCATCGACGCGCTCATCCTCCCCCTGGTCGACAAGGCGGTCCCGGAATGGCAGGCCGCCCTGGACGCCCTCCTTTCGCTGCCCGAGATCGGCGGCCCGGTCGGGTACTCGGGGGGAGTGATCTCCATCGGGACCCGGCTGGCAGCGGTCGAGCCGCGCATCGCGGCCGCCGTCCTGTTCGCCGGGAGTTTCGTGCCCCGCGCTATGCTCGAGGAGGCCCGCCAGGTCACCATTCCGCTGCACGTCCTGCTGCAGTGGGACGACGAAGGGAACGACCGGCAGGCGGCCCTGGACCTGTTCGACGCCTTCGGCTCCAAGGAGAAGACACTGCACGCCAACATGGGCGGGCACACCGGCGTCCCGCAGTCCGCAGGCGACGAAGCGGGACGATTCCTCGCCCGGCACCTGAAGTGAGGCCAGCCCGTCGGGCCGGCAGCAGACGATAGGAGCTGCCGGGTCACGATGCCGCCATCGAGGACAGGCCCTCCTCGATGGCGGCGGCCGGCAACCCGACCGGGCGCGTCACGAACTACAGGGCGGACATTGCCTGATGCAGCACTAGGTTCTGGCTATGCCGCGTAGGTAGGCGGCAAGAATGGTCTGTAGCGAGACGGTCTCGTTGATGGCGGTCCGGTGGAACACCAGCGAGTCCGTGAGGGCGATCAGTTCCTCAACACGCGCGTCTGAGTTGGGGAGTCCTGCTCTGTTGAGGGCCGACGCCGTCAACTTTTGGGTGATGGCGTATACCTCGGAGTCTGCTGTCAGCTTTGCTCGAAGGTGTGGCGCGTCATCGAGTTCGAGGATGAGGGCGTATCGGGCTCTCATGTCGTAGCGACGGAGTGCGAGAGTCTCGGCGAGTCCTGCGATCAGCGCGGCAAGCTCTTCGACGCCGAGCCGGTGTTCGCGCTCGAACGTCGTGTTCAGAGAGTCTGCGAGTTCTTCGGCGTCGGCCTTCGAACGGGCAGCGAGTGCGTCGACGATGAGTTCCACAAGCGCGAGCCGCGTCCTCGCGTGATGTGAGGTCGATCCCTGCGGTATCCCCGCTTCGCGGTCGACGGCTCGATGGGTCAGGGCGCGAACGCCTTCGCGGGCGATGATGCGAATTCCACTCTCGGCGATCGCCTCCCGCCGCTCACTGCCACTCGCCGCAATCGAAGACACGACCCGATGCTACAGGTGTAGAGTCCCGATCGCGGAGGCTCTACACCTGTAGCGGCGACGAGGATCCAGGCCGACAGGACGCAGCGCAGACCAGGAGGAGAGTGCAACGATGATCGACTTCGTTCCCGACCCGAGCCTGTACCCCTTCGGAACACGCTGGTTCGACTCGTCCGCAGGCAGGGTTCACTACATCGATGAGGGAACCGGGCCAACGCTTCTGTTCTGTCACGGTGCTCCGGCGTGGAGTTTCCTCTACCGTCACATCGTGAAGGCCCTCCGTGACCGGTACCGGTGTGTCGCCGTCGACAACCTGGGGTTCGGATTGTCCGAACGCCCTGCGGGTTTCGGCTACACCATCGCCGAGCACACCACGGTCCTCGGCGAGTTGATCGATCACCTGCAGCTCGACGGCTTCGTCCTGATGGGTCACGACTGGGGCGGCCCCATCGGGTTGGGCGCGATCACCGCGCGCGCGGACCGGGTGAGAGGGATCGTGCTGGGCAACACAGTGTTCTGGCCGGTCGAAGCGATGGCGAATCGGGCTTTCAGCGTGGTTATGGGCAGCCGTCCCATGCAGCGGCGGATACTCGAACAGAACTTTCTCGTTGAGCGCGTCCTGCTCGCAGAATTGGGGCGCAAGCTCACCGCGTCAGAAGCCGACCACTACCGCGCGGTGCAGCCCACCGCGGAGGCCCGGCGCGGACTCGCCATGACGCCCAGGGAAATTCGTGCCGCCCGCCCGCTGCTGGACCAGCTTGCACAGGACGTGCCTGCCCAGCTCGGCGACAAGCCGGCCCTGCTGGTGTGGGGAATGAAGGACAGGGTGTTCCGTCCGAACGCCTCTGTCCCGCGGATGCGTGCGGCCTTCACCGATCTGACCGTGGTCGAGCTGCCACACGCGCGGCACTTCATTCAGGAACACGCGCCGGATGTGATCACGGCGGCGATCGCGAAGCGATTCCCGTGAGCGCGATCGGCGAATTTCCATCCCCGGCGGTCCCTTCGGCCGCCGGATCGTGCCAGGCGGGAACGACGACGCGGCGTGGAGGTCGAGGAGCCGGTCGCCATGGTGCCCGATCCCCGCAGCAGGACGCGGTCTGGAACCGGCGGCAGGTCGCCAATCAGCTGCGGTCCCTGCCGAGGGAGTACTTCCCGGCGATGATCGAGGCGTTCAGGGACAAGCCTGGAACTCTGACCGCCTTGATGCCCGCCGCATTCTCGCCGTCGCACCCACGCCTGTCCTGGCTGCCAAGCTGCAGATGTGGAGGCTGACCGCATGCTCCGGCGGGCCGGCCGCCGCCGGGGCATCGAGACGGACGCCGAGCGAATCCAGAGGTCTTCCGCGCGGAAGCCCCGCGGTAGCTGCCCCCAGGACGTTTCCTTCGGATCATCTGATCGTTGGTTGATGTGTGTCGTTGACTGATGCCCAGTGGGCGAGGATCGAGCCGTTGGTGCCGGACCGGACTCCGCGGCGGGGCGGGTGACGGCGTGATCACCGGCAGGTGATCGACGCGATCGCGTTCAACTACCGCATCGGCACACCGTGGATGGATCTGCCCGAGCACTTCGGTTCGTGGAAGGGTGCCCAAAAGGGGCTCCGGCCGGCGAGCCGGACGACCATGCCCTCGGACGCTGCCGCGGCGGACTGACCACCAAGATCCGCCTCACCGCGGACAGCCGCTGCCGCCCGCTCGCCTTCGTCCTCACGCCCGGCCAGGCAGGTGACGCACCCGCGTTCCCCGAGGCCATGGCCGCGGGTGCCGCGGCCGGCCCAGGACCACACCGGATGTGGTCCTGGCCGACAAGGCGTATGCGTCCCGCGCGATCCGGACCCACAAGCCCGCCATCGCCTACCAGGCCGCACTCCACCTCGCCGCCATCCTCATCTGGACAGCCGCGTGACCGCTGAAGCGCCTTGCCCACGCGAGTGGGAGGTGATCATGGCGTGGTGCTGCAATCAGGCGCTGGGAAATGCTGGATGGCGCTAGCTGCGCGGCCCGGTTTCAGCCGCCGGATTCGCCCGCGTGCGGGCTCAGGACGTCCGTGCCCACCAGGAAGAACAGCAGGATGCCGAGCAGGATCCGGTAGATCACGAACGGCATGAAGGACTTCGTGGTGATGAACTTCATGAACCAGGCGATCACGGCGTAGCCCACCACGAAGGCGATGACCGTGGCGAAGATCGTCGGGCCCCAGGAGACGTGCCCCTCGCCCGCGTCCTTCAGTTCGAACACTCCGGAGGCGAGGACCGCGGGGATCGCGAGGAGGAAGGAGTAACGGGCGGCCGCCTCGCGGGTGTAGCCCATGAGCAGGCCGCCGGAGATCGTCGCGCCCGAGCGGGAGACGCCCGGGATGAGTGCCATCGCCTGGCAGAGGCCGAAGATCAGGCCGTCCTTCACACCGAGTTCCTTGAGCGTCTTGCGCTCGCGGACCACCCGGTGGCGACCGCCGATCTCGTCGCGGGCGGCGAGACGGTCCGCGATGCCGAGGACGACGCCCATGACGATCAGCGTGGTGGCGATGAGCCGCAGGTCGCGGAACGGGCCCTCGATCTGGTCCTTGAACGTGACGCCGAGGACTCCGATCGGGATCGAACCCACGATCACCAGCCAGCCCATCTGGGCGTCGTGGTCGGAGCGCATCGCCTTGTTCGTGAGGGAGCGGAACCAGGCCGAGACGATCCGGGCGATGTCCTTGCGGAAGTAGATCAGGACCGCGGTCTCCGTGCCGATCTGGGTGATCGCGGTGAAGGCCGCACCCGGGTCGTGCCAGCCGGCGAACGCCGCGGTGAGACGGAGGTGCGCGCTGGAGGAGATGGGAAGGAACTCCGTCAGCCCCTGGACGAGCCCGAGGATGAACGATTCGAACCAACTCATGGGGCTAGGGCCGTCCCGTTATGTACGTGTGCCGTCAGAAGGTCGTGCGCAGCGTACCGTCCCAAGATGACGCGCCCGTGCTCAGGCCTCCTGAGGGCCTGTCGGCCCGGCCGTCGTCCATCCCGGTGCCCTGACATGGGCGCTGAGGCTCTCGCGGCCGGCCTCGCCGCCGCAGTGGGCGCACACCAGGCGGGGGCTGAGGACCTCGCCGCACTCGTGCTCCAGGACCACGGGGCCGGCGTCGGCGTTGAGGTGGCGGTCGCCCCAGGCCATCAGGGTCACCAGCACCGGCTGGAGCTCCTCGCCGGCGGCGGTGGCCCGGTACTCGAAGCGCGGGGGACGCTCGCTGTACGGCACCTTCTCCAGGATTCCGGCCTCGACGAGCCGCTTGAGGCGGGCGGTGAGGATGTCGCGGGGAGCGCCGGTGTTGCGGGCGATCCGGTCGAAGCGGTGCACCCCCAGCGACACCTCGCGGAGCACGAGGAGCGCGTACTTCTCACCGACGAGCGCGAGGGTGTCGGCGATGGAGCAGGGGCGGGGGGAGACCTTCATCGCTCCAGCGTAGGGCAGCGTCCGAGAAGTGGGTTTGAAAACCCAACTGACTCGGATATGTTACCGACGAGTGTTGGTCCACTTCTCCAACTCAGGAGCCTGTCATGCGCGACGCCGTCATCGTCGAAGCCGTCCGGACCCCGATAGGGAAGGGCAAGGCGGGCGGAGCCCTGTCCCACGTCCACCCCGTCGCCCTCCTCTCCCACACCCTGCGCGCCCTCGTCGAACGCAGCGGCATCGACCCCGCCCTCGTCGACGACGTGATCGGCGGCACCGTCGATCAGGTCGGCGAGCAGGCCATGAACACCACCCGCTACGCCTGGCTCGGCGCGGGATTCCCCGAGTCCGTTCCCGTCACCACCGTCGACCGGCAGTGCGGGTCCTCCCAGCAGGCCGTCCACTTCGCCGCCCAGGGCGTCCTCTCCGGGGCGTACGACATCGCCGTCGCCTGCGGAGTCGAGTCCATGAGCCGGGTCCCCATGTGGTCCAACGTGCCGCCCGGCGCCGACCCCTTCGGCCCCGGCGTCGCCGAGCGCTACCCCGAGGGCCTCGTCCCGCAGGGCGTGAGCGCCGAACTCATCGCCGCCAAGTGGTCGATCGACCGCGAGACCATGGACGCCTTCGCCACCGCGTCGCACGCCAAGGCGGCCCGCGCCTGGGCGGCCGGCCTCTTCGACGCCGAGGTCGCCCCGTACGAGGACGTCCGCCGTGACGAGTCCGTACGCCCCACCACAAGCCCCGAGATCCTCGCCGGACTCCGGCCCTCCTTCGAGGACCCCGCCTTCGCCGCCCGCTTCCCGCAGATCGACTGGTCCGTCACCGCCGGCAACAGCAGCCCCGTCAACGACGGCGCGTCCGCCGTCCTCGTCATGGCCGCCGACACCGCCAGGAGCCTCGGCCTGCGGCCCCTCGCCCGGCTGCACAGCTTCGCCGTCACCGGCTCCGACCCGCTGCTCATGCTCACCGGCGTCATCCCGGCCACCGAGAAGGTCCTGCGCCGGGCGGGCCTCTCGCTCACCGACATCGACCTCTTCGAAATCAACGAGGCCTTCGCGAGCGTCGTCCTGGCCTGGCAGCGGGAGACCGGCGCGGACCCGGCCAAGGTCAACGTCCACGGCGGCGCCATCGCCCTCGGCCACCCCCTCGGCGCCAGCGGCACCCGCCTCACGACGACCCTCGTCCACGCCCTGCGGGCCAGGGGCGGCCGATACGGTCTGCAGGCGATGTGCGAGGCGGGCGGCCTCGCCAACGCGATGATCGTCGAGGCGCTCTAGGTGTGTTGACCCGCGTCGACAACCGCGCGGGGCCTTGTATCAGAGAGTGCTGCCCACCGGCTCCGGCTCCGGTGTGCCCGCCGGGGCGGGAGCCGCGGCGGGGGCCCGCAGGCCGTGCCGCTTGCGCCAGGCGACCACCGCGGCGGCCAGGCCCGACAGGACGATGAACCCCGCGGAGAAGAGGAAGGCGGGCGAGCCCGGCGAACCGGCCTGGGCGCCCGCCACGACGTACGCCGCCGTGTTGGGGACCGAGCCGAGCGCCGTCGCGAGGAGGAACGGCAGGTACCCCATACGGGAGACCGCGGCGCAGTAGTTGGCCGCGGCGAACGGCACCCCCGGGAACAGCCGGATCGCCAGCATCGAACGGAACCCGTGCCGGCTGAGCTGCCCGTCCGCCGCCGTCAGCCAGCGGCCCCGCAGCAGCGGCCGCAGTGCGTCCTGCCCCAGGAACCGGCCGAGGGTGAACGCGATCCCGGCGCCCAGCACCGTCCCCGCGAGCGCCGCCGTCAGACCCGCGGCCGAACCGAACAGCGCGCCCGCCGCGAGATTGAGCACCGGCCGCGGCACGAACGCCGCCGTGCACACCCCGTACGCGAAGCCGAAGAGCAGCACCGCCCCGGCGCCGCTCGTCCGTGGCGGCCAGCCCGAGGCGAGGAGCCGCTGCGGCTCGTACAGCACCACGAGGGACGCCGCGGTGAGCAGCAGCAGGACGAGCAGTGAGAGCCGTGCGCGGGGCGAGAGCAGGGCCCGGGAGCAGCGGACGGCGAAGGAGCCCGACGGCCGGGGCGCGGGAGCGAGCATTGGGGGAGAGTAGCGGACGCGTCCGTATGATCGCCGTAATGCGCGTCATGTCCGTCCGTCGGCGGACGGACGACCGGTAGGCCGCCGGGGGCGGCGATGAGGCCGCCCCCCCGCCCGGTCGACCCCCGGTCGGCCGACCCACCGCCCGGCCGGTCCGTCGTCCCCCCTCGGTCCGTCGGCGGCCCGCACGACGGGCGTCCGGATCGGCCCATGACGGGCCGGAACACCTCACGACAGGGAGGGTCCATGACTGACACCGCGCCACCTGGCGGCGGCGCCGACGGTGCCGCGCTCGCCGGGGACGCCCCTGACAGTGCCCTCGCCGACACCGTCCTCGACCGGCTCACCACCGTCTACCCGGCCGCGGGCAACCCCTTCCGGGCGCAGGAGATGGTCGCGTACATGAAGGGCGTCGCCCCCTTCCTCGGTGTACGCACCCCCGAACGCCGGGCCCTGTCCCGTACCGTCCTCGACGGCACCCCGCGGCCCGACGAGGCCGACTGCGCCGCCGTCGCGCTGCGCTGTTTCGCCCTGCCCGAGCGCGAGTACCACTACTTCGCCGTCGACTACCTCCGCCGCCATGTGAAGAGCTGCTCCGCCGCCTTCCTGCCCGTCGCCCGCCGGCTCGTCACCACCGTCCCGTGGTGGGACACCGTCGACCACCTCGCCGCCCACGTCGTCGGCGGCCTCGTCGCGGCCGATTCCTCCCTCGGCGCCCGCATGGACGAGTGGATCGAGGACGACGACCCGTGGGTGGCCAGGACCGCCCTCCTCCACCAGCTCCGCTTCAAAGCGGCCACGGACGCCGACCGGCTCTTCGCCCACTGCCTCCGTCGCGCCCCCGACACCGACGTCTTCCTCCGCAAGGCCATCGGCTGGGCCCTGCGCGAGTACGCCAAGACCGCCCCCGGCGAGGTACGGGCCTTCGTCGCCGCCCACACCACCCGGCTCTCCCCCCTCTCCGTCCGTGAGGCCCTCAAGCACCTCTGAGCGACCCCGGCCGCGCGAGCCCGCAACTGCTGCGCCAGGATGGGCACATGACGCGTGGTGAGAAGCGGACGGCCCTGGTCCTCGGTGCGGGCGGGCTCGTCGGGGCGGCGTGGGAGACCGGGATCCTGAGGGGCCTCGCCGAGGCCGGGACCGATCTGTCCTGCGCCGACCTGATCGTCGGCAGCTCCGCCGGTGCGGTCGTCGGGGCCCAGCTCGCCTCCGGCGCCGTCACCGTGGAAGGGCTGTACGAACGGCAGCTGAACGGGACGGACTCCGAGCCCGCCGCCCGCCTCGGGATCCCGACCGTGCTGCGGTACGCCGTCGCCGTCCTCACCTCCCGCACCCCGGAGGCGTACGGGCGGAAGGTCGGCCGGCTCGCCCTCACGGCCCGGACCGTCGACGAGGCGGCCCGCCGCGAGACCGTGGCCCGGCGGCTCGACCAGGTCACCGACTGGCCCGGGCGGCGGCTGCTGGTCACCGCCGTCGACGCCGTGAGCGGAGAACTCCACACGTACGACGCCGACAGTGGGATTCCGCTGATCGACGCCGTCACCGCGAGCTGCGCCGTCCCCGGCCTCTGGCCGCCGGCCACGATCGGCGGCCGCCGTTGGATCGACGGAGGGATCCACTCCACGGCCAACGCCCACGTCGCCGCCGGATACGACCGCGTCGTCGTCATCGCCCCCGACGGCCGAGGCAACAAGGTCGTGCTCTCCCCGGCCCGGCAGGGCGCCGACCTCGCGGAGGCGGGCGCGCGCGTCGAGGTGATCACCGCCGACGCCGACGCCCGGAAGGCCTTCGGCCGCAACGCGCTCGACCCGGCCCACCGGGCGACCGCGGCCCGCGCGGGGCACGCCCAGGCCGCGCGGCACGCCGAGGCCGTCGCCGCCGTGTGGACCGGCTGACCCGCCACACCACGGCCCAGGCTGGGCCGCTGCCCACCGCCCCGGCGTAAACGGACCGGCTGACCCCCGCCGCACCACGGCGACGCCGGCTGGAGTCGCTGTGGCCCACCGCCCCGGCGTAAACGGACCGGCTGACCCGCCGCACCACGTCCCAGGCTGGGCCCGCTGCCCACCTCCCCGGCGTAAGCGGACCAGCTGACCCGCCGCACCACCGCCCCGGCACAATGAGAACGTGAACGAGCACATTCCCGTCATCCGCGAGGTCGACCAGGGCACCGCGCGCCTCATGCCCGACGTGGACCGGGAGCGGGCCTGGCTCCTGACGGTCGATGGCGCACCCCAGTCGTACGTCGACCTCGACGACCCGGCGTATCTGGAGTTCGAGTACGCGCTCCGCCTCGCTCACGTCGTCGACGGAGCCGCCGCCGACGGCGCACGGCTCGACGTCCTCCACCTGGGTGGCGGGGGGCTCTCCCTGCCCCGGTACGTCGCCGCGACCCGGCCCGGCTCGCGCCAGGACGTGGTCGAGTCGGACCACGGACTGCTCGCCCTGGTCGCGGAACATCTGCCGCTGCCCCCGGACTCCGGGATCACCGTGCACGCCGCCGACGCCAGGCGGTGGCTGGAAGCCGCGCCCGCCGCCTCGGCCGACCTGGTCGTCGGTGACGTCTTCGGCGGTTCGCGCGTGCCCGCCCACCTGACGTCCGTCGAGTACGCGCGCGAGGTCCGGCGCGTCCTGCGACCCGGCGGGATCTACGCCGCCAACCTGGCCGACGGGGCGCCCTTCCCCTTCCTCCGCTCCCAGCTGGCCACCTTCGCCGCCGTCTTCCCCGAGCTCGCGCTGGTCGCCGAACCGGCCGTACTGCGCGGCCGCCGTTTCGGGAACGCGGTCCTGGTCGCCTCCGGCCGGGAGATCGACACCGCCCGCCTCGCCCGGCGCGCCGCAGGGGACGCCTTCCCCGCGCGCGTGGAGCACGGGGAGACGCTCGGCCGGTTCACAGGAGACGCGGAACCGGTCCTCGACTCCGGGGCCGTCCCCTCACCCGTCCCGCCGGACGGCGCCTTCGGAATCGGCTGAGGCGGGGGCCGCGGCGGGGGCGGAACCAGTCGCGGGAGCGGGGACGGACGCGGTTGCCGACGCCGACGCCGACGCCGACGCCGGGGCCGTTGCCGTTGCCGGGGAAACGATCTCCTTCGTGTGCGGACGCCGGGTGAGGTTCCGTACGTCCGGCACCAGCAGGACCAGAGCGGTGACGAGCACCATCAGGGCCGCCGCCCCCCACAGCGCCTCGCTCCGGCCGAACGCGCTCTCCGCCGGGCCCGCCAGCGCCGTGGTCAGGGGCAGCAGGGCCGTCGAGCCGAACCAGTCGTAGGCCGAGACCCGCGACAGCTTCTCCTCCGGGATCTCCTGGTGCATGGCCGTCATCCACGAGACACCGAAGACCTCGACGGCCACGCCGCTCACGAACATCGCGGCCGTGAGCCCCACCGCGTCGAGGGGCACGGCGAGCGCCGCCGACGGCAGTGCGATCGGGAACACGCACAGCGTCCCCACGAACAGCATCCGGCGCGGCTTCCACCGGGCCATCAGGACGGCGCCCGCGAGCGTTCCCACGCCGTACGCGGCGAGCGCGATGCCCCACGGCCGCGCGCCGCCCAGTTCGGCCCGGGCGACCAGCGGCCCGTACACCGACTCGACCGCGCCGATCAGGCCCACGACGACGGAGAACTGGGCGACGATCGACCACAGCCAGGGCCGGCCGATGAACTCGTGCCAGCCCTCCCGCAGATCGGCGAAGAGGCCGCCGCCGGGAGCGCGTTCGGGGATGCCGCTCACGTCGAGGAAGGCGCGAAGCCCGCCCGCGACGGCGAAGGCGACCGCGTCGATCAGCAGCACCCAGCCGGGGCCTACGAAGGCGACCAGGGCACCGCCGAGGGCGGCGCCGCCGATGGTCGCGCCGTGCATGGCCATCCGGTAGACGGCGAAGGCGCGGCTCGCCTGCTCCCCGCTGACGCTGGCCATCAGCATGCCCTCGGCCGCCGGGTTGAAGAAGGCCTGGCCGGTGCCGCAGAGCGCGGTGAGCACCATCATCTGCCAGATCTGGGGGTCGCCGGTGAGCACCAGGGCGGCGAAGAGGGCCTGCGAGACGCAGTTGAGGGTGTTGGCGGCGACCATCACCCGGTGGCGGGGTACCCGGTCGGCTATGGCGCCGCCGATGAGCAGGAAGAGGACGAGCGGCAGGAAGCGCGCCATCGCCACGAGCCCCACGTCGCCCGCGTCGCCCCCGGACTCGAAGACCGCCCAGGTCGTGGCGATCAGGGCACCGTGCGTACCGAGGTTCGTCACGATGGTGGCGGCGGTGAGGAGGACGTAGTTGCGGCCGGCCCACTCGGGGCGGCGGGAACCCGGCGGGGTACGGCGGGTGGGGGCGGGACTGTTCACCCCGGGACTATCCCTGTCGGTCCGCCCGGATGCCAACCCGATATCCGGACGCCCTGCCCCGGCGACCGCCCGGCGGCCCGCGCGCGTCCGGTCATGGCCTCGACCCGGCGCGCGCGTGGGTCGCGCGCCGGGCCGGACGGGGCCGGTTGGGGCCGGACGGGGCCGGTCCGGAGTCGTCAGGTCGTCGGCGCGAGGCGGACCGTCGAGAGGATCTGACGGATGGTGGCGTCGGGCAGTTCACCCGCGACGTTGTCGGCCGCGTAGAGCACCCAGGTCGAGAAGTCGCCCGCGGTGTTCTTGAAGGTGAAGGCGATCGACTTGCCGTCCGACTCGCACTTGTTGCGCTTCTTGACGCCCGGTGCCGTGGCGGTCGCCATGCTGCCGGTGAGCCCGGACGCCGTCTTGTACGGCACGGGCTTGGTGATCTTGATGGTGTTCTTGGGCATGTGCTGCGCGTATCCGCCCCACACCCACGACGCGGCTTCGCCGCGCGCGGCCTCCGCGGTGTTCTTGGCGCCCTGGCCGCCCTTGGTGCCGGCGGTGCTCAGACCCCAGGTCTCCTTGGTGCCGTTCTTGTCGGTGTCGTACGTGCACCACTCGCCCTTGAAACGCGCCGGCGAGGTCATCGTCATGAGGGGGCTGCCGTCGTTCTTCTTCTCGTCCTCGAAGGCGGTGATCATCCCGGTCTTCAGTACCTCCCACTCGGGCGGTACGTCGAAGAGGGTTCCGTACTTCGGGTTGTAGACGACCTTCCAGCCGGGGATGGTCGGCTGCTGCCCGGCGCCGTCGCGCGGGTTGGCCAGGGACGGGGGAGCGCTCGGCTCCGCCGGGGTGGAGGTCGCCACGGGCGGAGTCGTGCCGCCGGCGGTCGGCTGCTTGTCGTCGTCCTTGTCGAGCACCAGGTATCCGGTGACACCGGCCGCGACGACCACGGCGGTCGCGGCGACGATCGCCACCAGCGTCGTCTGCTTCTTCTTCCCGCCGTCGGGCCCGCCGGGCAGTCCGGGACCCGGCACCGCGTACTGCTGCGGCACGGTCGGCTGCTGGTACGGGTTCGGCTGGCCGTAACCGGGCTGCTGGCCGTACCCCTGCGGGTAGCCGGGCTGCGCGGGCGGCGGCTGCTGCGGGTAGCCGGGCTGCGTCGGCGGCTGCGGGTACCCGGGCTGGGCCGGCGGCTGCTGATACGGGTTCGGCTGCTGGTACCCCGACTGCTGGTAGGGGTTCGGATTCTGGTCCTGCGGGTTCTGCTCGCCCCCGGGCGGCTGCTGTCCTGGCCACATGGCCGCTAACCATAGAGGGGTGCGGGGTCACTCGACCACGCCCGCCCCCCCCGGACCGCCGGGTCACTCGACCACGCCCGCCCCCGGACCGCGGGGCCGCAGGGATGGCCAAGGCAGCTACCCGCGGGTAACATCACGGCTCATGAGCGCAGACCAGATGACCGTCGGCGAGATGCTCGCCGCCACGGTCCCCATGGCCGGGACCCTGAACCTGGAGTTCCTGGAGACCACCGCCGAGCGCGCCGTCGTGCGCCTGCCGGACCAGACCGCCTACCACAACCACGTCGGCGGCCCGCACGCCGGAGCGATGTTCACGCTTGCCGAGTCCGCCAGCGGCGCCATCGTGCTCGCCGCCTTCGGCGACCAGCTGAGCCGCGCGGTGCCGCTCGCCGTCAAGGCCGAGATCGGCTACAAGAAGCTCGCCATGGGCGTCGTGACGGCCACCGCCACCCTGGGGCGCCCCGCCGCCGAGGTCGTCGCCGAGCTCGACGCCGGACAGCGCCCGGAGTTCCCGGTGCGGATCGACATCACCCGCGAGGACGGCGCCGTGACCGGCGAGATGACCGTCGTGTGGACGCTCCGCCCGACGGCCTGATCCCGGCCGGACGCCAGGCCCGGTCCCGGACGCCGCTCGCCGCCCCCGCACCCTCACGGTGCGGGGGCGGCCGCGCTCCCGGCCCCCGGCGCCGAACCGGACTCCCCGCCGTGACCGGGTAGGCTGCCCCGGCGTGCCCGCCGCGGCGCGCGCGGCGCCAGGGCCCCCGACCACGGGCCGGCGCGGCGGTCAGTCGAAACGGGAGGAAGCCGCGTTGCACGTCCAGGAGTGGCTGGAGACGATCCCCGCGGTCGCCGTGTACGTCCTTGTGGGGGTGGTGATCGGGCTGGAGAGCCTGGGCATCCCGCTCCCCGGGGAGATCGTGCTCGTGAGCTCGGCGCTGCTCGCCTCGCAGCACGGCGACATCAACCCGTGGGTGCTCGGCGCCTGCGCCACCGCCGGAGCGATCATCGGTGACTCGATCGGCTACGCGATCGGCCGCAAGGGCGGCAGGCCGCTGCTCGCCTGGCTGGGCGGGAAGTTCCCCAAGCACTTCAGCGAGGCGAACATCGCCCTCGCCGAGCGCTCCTTCCAGAAGTGGGGCATGTGGGCGGTCTTCTTCGGCCGCTTCGTCGCCCTGCTCCGCATCTTCGCGGGGCCGCTCGCGGGCGTCCTGCACATGCCGTACTGGAAGTTCCTCGTCGCCAACGTCTTCGGCGGCATCCTCTGGGCCGGCGGCACCACGGCCGTCATCTACTCGGTCGGGATCGTCGCCGAGGCGTGGCTGAAGCGCTTCTCGTGGCTCGGACTCGTCCTCGCCGTCCTGATCGGTGTCGCCTCGATGCTGATCATCAAGAACCGCGCCAAGAAGGCCGCGGCGGAGCACGCGGAGGCCGCCCAGCCGGCTCCGGAGCCGGTCGCGGTGGCCGACTGACCTCTGGTGGTACACGGAGGAGGGGGGGCGCCCCCCCCCCGGGGGGCCCCCCCTCCTCCGTGTACCGGGGCCGCAGGGCTCAGTCCTCCGTCCCCAGCCCTCGGTTCTCAGTCCTCGAAGGCCTCGGCGTGCGCCTTGGCGAGGTGCAGGTACATCTCGGCGTTCAGCTTGATGCCCGCCTTCTCCTCCTCGGTGAGCGGGCGGCGCACCTTCGCGGGCACTCCGGCGACGAGCGAGCCCGGCGGGATCTCCATCCCCTGAGGGACGAGCGCCTGCGCGGCGACGAGTGAGCCCGCGCCGATCCGGGCGCCGTTGAGGACGGTCGCCCCCATGCCGACGAGGACGTCGTCCTCGATGACACAGCCGTGCACGGTCGCGTTGTGGCCGACGGTCACGCGGGCCCCGATCGAGACGGGGAAGCCGGGGTCGACATGGACCGTGCAGTTGTCCTGGACGTTGGCGTCCTCGCCGATCTCGATGGGGCCGCAGTCCGCCCGCAGCACGGTGTGGTACCAGATGTTGGCGCGGGCGCCGAGCGTCACCTCGCCGAGGACCACGGAGGTGGGGGCGGTGAAGGCGGTCGGGTCGATCAGCGGCTCCTTGCCGCCCACACCCTTGATCAACGCCTCTGTCATGGTTCGCTCCTGATCGTCTGCCGTCGTGTCACACCCGGGGACCGCCCCCGGCCGCACCCTATGCCGTGCTCATGACGGACATCACAGCGCACCGCGGTGATCAGGTACGACGGCGCCGACTACCGTGTCCGAGTGCCCAGGAACAGAAACACGTTCTCCTCCCTCGCCGCCTGGCGGCGCCGGGTCCTCGCCCGCGCCGTGCAGGGCGGCTGGAACTGGGTGCGGGAGGCCGGCTCCGTCACCGCCGAGCACCCGGGGAAGCTGCGCTTCCGCCGCCTCGGCGCGGGCACCCGGCTCGCCTTCCCGCAGGGCACGGTCTTCGGCGAGCGGTGGATCGAGATCGGCGAGTGCTGCATCGTCGCCGAACAGGTCACGCTGACGGCGGGGATGCTGCCGGGCCTCGACCTCGGCACGGACACCGTCCTGACGCTCGGTGACGGGGTGGTCCTTGGCCGGGGCAGCCATGTGATCGCCGACGCGAAGGTGACCATCGGCTCGGACACGTACTGCGGCCCGTACGTCTACATCACCTCGACCAACCACAGCTACGACGACCCGGACGAGCCGGTCGGCCGCCAGTGGCCCCGCTCGGAGCCCGTCACCATCGGCCCCGGCTGCTGGCTCGGCACGGGCGCGGTGATCCTTCCCGGCGCCCGGCTCGGCCGGAACGTGGTCGTCGCGGCGGGCGCGGTCGTACGGGGCGAGGTCCCGGACCACTCGGTCGTGGCGGGCGCCCCGGCCAAGGTCGTCCGGGGCTGGGACCCGGAGAAGGGCTGGCAGCCGCCGCTGCGGACCCCGGCCCCGGTGCCGATCCCGGAGCATGTCACCGCCGCGCAGCTGGAGGCCCTCGCGGCCTGGGAGGCCGGCCGTACGGGGAACTCCGAGGCCGTGACCTCCTGAAGGCCCGCGCTAGCCGGTCGCGAGCAGGACCGTGCCCACCAGGGCGAGGCCCGCGCCCGCGGCCTGGATCGCGCGGAGGCGTTCCTTGAGGAGGCCACGGGCCGCCAGGGCCGTCACCACCGGATAGAGGCTGGCGAGTACGGCGGCGACGGCGACCGGGCCCTGCTGGGCGGCGATCGCGTACGTACCGTTGGCCGCGACGTCCGCGAGGCCGACGAAGGCGAGGGCCGGGAGCGCCGCGCGGACGACCTGCGGGCCGCCCTCGGGCAGGGCCCTGCCGCCGCGCCGCACCGAGACGTAGAGCGCTCCGCCGCCCACCAGGACGTTGGTGACCCGCTGGACGAACAGGGCGAGGAAGAGGCCGGTGACCGTCGTGGAGGCCTCGGCGATGAGCGCCATCACCGACCCGAAGCCGAAGGCCGCGACCAGGGTCAGCAGGACCGCCTGGCGCTGGACGGGCGCCCCGCGCAGCTCCGGTCCGCCGGCGAGGACGACCCCGAGGATCGCCACCCCGATCCCGGCGAACTGGAGGAGTCCGGGCCGGTCGCCGACGAGGAGGCCGACCGAGACGGGCACGACGACGCCGAGCGAGCCGAGGGGGGAGACGACGCCCATGGGGCCGAGCGCGAGCGCCTTGTAGAAGGCGAGCATGGCCGCCGGGCCGACGACACCCGCGCCGACCGCGTACCAGAGCTGCGGTCCCGCCTCCGTCCACGCGCCGGTCGCGAGGACGACGGCGCCGAGGACAAGGACCGCGAGGAGCTGGGAGACCACGACGACCGTGAGGGCGGGGATCCGGCGCGTGAGCAGCCCCCCGCCGAAGTCGGCGAGGCCCCACAGCAGGCTGGTGGCCAGGGCGAACAGGGCGGTCATGGGGCCTCGCAGTCACGGACGGCAGTACAGTGCAATGAACAATCGGGTACACCTCACCGTAGTTCACTGTATTGAACTCTGTCATCCAGAATATTGGACGGAATGTGTCGGACCTCGACCAGCTCACGCAGTCGCTCGCCCGGAACCTGAAGCACTGGCGCAAGGAGCGGAGCTTCACCCTGGACGTCCTCGCCGCACGGTCGGGCGTCAGCCGCGGCATGATCATCCAGATCGAGCAGGCGCGGACCAACCCCAGCGTCGGCACCACCGTGAAGCTGGCCGACGCCCTCGGCGTCTCCATCACGACCCTCCTCGACTACGAGCAGGGCCCCCAGGTCCGGCTCGTCCCGCCGGACCAGGCCGTCCGCATGTGGTCCACCTCCACCGGCAGCCACACCACGCTCCTCGTCGGCACCGAGGCCCGAGGGCCCCTGGAGCTGTGGTCCTGGACCCTCATGCCGGGGGACGGGAGCGCCTCCGACCCGCACCCGGAGGGCACGGTCGAGCTGCTGCACGTCACAGCGGGCGTCCTCACCCTGGTCGTGGACGGAGAGGAACACGTGCTGCCCGCCGGCACCTCCGCCACCTTCGAAGCCAGTACGGCGCACGGCTACCGCAACGACGGGGCCGAGCCCGCCGAGATGACGATGGCCGTCTCCATCCCGCCCGTACGCTGAGACGACCGGCCGCGCGCGGGGCGGCAATTGCTAGCGTGAGCCGCATGCGCGCACCCATCGGAGACTTCGACGACGCCAGGCCCGCCGCCGACTGCCTCGACCTGCTGACCGGCCCGGTCGCCGCCGCCGTCCGCGCCTGGACCGGTCCCGTACCTGCCGACCAGCTGCTGTACGTGGACACCGACCCGGCCATCGCCGACACCGCCGTCTTCGTCGAGCACCACGGGCCCGCGCTGCTCGACTCCTCCGCCAACTGCGTGGTCGTCGTGGGCAGACGGGGTGAGTCGACGACCCTGGCCGCGTGCGTCGTGAGGTCGGCGACCCGGGTCGACGTCAACGGGGTCGTACGCAGGCATCTCGGCGCCCGCAAGGCCTCGTTCGCGCCGATGGACACCGCGACCGGCGAGACCGGCATGGAGTACGGCGGCATCACCCCCGTCGGCCTCCCCGCCGCCTGGCCCCTCCTCGTGGACGCCGCCGTGATCGACCTCCCCTGGGTGCTCGTCGGCAGCGGCCGCCGCCGCGGCAAGCTCATCCTCCCCGGCAAGGCCTTCGCCCAACTCCCCGGCGCGGTGGTCCTGGAGGGCCTGGGCCTGCCGGTCGGCTGAGGAGCCCACGGCCGACGGGCCGGCCGGCCGAGACGCGGGCCGGTCACGGAGACGCGGGCCGCTCAGGGAGAGGCCGGCCGGTCAGCCGAGACGCGGGATCTCGATCGCGGGGCAGCGGTCCATGACCATGTCCAGGCCCGCCGCACGGGTGCGGGCGAAGGCCTGCTCGTCGATCACGTCCAGCTGGAACCAGACCGCCTTGGCGCCGATCGCGACGGCCTCGTCGGCGATGCCGCCCGCCTGCTCGCTGTTGACGAACACGTCGACGACGTCGACCGGGAAGGGGATGTCGGCCAGGGACGCGTAGCCCCGCTCGCCGTGGACGGTCTCCGCCTTCGGGTGGACCGGGACGATCCGCTTCCCGAAGCGCTGGAGGACGGCCGCCACTCCGTACGCGGCCCGCTGCTGGTTCGTGGAGAGGCCCACCACCGCCCATGTGTCGCCCGTGGACGTCAGGATCCGCCGTACCGTCTCCGACGCGGAGTACTCGGTGGGTTCCGTGGTCGTGGTGTCGACGCTCATCGTTTCTGCTGCCTTTCCTCGGCGCGGCCCGTCCTCCCGGTCAACGAGCCGCCCCGCGCCCTGATTCCCGCACGGACGATCACCCCTCCCGTCCGAGCGTCAGACGAGCGCGCGCTTCAGGACCTTGCCCGTCGGGCCCAGCGGCAGCTCCTCGACGAAACGCACGAGCCGCGGGTACTTGTGGCGGCCGAGGCGCTCCCGCGACCAGTCCACGAGCTCCTCCTCGGAGAGCGGGGCGGCGCCCTCACGGCGTACCACCACCGCGCACACCTCCTCGCCCTTCGCCTCGTCGGGGACGCCGATCACCGCGACCTCCGCGACCGAGGGATGGCGCACGAGCACCTCCTCGATCTCGCGCGGATAGACGTTGAAGCCGCCCCGGATGACCAGGTCCTTTTTCCGGTCGACGATCCGCAGGAAGCCGTCCTCGTCCCGTACGCCCAGGTCGCCCGTGCGGAACCAGCCGTCCACGACCGCCGCCGCCGTCGCCTCCGGGTCGTCGAGGTACCCGGCGAAGACGTTGTGCCCGCGCACGACGACCTCGCCGACGGCGCCGTCCGCGAGGAGCACGACCTCCCGGTCGACGGCCGCGTCCGCGATGCCGACCTCGACGCCCCAGACCGGATGCCCGACCGTCCCGGGCCGCCGGCCGATGTGCGGCTGGTTGAACGTCGCCACCGGCGAGGTCTCCGTCAGGCCGTACCCCTCGAGGACCTGCGTGTCGAACGCCTCCTCGAAGCGCTCCAGGACGGCGACCGGCAGCGCCGCCCCGCCCGACACGGCGGCGCGCAGGGCCGCCGGACGCGCGTCCGTGCCGGCCGCCGCCTCCACCAGGGCGTGGTACATCGTCGGTACACCCATGAAGACCGTGACGCCCTCGTCGGCGAGCACCCGGAGGGCCGCGGGGCCGCTGAACCGGGGCAGCAGGACCAGCGTCGCGCCCTGCCGCAGCGTCCCGTTCATCGCGCAGGTCTGGCCGTAGCTGTGGAAGAGCGGCAGACAGCCGAGGACCACGTCGCCCGCGCCGAGCCCGAGGAGGTCCTGCGAGGTCACGGCGGCGTTCATGACGATGTTGAGATGGGTGAGCAGCGCGCCCTTGGGACGGCCCGTCGTCCCGCTCGTGTACAGGACCACGGCGATGTCCGACGGCTCGGCCGGCTCCGCCGCGGCGGGCTGCTCCACCGCGGAGGGCGCCCCCTGGAAGGCGCGCACCCCGGCCGCCCGCGCCGCCTCGTCGGCGACCGCCCACAGCGGCCCGCCGCTCACGATCCCCACCGCGCCGCTGTGCTCAAGGACGTACCGCACCTCGTCGGCGACGAGCAGGGCGTGCACCGGGACGACCGTCGCGCCCGCCGCGAGCGCGCCGTAGTACACGCGCAGGAACTCGATCGTGTTCGGCAGCAGTACGGCCAGCCGGTCGCCCGGCTTCACCCCCGCCTCCCGCAACCCGCCGGCGCAGCGCAGGGCCTCCGTCCACAGCTCCCCGTAGGTGAGCCGGGTCGCGCCCTCGACGACCGCGATCCGGTCGGGGAAGTGGCGGGCGGACTCGCCCAGCACGCCGGCGACGCTCAGTGACATGACACGCTCCAGGGACGCGGAGTCAACAGCTCTGTTGACGATCGGTGACACGGCACAGAATCCGCCGCGACCCCGCCCGGACGCCATGTGCACATGCCCACCATGTGGCCCGCCGAACTGGGCAGCGGCCCCGGCGGCCCGCCCGACCCGTGGCATTCGCCAAATTCCGGCGCTACGGTGCCTGCCATGACGCACAACCCGCCGGCGCCCGGCGACCCCGCGGCCCCGCGCCCCGGCGGACGCCGCACCCCCCCGAGCGGCACCGGCGGCAGCCGGCCACCCCTGGGCGGCTCGGGTGGCGGCCGGCCACCTCTGACCGGCTCCGTCGGGATCCACACCGCCCTGAGCGGATCCGGCGCGCTCCGCCGCTCCCTCGCCACCGCGATGCTCACCGACATCGACCGGCTCACCGACCGCGCCGTCGACGACATCCGCGCCCACTCCGGTACGTACGCCTCCGACGCCCCCGTCACCCGCGAGGACCTCTGGGAGATCTGCCGCGACAACCTGCTGCGCGCCCTGGAGGACTTCGGCGGCCTCCAGGCGACGGGCGGCGACTTCGAATGGGCGGCCCGCGAGACCGGCCGCCGCCGCGCCGAGCAGGGAGTGCCGCTCGACACCGTCCTCCAGGCCTACCGGCGCGGTGGCCGGGTGCTCTGGCAGGTCATGGCCGAGCACCTGCGGGTCAGGGCCGGGCGGGAGTCCGACAGCCGCGACGTCGAGCTCGACATGGCGAGCGGTGTCTGGGAGACCATCGACCGCTACTCGGTCGCCATGGCCGACGCGTACCGGATCGCCCAGCTGGAGCTGCAGAGCCGGCAGGACACCCGGCGCGTCGCGCTCTTCGAGGCGCTGCTCGACGGCCGCGCCGACGACCCCGCCGTCGCCTCGGCCGCCGCGGCCGCGCTCGGCGTCCCCGCGGTCGACCGGTACGTCGTCGTGGTCGCGGCCCAGGACCCGGCCGCTCCGCCGCACCCCGCGCCCGTCCTGGAGGCCCAGGGGCTGTGGTCCTTCTGGCGGCCCCGCTCGGGCCGGTACGCCGGCATCGTCCGGCTGCCCCGCCGTGACGCGCCCGCCGGCCGGCTCCGGGCGGCCGGTCAGGGACCCGACCCCGCCCTGCGTGCCCTCCTCGACGGCCTGGGCGGGCGGACCGGGGCCACCGCCGGTGTCTCCCCGGAGTTCGAGCGCCTCTCCCAGGCGGGCCGCGCCCTGCGACTCGCCGAACAGACCCTCCGCACCCTCCGCGCGGGCAGCGGCGAGGTCGCCGTCTTCGACGACCGGCTCGCCCAGGTGCTGCTCAGCGGGCGCACCGACATCGCCGAGCGGATCGTCACCGTCCACCTCGGGCCGGTGCTCGCCACCGGCGGTGAACGGGCCGCGCTCCTCTCCACGCTTCGGGCCTGGCTCGACCACGGCTGCTCGGCCTCCCGGGCCGCGGACCAGCTCTACTGCCACCGCAACACCGTCCTCAACCGCATCGGGCGCATCGCCGAGCTCACCGGCCGCTCCAGCGAGTCCGGTGAGGCCCGCCTCGGCTGGGCCCTGGCCCTGCGCGCCCTGCCGTACGCGGGCCTGGGAACCGCGGCCGATCCGGCCGCCGGGGAGCGTGACACCGAGGGAACGTAGGCTGGCCGGATGCAGGAGCAGTACCGCACGCTCGCCCGCGAGGGTGTGCACGAGACCGAGATCAACCGCTCGCGCTTCCTCTGCGCGCTCGCGCCCGTCGCCGACGAGCGGGAGGCGCAGGAGTTCGTCGCGCGCATCCGCAGGGAGCACCCGACCGCCACCCACAACTGCTTCGCGTACGTCATCGGAGCCGACGCCTCCGTCCAGAAGGCGAGCGACGACGGCGAGCCCGGCGGTACGGCGGGCGTCCCCATGCTCCAGATGCTGCTGCGCCGCGAGATGCGGTACGTCGCCGCCGTCGTCACCCGCTACTACGGCGGCGTGAAGCTCGGCGCGGGCGGCCTCATCCGTGCCTACGGCGGAGTGGTCGGCGAGGCCCTCGACGCGCTCGGCACGGTGACCAGGCAGCGCTTCCGGCTCGCCACCGTCACCGTCGACCACCAGCGCGCGGGCAAGCTGGAGAACGACCTGCGGGCGACCGGGCGGGCCGTCCGCGAGGTGCGGTACGCCGACGCCGTCACCATCGAGATCGGACTCCCCGACAGTGACGTCCCCGCCTTCCGCGCCTGGCTCGCCGACGCCACGGCGGGCACGGCCTCGTTCGAACCGGGCGGCGAGGCGTACGGCGACGTGTGAGGCTCCACGCGTGAGGTCCGGAGCCTGCCCGCGCGTGACGCCCGGATCGTGAGGCTCCACGCGTGAGGTCCGGAGCCTGCCCGCGCGTGACGCCCGCATCGTGAGGCCCCACGCGTGACGCCGAGTCCCCTCGCGTGACGTCCGACCCCGAGGCCCCGCGCCCGGCGCCGGCGCCCGGGCCCCCGCGCGTGATGCCCGACACGTGACGGGCGCGGGCGGGCCCGCCCCCGACCGGCGCCGCCCGGCCCGTACTCCCGTCGTCCGCCCGCCCGTTGAGCGCGCCGGCACCTCCCACCGGGGAGCGCGTACGGCCCCGACCACCCGCCCCGGCGGGATAGCGTGGAGGCCGCACACGACGGGAACCAGCGGCGAGGAGCGGCGCACATGCGGGGTGGGACGGCATCGTGAGGCTCCTGCACACCTCCGACTGGCATCTCGGCCGGTCCTTCCACCGCGTCGGCCTCCTCGACGCCCAGGCCGCCTTCCTCGACCACCTCGTGGCGACCGTCCACCAGCACCGGGTGGACGCCGTCCTCGTCGCCGGCGACGTCTACGACCGGGCCGTGCCCTCGCTGCCCGCCGTCGAGCTCTTCGACAGCGCACTGCACCGGCTCGCCGGGGCCGGGGTGCCCACCGTGATGATCTCCGGCAACCACGACTCGGCCCGCCGCCTCGGCGTCGGCGCCGGACTCATCGAGCGGGCCGGCATCCACCTCCGTACCGACCCCGCCGGCATCGGCACCCCCGTCGTCCTCGCCGACGAGCACGGCGAGGTCGCCCTCTACGGCCTGCCCTACCTCGAACCCGCCCTCGTCCGGGAACAGCTCGGCGCCGAGAAGGCCGGCCACGAGGCCGTGCTCGCCGCCGCCATGGACCGGGTCCGCGCCGACCTCGCGGGCCGCCCCGCCGGCACCCGCTCCGTCGTGCTCGCCCACGCGTTCGTCGCGGGCGGCGCGCCCAGCGACAGCGAGCGGGACATCACCGTCGGCGGCGTCGCCGCCGTCCCCGCCGGCGTCTTCGACGGCGTCGACTACGTCGCCCTCGGCCACCTCCACGGCAGCCAGACCCTCACCCCGCGCGTGCGGTACTCCGGCTCCCCCCTCGCGTACTCCTTCTCCGAGGCCGACCACCGCAAGACGATGTGGCTGATCGACCTCGGCGCCGACGGAGCCGTCCTCACCTCCGAGCGGCTCGACTGCCCCGTCCCCCGCCCCCTCGCCCGGATCAGGGGACGGCTCGACGACCTCCTCGCCGACCCCGCGCTCACCCCCCACGAGCAGTCCTGGATCGAGGCCACGCTCACCGACCCCGTACGCCCCGCCGACCCCATGGCCCGGCTCACCGGCCGCTTCCCGCACACCCTCAACCTGGTCTTCGACCCCGAGCGGACCGGCGACGACCCCGGCGCCTCCTACGCCCAGCGGCTCAGGGACCGCACCGACCAGCAGATCGCGGAGGACTTCGTGGCCCATGTGCGCGGCGGCGCGGCCCTCGACGGGCCCGAGCGGACGGTCCTGTACGGCGCCTTCGACGACGTCCGGGTCGACACGGCCGAGCGCGAGGTGGGCCGGTGAGGCTGCACCGTCTGGAGATCACCGCGTTCGGCCCCTTCGGCGGAACCCAGACCGTCGACTTCGACGCCCTGTCCTCCGCCGGGCTCTTCCTCCTCCACGGGCCGACCGGCGCCGGCAAGACCTCCGTGCTCGACGCCGTCTGCTTCGCCCTGTACGGAAGCGTGCCCGGCGTCCGGCAGACCCCCGGCCTGTCCCTGCGCAGCGACCACGCCCCCCTCGGCACGTCCACCGAGGTCGTCCTCGAACTGACCGTGGGGGAGCGGCGCCTGGAGATCACCCGGCGGCCCGCCCAGCAGCGCCCCAAGAAGCGCGGTGACGGCTTCACCACCGAGAAGGCGCAGACCTGGCTGCGCGAGTACGACCCGGCCACCGGCACCTGGGCCGGTCTCAGCCGCTCCCACCAGGAGACCGGGGAGGAGATCACCCAGCTCGTCGGCATGAGCCGCGAGCAGTTCTGCCAGGTCGTCCTCCTCCCGCAGGGCGACTTCGCGAAGTTCCTGCGTGCCGACGCCGAGACCCGGGGCAGGCTCCTCGGCCGCCTCTTCGACACCCGGCGCTTCGCCGCCGTCGAGGAGCGCCTCGCCGAACTCCGGCGCGCCGCGCAGCAGCAGGTCGAGGACGGGGACGAGCGGCTGCTCGCCCTCGCCCACCGGGCCGGCCAGGCCGCGGGGGGCCTCGGCGTCGCCCGTACCTCCGTCGAAGGACGGCCCGGCGACCCCGGGCTCGCCGAGGCGATCCTCGGCTGGGCCGCAATCGCCCGTACCGAGGCCCGCGAGGCCGTCGACATCGCGCGCGTACGGCTCGACGCGGCCGAGGCGCGGCAGGGCGCCGCACGTGCCGCGCTCGATGCCGAGAACGACCTCGCCGCCCGCCAGGCCCGGCACGCCGACGCGCTCCTCCGCCAGGAGCGGCTCGCCGCCCGCGCCCCCGAGCGCGAGCGGCTCCAGGCCGCCCTCGACCGCGGCCTCAAGGCGGACCGGGTGGCTCCCGCGCTCGGACTGCGCGAGGACGCCGAGCGCGAGCACGCCACCGCGCGTGCCGCCAGGGAACGCGCGCGCGCCCTGCTGCCCGCCGACCTCGCCGACGCCGGTGCAGAACACCTCTCCGCCCTCGAGAACCGGCTCCGCGAGGAGCTCGGCGGCCTGGAGGCCGCCCGCCGCGCCGAGCGCCGCGCCGCCGCGACGGCCGAGGAGCGTGCCGTCCTCGCGCGCGAGGCGCGCGCCGACGACGACGTCCTCCGCGACGCGGCCGACTGGCTCGCGGGCTGGGAACCGCGGCGCGCCGCCCTCACCGAGCGCGTCGAGGCCGCCAGGGACGCCGCCGCCCGTGCCGAGCACCTCGCGGGCCGCCTCGAACCCGCCCGCCGCCGGCTGGCCGCGGCCCGGCGCCGTGACGCGCTCGCCGAGGACACCCGGGCGGCCGATGAGCGCCTCGCGGCCGCGCGCGAGCGCCGGAACACCTGCCATGAGAACTGGCTCGACGTCAAGTCCCGCCGCCTGGAGGGCATCGCCGCCGAACTCGCGGTCACCCTCACCGACGGCGAGCCCTGCCAGGTCTGCGGCTCCCTCGCCCACCCGGCCCCCGCCCGCACCACCGCCGACCACGTCGACCGCGCCAGCGAGGAAGCCGCCTATGCGGCCTACGCCCGTGCCGAGGAGACCCGTACGGCCGCCGAACGCGACCTCGCCGTCACCCGCGAGTCCTGGTCGACGGCCCGCACCGACGCCCTGGCGGGCAGCGCGGACCCCGAGGCGGCCGAGCCGTCCGTCCGTGAACTCGCCGCGGAGGTCGAGGAGTTGTCCCGGCTCCATGCGGAGGCCCACGCGCTCGCCGGGCAGAGCCACAGCGTGCGTGAGGCCCTCGCGCGGGCCGAGCGGGAGTACGAGGAGCGCGTCGGCGCACAGCGGGAGGCCGAGCGACGGGTCGCCGCACGGACCTCGCGGCGCGAAGCGCTGGAGCGGGAGCAGGCGGCTCTCGACGAGGAACTCGCCCGTGGCCGCGGCGCGTTCGGCAGCGTGGCCGAGCACGCCACCCGTCTGGAGCGGCGGATCGCCCTCCTGGTCGACGCCACCGGAGCCGTACGCTCCGCCGAACTCGCCGCGCAGCGCCTCAAGGAGGCCGACGACCGGCTCGCCGACGCCGCCTACCGCGCGGGCTTCACCACCCCCGCCGAGGCGGCCGCCGCGCTCCTCAGCGAGACCGAGCGGCGGGACCACCAGCACCGGGTGGACGCCTGGCAGGCCGAGGCCGCCGCCGTCGCGGACCGGCTCGCCGAGCCCGGCACCGCGGCGGCGGCCGCCCTCCCGCCCGCCGATCCGGCCACAGCCGAGGCCGCCCACGCGGCGGCCGAACGCGCGCTCCGCGAGGCCGCCTCCGCCCTGGCCGCCGCCCGTGACCGGGCGACGGACCTCGCCGGTCTCTCCCGGCAGGTCCTGACCGAGGTCCACCGCCTGGGGCCGCTCCGCGAGGAGTACGACCGGGTGGCCCGCCTCGCCACCCTCACCGCCGGCACCTCCGCCGAGAACGAGCGCCGGATGCGCCTGGAGTCGTACGTCCTCGCGGCCCGTCTCGAACAGGTCGCCGCCGCGGCTACCGCCCGCCTCCAGCGGATGTCCTCCGGCCGCTACACCCTCGTCCACTCCGACGCGCGCTCCGGCGGCAAGCGGGCAGGGCTCGGCCTGCGCGTCGTCGACGCGTGGACGGGCAACGAGCGCGACACCGCCACGCTCTCCGGCGGCGAGACCTTCTTCGCCTCCCTCGCTCTCGCCCTCGGTCTCGCCGACGTCGTCACCGACGAGGCGGGCGGTGTGCGGCTCGACACCCTCTTCATCGACGAGGGCTTCGGCAGCCTCGACGAGCAGACGCTCGACGAGGTCCTCGACGTCCTCGACTCGCTCCGCGAACGGGACCGCAGCGTCGGCATCGTCAGCCACGTCGGCGACCTGCGCCGCCGGATCCCGGCTCAGCTGGAGGTCGTCAAGGGGCGGCAGGGCTCGGAGGTACGGCTGCGTACCGGAGGGGACGCGCTCAGCGGCTGAGCGAACGCCGGGGCAGCGGCGAGGAGTAGACCACGCTGGTGGTCACCGCGCCCAGCGTGGCGATCTTCCCGGAGATCTCCTCCAGGTGCCGCATCGAGCGGGCGGCGACCTTGAGCACGAAACAGTCGTCGCCGGTGACGTGGTGGGCCTCCAGGACCTCCGGCGTGGTGTCGAGCAGGTCATGGAACGGCTTGTAGTTGCCGTGGGGGTAGCGCAGCCGTACGAACGCGAGGACGGTCAGGCCGAGCCGGTCGTGGTCGACGATCGCCGTGTACCCCGTGATCACCCCCGCCTCTTCGAGGCGCCGCACCCGCTCGGTCACCGCGGACGGCGACATCGCCACGGTGCGGGCGAGCTCGGCGAAGCTGGCGCGGCCCTCGGCCTGGAGGGCTTCGAGAATGCGCCAGTCGGTGGCGTCGGGGGCGTACTCGCCGGTCATGAACGCTCGCTCGTCATGAACGAGGAATAGCAGGGGATTCCCCGGTCGATCAAGTGATCGGCCGGGGAAATCCGCCGCTCACGGTTCAGAGGCGCGAGAGTTCCTCGACCAGGTCGTCGAGGCCCAGCGGACCCTGCGAGAGCGCCGCCATGTGCCAGGCCTTCGCGTCGAAGGCGTCGCCGTGCGCCGCCCGCGCGTTGGCGCGGCCGAGCAGCCAGGCCCGCTCGCCCAGCTTGTAGCCGATGGCCTGGCCCGGCATCGAGAGGTAGCGCGTCATCTCGCTCTCGACGAAGGACGGCGGACGGCTGCTGTGCCGCTGGAAGAACTCCTGGGCGAGCTCCGGGGTCCACCGCTCGCCCGGGCGGAAGAGCGAGTCCTTCGGGATCTCCAGGCCCAGGTGCATGCCGATGTCCACGATGACCCGGCACGCGCGCATCATCTGCCCGTCGAGGTAGCCGAGCCGCCGCTCCGCGTCGGGCAGGAAGCCGAGCTCGTCCATCAGCCGCTCCGCGTAGAGCGCCCAGCCCTCCGAGTTGGCGCTGACCTTGCCGATGGTCGCCTGGTAGCGGGAGAGCCGGTCGGCGACGTGCACCCACTGCGCGATCTGGAGGTGATGGCCGGGAACGCCCTCGTGGTACCAGGTCGACACCAGGTCGTACACCGGGAAGCGGGTCGTGCCGTCCACCGGCAGCCAGGTGCGGCCGGGACGTGAGAAGTCCTCGGACGGGCCGGTGTAGTACGGCGCGGCGGCGCCGCCCGGCGGCGCGATGCGGGACTCCACCCGGCGTACCCGGTCGGCCAGTTCGAAGTGGGTGCCGTCGAGGGCCTCCATGGCCTCGTCCATGAGCCCCTGGAGCCAGACCCGGACCTCCTCCACCCCCTCGATGTGCGTGCCGTGCTCGTCGAGGTGGGCGAGCGCCTCCCAGGGGCCCGCGCCGGGCAGGATCTTCTCGGCCTCTGTCCGCATCTCGCCGAGCAGCCGGTGATACTCGCTCCAGCCGTACGCGTACGCCTGGTCGAGGTCGAGGTCGGTGCCGTTGAAGAAGCGGGTCCAGCGCTGGTAGCGCTCGCGGCCCACGGTGTCGGGGGCGTCCGCGACGGCGGGGGCGTACACGTCCCGCATCCAGTCCCGCAGCGCCGCCACGGCCGCGGAGGCGTCCCGGCCGGCCTTCGTGAGCTCGGCGCGCAGCTCCTCGGGCAGGGTGCCGGGCCCCGCCGTGGCGAACTCCTCGAACCAGCCGGGCTCCCCGCTCTCCGCGCCGGCCCACTCGGTGAGCTGGTCCACGAAGGTGGCGGTGGGACGCGGCCCGCCGCGCAGCCCGCGCTCCAGACCGAGGGCGAGCGAGGAACGGTACCCCTCAAGGGCCGCCGGGACCGCGCGCAGCCGGGCGGCGACCGCCGTCCAGTCGTCCTCGGTCTCCGTCGGCATCACGGTGAAGACGATGCGGACGCTGTGCGCGGGCGAGCGCATGTTGCTGACCGTACGCAGCCCCTCCTCGGCCTCGTGCATGGCGATCTCCGCCGTCAGCCGCTCCCGGAGCAGCCGGGCGCACCGCCGCTCGGCCTCGCTGTCCGCGCCCGGGGCGCGCTCCGCCTCGTCGAGCCGGGCGAGCGTACGGCGGGCGAGGTCGGCCACGGCCCGCTGGCCGGCGGGCGAGAAGTCGGGCAGCAGTCCGGCGCTCTCCTTGACTCCCAGGTACGTACCGGTGATCGGGTCGAGGGCGATGAGTGCGTCGACGTGGTCGTCGGCGACCTGGCGGGGCAGCGGGCTGCTGGAAGTCTCTGGCATGGGGGTCATCCTGGCCTCTCCGGCGGGCCCGCGTCACCCTCGTCGGGCCTCAGTCGGCTGACAAGGAAGGGCCCGTCGAGGGCGGCAGAAGCGGGCCGCACTCCCACTGCTGGAAGATCAGCCGGGTCTCGACGCGGGCCACCTCACGGCGCGAGGTGAACTCGTCTAGCACGAGTCGTTGCAGGTCGGACGGGTCCGCGACGGCCACGTGCACGAGGTAGTCGTCGGGTCCCGTCAGATGGAAGAGCGCACGGGACTCCGGCAGGGCCCGGATCCGGTCGACGAACGGACCGATCAGTTCCCGCCGGTGCGGTCGGACCTGGACGAGGAGAAGCGCTTCGAGCCCACGGCCGAGTTTGGCCGGATCCAGTCGTAGCTGGTGTCCGAGGATGACGCCTGTGCGGCGCAGCCGCGCCACCCGGTCGAGGCAGGTGGACGGTGCCACCCCGACCTCGGCGGCGAGCTCACGATAGGTGGTCCGGGCGTCGTTCTGCAGGAGGCGAAGAATGTGCAGATCGACCGCGTCCAGTACGACAGAATCGGCCATGGGCCGAACGTAACACGGAGTCTCCCCCCTACTTCCCGGTATCCGTTCACAGTGCCGCCATGGACGCCATGGACTACGGCTCCTCGGTCACCCCGAGGGCCCTCGCCACCGAAGCCGTGCACGCCGGCCGCGAAGACCTCGCCTCGCTCGGTCTGCACGCCCCGCCGCTCGATCTGTCCACCACCTACCCCTCGTACGACGCACGGGCCGAGGCCGCGCGGATCGACGAGTTCGCCACCACCGGTGCCCGGCTCGACGGGCCGCCCGTCTACGCCCGGCTCGACAACCCCACCGTCGCCCGCTTCGAGGAGGCCCTCGCCCGCCTCGAGGGCGCCGAGGCGGCGGTCGCCTTCGCCAGCGGCATGGCGGCCCTCACCGCGGTCCTCCTCGCCCGGGCGGCCCAGGGCCTGCGCCACGTCGTCGCGGTCCGTCCGCTGTACGGCTGCAGCGACCACCTCCTGGACGCCGGCCTGCTCGGCACCGAGGTCACCTGGACCGACCCGGCGGGCGTCGCGGAGGCGATCCGGCCCGACACCGGCCTGGTCATGGTGGAGTCGCCCGCCAACCCGACCCTCGCCGAGGCGGACATCCGCGCCCTCGCCCACTCCTGCGGCTCCGTGCCGCTCCTGGTCGACAACACCTTCGCCACGCCCGTGCTGCAGCGGCCCGTCGAGCAGGGCGCCCGCATCGTGCTGCACAGCGCGACCAAGTACCTCGGCGGACACGGCGACGTCATGGGCGGCATCGTCGCCTGCGACGAGGAGTTCGCCCGTACCCTCCGCCAGGTCCGCTTCGCCACCGGAGGGGTGCTCCACCCCCTCGCCGGCTATCTGCTGCTGCGCGGTCTCTCCACCCTGCCGGTACGGGTGCGGGCGGCGTCCGCGACGGCGGCGGAGCTCGTACGACGGCTGGCCACCGACCCCCGGATCGCCCGGGTCCACTACCCGCGGATCGGCGGCGCGATGATCGCCTTCGAGGTGTACGGCGACCCGCACGACGTCATCGCCGGCGTCCGCCTCATCACCCCGGCCGTCAGTCTCGGCAGCGTCGACACCCTCATCCAGCACCCGGCTTCCATCAGCCACCGGATCGTCGCCGAGGGCGACCGGCGCTCGGCAGGCGTCAGCGACCGGCTCCTGAGGATGTCGGTGGGTCTGGAGGACGTCGAGGACCTGTGGCGGGATCTGACCCAGGCCCTCAGCGCTCCGCCCGTCACTGCCGCTGCTCCTGTTCCCGCTGCCGGCCGGCCGGCCGCGGTGCCGAGGCCAGCCGCGCGGTGATCACCAGGGTGCCCTCCTCGATCTGGTAGTCGAGGGGCAGGTTCAGCGCCCGCATCGCGGCCACCATGCCGGTGTTGGACGACTGGGTCACGGCGTACACGCTCGCGCAGCCGGCCTCCTCGGCCATCGCCACGAGGCGGCCGAGGAGTTCGGAGCCGATGCCGCGCCGCTGCCAGTCGTCCTCCACCATCAGCGCCACCTCCGTCTCGTCGCCGTCCCAGAGCAGATGCCCGAGGGCGACGAGACGGCCGGAGGCCGTCTGCACGGCGAGGGTGCGCCCGAAGCGGGGGCTGAGCAGATGGTCGAGGTAGCGGTCGGCGTCCCCGACGGGGCCGTGGTAGCGCAGGCCGAGCGTCCGGGCCGAGCAGCGGTCGTGCATGGCGCGCGCGGCCACCAGGTCCCGCTGGTCGGCCCGGCGGACGGTGATCTCGTTCCCCTCGGGCAGGGTCAGCACGTCCTGGCTGTGCGGGACGCGCGGACCGAGCCGCGCGTCGAGCTCCACGAGGGCGCGCGCCCGCGCGAACTCGGTCGGGGTGAAGGGGAGATAGGGCCGCTCCACGATGAGCGTGCCGCCGTTGGGGTCGCGCAGCCGCATCGCCGTCTCCTCCAGGACGCCTTCGACCGGGGCCTGTTCGCCGGTGGGACGGCCCGTGAGCGAGACGGCCGGCACCGAGTGGAGGGTGCAGCGGCCGAGCAGCTGGCGCAGCGCGAGCGGCAGTTCGGCCGCGTCGAGCGCGGTACGGGTGGCCAGGCCGAGGACCCGGGTGGGGGTGTCCACCAGGTCGTGGGCGTCGGCCCGCTCGGTCCAGGTGTCACGGCCGCCGGCCGCCGCCGTCTCGCGGGCGAGGGCCTGGGCGGAGAGGTCGGCGGGAGCGCGCAGCAGGAACTCGTCGACCGTTCCGTCGGCGAGCGGATGCGTCTGGAGGGTGAGGATGTCCACGCCCAGGCGGGCGAGGACCGTGCACAGGGCGGCGAGGCTGCCCGGGGTGTCCGCGACGGTGGTCCGCATCCGCCACAGCGTGGTCTCGACGGGCACTCCGGACTCCTCCCGCTCCTCCGGGCTTCCCGCCGTGGTGGCCTCGGCCGGGCGGGTCGCGAGGGGGTGCCCGCCGGGGTGACCGGCGGGCGGGGCATGGCTCGCATGACTGTGCCTCCGTGCCCACCAGGTGTGGAAGGCGGCGGTGGCGACCAGCGCGATCGCCGAGAAGACCAGCAGGTAGTGGCCGTCGGGCCCCTTGGCGATGGTCTTGGCGATCGTGTCGGCCACCACCACGGCGGTGAACAGTGCGGCGAGCTCGATCAGGTCGTGCCGCCAGTGGTGGGGACGGCGGGCGCTCTTCGAAGACGTCACATCGGTCATGACCTCACTGTGACCCAGTGGTGTTGCGTGATCACGAACGCTTTGTGACTGACGGGTTAAGCGCCCATCTGGCGGCTTAAATAAGGATTCAGACCGTTTCTGTCAGACTCCGATCGATCCCCTGGCGGAGTGCGCTCAGCAGGCGCTTCGCCTGTGTGGCGAGCTGTGTGGAACCGCCCCGCGCCACCAGCTCGTCGAGCCCCGGCGGCACGCCGCGGGCCCCGCACCGCTCCACGCAGTCGGCCGCCACCGCGAGCAGTTCGCCCAGCCCCCGGACCGGCTTCGCCACGGCCAGCGGCTCCGGCAGCGCCGCCGCCAGGACCGCCCAGACCGTGCCGTACGCCCCGGTGACCGCCGCCGTCCGAGCCGCGTCCGCCAGCCGGTTCGGCTTGACCGAGCCCTCGGCCACCAGCCACCCGAGCTCCTCGCCCACCCGGCGCGCGTCCAGATCGCCCCGGGCCGCGAGCACCAGCAGCGCGTCCACCGCCCGCAGCCGGTCGTCCGCGTCCCCGCCGCCCAGACCGAGCGCCACGGCGAGGGCGACGGCCCGGCCGACCCGGCCCTCGGCCTCCGCCATCCCGGTCAGCGGCTCGGCCGGCTCCCGTGCGCCGTCGACGGCCCGCGCGAGCGAAGGCAGCACGCAGGCCGCGAGCACCTCGCGGTCGGCCGGCAGGACCGAGGCCCAGTGCTCCGCGCCCTCGATCCAGTGGTAGCAGCGGCGGGGCGCCGCCTCCAGCGTGCCGCCCAGCCACCGGAAGGCGGGCGGGAACTCCTCGCGCGGCACGGCACGGTCCGCGATGTCGACCACCAGACGGTCCGACACCGACCGGCGCAGCAGCGTCCGGTCCTCCTCCCGCCGCAGGAACCGCACCGTCACCGCCGTCGGCTCGTCCGCCCGCAGCCACGCGGCGAGCCGCCGCCCGGCCGGAGACCCCAGCGCCGCCGCCTCCCCGGCCGCCCGCCCGGCCGGGGCACCGCTCCGCAGGACCCGCAGCAGGGCCTGCGCCAGATCCGCGGGAGCGGGCTCGACGCCCGCGTCCCGGCAGACGCGCAGCCGCTCCACGAGCACCGACGGGTCGATGCCGCCGGTCTCCACGGTCGGCGCGGCGAGGAGGAAGGGCAGAGCGTCCGTGCCGATCAGCGCGGCGGCCTCCCACAGCCGGGTGTCCCTGATCTCCGTGAGCGCCTGGTGGAGGCAGTCCGGCGTCTCCTGCCCCCGCGTCAGGCGGGCGTCGATCCACGAGCGGTCCACCACTCCGAGCAGCCCCGCGAGCACCGCGTGCAGTCCGTGGGAGTGGTGCGTGAAGTGGTGGGGCCGCTCCCAGTCCGCGACGGTGAACGCCTCCCGTACCGCTCGCGTCAGCCCGTCCCGGTCCCGGTGCGCGTGCCGCACCAGGCCGTCGAAGGCCCGCTCGAACCGCACCGGATCGTCGGAGACCCCCTTCGAGAGGAGTTCCTCCACCAGCGCCTCGACCGTCGACGCCGGAGGCTCCACGGACCGGGGGGCCGGCACCGGCGGCAGGATCTCCTCGTACGGCAGCCGGCTCTCGTCCGCCAGGACCTCCCCGAACAGCGCCGCGGCACCCGGCCGGAGGGAAGGGCTCAGCAGACCGGCCCCATCGGCCAGTTCCGCCCGCACGGACGCGTCCACGGCGGACAGATGCCGGCCCACCAGCTTCAGCGCCCGCTCCTGGAGGCCGGTGTCCTCGTGCCCGAAGAGCTCCGCCACCGCGGGCAGCAGCGCGCCCGCCGCGCCCGGCTCCCGCGCCAGCACCCCGCCGACCAGGACCAGTTGTGCCTGCACCAGCTTCTTCTCGGTCCTGAACAGCGCCGCGCCCGTCATCTCGGCCAGCGCGTCCGTGGACAGCGCCCCGTCGGCCGCCTGCCCGGCCAGAACCTCCTGCGCGTACCCCGCGACCGGCGACGGAGCGTCCGCCACGATCCCTATCAGGTCCGGCACCCGCTCCCGGAACTCGGCCGCGGTCGGCTCGACCAGCCGCAGCACGTCCAGCGGGAACCGCAGAACATGGAGGCGACCGCCCCGCAGCAGCCGGGAGACGGCGGCGTCCACGACCTGGGCCCGGTCGAGCAGGCCCTCCGCGACGAGCGCCGCGACCGCCGTGGGCCAGTGCCTCCGCGCGTCGTCACCGCCTGCCCAGGTCATCTGCTGCGGGGCCTCCGCCATCGTCAGGGCGTGGACCGCCAGGACCGGCGTCTGCGGATCCTCCCGCAGCCGGTCGAGGAGCAGGGGAGCGTCGGCCCTCCGCAACCAGCGGCTGCCGGGGGTGATCTCACGTGCCCAGGCGCGGACGTAGCCGTCGGACGCCGGCACCGGGCAGCCGGACCGCTCCACCAGACCGCGGATCAGCCCGTAGCCGGCCTCCGCCACGGCCGGCCGCGCGGCGAGCCGGTCCGCGAGATCGGCCAGCCACTCCGGACCGCGGTCGGCGGTCACCCGCAGCACCAGGTCGCTGTCCGCGGCGGACCGGACGAGCAGGTCACGGCCGCCGAGCCAGGTCGCCGCCGCCGACGCCCCCGGGTGACAGCCGGCCCCCGCGACGTACAGCGCGCGCCGGACATCGGCCGCCTCTCGCGGGCGCTCGGCCTCCCAGCTCCGCACCTCGGTGCGCAGCGCCTTCAGCCGGGGCAGGGCGGCCTTCCGCTCCGCGGCGCCCATCGGTTCGAGCAGCGCGGGCACCCCCTCGGCGCGCCCCGCGCGCACGGCCTCCATCAGCTTCTCGATGCCCTCGGCCTTCCCGGTCTCCTCGGCCTTGCCCGTCTCCCCGGCCTTCGCGGTCTCCTCGGCCTTTCCGGTCTCCTCGGCCTTCCCGGTCTCCACGGCTTTCCCGGTCCCCATGGCCTTCCTGGTTCCCACGGCCTTCTCGATGCCCACGGCCTTCGCGCTCCCCTCGGTTCTGTTCGTACCCGCTGCGTGATCCATGCCGCGCGCCCCTGCCCCGTTCCCCGTCTTCCGTGACTCCGCCTCGGGCCCCCTCAACGGACCGCTCCCGCCGCCGGACCGGCGAGTCCCGCGCCCCGCCGGGCCATCCGTACCGCGAGCGCGTGCTTGCACGGGCCCCGACGGCCCCGGTGGTCCGCCCACCACGGGCAGGTGCAACTGAGCACCCCGTCCGACTCCCGCACCCGGTAACGCCGTTCCTCCGAGGCGACCGTCGCCAGGTCCCCGTCGAGTTCCACCGCTCCGTCCGCGAGCAGCCGGCGCGCGTTCACCAGGCGCGGGTTGTGCCGCTCGGCCCGGTCGGTGTCGTACGGCAGCTCCCGGTGGAAGTAGGCCGCGTCCGCCACGTCGTACCCCACCCGGCCCGCCGTGCCGAGCCGGGTCAGCGCCGCGCGCACCCGGTCGACCGTGATCCCGGCCTGCGCCGCGAGATCCGCCAGGTCGATCCTGGGCTCCCAGGCCAGAAGCACCGCGACCAGCTCGGCGTCCTGCGCGGCCTCCTCCGTCGCGAGGGCCTCCAGGACCCCGCCTTCGCCGGAGAAGCCCCGCGCCGGGTCAGGCGACAGCGTCAGCGTGAGCCGCATGCCCGGCAGGGTCACCTCCCAGGCGCTCGCCGTGGCCAGAGCGCCGTCCGGCACCGGCCCGTACACCCGCAGGCCCGTCGCGTGCCGCAACACCCGCTCCAGGGCGGTCAGCCGGTCAGGTCCCGGCAGACACACCGCGCCGGCGCCGGGCCGGGTCGTCGGACGCAGGGTCCGGCCGGACTGCGCGATCCACAGCGAGCCGCGTCCCCGGGCCTGGCCGCGGGGCAGGGACCGGAGGAAGCGGACGGCCTCCGCCCCGCTCAGTCCGGCCCGCTGATCGAACCGGGCAGAGGCGACCTGAGCCTCGGCGAAGCCCCGCAGCCAGCGGTCCGGCAGCGGGACCTTCTTCTCCACGACCGCCCCGGCGAGCGTGGTCACCGCCATCTCCTCCGGGCCCACCCGCAGATGCAGAGGATCGTCCCCCGTCATCCGCGACAGCGCCTGCCGCAGCGGATCGTTGACGTCGACATGGGTGGTGCCGTGCCCCGTCTCCGCACCGCCCAGGCATTCGTCGAGCACGTCCAGGCGCGCGTACACCCCGCCGCAGCCGGAGAAGGACTCGAACCGCAGCCGGTCCCCGTTCCCCGTCACCACCGGATCCAGCGACCCGGTCCGTATCCGCTGGTGGTACCGGGCGGCGGCCACGTCGGCGACCGCGAGCAGCCCACGGGCGGCGGCCTGCGAAGCAGCCAGGAAGCCGGAGAAGAAGCGGGGATGGGCCTCGGCCCCCCGGGGAGTGAGACCCCCCGCCGTCTCCAGCCCGAGCAGCCGGCCGGAGCCCGTGGACTCCAGCGCGGACGGGCGGGCGTAGGCGAGCGCCTGTACGGATCGCGTCATGGATACGACGGTAGGTCCCGGCACTGACAGTCACCGGGACAGGGCCTCCGCGCCCCGCGCCCGACCCGGTCCTACTGCCCGACCCGGCCCGGCCGCAGCACCTTGCTGAACAGCACCGTCCCGCCCTCGGCGCGGAGCCGCACCGTCAGTTCCCCGCTGTCGCCGTCGATGTCGACCTCTCCGAAGTACTGCGGGCTCTCCATCGGCGACAGGTTGGCCCGCTCCGGCGCCCGGACGAACACCCGCTCGGGACCGAAGGTCGCGTCGAGGGCGTTCGCCGGGAACCCGCCCGCCGCCAGCGGCCCGGACACGAACTCCCAGAACGGCGCGAAGTCCTTGAACGCCGCCCGTTCCGGCGCGTAGTGCTGCGCCGAGGTGTAGTGCACGTCCGCCGTCAGCCACACCGTGCCCGTGATCCGGCGGTGCTTGACGAAGCGCAGCAGCTCCGCGATCTGGAGCTCACGGCCCAGCGGCGCGCCCGGGTCGCCCTGCGCGATCGCCTCGAAGTTCGTCGCGCCGTCCGGTACGACAAGGCCGAGCGGCATGTCCGCCGCGAGCACCTTCCACACGGCGGTGGAGGCGGTGAGCTCCCGCTTGAGCCAGGCCAGTTGCGCGGCGCCGAGGATGCCGGTGGTGTCGTCGGCCTGGCGGCCGGGGGAGTTGGCGTTCCGGTACGAGCGCATGTCGAGCACGAACACGTCGAGCAGCGGCCCGTACCGCACCACCCGGTGCATCCGGTGCTCCCGCCCCGCGCGCGCGTGGAGCGTGGAGACCGGCGTGTACTCGCCGAAGGCGCGCAGGGCACGCGCGGCCAGGACGTCCACGTCCTTCTCCGTGTAGCGCGCGTCGTCCAGGATCTGGCCCGGGTACCAGTTGTTGCGCACCTCGTGGTCGTCCCACTGCACCACCGACGGCACCTGCGCGTTGAACGCGCGGACGTTGTGGTCCAGCAGGTTGTAGCGGAAGTTGCCCCGGTACTCGTCGAGCGTCTCCGCGACCTTCGACTTCTCCGGCGTCGTGACGTTCCGCCAGATCCGTCCGTCCGGCAGCGTCACGCTCGGCTGGATCACCCCGTCCGCGTAGACCGAGTCGCCGCTGCACAGGAAGAAGTCCGGGTCGAGGCGGCGCATCTCCTCGTACGCCCGGAAGCCGCCGATGTCCGGGTTGATGCCCCAGCCCTGCCCCGCGACGTCCCCCGACCACAGGAAACGGACCCCGTCGCGGCGCCGGTCCGGGGCCGTACGGAAGGTGCCGACGACCGGCTCGCCCGTGCGGCGCGGATCGTCCGGGTCGGCGAGGGTGACCCGGTAGTGGATCTGCTCGCCCGCCGGCAGGCCGCGCAGGGCGGTGGTGCCGGTGAAGTCCGAGCCCGAGCCGATCAGCGGCCCGTGGTGGCGGCGCACCCGCCGGAACGACTCGCTCGCCGAGGTCTCGACGAGCATCCGTGCCGGACGGTCCGACCGGACCCACACGAGCCCGGAGGAGCTCGTCACGTCGCCCGTCTGGACACCCCACGCGGCGCGGGGCCGGCCGGACAGCGCGAACGCGGGCGCGGCGAGACCGGCGCCGCCGACGGCGAGCGCCGCCGATGCGGCCAGCGAACCGCGCAGCACGCTGCGGCGGGCGGGGGAGGGGCCGGGTACGGGCTGGGACATGGAAGGGCCTCCGAGGTGGTGTCCAGGCGGCGGGGGGCGTCACCCCATGCCTAACGGCCGGGGACGGCGCCCATACGAACCCCGCGTGAACAGATCATCGGGCCCGGCGAGCGTCCTGCCGACAGGACGCCCCCGCCGGTCACAGGGACGGCCGACCCCGCGCGCGTGTCCCCGCCGGCCGCATGTCCCCAGGAACCCCCGGCCTGATCCCGGAACACCGCAGCTTGACCCCGAAGGAACACCCCGGCCTGATCCCGCAGGAACCCTCACCCCCGGCCGACGGCCTCCGCCACCAGCCGTATCCCCGCCGTCACGGCCGACGGCGCCAGGTGCGCGTACCCGATGACGAGCCGTACGTCCCCGTCGGCGGGCCGCGCGGTGCCGTACTCCTCCAGGCGCCGCAGCGCCACACCCGCCTCCGCCGCCCGCGCCAGGAACCGTTCCGGCGGGCCGTAATCCCCCGGTACGCGCGCGATGACGTGCAGTCCGGCCGCGATGCCGCTCACCCGGGTGCCGGGCAGGTGCTCCGCGAGGGCGGCGAGCAGGGCGTCCCGGCGCTCCCGGTAGGCCCGCTGACAGCGGCGCAGCTGCCGGTCGTAACCGCCCCGCGTCACGAACTCCGCGAGCACCGCCTGGTCGAGTACGGGGTTGCCGAGGTCCATCGTCCGCTTGCGCTCGACGACCTCGCCGAGCAGCGCCTCGGGAACGAGCATCCAGCCGAGCCGCAGGCCGGGCGCCAATGACTTGCTGACCGAGCCCGCGTAGACGACCCGCTCCGGATCGAGTCCCTGAAGTGCGCCGACGGGCGCCCTGTCGTACCGGAAATCACCGTCGTAGTCGTCCTCCAGGACGTAGCCGTCCACCGTCCGCGCCCAGTCGAGGAGGTCGGCCCGGCGCTCGGCCGACCAGCTGATCCCGGACGGGAACTGGTGCGAGGGCGTCACGACCACGGCCCGCACGTCCGAGGCGGCGAGCGGCCCTGTCCGCAGCCCTTCCTCGTCCAGGGGCAGCCACACCGTGTCCAGACCGGTCGAGGCGAACAGCCTCCCGTGCTCAGGACTGCCGGGATCCTCGATGCCGACCGCGTCGAGCCCCCGTGCCCGCAGGACGAAGCCGAGCAGCGTCGACGCCTGTGCCACGCCCGAGCAGACCACGAGCCGCTCCTCATCGGCCACCACGCCCCGGCGCCTCGTCAGCATCCCCGCCAGCGCCTCCCGCAGTTCGGGCACCCCGCGCGGGTCCGGGTACCCGAGCGCCGGATGGGGCAGCCGCGTGAGCACGGCACGCTGGGCCGCCGCCCACGCGGCCCTCGGGAAGAGCGACAGATCAGGGGTGCCGGGGCGGAAGTCCACCCGGACGCGGGAGGTCTCGGGACCCGGGCCGTGGGCGCCGCGCACCGGCGTGCCGCAGTCGGGCCCGGGGCCGTGACGAGCGTCCGCCGTCCGGGAGCGGTCCGCCCGCCGGGCCCTGGCCGCCTCACCCACCCAGGTGCCCGCCCCCCGGTCGCTGCGCAGATACCCCTCGGCGGTGAGCTGTTCGTACGCCTCGGTGACCAGGCCCCGGGAGACGCCCAGGTCGGCCGCGAGTTCACGCGTCGACGGCAGCCGGGTCCCCGCAATGAGCCGCCCCGAGCGCACGGCCTCGCGCAGCGCCTCCTGAAGGGCCCGCCCCCGCCGCCGCGCCGGGGCGCCGACGGCCGGCAGGAGCAGCTCCCATGCCGCCTGTCCATGGCTGCTCATGCCGTGTGACCCTCCCCGCCGCCGTCGCACGCCCTCATACCGACCGTCCCCCTCCGCCGCGCCGGCCGCGGCAGTCCCGTCGATCATCCCTCTCGGCATCCCGTACTCGTCCGCGGCCGGGGCCGGATGGTCACTCTCCCAGCAACAGCAGCAGCAGACCGACGGCCGGCCATCGGCCGACGTCCTGAACCGGCCGGTGGCGCCGCGACAACTGGGTGCTACGTGGCGCGGAACCGTCCTCCCCCGACCTCCGCGACCAGCCCCGCGCCGGTCAGCCGGTCCAGGTGCCGCACCGCGGTCCGTCGCTCGACCGGCTTCACATGGGCGCCATCGACGTGCGGCCGGTAGACCAGCCGGCGCTCGGCGATCTCCTCGACCGTCCGCGGCTCGTCGAGGTACGCCAGGAGGGCCGCGTCCCGCCGCTCCACCACCCCTGCGAAGTCGTCGAGCCGTCCGGCGAACTCCGCGGCGCCCTCGATCACGCCCTTCTGATGGGCCGTCCCGTACCAGCGGGCACCGATCTCCCGGCAACGCCGCATCGACGCCTCGAATTCCAGCAGGCTGCTGCCGACGTCTCCGTAGAACGGCCCGAACGACGTCAGGTCGATGTCCGCCACGTACAGGAAGCCGTCCGGTTCGATCAGGAAGCCGCTGTGGCCGGCGGTGTGGCCGGGGAGGTGGACGACGGTCACGGTCCGGCCGCCCAGGTCGAACACCGTGCCGTCGGTGAACGCCGTCGCGTCGGGGCGGTCCTGTATGTGGAACCGGTCGCGCAGCATCGCCTCCGTCTGCGCGGTCGCGTCCGGCGGGAGGCCGTAGCCGGCGGCCATGACCGCGCGGGAGCGCAGCGCGGCGAGATCCCTCTCGTGGATGTGGACGGGTACCTCGTAGCACCCGAGCCCCGCGATGTGATCCTCGTGCGCGTGGCTCACCAGAGCGATGTCCGCGGGCGGGGCCGAACCGACGAGCGACAGCGACGGGTCGATGACCAGCGTCTCGGCGGTGCCTCGTACGAGCACCGAGTTGGCATACGGGTAGGCGCCCCGCTCGGCGCCGACGAGCACGGTGACCGCGCCGTACTGCACTTCTGTGTATCCCGGGGTGATCATGGACGGACTCCTTCGTCCGCGAGAGTCGCGGTGACGGAACTGATCGCATCGGCCGGCGGTGATCGTTCGGCCCTCTCGTCCGACCTGGATGCGCACACCTTCGAGAGGATCGTCGAACGCGTCTCGGCTGTCACGGAGTTCACGGAAGCCCCGAGGCCGGAGGACACGAGCGGCCGGGGACCTCGGTGGGGGAGCGAGGTCTGCCGGCCCTGGCCCTGCCGCGCAGCCCGAAGTGGTCCCCGATGGCGTGACAGAAGTGGACCTCAACCGGGGCCGCGCGGCTTCCTACTGTCGGAGCCATGAACGCGAACGCCCTGCGCGGGGTCCTCCTGGTGACCCTCGCCTACGCCCTCGTCGGCGCCTCCTTCACCGCGAACAGCCTGCTCGGCGCGTATCCCTACGCGGGCGGTCAGGCGCTGCGGTACGGGGCCGCCTGTCTGCTGCTGCTCCCGCTCCTCGGCCGCGGCGGGCTCGCCCCGCTGCGGGCCCTGACCCCCCGTCACTGGCTGCGGCTCGCCGCCCTCGCGGGGGTCGGCATGGTCGGATTCAACATGGCGGTACTGGCCGCCGAGCGGTCGGCCGAGCCGGCCGTGCCCGGCGTCCTGGTCGGCTGCGCCCCCGTCGTCGTCGCCGTCCTCGTCCCGCTGATCGAGGGCCGCAGGCCCGCCCCCGCCGTGCTGTACGGGGCGCTGCTCGTCGCCGCCGGGGCCTTCACCGTGCAGGGCTGGGGGAGGACGGACCTGGCCGGGATCGGCTGGTCCGTGGCCGCGCTCGCGGGCGAGGTGGGGTTCACGGTGCTCGCCGTGCCGGTGCTCCGGCTGCTCGGGCCGAAGCTGCTCACGGCCGCCGTCTGCGGGGTCGGCGCGGCGGAGGCGGCGCTCGTGGGTCTCGTGGTGGACGGGGCCGCGTTCGTACGCATGCCGACGGCGGTGGAGGCGGGCGCCCTCGTCTGGCAGGCGGTCCTCGCCACGGTGGTCGGCTTCGTCCTCTTCTACATGGGCGTCCAGCGGGTCGGCATGGAGCGGGCCACCCTCTTCACCGGCGCGATCCCCGTCGCCGCCGCGTTGAGCGCCGCGCTGGTCGCCGGCGCCGCCTTCGGCCTTCCGCAGGCGGCCGGCGGTCTGCTCGTGGGGGCCGGCGCCGCCGTGGGCACCGGCCTGTTCACCCGGAGGACCCGGGGGGCCTCAGCGGCTGCCGTCCAGGATGACGCGCGCGACGAGAGCCGGGTCGTCGCTCATGGGCACATGACCGCAGCCCGGCAGCCGGACGAGCCGCGCGCCGGGCAGGGTCTGCTTGGCGCGGACGCCCTGGCGGGGAAGGAGCAGCCGGTCACGGCTGCCCCAGGCGACGGTGACGGGCACTCCGGGGACGTCGTCGCGGAAGCGTACGGACCCGCCGGCCTCCAGAGTCTGCCGGAAGCCGGCGGCCCCGCGCAGCGCGAGCGTCTCCGCGTAGACCGCCTCGGGTGAACGGCGCCCGGGGCGCGCGTAGATGCTGCTGGCGAGCGCGGTGCGTCCGGCGGCGGTACGGGAGAGGCGTTCGATCAGCGGGACGGGCATAGAACGGGCCGCGCCGCGCATCGCCCGGAGCGTCACGAAGGCGTACCGCCGCTCGCCCTCCGACCAGAACCCGGCGGGGGAGAGCGCGGTGACCGAGCGCACCCGCTCCGCCCGGCCCAGCTCCAGGGCGAGCAGCCCGCCGAGCGAGTTCCCCGCCACGTGCGGCTGTTCGGCACCGAGGGCCGCGCAGAAGGCGTCGAGCACGCGGACGACGCCGGGCAGGTCGTAGGGGCAGCCGTCGGGCAGCGCGTCGGAGGAGCCGAAACCGGGCAGGTCGACGGCGATCACGTCCCGTTCGGCCGCCAGGATGTCCAGGACGGGCTCCCAGGCCTGCCAGTGGTGTCCGATGCCGTGGAGGAGCAGCAGCGGTTCGCCCGCGCCCCGGCGCTCGTAGGTGAGGGACGCCGTGCGCGGTCCTGCCGGGGTCTCGATCGTGAGCATGAGCCGTGCGGGCATGCGGACTCCCGTCCTGAAGCTTGTCAGACGTCCCGTCAGCGAGAATTACCCATGAGTAGCCCGGAGTTCAAGACCCCGTCCGAAACTGGACAGGGTGACCGCGGTGGGCTGGGATGGACGGGTGCCCACCGACATTCCGACCGACACCCTGACCGAACTCTTCGAGGAGCACCGTCCGATGCTCCTCGGCGTCGCGTACCGGATGCTCGGCCGCGCCGCCGATGCCGAGGACGTCGTCCAGGAGGCCTGGCTGCGCTGGACCGCCGAGGACCGGGCCGCCGTCCGTGAACCCCGCGCCTTCCTGGTACGGATCACCACACGCCTCGCCATCGACCGGCTCCGCCAGGCCCAGGCTCGCCGCGAGGCCTACGTCGGCCCCTGGCTGCCCGAGCCCGTCGTCACCGACTTCGGCCCGTCCGCCCCCGACACCGCCGAGCGCGCCCTGCTCGCCGACTCCGTGTCCCTCGCCGTGCTCGTCGTCCTCGAATCCCTCTCCCCGCTGGAGCGGGCCGTCTTCGTGCTGCGCGAGGCCTTCGGCTTCCCGTACGGGGACATCGCCACCGCCCTCGACCGCTCCGAGGCGGCCGTGCGCCAGCTCGCCGGGCGCGCCAGGCGCCACGTCGACGAGGGCAAGCCGCGCTACGACGTCGACCCGGCCGAGCGCCGTGACCTCACCGAACGCTTCCTCTCCGCCGCGTCGGGCGGCGACCTCGGTGGGCTCCTCGCCCTGCTCGCCCCCGACGTGCGCCTCGTCGGCGACAGCGGAGGCAAGTCCAAGGCTCCGCTGCGGATCATCGAGAGCGCCGACAAGGTCGGACGCTTCCTCGCCGCCACATCCCGGGGAGCCGACGCCCTGTACGAGACGCGGGTCATCGAGGTCAACGGCGCTCCTGCCCTCCTCGTCCTCGCCGAGGGGCGGCCCGACACCCTGCTCCAGATCGAGGTGCGCGACGGGCGCATCCAGTGCGTCTACATCATCCGCAACCCCGACAAGCTCCGGGGCTTCGCCGTCTCCGACGCGGTCTGACCCCCGGCACGGCCCCGGAAGCCTCCGGATCAACGCCGAGCGACCGGAACCGACCCCGCCTCCCACCCCGGAGGCGGGGTCTTCGCTGCGCGGGGCGCACGCGGGCGCGAACGTCCTGTGAACGATCCAGGCCAGAGGGTCACATTCGGGGGCGTTCGGCAGAGGATTGGTCTTGACCAAGGGGGTGGCTCGCCTTATGGTCGCAGAGTTAGTGCAGGAACCTTTAATAAACAAGGGCGCGGAAAAACGCCGCGGGACACGGCGAATTGCGGAGGATCAGGGTGGGGACCACGCAGCTGGCATCGGTGCCGGAACCGAAGTACCAGCACCTCAAGACAGTGATCGGCGAAGCGCTCGACTCGGACTTCGCGGTCGGGGAGATCCTCCCCAACGAGCGGGAGCTCGCGGCACGCTTCGGCGTCGCCCGTGCCACGCTCCGTCAGGCCCTGGAGCAGCTGGAGCTGGAAGGCCGGCTCCAGCGCCGCCGTGGCGTCGGCACCACCGTCGCACCGCCCCGCGTCGGCGTCGACGTCTCCACCACCCAGCACACCTGGCCGGGAGTCGGCGACGACGCCTGGCAGTCCCTGGACTCCGCCTCCGGCGTGGCCCCCGCCGCCGTCGCGCGCGTCCTGGAGACCGGCGCCGACGAGCGGGTGCACATCGTCCGCCGGATCCGCGTCAGCCAGGACCAGCCGGTCGCCGCCGAGCTGCTGTACGTGGCCGCCGGCTCCGTCCCGGGCCTCGGCGGCGTCGACGCGTCCGCAGGCCCGGCCCGCGCCCGCGCTGTGCTCCGGGCGCTCCAGGACCTCGCGCTCGACGGTCAGGACCGCTCCGTGGAGCTGGGTTCCGCCCGCGCCGACGACGCCAAGGAGCTCGACCGGCTGCCGGGCGCGCCCGTCCTCGTGGTGACGACCCGCTACCTCTCCGGAGGGCGTACCGCCGCCGTCTCCGTAGCCACCTACCGGGCCGACACCTGCCGCCTGACCTTCGGCGACTCCGTCGACCTGGTCATGGCCTCGTAACACCACACGCCCTGTCGTCACCCTCCCGCCTGCCCCGCGCCGCCACGCACGCGTCCGACGACAGGGCCTGGGTGTGTTGATCACGAGCGTTGTCGACACTCGTGATCAACACACCCCCTAGCGGCGGGCCGTCACCGTTCCCTCGACCGCGAACAGCTGCTCCTCCACGTGGTCGAGGGCGAGCCGCAGCGCACCCGTGCCCACCGCCGCCTCGCCGAGCAGGGACAGCACCACCCGCGGCGGCCGCAGACAGAACCGGGCCAGCTCGTCCCGGAGCGGCTGCAGTACGCCGTCCAGGCCGGCCGCCCAGCCGCCGACGACCACCACCTCGGGGTCGATCGCGAGGACAAGGGCCGCCACGTCGTGCACAAGCCGCTGGATGAACCGCTCGACCGCCGCCTCCGCGCGCGCGTCGCCCTTGCGGGCCAGTGCGAAGACCTCGGCGACCGCCTGTTCGTCCAGCGGGTGCAGCGGCTCGTCCGTGGTCGAGAGGAGATGCTCGGGGGTGACGCCCCGGCCGAGCAGGTGCAGCGCGCCGATCTCCCCGGCCGCGCCGCCGAAGCCACGGTGCAGCCGGCCGCCGATCAGCGAACCGGCACCCGGGCTCAGCCCCGCCAGGACGAAGACGATGTCGTCGGAGTCGGTCGCCGCCCCCTTCCAGTGCTCGGCGACGGCCGCCGCGTTCGCGTCGTTCTCCACGATCACCGGGCACCGGAAGGAACGCCGCAGCCGCTCGCCGAGCGCGAGGCCCGTCCAGCCGGGCAGGGCCGTACCGAGGCGGACGGTCCCGTCGGCCTCCACGATGCCGGGGGTGCCGACGCCGACCGCCCGCAGATTGGACCGGGCGACCCCGGCCCTGCGCAGCACGTCGGCCACGACCGTGCGCACGCGGTCGAGACGCTCGTCCTCGGGCGCGGTCTCCGACACCTCGCGCGCTCCCGCGCCGATGATCCGCCCGTCCAGTCCGGAGAGCAGGGCGGCCACGCGGTGCGGGCCGATCTCGATGCCGAGCAGATGACCGGCCTCCGCGCGGAAGCGGAACCTCCGCGCCGGACGTCCCTGCCGCCGGGCCTCGCCCTCCTCGGGCGCCGCCTCGACGACGAGACCGCCCTCCATCAGCCCCTCGACGACCCCTTCGACCGTGGGCCGTGAGAGGCCCGTGATCCGGGTGAGATCCGTGAGCGTGGGCGCTTCGGCGCCCCGCAGCGCATGGAGTACCACCGCGGAGTTGATCCGCCGCAGCAGAGACGGATCCCCGCCGGTCAGCCGCCCCACAGTGTGTCCTCCCAGCTCGTGCACCTCTTCGGCGGATGGTACTCAATGGGTCCGGTCGCGGCGAGTGCCGCCCCCGCGGTGCCCCCTCCGCCGCCCGCACCCCGTCTCCTGACGGAACGCCAACTGTCAGTGGGGGCCGCTTTACTGGATCCATGACCACGGCACGGCACCTGGCGACGATCGACTTACTCCGCTCCCGCGCCTTCCCCGGGAGACCGGAGCGGTCCGGACCCGTCGACAGCGGTCCGGGCTTCCACATCGGGGAGCTCGCGACGAGCGAGGAGTTCTGGGAGGACGACGGCACGCGCCGCGTGCTGGTCGAGGAGCAGTACGAGGCGGAGCGGGACGGCCTCGCCGTCCTGCTCACCGCCCGCTGGGGCCTGCCGGAGGAGCTGAGCCTGTGGCCGGTCCTTGAGCGGAGCATGGAGGGCGAGGCGATACCGGAGCCGTGGTCCACGCTCAGCTGCCACACTCCGGAGCTGAGGCTGTGGCGGGCCGACGGGCGGTGGATAGGCCTCGGCGTCTCCCAGTGGGACAAGGAGCTGCCCTTCCAGCTCCTCGTCGTGATCACCGACGCCGACCTCCCCGAAGAGCTCCCCGGAAGGCGCCCGTCCGAAGGTCCCTGAAGGGTTTCCGGATGTGTCCGCTACGGAGTCCCGGCCGCCTCGCGGAGACGGGCGTACTCCTCGGCCATCGTCGCCGCCGTCCAGTGCGCGTTCAGACCGCTCGGGTTGGGCAGCGCCCAGACCCGGGTGGATCCGATCAGGCGTTCCTGAGGCCCGATCGCGGCCTTCGGCTCGGCGAAGGCCGTGCGGTACGCGGTGACGCCGACGACCGCGAGCCAGCGCGGCGCGAGCCGCTCGACCTTCTCGGCGAGGAGCCGCCCGCCCTCGCGGTACTCCTCGCGGCTCAGTTCGTCGGCCCGGGCGGTCGCCCGCGCCACCACGTTCGTGATGCCGAGACCGTACGAGAGGAGCTCCTCCTGCTCGTCGGGCCGCAACTGCCTCGGCGTGAAGCCGGACAGGTGGAGCACCGGCCAGAACCGGTTGCCGGGCCGGGCGAAGTGGTGGCCCGTCGCCGCCGACATGAGGCCCGGGTTGATCCCGCAGAAGAGCACGGAAAGGCCGCCCGCGACCACGTCGGGAACGACGCGGTCGCGGGCGGCCTCAAGCTCCCGCACGGAGAACCGGGGCTTTCCGGTCAGAGGATCGCTCCGGGGGTGTAGGCGGCGGCCTCCGGGTGCTGCTTGAGGATCTCCTCGATACGGGAGACCACCGACGCGACCTGGTCGGCGGCGGCGCCCGTGAAGGACAGCTTGTCCGCCATCAGCTCGTCGAGCTGCGCACGGTCCAGCGGAATGCGCTCGTCGGCGGCCAGCTTGTCGAGGAGCTCGTTCTGCACGGTGCCCTGCTCGCGCATGGCGAGGGCGGAGGCCACGGCGTTCTCCTTGATGGCCTCGTGGGCGACCTCACGGCCGACCCCGGCGCGGACGGCGCCCATGAGGACCTTGGTGGTCGCCAGGAAGGGAAGGTAGCGGTCGAGCTCACGGGCGACGACGGCCGGGAAGGCGCCGAACTCGTCGAGCACGGTGAGGAAGGTCTCCAGGAGACCGTCGAGCGCGAAGAAGGCGTCGGGCAGCGCGACCCGGCGGACCACGGAGCAGGACACGTCGCCCTCGTTCCACTGGTCGCCGGCCAGCTCGCCGGTCATCGAGGCGTAGCCGCGCAGGATGACCATGAGGCCGTTGACGCGCTCGCAGGAGCGGGTGTTCATCTTGTGCGGCATCGCCGAGGAGCCGACCTGGCCGGGCTTGAAGCCCTCGGTGACCAGCTCGTGGCCCGCCATCAGGCGGATCGTCTTGGCGATCGACGAGGGGGCGGCGGCCAGCTGGACGAGCGAGGTGACCACGTCGTAGTCGAGCGAGCGCGGGTAGACCTGGCCGACCGAGGTGAACGCGTGCGCGAAGCCGAGGTGGCCGGCGATCCGCTGCTCGAGCTCGGCCAGCTTGCCGGCGTCGCCGCCGAGCAGGTCCAGCATGTCCTGCGCGGTGCCGACGGGGCCCTTGATGCCGCGCAGCGGGTAACGGCCGAGGAGCTCCTCCAGGCGGCCGTACGCCACGAGCAGCTCGTCCGCCGCCGTTGCGAAGCGCTTGCCGAGGGTGGTCGCCTGGGCGGCGACATTGTGCGAGCGGCCCGCCATGACCAGCTCCGCGTACTCGGCGGAGAGCTTGCCGAGCCGGCCGAGGACGGCGACCGTACGGTCCCGCATCAGCTCCAGGGAGAGCCGGATCTGCAGCTGCTCGACGTTCTCGGTGAGGTCGCGCGAGGTCATGCCCTTGTGGACGTGCTCGTGGCCGGCGAGGGCGTTGAACTCCTCGATACGGGCCTTCACGTCGTGCCGGGTGACCTTCTCGCGCTCGGCGATGGAGCCGAGGTCGACCTGGTCGAGCACGCGCTCGTAGTCGGCGAGGGCGGCGTCCGGAACCTCGATCCCGAGGTCCTTCTGCGCACGCAGCACGGCGAGCCACAGCTGACGCTCCAGCTTCACTTTCTGCTCGGGGGACCAGAGGACGGCGAGCTCCGCGGAGGCGTAGCGGCCGGCCAGAACGTTGGGGATGCGGGGCTTCGCAGTCACAGCAGTCACAGGGACAGATTCTACTGGCGGTTTCTGCAGGCCAGCGCCACGGTCCGGACTGGAGCTTGCTACGAGACGCAGCTCACGCGCGGTCGGGAGCGCGACGGACCGCGCGGGCGCAGGGCCACGTGGGGCCGGGGCCCCGTGACTCCTACGGGCCCGCCGGCCCCTCGTACGGCAGCAGATCCGGGCGCTTGGGCGCGCGGCCGTCGCCCGACGAGCGGCCGGTCAGGCGCCGTCCGATCCACGGGCCCAGGTGCTCCCGGGCGAAGCGGGCGTCCGCGACCCGGCGGCTCGCCCAGCCGGGCGGGGGAGTGGGGGGCAGCGGCGCGCGCCAGTCCTCCTCGGGAGCCAGGCCGAGCGCCTGCCACACGGCCTCGGTGACCCGCCGGTGCCCGTCGGCCGTCAGATGGAGCCGGTCCACGTCCCAGAGCCGGGGGTCACCGAGAGACGGGGCCCCGTACAGGTCGACGACGAGGGCCCCGTGCCGGGCGGCGAGCTCGTCGACGTGTGTGAAGAGCTCCTCCATCCGGGGGCGGAAGCGTTCCATCACGGGGCCGTTACGGCCGGGGCTGCGCATCAGGACCAGCTGCCCGCAGGAGGGGGCGAGCCGTTCGACGGCCTCGGTGAGGAGCCCCCGGACCCGTCCCATGTCGACCTTGGGCCGCAGGGTGTCGTTGAGCCCGCCGACGAGCGTCACGACGTCCGCCTTCATCGTGGCGGCCGTCTCGACCTGCTCCTCGACGATCTGGCCGATGAGCTTGCCGCGTACGGCGAGGTTGGCGTACCGGAAACCGGGGGCGCGGGCGGCCAGGCGGTCCGCGAGCACATCCGCCCAGCCCCGGTAGGACCCGTCGGGCCTCAGGTCCGACATGCCCTCGGTGAAACTGTCGCCGAGGGCGACGAAACTGTTGTATGAGGCATTGATCTCCATGACGGAGCGATCATACCGTGCGGTATGCGCGGGTGCCGTGGCGCGCGGGAGGGCCCCGGGAACACCCGGGGCCCTCCCCTTTCCTACGGGCGTCACGGCGCCGACGGGCGGCCCACCAGCTCCCGGAGGACGTCCTCCATCGACACGAGCCCGGCCGGTTTGCCGTCCTCGTCGAGCACGGCAGCCAGGTGCGTCCGGCTGCGGCGCATCGCGGTCAGGACATCGTCCAGCGGCGTGGCCGCCCGGACCCGGGCGATCGGCCGCAGCGCGCTCACCGGGAACGGCAGATCGCGAGGGGAGGCGTCCAGGGCGTCCTTGACGTGCAGATAACCGAGGATCCGGCGCTCCGCGTCGAGCACGGGGAAGCGCGAGAAGCCCGTGTGCGCGGACAGCGCCTCCAGCTCCTCGGGAGTGGTGCCGACCCGCGCGTACACCACCTTCTCCGCCGGCATCACGACATCCCGCACGGGCCGCCTGCCGAGGACCAGGGCGTCGTGCAGCCGCTCGGCCGCCCGGTCGTCCAGGAGGCCGGCGTCACCCGCGTCGGTGACCATCCGGGCCAGCTCGTCGTCCGAGAACGTCGCCGAGACCTCGTTCCTGACCTCCACCCGCAGCAGCTTGAGCAGCGCGTTGGCGAAGGCGTTGATCGCGAAGATCACCGGACGCAGCGTCCGCGCGAGCGCCACGAGCGGCGGCCCGAGCAGCAGCGCCGTACGCGTCGGCTCGGCCAGCGCGATGTTCTTCGGCACCATCTCGCCGAGCAGCATGTGCAGATACGTGGCCACGCTCAGCGCGATCACGAACGAGATCGGGTGGACCAGACCGTGCGGCACGCCGACCGCGTCGAAGAGCGGTTCGAGCAGGTGCGCCATGGCCGGCTCGGCGACGATGCCGAGCACCAGGGTGCAGAGCGTGATGCCGAGCTGCGCCGCGGCCAGCAGCGCGGAGACGTGCTCAAGACCCCAGATGACACTGCGGGCCCGGCGGTCGCCGGCCTCCGCGAGCGGTTCGATCTGGCTGCGGCGGACCGAGATCAGGGCGAACTCGGCGCCGACGAAGAAGGCGTTGACGATCAGGGTGAGCAGACCGATCAGCAGCTGGATCGCGGTCATCGGCCGGCCTCCCCGGTCTCGTCGGCGGTGGCGCCCGTCGTGGGCGCGTGCAGCAGCACGCGCGCGGCGCGCCGGCCCGAGGCGTCGACGACGTCGAGCCGCCAGCCGCCCAGCTCGACGCTGTCGCCGACGGCCGGGATGCGGCCCAGCTCCGTCGCGACGACGCCCGCGAGCGTCTCGTACGGACCGTCCGGCACCCGGAGGCCGATGGCCCCCACCTGGTCCGTACGGGCCGCGCCGTCGGCGGACCACAGCTCGCGGCCGTCCGCGTCCTCACCGGCCCGTGCCAGGTCGGGCGTCTCGTGCGGGTCGTGCTCGTCGCGGACCTCGCCGACGACCTCCTCGACGATGTCCTCCAGGGTGACCACCCCGGCGGTGCCGCCGTACTCGTCGATGACGACGGCCATCGTCTGCTTCCCGGACAGCCGGTCCAGCAGCCGGTCCACGGTGAGCGTCTCGGGGACGAGGAGCGGTTCGCGCAGCATCTCGCCGATCCGGCGGCGCGGGCGCTCGTGGGCCGGTATGGCGAGCACGTCCTTGATGTGGGCGATGCCGACGACCGCGTCGAGGCTGCCCCGGTAGACGGGGAAGCGGGAGAGGCCGGTCGCGCGGGTCGCGTTGGCGACGTCCTCGGCGGTGGCCTGCACGTCGAGGGCGGTGACCTGGACGCGGGGCGTCATCACGTTCTCGGCGGTCAGCTCGGACAGGTTGAGGGTACGGACGAAGAGCTCGGCCGTGTCCGCCTCCAGGGCGCCCTCCTTCGCGGAGTGCCGGGCGAGTGCCACGAGCTCCTGCGGGGAGCGCGCGGACGCCAGCTCCTCGGTCGGCTCCATGCCCAGGCGGCGCAGGATCCTGTTGGCGGTGTTGTTGAGGTGGCTGATCAGCGGCTTGAAGCCAGCGGTGAACACCCGCTGGGGCGTGGCCACCACCTTCGCGACGGCGAGCGGCGAGGAGATCGCCCAGTTCTTGGGGACCAGCTCGCCGACGACCATCAGGACGACGGTCGACAGGGCGGTGCCGATGACGAGGGCCACGGAGGAGGCGACCGTGGGGGACAGGCCGACGGCCTCGGCCGGGCCCCGGATCAGCTTCGCGACGGAGGGCTCGGCGAGCATGCCGACCACCAGGTTGGTCACGGTGATGCCCAGCTGGGCGCCGGAGAGCTGGAACGTCAGCGATCGCACGGCCTTGAGAGCGCCGGCCGCCCCGCGCTCGCCGCGGTCCGCGGCGGCTTCGAGTTCACCGCGCTCGACCGTGGTCAGCGAGAACTCGGCCGCGACGAACGCGCCGCACGCGAGGGAGAGGAGGAGCGCCAGAAGGAGCAGAAGCACTTCGGTCATCGGTTCACCTCCGTCCCATGATCAGTCAGGGCGGAGAGGATCGCTCGATGTCGGTCGGCGAAGCGGGTGCTGTCGGAACCAGTGCTACTGGGAGGCTCGCCCATGGGCGGACGCTCACACCTTTCGGTCGTCAGGATGATGAGCAACCATGGTAAAGGACGGGCAAAACAGGGTGATGCCCTGGACCGGGCGCCCCCCGTTCACGCCGTGAGCGGCTTCACCCAGCGGCGCCAGTGTTCCTCACGCTCGTACCCGGCGGCCGTCCACACCCGCTGCCCGGTCTCGTTCGCCTCCAGGACCATCGCGTCCGCACGCCGCCCGCCGAGGGCGGCGAGGCGCTCCTCGGCCGCGCGCAGGAGCGCGGTGGAGATGCCGCGCCGACGGTGGGCGGGCAGTACGGCGAGCCGGTAGAGGGAGGCGCGCCAGCCGTCCCATCCCGCGATCACGGACCCCACGATCAGGCCGTCGGCCAGGGCCAGGATGAGCGCCTCGGGGTCACGCTCGACGAGCCGGGTCACCCCGTGGACGTCGTCGGAGACGGACTTCCCCTTGGCGGACTCGCTCCAGAAGGCCAGGACGGCCTCGACGTCGTCCCGGGTGGCGGCTCGTATCTGAAGATCGGTCATGGCCGGATCCCATCACGCGGGGCCGAGCCGCTGCCACGGAGTTCCGAGTGGCGGGACGACCGGGCCCGCCACGGCCCGCGCCCTGCCACGGCCCGCGCCCTGCCGCGGGACCCCCGGGGCCCCGCCGCCGGACCGCCGCCGCCCGCTGCCGGCCCCCCCGCCCCTACCGCCTGGCCACTCCCAGCACACACGGCGACGACGGCAGGCGCGGTCCCTTCTCCGGGACGTCGAAGGAGCGGTACGGCCCGAGGACGAATCCGGCTGCCTCGATCGACGCGAGCGGGGCGCGGGAGGTGTGGCAGCCGCCGAAGAGCAGCGGCCAGACCGTGCGGTCGAGACCCCGCTGCACGCGCGCGAGCCCGGGCGTCTCCGCCGCGCCGTGCTCGAAGAAGCGGAGCTCGCCCCCGGGCCGCAGGACCCGGTGCAGCTCCGCGAGGCTCTGCGGCACGCTCCGCACCGTGCACAGGACGAGCGAGGCCACCGCCGCGTCGAAGGAGGCGTCCTCGAAGGGCAGCGCCTCGGCCGTGTCCGGCAGCACGGCCACCGGTACGGCGGCCCGCCGCGCGCCCTCCTGGGCCAGCCGGCGCAGCCGGGCCTCCGGCTCGACGGCCACCACCTCGGAGACCTCTGCCGGGTAGTGCGCGAAGTTCAGACCGTTCCCCGCCCCGATCTCGACGACCCGGCCGGAGAGCCCGGCGAGCAGCTCCGCGCGCAGGTCACCGAGGCCGCCCCTGGTGTCGGCCGACACGCTGAACCTGGCGTAGAAGCGGGCGAACAGCGGGTGGTGCACGCGGGGTGAGCGAGGACCCGGCCGTACCGGGCGAGGCGGTGTCATCGGAACCGCCTCAGCCCGTCACGAAACAGAACTCGTTGCCCTCCGGGTCCCGCATCACCTGGAAGGCGCCCTGCTCGTCCTTCACCAGGTCGCCGACCCGGGACGCGCCCAGGGGAAGCGTCTCGTCGGCGGCCTGTCCGGGATCGGGCACCTCCAGGTCGAGATGGACCCGGTTCTTCACCGCCTTGCCCTCCGGCACGCGCTGGAAGGCGAGCCGGACGAACCCGGGCGGGTCCACGTACGACCAGTCGCCGCTCCGGTCGACCGGAGCACCGCCGAGGAGCTCCGCCCAGAAGCGGACGAGGGCGGCCGGATCGGCACAGTCGAACACGATCTCCTGCACGGAAGCACGCATGCTCCCAGCCTACGGAGTCACCGCCCCGACGGTCCTCTCATCGAGCGGGTGCGGGGGCCCCGAAAGCCGGCGTGAACCGCTCCCCGAACGCCTCCGCGTCCCATGTGCCGCCCAGGGCGGGGCCGAGCCAGCCGCCCGCCGCCGCCCGGAAGTCCCCGGGGTCGAGCGACCCGGACCCCTCCGGTACGGCCCCGAGAAGCGGTGCGCCCGCCGCCTCCGGCAGGTCCGCGAGATTGCAGCGTGCCGCCAGGTCCGGCTCCGCGGGCCAGCTGCCGACCACGACGCCCAGCTGCTCGATCCCGCGGGCGCGCAGCGCCTCGGCCGTCAGGGCCGTCGAGTTGAGCGTGCCGAGACCGGCCGGGGCCACCACCAGGACCGGCGCGCCGAGCAGCGCGGCCGCGTCCGCGAGCGTGCCGCCCTCCGCGTCGAAACGGACGAGCAGCCCGCCCGCCCCCTCCACCAGGACCAGGTCGTGCTCGGCCGCCAGCTTCCGGGCCGCCTCGGCGACCTCCCGGGGTCCGACGGGGGCCAGCCCCGCCCGCCGGGCCGCCGTACCCGGAGCCAGCGGCTCCGGGAAGCGGCCCAGCTCGGCGGAGCCCACGGCGCCGGAGAGCCGGACGACCTCGTCGGCGTCGCCGCGCTCGTCCGGTCCGACACCCGTCTGCGCGGGCTTCAGGACGGCGACCGAACGGCCGGCCGCCGTGGCGACAGCGGCCACCGCCGCGGTCACGACCGTCTTGCCGATCTCCGTACCCGTACCGCTGACGACGACGATTCCCACCATTGCTCCCGTTCTTCCGTTCAGCCCGCCGCCGCCGCCGCGCGTACGGCGGCGCAGATCCGGGCCAGGTCCTCGTCGCCCGTCACATACGGCGGCATCGTGTAGATCAGGTCCCGGAACGGGCGCAGCCACACGCCCTCCCGGACCGCCGCGCGTGTCGCGGCCACCATGTCGACCGGGTGGTCGAGCTGGACGACACCGATCGCGCCGAGCACCCGGACCTCGCGCACACCGGGCAGGTCGGCGGCCGGGGCGAGCCCCTCCCTGAGCCCGGCCTCGATCCGCTTGACCTCGACCTCCCAGTCCTGGGAGAGCAGCAGGTCGATCGAGGCGAGGGCCACCGCCGACGCCAGCGGGTTGCCCATGAAGGTCGGCCCGTGCGCCAGGACCGGGACCTCGCCGCGCGAGATCCCGTCGGCGACCCGGCTCGTGCAGAGCGTCGCGGCCATCGACAGATAGCCGCCGGTCAGCGCCTTGCCCACGCACATCACGTCGGGGGAGATCCCCGCCTGGCCCGCGGCGAACAGGGTGCCCGTCCGCCCGAAGCCGGTGGCGATCTCGTCGAGGACGAGCAGCACGTCGTGCGCGTCGCAGGCCTCCCGCAGCACCCGCAGGTACTCCGGGTCGTGGAAGCGCATCCCGCCCGCGCCCTGCACCACCGGCTCCACGACGACCGCGGCCAGCTCGTGGGCGTGCTTCCCGATCTCGGTCCGCAGCAGCTCGGCGTACGACTCCTCGTACGCGGCCGGCGGGGCGTCCACGAACACCTGCCGCTGGAGGACGCCCGTCCACAGCTCGTGCATCCCGCCCTCGGGATCGCACACGGACATCGGCTGCCAGGTGTCCCCGTGGTAGCCGCCGCGCCAGGTGAACAGCCGCCGCTTCTCCGGGCGGCCAAGGGAGCGCCAGTACTGCAGGCACATCTTGACCGCGACCTCGACGGAGACCGAGCCCGAGTCGCTGAGGAAGACGTGCCGCAGCGGCTCGGGGGTGATCTCGACGAGCCGGGCGGCGAGCCGGACGGCCGGCTCGTGGGTGAGCCCGCCGAACATGACGTGACTCATCCGCTCCAGCTGGCCGCGGACCGCCTCGTTGAGCACGGGGTGGTTGTAGCCGTGGATCGCCGACCACCAGGAGGACATGCCGTCGACCAGCTCGGCCTGCCCCTCGGAGGGTTCGGCGAGCCGCAGGCGTACGCCGGACGCGGACTCCACGACCAGCGGGTCCGTACGTCCCGGCATGGGCCCGTACGGATGCCAGACGTGCGCCCGGTCCAGGGCGAGGAGCTCGCCGCCGCGCACCGCCGTCACGCGTTCGGCGCCAGGTCCGTGCCTGCACCCCGGCGCCGCACGGCCACCAGGTCGGTCCGGGCGCCGTTCGCGGCGGCAGCGGTCTCCGGCTCCCCGGTGTCCCGCGCCCCGGTGGCGGCGGGCGTCCCGTGCCCGCCGCAGGGGCCGCAGCCGCCGGAGTGCGAGCCGCAGCCCGCGCCCTCCTCCGCGCCCCCCGCCGTCTCCGCGGCCGGACCGCAGCCCGCCGACGCGGCGGAGCCACAGCCGCCGCCCGCCGCGGCGGCGGCCTCCGCGAGCGCGTCCGCGCGGTGCTTGGGCAGCGTGGTCGTCCCCGCGCCCTCCACCTCGAAGCCCGCGTCCGCGATCATGTCCAGGTCGGCCTGGCCCGCCTGGCCCTCGCTCGTCAGGTAGTCGCCGAGGAAGATCGAGTTGGCGATGTTCAGCGCCAGCGGCTGCATCGAGCGCAGGTGCACCTCACGTCCGCCCGCGATCCGGACCTCGACGTCGGGGCAGACGAACCGCACCATCGCCAGAATCCGCAGACAGCGCTGCGGGGTGAGGTTCCACTCCTTGGCAAGCGGCGTGCCCTCGAAGGGGATGAGGAAGTTGACCGGCACCGAGTCCGAGTCCAGCTCGCGCAGCGCGTACACGACGTCGACCAGGTCCTCGTCGGACTCGCCCATGCCCGCGATCAGACCCGAACAGGCCGACAGACCGGCGGCGTGCGCCTTCTGCACGGTGTCCACCCGGTCGGCGTAGGTGTGGGTCTTGGTGATCCCCCCGTACGTCGCCTCCGACGTGTTGAGGTTGTGGTTGTACGCGTCGGCGCCGGCGTCCCGCAGCCGCTCCGCCTGACCGTCCGAGAGCAGACCGAGACAGGCGCACACCTCGACGCCCTCGTTCTGCTCCTTGATGGCCTCGATGGTCTTGCCGACCCGCTCCACGTCCCGGTCCGTCGGACCGCGCCCGCTCGCCACCAGGCAGACCCGCTTCGCGCCGCCCGCGACACCCGCCGCCGCGGCCTGGGACGCCTCGTCCGGCTTCAGCCAGGTGTACTTGAGGATCTCGGCCTTGGAGCCGAGCCGCTGCGAGCAGTACGAGCAGTCCTCGGGGCACAGCCCCGACTTCAGGTTCACCAGGTAGTTGAGCTTCACCCGGCGCCCGAACCACTGGCGGCGCACCTTGCCGGCCGCCGCCACCACATCGAGCAGTTCGTCGTCGGAGGTCGCCAGGACGGCGAGCGCTTCTTCACGGGTCGGCAGCTCGCGCCGCAGCCCCTTCTCCACCAGCGTGTTCAGCAGGTCCATAAGCGCTGATCCTTACCTACCGCCCACCCCCCGGCCAAGGAGGAACCGAACAAACGCCCCCGATAGAGGTGTGTGGATGACCACATCCCGACCTCGGGATCCGCCGGTTAGGGTCTGTGCGCTGCCTACAAAAGGATCGCCGCATGCCACAGGCCGACGACGCACGGGCCGCGGGCCCGCGCCGTACCGCGTTCGACTGGACCGACGCCGAGGCGCGCCGCCGGGCGGAAGCCGGTCTGGTCCGGTCGCTGCGCCCCCGGGCGGCCGAATCGGAGCTGCTCGACCTGGCGAGCAACGACTACCTCGGCCTCACCCGCAGGAGCGAGGTCACCGAGGCGGCGGCCGAGGCCGCAAGGCGCTGGGGCGCGGGCTCCACCGGCTCACGGCTCGTCACCGGAACCACCCGGCTGCACACCCGGCTCGAGCGTGAACTCGCCGAGTTCTGCGGCTTCGAGGCGGCCCTCGTCTTCTCCTCCGGCTACACCGCCAACCTCGCCGCGCTCACCGCGCTCGGCGGCCGGGACGCCCTGATCGTCTCGGACGCCTCCAACCACGCCTCGATCGTCGACGGCTGCCGCCTCGCGCGCGCCGAGACGGCCGTGGTCCCGCACACCGACCCCGAGGCCGTACGGAAGACCCTCGACGCGCATCCGGGGCGGCGGGCCCTGGTCGTCAGCGACTCGGTCTTCTCCGTCGACGGCGACAAGGCGCCGCTGCCGGAGCTGGCCGCCGCCTGCCGTGCGCACGGCGCCGGACTCGTCGTGGACGACGCCCACGGTCTCGGCGTCCTCGGCGAGGGCGGCCGGGGCGCCCTCCACGAGGCCGGGCTCGCGGGCGACGAGGACGTCGTGGCCACGCTGACCCTGTCCAAGTCCCTCGGCAGCCAGGGCGGTGCCGTCCTCGGCCCGGCCCGGGTGATCGAGCACCTGGTGAACGCGGCCCGGACCTTCATCTTCGACACGGGACTCGCCCCGGCCGCCGCGGGCGGCGCGCTCGCGAGTCTCCGGCGGCTCGTCGCCGAACCGGGCCTCGCAGGGCGGGCCCGTACCGTCGCGACCACGCTGCACGGGCTGCTCACCGGGGCGGGACTCACCGCGGCCCGGCCCGACGCGGCCGTCGTCTCGGTGCGCGCGCCCTCCCCCGAGGCGGCGCTGCGCTGGGCGGCGGACTGCAGGGACCGGGGCCTGGTCGTCGGCTGCTTCCGGCCCCCGTCCGTACCCGACGGCATCTCGCGGCTGCGCCTCACGGCACGCGCCGATCTGACGGACGCGCAGATCGAGCGGGCGGTGGAGACGATCCTGGCGACCGCGCCCGCGCTCGCGCGGGACTGACGGCGGGCGGGGCTCCGACTTCGGGGCCCCGCGCGGCCCAAAGACGTTTCCTGGCAGCAGAGTTCACCGCTTCGGGCGACAGATGGGGACATATCTTGGCGGAACGCGGCGCGGCGCAGCACGATCGGTGGCACTCTGACGCGAAGCGCGATCCGGGGCAGTGGCTCCGGCGGGAAAGGGACAGCGTCGCCATGGCAGATCACCTGGAAGCATCCGTCACGCTGCCGAGCGACCCCGCCTCGGTCCCCACGGCCCGGCGGTACGTCGCCGACGTCCTCACCGGCTGGGGTCTCGACGGCGCGGCGGAGACCGCCGACTCGATCCGCCTGATCGTCTCCGAGCTGGCCACCAACGCCGTCCTGCACACCCTCGGCCTCTCGCCCACCTTCACGGTGGACGTCCGTCTGGAGCGCGAGGAGCGGCTCCACATCGGCGTCACCGACAGCCATCCCCGGCGGCCCCGCCGCCTCCCGGCGGCGGTCCAGCAGGACAACGGCCGGGGCCTGGTCATCATCCGCGTCCTCGCGGCGGAGGCGGGCGGCCGCCTCTCGGTCACCCCGACCGCGGACGGCGGCAAGACGGTCTGGATCACCCTCCCGTGGGTGCCGGTCCCGGTCGCCAGCTGCTGACGGACGCTCCCCTGACGGAGCGCCGGCCACCTGACGCGATGTCATGAGGGGTACGGCGGCGCCACCGCCCCCCTCACGAACGGACCGTCACCACCGGCGGCTCACCGGGCCGGGCGCCGTATCAGGCGTCGCGAGCCCGGCCTGACCGGCGGGAGGCCCTATGGCCGTCGGCTCACCGGACGCGGCCGTAATAGACCTTCGACGACCAGATCTTGTCGAGCTTCACCCAGGAGCCCGTCTTGGGCGAGTGCCAGATCTTGCCGCTGCCGGCGTAGATGCCCACGTGGTAGACCCTCCCCCCGGAGTGGAAGAAGACCAGGTCACCCTTCTGCCTGCCGGAGGCGGAGACGTGCCGGGTCTTGTTGTACTGCTGCTGCGCGGTGCGGGGCAGCGACTTGCCCGCCTTCTTGTACGCGTAGAGCGTCAGACCGGAGCAGTCGAACCTGGAGGGCCCGGTGCTCCCGTACCGGTACGGGGCTCCCTTCTTGGACGCGGCGACGCTCAGTGCCTTGTTCGCGTGCGTGGTGGCTGCCTGTGCCTCCGAAGCCGCTCCTGGTGCGAGCAGCGTGCCGCCGACGGCGGCGAGGGTGAGAGCCGAGACGGCTCCGGCCCGGGACAGCAGGGACGGGACGTGCATCTGCGCGGTCATGCGCAACCCTTCGTCAGCCGCCTGTGAAGGATGACCTGTCGGGTTCGGGCAGGCGAAGATGCCCGGCCGCTTGCGCGGCTTCACCCCAAGGGACGGCCCCGCTGCCGAAACAGCGCGTCCGTCCCGTAAAAATCGGGTCCTCCACTCCTGCCGAACCAATCCTGTCGACCAGACGTCCGGGACAGCGGCAGGACTCGGCGTCCGCCCGGACCGCCCCGCCGCGGCGGCGGGGGCTTGTCGTCGACAGGGATCTTGACCCACGCACCGGTCGAAATCCGAGCTGAAACGGCGATATGTGAGGCTCCTCACGACTGATCCGTTCGGGTGGACAGGACGCTTTCCCGATCTTCGGAGGTTTGGCCAACGAGCCCCGCACCAGGGGTGGAACGACCCATTCCGCCAGATGCGTACATCTGCAGCGCAACTCACCCGGGACATATGTCGACTCGTCTACTAAGCCGAACGGGGGAGTGATTCTGCGGCGCGCGTCGGCCGTACGGACCTCTACACGACATGCCGGAATGTCAACTCGCCCGGGGCTCCTGGACGGTGACGCGACCCGTCCTGCGCTCCCCGTCCAACACCCGCAGGGCGCGCGCCAACGTGTCCGCGTGGACCTCGGCCTCGCCCCGTATATGCATGAGCGTCAGGGCCTGTCGCAGCGCCTCCGCCCGCCCCACCAGGGCCTGGGCCGCGCGCAGCGCACCATAAGTATGCGTGCCCCTGGATGGATTGATCTTCCCGAGGAGGTCGACGACTTCGAGGTAGGCGTCGACGAGTTCGCCCTCGGCGCGGGTCAGGGCGGGCAGCGGCGGCAGCTCGGGGACCACGGCCGGCTCACCGTGCCGGGGCGCCGGCGGCCGCGCGCCGGCTGCTGATCACATGGTCCACCAGGCCGTACGCGACGGCCGCGGGGGCGTCCAGGACGGTGAGGCGGTCGAGGTCGGCGTCGATCCGCTCACGGTTCTGTCCCGTGTCCTCGGCGAGCATCCCGGCCATCAGGGAGCGGAGCCGGAGGAGTTCGCGCGCCTGGAGGTCGAGGTCGCTCGGCTGCCCCCGCAGCGGCTCCTCCATCGCCGGCTGACGGAGCGTGACCCGGGCGCCGGGGAGCATCATCCGCTTGCCCGGGGTGCCGGCGGCGAGCAGGAGGGCGGCGGTGGACGCGGCCTGGCCGAGGCAGGTCGTCCCCACGTCGCAGTGGAGCGAGCGCATCGTGTCGTAGATCGCGGTCATGGCGCTGACCGAGCCGCCGGGGGAGTTGATGTAGAGCGAGACGTCCTGGTCGGGTGCCGCGTGGTCGAGATACAGGAGCTGGGTGATGACGTCGTTGGCCGCCGTCTCGTCGATCGGTGTGCCGAGGAAGACGATCCGGGACTCGAGGAGCTTGGAGTAGGGGTCGAGGGTCCGGGTTCCGAAGCTGGTCCGCTCCGTGAATTCGGGCAGGACGTGGCGAGCGTGCATGACAGGCACCTCCATCTGTAAAAAATGTACAGGACGTACAGGCCGTAAGATGGGGAGCATGACCTACGAGATCCCGGTGACGCAAGCGAGGGCTGAGCTCGCCGACCTGATCAACCGCGTCGTGTACGGCGGGGAGCGCGTCGTCGTCACCCGTCACGGGAAGCCGCTCGTCGCCCTGGTGTCCGCCGCTGACCTGGAGGAACTCGAGGCGGCGGAGAAGCCCGCCGACGAGCAGGTGATCAGCTCGGTCTCCGGCTTCCACTCGTTCGACTCCGCTGCAGGCGAACAGGGCCGCTTCGGCCTCGCCGCCCGCCACCGCGAGCCCGGCGCCTCCTGACGGCCTCCCTTTCAGGGCGTACGAGAAGAGCCGCGTGCCCCCGTCCGTCAGGGCGGGGGCATGCGGCCGTCTTCGGGGCGGGGCTCAGCCGGCGGGTACCGGGGCGGGGTGCGGGCCCGGTCGGTCCGACCGGGTCCCGAGCGCGGTCGCGGTCAGTCCCGCCACCGCCCAGAGGGTGAGGACGAGAAGCGGAGCGCCGGCGGCTGCCCCCTCGAAGGAGGAGACGGAGCGGAGCGCCGCGCCGCCGGCGCCCGGCGGCAGCCACTGACCCAGCGTGCCGATCCCGGCCGGCAGGAGCTCCGGGGCGCTCGACATCCCCGAGAACGCATTGCCGACCAGGATCGTGAGTACCGCTCCGAGACCGAGGCCCGGCTTGCCCAGGAGGGCGGCGAGTCCCGCGAAGGTCGCGCCGATCGCGAGCACGGTCAGGCCGAGGACCCCGGCACCGGCCCACCAGTTCCCGCCGAGCGCCCCGAGCCAGCTGCCCGCGACGGCCGCGCCCACGAGCCCCGCGAGGGCCGCCGCGCCCACCAGGGCCCCCGTCGCGTGGGCACCGCGCAGGCCGAGCAGGACGACGGCGGCCCCGGTGGCCGCCCCGACGATGGCGAGGGGCAGCAGGCTCGCTCCGAGCACCGCGCCCCGCGGGTCTCCGGCAGGGGCCGCGACCACGTCCGTGACGGGGACGGCCGCGCCGCCCGGCGCCCGCGCGGCCACGGCCTCGCGCAGCAGTCCGGCCACGACCGGGCTCGCGGCGGAGGCGGTGAGCAGCTCCGTGCCGCCCGGGGTGACGACCACCGCGCCGTACACCTCCCGGTCCTGGACGGCCGCGCGGGCCGCGGCGCCGTCCTCGTACCGGTGGATCTCGAAGGCTCCCTCGCGCCGGCCGAGCTCCCGCTCCACGGCCTCGGCGGCCGCGGCCGGCCCGGCCACGCCGACGGGCAGGTCGCGCGGGGCGATGCGGGCGGCCGGCCAGGCGAAGGTCCAGAGGAGGAGGGCGGCGACGGTCGGAATCAGCATCAGTACCGCGAGGGTTCTGCGCCCGGCGGCGCCGGTGCGGGGCGCGGTGCCGGAGCGGGCGGTGGCGCCGGTGGGGGCGGTGGCGGTGGGCATGGCGACCTCCGGGTCCTATAGAGAAGGATCGTTCGTTTTCATTGAGCCACACTGTCCGCCGCCTGGCGGAGGTTGTCAAGAATGAATATTCGTTTTAGGTTCGGGGCATGGCACGTGTCTCCCAGGAACACCTCGACGCCCGACGGCGCCAGATCCTCGACGGAGCGGCCCGCTGCTTCGCCCGCAACGGCTTCCACGCCACCTCCATGCAGGACGTCCTCGGCGAGGTGGGCCTCTCGGCGGGCGCGGTCTACCGCTACTTCCGCGGCAAGGACGACCTGATCGCGGCCATCGCGGGTGAGGCCTTCGCCGGCATCCGTCTGGCCTTCGTGGAGGCCTCGAAGTCGACGCCGCCGCCCACCCCCGACGTCCTCCTCGGCGGGGTGCTCCGGCTCTTCCTGGCGGAGCGGATCCCGGGCGCGGACCGGCAGGCCTTCGCGCGTCTGATCATCCAGGTCTGGACCGAGACCCTGCGCAACGAGGAGCTGGCGAAGACGCTCTCCGAGGGCTACGACGGGATGCGCGCCGCCTGGGGAGAGCTCGTCGTCGCCTACCGCGCGAGCGGCCTCCTGCGCGCCGACGTCCCGGTCGACCATGTGGCGCGCACCCTCATCGCCACCGCCCAGGGCTTCATCGCCCAGCAGGCGCTCTTCGGTGACGTGTCGTTCGACATCCTGGAGGACGGGCTGCGCGGCCTCATGTCCATGTCCCTGCCCGCGGACGGAGCCGCGGACGGAGCCGCGGACGGAGCCGGAGGGAGAGCGGTCGGCCCGGACTCCTCCGAGCCCGTCCGATGATCATGGAAACGCAAAGGCGCAGTTAACGAGCCGGAAAAACTTCCGCCCTAACGTGCAATGTCTGACCGTCTGCCGCATCTCGGCAGCTCAACACCGTGTTGACGGTCGGTAGGGTCCGCAGCTGTCCGGGTGTCCCGGACGACGACTGTGAGGTGGAAGAGTGCAACTGAGCCCGCACGAACAGGAACGCCTGCTCATCCATGTGGCGGCGGACGTGGCCGAGAAGCGCCGGGCCAGAGGAGTGCGGCTCAATCACCCCGAGGCCGTCGCGCTCCTCACCTCCCACATCCTGGAGGGTGCCCGGGACGGCCGTACCGTCGCCGAGCTGATGGCCTCCGGACGCAAGGTGCTCACCCGCGAGGAGGTCATGGACGGCATCCCCGAGATGATCCACGACATCCAGGTCGAGGCCACCTTCCCGGACGGCACCAAGCTCGTCACCGTCCACGACCCGATCGTCTGACGGGCCGGCGCCGATGATCCCCGGAGAGATCCTGTACGCGGACGGTCCCGTCGCCCTCAACGAGGGGCGCCCCGTCACGCGCCTGACCGTCCTCAACGCCGCCGACCGGCCCGTCCAGATCGGCTCGCACTACCACTTCGCCGAGGTCAACCCCGGCCTGGAGTTCGACCGGGCCGCCGCGCACGGGAAGCGGCTGCACATCGCCGCCGGTACGGCCGTCCGCTTCGAACCGGGCATCCCCGTCGAGGTCGAGCTCGTGCCGATCGCCGGCCTCCGGATCGTGCCCGGTCTGCGCGGCGAGACGGCCGGACCCCTCGACATGACCGACACCACCGCACCGCACCAGGACGGCGACCATGCCTGACCTCCACCGCGCCGTCCACGCCGACCTCTTCGGCCCCACCACGGGCGACCGCGTCCGGCTCGCCGACACCGATCTCCTCGTCGAGATCGAGGAGGACCGCAGCGGCGGCCCCGGCCGCGCCGGCGACGAGGCCGTCTTCGGCGGCGGCAAGGTCATTCGCGAGTCCATGGGCCAGGCCCGCACCACCCGCGCCGAGGGCGCCCCCGACACCGTGATCACCGGCGCCCTGGTCATCGACCACTGGGGGATCGTCAAGGCCGACATCGGCATCCGGGACGGCCGGATCACCGCGCTCGGCAAGGCCGGGAACCCCGACACCATGGACGGCGTCCACCCCGACCTCGTCATCGGCCCGGAGACCGAGATCATCGTCGGCAACGGCAGGATCGTCACCGCGGGCGCCGTCGACGCCCACGTCCACTTCATCTCGCCCACCGTCGTCGAGCAGGCCCTCGCCACCGGCGTCACCACCCTCGTCGGAGGCGGTACGGGACCGGCCGAGGGCACCAAGGCGACCACCGTCACGCCCGGCCCCTGGCACACGGCCCGGATGTTCGAGGCCCTGGACACCTTCCCCGTCAACATCGGTCTGCTCGGCAAGGGCAACACGATGTCCCGGGACGCCATGCACTCCCAACTGCGCGGCGGCGCCCTCGGGTTCAAGATCCACGAGGACTGGGGCGCGACCCCGGCCGTCATCGACGCCTGCCTGTCCGTCTGCGAGGAGACCGGCGCCCAGCTCGCCATCCACACCGACACCCTGAACGAGGCGGGCTTCGTCGGCGACACCCTCGCCGCCATCGCCGGGCGCACCGTCCACGCATACCACACCGAGGGTGCCGGAGGCGGGCACGCCCCCGACATCATCACGGTGGTCTCCGAGCCGTACGTCCTGCCCAGCTCCACCAACCCGACCCGGCCGCACACCGTCAACACCCTCGAGGAACACCTCGACATGCTGATGGTCTGCCACCACCTCAACCCGGCCGTCCCCGAGGACCTCGCCTTCGCCGAATCCCGCATCCGGCCGTCCACCATCGCCGCCGAGGACGTCCTCCACGACCTGGGCGCGATCTCGATCATCTCCTCCGACTCCCAGGCCATGGGTCGGATCGGAGAAGTGATCATGCGGACCTGGCAGACCGCCCACGTCATGAAGAAGCGCCGCGGAGCCCTGCCCGGGGACGGCCGGGCCGACAACCACCGGGTACGCCGTTACGTCGCCAAGTACACGATCAACCCGGCCGTCGCCCAGGGCATGGACCACCTCATCGGCTCGGTCGAGCCCGGCAAACTCGCCGACCTGGTCGTCTGGGAGCCCGCCTTCTTCGGCGTGAAGCCCCTCCTCGTCGTCAAGGGCGGTCAGATCGCCTACGCGCAGATGGGCGACGCCAACGCCTCCATCCCCACCCCCCAGCCGGTGCTGCCCCGCCCGATGTTCGGCGCGCTCGGCAGGGCCGCGGCGGCCGGCTCGGTCAACTTCGTCGCCGGGGCCGCGATCGAGGACGACCTGCCGCGGAAGCTCGGCGTCCACAAGGAGTTCGCCGCCATCCGCTCCACCCGCCGGGTGACCAAGGCCGACATGCGCGAGAACGACGCCCTTCCCCGGGTCGAGGTCGACGCCGACACCTTCACGGTGACCATCGACGGCGAGGCGGTCGAACCCGCTCCCGCCGCCGAACTGCCCATGGCCCAGCGCTACTTCCTCTTCTGATGACGACCTCCCGATCAGCCCTTCTCGTCCTCGCCGACGGGCGCTTCCCCGCCGGCGGGCACGCCCACTCCGGCGGCGCCGAGGCCGCCGTCAAGGCCGGCCGCGTCAAGGACGCCGCCGACCTCGAGTCCTTCTGCCGGGGCCGCCTGCACACCACCGGCCTCACCTCGGCCGGGCTCGCCGCGGCCGCCGCGCTCGGTCTCGACCCGTACGAGCTCGACGCGGCGGCCGACGCCCGCACCCCCTCACCCGCCCTGCGTGCCGTCGCCCGCAGGCTCGGCCGCCAGCTGATGCGGGCCGCTCGCGCCACCTGGCCGAGCCCCGAACTCGACGCGCTCGCGGCCAGGTTCCCGCGCGGCGCCCACCAGCCCGTCGTCCTCGGCGTCACCGCCCGCGCCGCCGGGCTCGGCCCCGAGGACGCCGCCCACTGCGTCGCGTACGAGGCGGTCGGCGGCCCCGCCACCGCCGCCGTACGCCTGCTCAGCCTCGACCCCTACCAGGCCACGGCCGTTCTCGCGCGCCTCGCGCCCGAGATGGACGAGGTCGCCGAGCGCGCCGCGGCCGCCGCCCGGCTGGGGACCGACGCCCTCCCCGCGGCCTCCGCACCGCTGCTCGACCTCACCGCCGAACAGCACGCCGCCTGGCCCGTCCGCCTCTTCGCATCCTGAGAACCACTGGAGTCGACCCCATGCACCTCGATCACGGTCACACCCACCACGGCGCCGTCTCCGCCGACGCCCGCCGCCCCGACGGGACCCGCAGGGCCCTGCGCATCGGACTGGGCGGCCCCGTCGGCTCCGGCAAGACCGCGACCGTCGCCGCCCTCTGCCGCGAACTGCGCGACACCCTCTCGCTCGCCGTCGTCACCAATGACATCTACACCCGCGAGGACGCCGAGTTCCTCCTCCGCAACGCCGTCCTGCCGCCCGAGCGCATCCGGGCCGTCGAGACCGGCGCCTGCCCGCACACCGCCATCCGCGACGACATCTCCGCCAACCTCGAAGCCGTCGAGGAGCTCGAGGAGGAGGGGGGACCGCTCGACCTGATCCTCGTCGAGTCCGGTGGTGACAACCTCACCGCGACCTTCTCCAAGGGACTCGTCGACGCCCAGATCTTCGTCATCGACGTCGCCGGCGGCGACGACATCCCGCGCAAGGGCGGGCCCGGCGTCACCACCGCGGACCTCCTCGTGATCAACAAGACCGATCTCGCGCCCTACGTCGGCTCCGACCTGGCGCGGATGGCCCGTGACGCCAAGGAGCAGCGCGGCGAGCTGCCCGTCGCCTTCACCTCGCTGCGCGCCGAGGACGGCGTCGCCCCGGTCGCCGGCTGGGTCCGTGCCCAGCTCCGGGCATGGACCGCGTGAGCCTGCGCGCCACCGCCCGGATCACCGCCGCCGACGACGGGGGACTGCCGCTCCTCGTCAGCGACGGACCGCTCGCCCTGCGCCGTACCAGGGCCGCGGGACCGTACACCCGGGTCACCCTCGTCGGGGCGATGAGCGCCCCGCTCGGCGGCGACCGGCTGGCCGTGGAGACCGAGGTACGGGACGGGGCCCGGCTCCTGGTCGACGCGGCCGCCGCGACCCTCGCCCTGCCGGGCCGGAGCGCCGAACCCGCCGCGTACGACGTCCGGATCGGCGTGGGGGAGGAGGGCGTCCTGCGGTGGCTGCCCGAGCAGCTGGTCTCCGTCGACGGCTCGCACCTCCGGATGCGTACCGTCGTCGAGCTCGCCCCCACGGCCCGCCTGGTACTGCGCGAGGAGCAGATACTCGGCCGCCACGGCGAACCGCCCGGCACGCTCGTCACCCGCCTCACCGTCCGCCGTGCCGGACGTCCCCTGATCGACCAGGAGCTGGCCTTCGGGCCGGACGCGCCCGGCGGCTGGGACGGCGGCGCGGTCCTCGGCGGTCATCGGGCCACCGGTCAACTCCTCGTCGTCGAACCGGCGTTCGCGGAGAAGCCGGTGGAAGCCCGGCTGCTCGGGGAGGGCGCCGCCATCACCCCGCTCGCGGGCCCCGCCGCCCTGGTCACGGCCGTCGCCCCCGACGCCCTCGCCCTGCGCCGCCTGCTCGACGCCGCTCTGTCCGAACTCGCGCCGTTCTGACCGATTCTGTGGCGCCTCCGTGGAGCCTTCGCGAGGTCACCGCTCAGCGGTACACCCTTCACCGGTTATTGGTTCGGCAAAGAAACACGTGTTCGGTCTTTCATTGGGAGCCTCCGGGACGAAAGGATCTCCCGGACAGCCGAACAGGGCGCCGCCACGGGGGGCGGCGCCACACAGGGGGAGGACCCGTGGGACGTAAGGCAGTGCTCGGCTCGGCCGGCACTCTGATAGCGGGCACGCTCGTCGTGGGCGCGCTCGCCGCCCCGGCGGCGAACGCCGACAGCGACCGTCACCTGCGCGACGCCGAGGCGATCGGCGTCACCGTCGCCGCCGCGCGGGCCGCCCGGGCGGGCATCGACTGGCAGGACTGCCCGGCCGACTGGGGCCTGGAGAAGCCGATCCAGTGCGGCTGGGTCTCCGTCCCGGTCGACTACGCGAAGCCCCACGGCAAGAAGATCAAGATCGCGGTCGACCGGATCAACGCCACCGGCACGCCCGCCGAGCGCCAGGGCGCGCTCCTCTACAACCCCGGCGGACCCGGCGGCTCCGGCCTGCGCTTCCCGCGCCGGGTCACCACCAAGAACGCGATCTGGGCGAACGCCGCCAAGGCCTACGACTTCGTGGGATTCGACCCGCGCGGTGTCGGCAAGTCGGCCCCCATCTCCTGCGTCGACCCGGCCGAGTTCGTCAAGGGCCCCAAGCTCGACCCGGTCCCCGACAGCGAGGCCGACAAGCGCGCCCAGCGCAAGCTCGCCGCTGAGTACGCCCAGGGCTGTGTGGAGAAGAGCGGCGACATCCTGCCGTACATCAACACGCTCAACACCGCCCGCGACCTCGACGTCATCCGCGCCGCCCTCGGCGAGAAGAAGCTCAACTTCGTCGGCGTCTCCTACGGCACCTACCTCGGGGCGGTCTACGGCACGCTCTTCCCGAGCCACGTCCGCCGCATGGTCCTCGACAGCGTCGTCAACCCGTCGACGCGCAAGATCTGGTACGAGGTCAACCTCGACCAGGACATCGCCTTCGAGGGCCGGCTCGAGGACTGGATGACCTGGGTCGCCCAGCACGACGCCACCTACCACCTCGGCGACACCTACGCGGAGGTCCGGCAGCAGTGGGAGACCCTGCGCGCCGCCGCCAAGAAGGCGCCCCTCGGCGGCAAGGTCGGCCCGGCCGAGCTCATCGGCTTCTTCCAGAACGCCCCGTACTACGACTCCATGTGGGCCCCCGTGGCCGAGGCCTGGAGCGCCTACGCCGCCGGCGACCCGCAGCCGCTCATCGACTCGGCCGCGTCCGACCCGACCGACACGGCCGGCAACGCCGCCTCGGAGAACGGCAACGCCGTCTACACCGCGGTCGAGTGCGCCGACGCGCCCTGGCCGACCAGCTGGAAGAAGTGGGACCGGGACAACAGCCGCCTCCACGAGCAGTACCCGTTCATGACCTGGGCCAACGCCTGGATGAACCTGCCCTGCGCCACCTGGTCCGCCCCGCGCCAGCGCCCGACCGAGGTCAGGACCGGCAAGGGCCTGCCGCCGGTGCTCATCACCCAGGCCGAGCGCGACGCCGCCACCCCGTACGCCGGCGCCGTGGAACTGCACAAGCGGTTCAAGGGCTCGCGCCTGATCACCGAGAAGGACGCCGGCTCGCACGGCATCACCAACCTGGTCAACCCCTGCCTCAACACCAAGGTCGAGGCCTACCTGCTGACCGGGAAGCTGGACGCCAGGGACCAGACCTGCGCCCCGCACGCCACGCCGCAGCCGTAACGGACCGAACCGCGGGACAAGGGGAGAGGCGGCCCGCCCCTCCCCTTGTCCCGCCTCACCGCCGGGCGGCCAGCCAGGCGTCCTCCGCCGCGTAGTCGAAGAAGTCCACCCCGTACTTCGCGAGATTGGGGAAGGCCTCCCGCCACTCCCGTCCCGACAGATGCCCCGCCAGCCACGCGACCGTCTCCGGCAGCGACTCCGCGTACGACACCACCGGCCGGTACCCCAACTCCCGCTCCGCCGCCGTCATGTCGTAGACGACGGGGTGCGGGGAGTCCCACGGGGTCAGCCCCACGGTGCTCTCCGGCGGACCCTCGATCAGCACCGTCTCGCTCACCGCGCCCATGACCGCGTCGATCGCCGCCCCGATCTCCGCCACCGTCGGCGCCTCCGGGTCGCCGCCGTTGAGCACCCGGCTCCTCGGATTCTCCGCCGCGAGCCGTACGAGCTCCGCCAGGTTGTCCACGTGGACCGGGTGGAACCGCGAGGCGCCGCCGCGCGCGAGCGGCCGCACCGTCCTTCCGTCGAGCACCCGCTTCACGAACCACAGCTCGCGCGGACCCGGGCAGTACGGACCGTGGATGGCGCCCGCCCGCAGCAGCGTCGTCGGCAGCGCGTCGCCCGCCGCGAGCAACTCCTGCTCCAGGGCCACCTTCCGCGTGCTGTACGAGGTGTCGCCGGGTGCGACCGTCCGCCAGTCCTCCGGGATCGGCACCGGGTAGGCGGGGAAGCCGTCCGGCCGGTCCTGGGTGTCGAAACTCCGCCCCTGGTCGTCCTCGTAGACCGCGCCGCTCGACACCACCACCGCCGACCCGATCCGGTCGGCGAGCGCGGTCAACTGCCTGCCGTGCGCGCCGTCGTAGGCCACGATGTCCACGAGCACGTCACAGCCGTCGCCGAGCCCCGCGGCGAGCGCCCCCTCCTCGGTGCGGTCGAGCCGCACCGACCGGACCTCGTCCGGCCACCTCTCGTCCCTGGCGCCACCCCGCGAGGCGGCCGTCACCTCCCAGCCGTCCGCGACGAGGGCCCGCACGGCCGCCCGTCCCACCTGCCCCGTCCCACCCAGCACGAATGCGTTTCCCTTGGTCATGGACGTGACGCTACGGCCGTCCGGTGCCCCCGCCCAGAGGGTTGCGCCCTGCGCGGATCCGCCCTCAGCGTTCCCGCCGGGGGAACTTTCGCGAGGGCTCCTCGCTCTCCGCGTCCGCGGCCTTCACCACCGCCGCGTAGTCGTCGACGTACTCCTGACCGGACAGCCGCAGGATCTCGTACATGATCTCGTCGGTCACCGCGCGGACCACCGCCCGCTCGTCCGCCGACCCCGCGAACCGGGAGAAGTCCAGCGGCTCCCCGAACCGGATGGTGACCCGGCGGATCCTCGGCACCACCTTCCCGGGCGGCTGGATCTCGAAGGTCCCCACCATCGCGCAGGGCACCACGGGCACCCCCGCCGTCAGCGCCATCACCGCCACCCCCACCTTCCCCTTGTAGAGCCGCCCGTCGTGGGAACGCGTCCCCTCCGGATAGACGCCGAGCAGCTCGCCCCGGTCGAGCACCCCGAGACCCTCCCGGATCGCCGCCTTCCCGGCCTCCTTCCCCGACCGGTCGACCGGGATCTGACCGGCCGCCCGGAAGAACGCCGCCGTCAGCCGGCCCTTGATCCCCGGCCCCGTGAAGTACTCCTGCTTCGCGAGGAAGGTGATCCGCCGGTCCAGCACGGCCGGCATCAGGAAGTGGTCGGAGAAGGAGAGGTGATTGCCCGCGACGATCGCCGCGCCCTCCTCCGGAACGTGCTCGAGCCCCTCGATCCGCGGCCTGAACAGCAGCTTCAGGAGCGGTCCCAGCAGCACGTACTTCATCAGGTGGTAGAACACCCGCGGCCCCCGTTCGTCGTCCGTCATGCCCGTTGTATCCGGGCGCGGGCCCGTGGTCCACTGGTGGGGGAGCGTCACATGACGGGCGAACGGGGAACCAGGCGTCCCGGCCGCGTCCTCACCGCGCTGCTCTGCGCGCTGACGGCGGCCGGTCTTTACGCCTGCTCCGACGCGGGCCCTCCCGAACCGGCCACACCGAGCCCCGCCGCGACCACCGGACGCTCGCCCTTCACGGGGCTGCCCGCGCGGCCCGCCCCGGTCCTGGCCGTCAAGATCGACAACGTGCCCGCGGCACGGCCCCACACCGGACTCGGCGCGGCCGACCTCGTCTACGTCGAACAGGTCGAGGGCGGCGTCACCCGGCTCCTCGCCGTGTACTCCTCCCGCCTCCCCGAACTCGCGGGACCCGTCCGCAGCGCCCGCGAGTCCGACATCGAGCTCCTCGGCGCCTTCGGCCGGCCGGTCCTCGCCTACTCGGGAGCGCAGTCCGCCCTGAACCCCCTGCTCGGCGCGGCCCCGCTCCACCCCGTCACCGAGACCACTGCCCCCGGCTCCTTCCGCCGCGCACCCGACCGGCCCGCCCCGCACAACCTCTACCTGCGGCCCGAGCGGGCCCTCGCCACCGATCCCGGGGCGCCGAACGCCCCGGACGTCGGCTTCCGCTTCGGCCCGGCCCCGGCCGGCGGCACACCGGTCGATTCCGAGACCGTCCGCTTCCCCGCCGCCCGCTACACCTTCACCTGGTCCGAGGCCGACCGGAGCTGGCGGGTGGCCATGGACGGCCGTGCGGCCCGCGCCACGGACACCGGACCGCTGAGCCCGTCGACGGTGGTCGTCCAGCGCGTCACCGTCCGCGCCTCCGCCTTCCACGACCGGACCGGCGCCGTCTCCCCGTACACCGAGACCGTCGGCAGCGGCACCGCGCTCGTGCTGCGCGACGGCCGCGCCCACGAGGCCCGCTGGTCCCGGCCCTCGACGGCGTCCGGCACCACCTTCACCACCCCGGGCGGAGCGCCACTGGCCTTCGCACCGGGACAGGTCTGGCTGGTCCTGGCCCCCAAGGGCTAGACGGCCTCCTAGGTGGTGCCTTGTCGATCAGGCCGGGCGCCGCGGGCCCGTCGGCGGGCGGCGGCGGGGGCCCGAGGGGGTCCCGCTTTCCGACGCCGCCATGCCGATCGTGGCCACTCCCAGCACCACCCAGCCGAACCAGAGCCAGCCGCTGCTGCCGAGCGCCACCGTATAAGCCGTCGCCATCACCAGCGCGGCGCAGGTGAGCACCGCCATCGTCTTCGTGGGACCGGACATCGCCCGTCCTCCTCCCGCCGAGGCCACGGAAGCCGTCCTGCCCATCGTGACCCCCGGAGAGGGGCGCGCGCTACTCCCCGGACACTCCGGCGTGCGCCGGAAAAGGGAACCGGGCCCCGCGCCATGATCGGCGCGGGGCCCGGAAAGGGTCCGTGGAGCGTCACCGGCTCCCGGTGCGGAGCGAGGCCAGGTACGCGTTGTACGCCTCCAGCTCCTTGTCCCCGTCGCGGTCGGCCTTCCGGTCCTGGCGGACCGCCTGCCGCTGCTCGGAGTGGTACCACTGGTAGACCAGCGCGATCAGCACGAGCACGGACGGGATCTCGCTGAACGCCCAGGCGATGCCGCCCGCCGCGTTCTGGTCGGTGAGCACGTCGATCCCCAGTGAGGCCGGCGGATTCTCGAACGCCGTGACCATGGGCTCCGACGCCATCATCAGCGCGATGCCGAAGAAGGCGTGGAACGGCATGCCCGCGAACAGCTCCAGCATCCGCATCACATAGCCGGGCCGGTGCGGGCCCGGGTCGACGCCCATGATCGGCCAGAAGAAGACCACGCCCACCATCAGGAAGTGGACCATCATCCCGATGTGGCCGGGCGTCGAGCCCATCAGCACGTCGAAGAGCGGCGTGAAGTACAGCGCGTACAGGCTCGCGATGAACATCGGGATCGTGAAACCGGGGTGCGTGACGACCTTCATGTACCGGCTGTGCAGCAGCTTCAGGAGCAGCTCGCGCGGCCCCGCGGACCCACGGCCCGCCACCGGAAGGGCTCGCAGCGCGAGCGTCACCGGCGCGCCGAGCAGCAGCAGGATCGGCGACAGCATGGAGATCACCATGTGCTGCACCATGTGCACGCTGAACATGACCATGCCGTAGTCGTTGAGCCTGGTGCACGTCACGAGCGCGACGGTCAGCACGCCGACCGTGAAGAACACCGTCCGGCTCACCGGCCACGCGTCCCCGCGCCGCCGCAGCCGCGCCACGCCCCAGCCGTACAGACCGAGCGCCGCGAGGCAGCCGATCAGGAAGAAGAGGTCGGGAGAGAACTCCAGGCCCCGCCCCAGCGTGAACGGCGGCAGATCCATGGTCATGCCGTGCCCGCTGTGATCCATCGTGTGCACTCCTGGAGCCCGATTCGCGCTTGTTGTCCGCACCAGACTAGAACCGCCCCCGGCCGCGACTGCGACCGGGGGCGGATGTCACGTACGGACGGCGCTCAGAGAACGCACTCGGCTTCGGCGTAGCGGTCGGCCGGGACCGTCTTGAGGGACTCCACGGCCTGGGCCAGCGGAACCATCGTGATGTCCGTGCCGCGCAGCGCGGTCAGCATGCCGAACTGGCCGCGGTGTGCCGCCTCGACCGCGTGCCAGCCGAAGCGGGTGGCGAGCACCCGGTCGTACGCGGTCGGCGTGCCGCCGCGCTGGACGTGACCGAGGATCACCGGGCGGGCCTCCTTGCCGAGCCGCCGCTCCAGCTCCACCGAGAGCTGGTTGGCGACGCCGGTGAAGCGCTCGTGGCCGTAGATGTCGGTGCCGGCGGTCTTGAAGTCCATCGACCCCTCGCGCGGCTTCGCGCCCTCGGCCACGACGACGATCGCGAAGCGCTTGCCGTCCTCGAAACGGGCGCCGACCCGGGAGGTCAGCTCGTCGATGTCGAAGGGACGCTCGGGGACGACGACGGCGTGCGCGCCGGCGGCCATGCCGGAGTGCAGCGCTATCCAGCCGGTGTGGCGGCCCATGACCTCGACGACGAGGACCCGCTGGTGGGACTCGGCCGTGGTCTTGAGCCGGTCGAGGGCCTCGGTGGCGACGGTCACGGCCGTGTCGAAGCCGAAGGTGACGTCGGTGGAGGCGATGTCGTTGTCGATGGTCTTCGGGACGCCGACGATCGGGAGACCCGCCTCGGAGAGCAGGTTCGCCGCCTTCAGGGTCCCCTCGCCGCCGATCGGGATGATCGCGTCGAGTCCCAGGTCGGCCACGTGGCCGCGGGCGCGCTCGACGCCGTCGACCAGATGGGCGGGCTGGACCCGCGAGGAGCCGAGGATGGTGCCGCCCCGGGCCAGGATGCCGCCCACCGCTTCGAGATCGAGCTTGCGGTAGTCGCACTCCAGCAGGCCCTTCCACCCGTCGAGGAAGCCGATGACCTCGTCGCCGTGGTCGACGACGGCGCGGTGCACGACGGAACGGATGACAGCGTTCAGACCGGGGCAGTCTCCGCCGGAGGTGAGCACGCCAATGCGCATAGCCCAAAAACCTTTGCAACGTGGGCCGACTCCCGGACCACGTCGTCCGGCTGGATTCCCGCCACCCTATCGTCGCAGGGTGGCGGGGCCGAACCGGATGTCCGCACAGTGGACAACGTACGTTCGTACGAGGGACCAACGGCGGCGCGCGGGCTGACTCAGGCGGGCTGGGTGGCCGCGGCGACGCGCTCGGCGCGCAGCGCCTCGTACCAGCGGTCGTCGGTCGGCGGCAGCGCGTTCACGTCGAGGGCCAGCTTCAGGAGCAGGTCCGCGATCTGCGGGTTGCGGGCCATGACGGGACCGTGCATGTACGTACCGAACACGGTGTCGTTGTACGCGCCCTCGGTGCCGTCGCCGGTCCCGTTGCCCTTGCCGAGCACGGTCCGGGCGAACGGCCGGGCCGTCGGGCCGAGATGCGTGATGCCCTGGTGGTTCTCGAAGCCCGTCAGCTGGGGCAGGCCGAGCCGCGGGTCGATGTCCGCGAGGACGTCGCCGACGCACCGCTCGCCCTCGCCACGGGTCGAGATGACGTCGATGAGACCGAGACCGGCCTCCCGCTCGCCGAGGTCGTTGATGAACTCGTGGCCCAGGATCTGGTAGCCGGCGCAGACGGAGAAGATGATCGCGCCGTTGGAGGCGGCCCGGCTCAGGCCGCCGTCGCGCCGCAGCCGCTCGGCCGCGAGCCGCTGGGGCCGGTCCTCGCCGCCGCCGATCAGGTAGATGTCGCCCGAGGTCGGCACCGGCTGGTCGCTGCGGACGTCGACGCGCTCGACGCTGAGGCCGCGCTGCTCGGCGCGGCGCTGGACGACGAGGACGTTGCCCTGGTCGCCGTAGGTGCTGAGCAGGTCCGGGTAGACCCAGACCAGGCGCAGGCTGCTGTCAGTCATGCTGCATGTCCTCTACGGGTCAGTTGCCGACGCGGCGGCGGACGTCCTGGAAGGCGGTGTAGTTGGCGATCAGCTCGATCTGCCCGGGCGGGGCCATCGCGACGGCCTCGTCGAGCGTCTCGCAGACGCGGAAGTCCACGCCCGCGACCTCCAGGCGTACCGCGAGGTCCAGCTTCCGGTCGCCGATCACCATGATCGGGTGGCCGGCGAGCCGGCCGTAGTCCACGTCCCACAGCCAGGAGGTGTCCGTGCCGTCGGCGCCACGCGCGTTGACGGAGAGGATCACCGGGGCGGGCGGCCCGTCGATGAGGGAGAAGGTCTCGAGCCAGCCGGCCGGGTTCTTCGCGAGCAGCAGACGCAGGTCGCGGCCCTGGAAGGAGATGACGTCATAGCGGCCGGCGACGGCCTGCACCTGGTACATGCGCTCCAGGGCCACCTGCGGCGGCACCCCGAAGACGGCGGCGACGGCGGCCGAGGTGGCGGCGTTCGCCTTGTTGGCGCGGCCGGGCAGCTGGAGGCGGATCGGCCAGGCCGAACCGTGCGGGTCGAGGACGTGGTCGCCGCTGAGCGCCCAGCTCGGCGCGGGACGGCGGAAGCCGCACTCGCCGCAGAACCAGTCGTCGCCCGGACGCTGCATCACGCCGCCGCAGGCGGGGCACGACCAGGCGTCGTCCTTCCACTCCTGGCCGGCGGCCACCCACACCACGTTCGGCGAGGAGGAGGCGGCCCACACGATGAGCGGGTCGTCGGCGTTGGCGACGACGACGGCCTTGGTGCCGTTGAGACCCTCGCGCCACTTCTCGGCGAGCATCCGGGTCTCGGCGGCGCGGTCGAGCTGGTCGCGGGAGAGGTTGAGCAGCGCGATCACCTTGGGCGTGGTGTCACGGGCGACCCCGGCGAGGTACTTCTCGTCGACCTCGATCACGCCGTACTTGGAGTCCGAGCCGCCGGCGAGGGCCGAGGTGATGCCCGCGGGCATGTTGGCGCCGAGGGCGTTCGAGACGACGGGGCCGGCGGCGCGCAGTGCCTCCGCGATCAGCCGGGTCGTCGTCGTCTTGCCGTTGGTCGCCGACACCAGGACGACGTCCAGATGCTGCGCGAGCCGGCCGAGCAGGTCGGGGTCGAGCTTCAGCGCCACCTTGCCGCCGATCACCGATCCACTGCCGCGCCCCGCCGCACGCGACACCGCGGCCGCGGCCCTGCCCGCCGTCACGGCCAGCTTGGCGCGCGGCGACAGCGGCTCTGGATTACCGGGGTGTCCTGACATCGTTCTTGTTCCTCCTTGCGTCGGTCCGGGCTCAGCCTATCGAGATCCGGCCAGCAGCCCGAACAGCGGCACCGTGTAGCGGCCGCGAGAAACAGCCAGGTCACGGCGGACCGTACCCTTACGGCCATGCGAAACCGCCCCATCCCCGGCAGTTCCGGCCTCGTCCGAGCGATGACTCTGCTCGGCGACCCCGTACTGCACAGCCCCTGCGAGCCCGTCACCGACTTCGGTCCCGAACTGGCCCGGCTCGTCGAGGACATGTTCGCCACGATGTACGCGGCGAACGGCGTGGGCCTGGCGGCCAACCAGGTGGGCGTGGGCCTGCGTATCTTCGTCTACGACTGCCCCGACGACGAGGAGACCCGTCACCTGGGCCATGTGGTGAACTCGCGCCTGGTGGAGGCGGACGGCGAGGTGATCCGGGGTCCGGAGGGCTGCCTCTCGCTGCCGGGTCTCGAAGCGCCGACGCCCCGGTACGACCGTGCGGTGGTCGAGGGCGTACGGCTGGACGGCACGCCGGTACGGGTCGAGGGCACGGGCTTCTTCGCCCGCTGCCTCCAGCACGAGACCGACCATCTGGAGGGCGGGGTCTACGCCGACCGTGTCACGGGGTGGCGCAAGTCACGTCTGCTCCGGGCGATCCGCAAGGAGCCGTGGGGGAGCGGGGCCGGACTGCCGGAGGCGTAGGGGCGCTCCTGGGGGCCTTGTCGATCAGGCCGGGCTCGCGGCTCGCTGATCCGGCCCGATCGGCAGGGCACCCGCTAGAAGCCGGGTCCGCCAGGGCGGTCGTCGGCCTCCGCGAGCCGGCCCCACAGGAGGTCGGCCAGGCTCTTGACCAGGTCCTCGCGGGGGCACGGGCGTTCGCCGAGCCACCAGTCGCCGGCCGCGTGCATCATGCCGACGATGCCGTGGCCCCAGATCCGGGCCTGGGCCTCTGCGGCGGGGCCGAGGTCGACGCGCTCGGCGATGACCTGGCCGAGCTCCTCGCCCATGCGGCGGAGCAGCGGCGCGGAGTGGCGGCCGACGTCGAAGCCCTGCTCGGTCTGGTGCGGTTCCTCCGCGGGGTGCATGAGGAAGCGGTAGACCTGGGGCATCGCCTCGATCGAGGCGAGATAGGTGTCGAGGGTGGCCTCGACCCGGCGGCGCCGGTCGGCGGGCGCGTCGAGCGCGGCCCGCAGGGCGGAGAGGAGGGCGTCCGTGTGCCGGATGGCGAGGGCGCGGTACAGGCCGCCCTTGTCGCCGAAGTGGCGGTAGAGGATCGGCTTGGTGATGCCGGCCTCGGCCGCGATCGCGTTCATGGACGCCTTGGGGCCCTCCCGGAGCACCACCCGGTCCGCCGCCTCCAGCAGTTCGCGCCGCCGCTGCTCGGCGGGCGTCTGCTGGTCGGTGGTCCGGTGTGCGATATCCATAGCGTGGCTCCCCGCCCGTGCGATTCCGTGAGGCTGTCGCAACGTAACACCCGGCCGCTGCCCGTCGCTGGCCGGGCCGAACCGCTCCGCTGCTGGTTGACAGCCCATACCCGCCGGTAACAGACTGGTGTTACCGCAAGTAACGTACCGCTGGGAGGGCAAATGGGCGAGTTCACGCTCGAACTCAACGATGACCAGAAGCAGGTCCGCGACTGGCTCCACGGCTTCGCCGCCGATGTGATGCGCCCCGCGGCCGCCGAGTGGGACGAGCGTGAGGAGACCCCCTGGCCGATCATCCAGGAAGCGGCCAAGCTCGGCATCTACTCCCTGGACTTCTACGCCCAGCAGTTCTTCGACCCCACCGGTCTCGGCATCCCGATGGCGATGGAGGAGCTCTTCTGGGGCGACGCCGGCATAGCCCTCTCCATCGTCGGCACGGGCCTCGCCGCCGTCGGCGTCCTCGCCAACGGAACCGAGGAGCAGATCGGCACCTGGATCCCGCAGATGTACGGCGACGCCGACGACGTCAAGGTCGCCGCGTTCTGCTCCTCCGAGCCCGACGCCGGCTCGGACGTCGCCTCCATGCGGACCCGGGCCGTGTACGACGAGGCCAAGGACGAGTGGGTCCTCAACGGCACCAAGACCTGGGCGACCAACGGCGGCATCGCCAACGTCCACGTCGTCGTCGCCGTCGTCGACGCGGAGCTCGGCTCCAAGGGACACGCCTCCTTCATCGTCCCGCCGAACACCCCCGGTCTGTCCCAGGGCCAGAAGTTCCAGAAGCACGGCATCCGCGCCTCCCACACCGCCGAGGTGGTCCTGGAGGACGTCCGGATCCCCGGCCACTGCCTCCTCGGCGGCAAGGACAAGCTGGACGAGCGCCTCGCCAGGGCCCGTGAGCGCGCCCGGAGCGGAGAGAGGGTGAAGAACGCGGCCATGGCCACCTTCGAGGCCTCCCGCCCCGCGGTCGGCGCCATGGCCGTCGGCACCGCCCGCGCCGCGTACGAGGTCGCCCTGGACTACGCGAAGACCCGCGTCCAGTTCGGCCGCCCGATCATCGAGAACCAGGGCGTCGCCTTCCAGCTCGCCGACATGGCCACCCAGATCGACGCGGCCCGGCTCCTCGTCTGGCGCGCCTCCTGGATGGCCACGGCGGGCAAGCCCTTCACGGCGGCCGAGGGATCCATGTCCAAGCTGTACGCAAGCGAGGTCGCCAAGCAGGTCACCGGCCAGGCGATCCAGATCCTCGGCGGGAACGGCTACACCCGCGAGTACCCGGTGGAGCGCATGCACCGGGACGCGGCCATCTACACGATCTTCGAGGGCACGAGCGAGATCCAGCGCATGGTCATCAGCCGCGCGCTCGCGAAGTAGCGGAGTAGCGGACCGGTCGTGCAGGTGCCGGGGGCCGCGAGCCCGGCATGATCCAAAAGGCAGGCCCTAGGCGTGTCGGTGCGATCCAGATCACCTGGATCGCACCCGCGGGCAGCGGCGGCGCCCGCTCGCCACACCGGCGCGTGGCGGCCGTGGCTCAGGCGACGAGCTCCTGCTCCGTCTGCACCGCGTCGGTCCAGGCGGCCACGAGGACCTGGTAGATCCGCTGCTCGTCCGCCGTCAGCGGGCGGCGCTCCGCGCCGGCGCGCACCCACAGGGTGCGGATCGCGTCGTTCAGGGCTGTGGGGCCGGGGGTCTCTCTGTGCGAGTGGTTGTCGGACATGACGTCCAGCCTAGGTGCTGGGTCCGACAGACCCCGCCTCCGAGGGACGTGTGGTCCGCCACGCCCCCTGCCGGCGGTCACACCAGACAGAACTCATTGCCCTCGGGGTCCTGGAGGACCACCGCGTAGTAGTCCATGCCGTTCGGCTCGTCCATCGTGTACAGGATCGTCGCGCCGATCGCCGTGAGCCGGGACACCTCGCCGTCCACCCTCTCCCGGCGCAGGGCGAGCGGGACGTCGCGGCCGCCGCCGACCTTGAGGTCGAGATGGACGCGGTTCTTGACGGTCTTGGGCTCGGGGACCCGCTGGAACCAGACCCGGGGGCCGGCACCCTTCGGGTCCACGATGGACTCCGGCAGCTCCCCGGCGTCCTCGCCCAGCTCCTCCTCGGGCACACCGATCGCCTCCCAGTACGCCCGCCAGGTGGCGTGCCCCGCGGGCGGCGGATCGGGTACGTACCGCAGGGCCTCCAGCCAGAAGGGCACCAGGCGTTGGGGATCGAGGCAGTCGATCGTGAGTTGCAGGGTCATGTCGGGTCGCTCCATGGAAACGAGCCTCCCAGACACCACTGACAACGGCCCGATCCCGGGCGGCGCCGGCCCGCGAGTCCGCGGACTTGGTCAGGCGAGCGGTCTGCCGAGGTCGAAGAAGTCCACGTACAGGTCCAGCTGGTGGGCCAGCATCGGGGCACCGTAGTGGACCGGGAGGCCGCGCTTCTCGGCAGTCCGCAAGAGCGCGGTGCGGCGGGGCTTCATCACGATGTCGACCACCACCGTGCCGCGGGGCAGGAGGGCCGGCTCGAAGGGCAGGGGATCCTCGGGGCGCATGCCCAGCGGGGTCGCGTTCACCGCGAGATCCGCCGCCACGGGGCCCGCGGCGCTGTGGAAGCGCCCGGGAAAGTGCGGTGACAGCCGTTCGGCAAGGGTGTGCACGCGGCGCTCGTCCCGGTCGGTGACGGTGACTTCGGCACCGGCCGACAACAAGGAGACGGCGATGGCACTGCCCGCCCCTCCCGCGCCCACGAGCCAGACGTGCCGGCCCTCCGGATCGTGTCCCGCGGAGCGCAATCCGCGGACGAAGCCCTCGCCGTCGAAGTTGTCGGCCCGCCATCGGCCGTCCGGGGTCCGGCGCATCGCGTTCGCGCCGTTGCTGAGCGCCGCCGCGGCACTCACCTCGTCGGCCAGGTCCAGGACGGCCCTCTTGTGCGGCACGGTGACGAGCAGTCCGTCGACGTTCCCGCTGCTCCGCAGTCCCCGGACCACGGAGGTGAGGCCCGCCGGTGTCGCGTGCACCGGCACAAGGACCGCATCGATGCCGAGCCGGGCGAACAGCGGGTTCATCATCGTGGGGGCCTGTACCTGCTCGACCGGGTCTCCGATCACGGCGAACAATCGGGTACTGCCGGTGATGCGCTGGTGTTCCGTCGTCACGCCGAACCCTCCGACATCTTCAGGTCAGATCACGTGTGCGCCGAGCCCCGCGAACCATAGCCATGGGCGACCGGACGAGCAACGGGCCCCGTACGGCACGGGTATGGTGAGCGGCAGAGGCGGATCTGACCGGTCGGCGGAGCCAGGGAGAGGCAAGACGGGGTGAGTTTCTCTGACGGGCCCCGGCGCGGCGCCGGGCTGGGGCGGCGGTTCCATGACACTCGGATGCTGGACGTGAAGGTCTCCGAGGTGCGCGACGTCGTCCCGGGTATGCGGGAGCTGACCCTCACGGGGCCGGCGCTGGCGGTCCTGCGCAGCAAACCGGGCGCGCACCTGCCGCTCGAGGTACCGGACGCGGACGGCGTGCCGCGGCTTCGGACGTACTCCGTGTGGGCGCACAACCCGTCGCGCGCCACGCTGACGCTGCGGATCGCACTGCACCGGCCTGGCGGGCCGGGCAGCCGGTGGGCGGCTTCCGCGGTGGCAGGGGACCGGACGCGAGTAGGGGTGCCGCGCAACCGGATCACACTGGAGTCCAGGGCCCGCCACCACGTCTTCATCGGCGAGGAGACCGGAGCCGTGCCGCTGCTGACCATGCTGGCCGCGCTGCCCGCCGGGGCGGCGGCCTGCGGGGTACTGGAGACGACCGGACCCGAGGGCGAGTTCCCGCCCCCCTACGGTCCGCGCGGTCTTCCCTGGGTGCACCGGGGCCGCGCCTCCGCCGTGGGGTCGCGGGTGCTGCTGGAGGCCGTACGGCGGCTGGAGTTGCCACCCGGGCCGGGAATCGCCTACGTAGCGGGCGAGGCGACGACCTGCCGGGCCGTGGTGCGTCATCTCTGCGGTGTGCGGGCCTGGCCCCGCTACGCGGTACGGACCCAGGTCCACTGGGCGGCCGACCGCACCGGCATCATCTGACGCCGGTGCGGGGGCTGATACCGGTCACGGCCGAGCAAGGCCCCCTCGCGCGGGATCGGCGGGCAGCGTTATAAAGAACGCATGACGCGTACACGGCAGTCATCGGCGGTGCGGCGCATCTCCGTCGCGCTGGGAGCTCGCTCCTACACCGTCCACATCGGCCCCGGTGTCAGAGGCCTGCTCGCCGGACTGGTCCGGGACCTCGGCGCGCGGCGGGCCGCCGTGGTCTCCGCCCGGCCGCCGGACGAGACACCGGACCCCGGAGTGCCGGCGCTCCGGGTGCGGCTGGCGGACGGCGAGGAGAACAAGACGTTCGCCACCGTGGAACGGCTGTGCGGCGCGTTCGCCGACTTCGGGCTCACCCGTGATGACGTGGTCGTCTCCTGCGGCGGCGGCACCACCACCGACATCGTCGGGCTCGCGGCAGCGCTCTACCATCGCGGCGTACCCGTGATCCATGTGCCCACCACTCTGCTCGCCCAGGTCGACGCGAGCGTCGGGGGCAAGACCGCGGTGAACCTGCCGCACGGCAAGAACCTCATCGGCGCCTACTGGCAGCCCGCGGCGGTACTCTGCGACACCGACTCCCTGCGGACCCTGCCCGAGCGCGAGTGGCGCAACGGCTACGGTGAGATCGCCCGCTCCCACTTCATCGGGGCCGGAGACCTGCGCGGGCTGCCGGTCGCCGAGCAGATCGCCGCCGGCGTACGGCTCAAGGCTTCGGTGGTGGCCGCCGACGAACACGACGCGGGCCTGCGGCACATCCTGAACTACGGCCACACGCTGGGCCATGCGCTGGAGCGGGCCACGGACTACGGGCTGCGGCACGGCGAGTGCGTGGCGATCGGCACCGTGTTCGCGGGCCGGCTCGCCGGCGCCCTCGGGCGGATCGGCGCCGACCGGGTCGCCGAGCACGAAGAGGTCGTGCGTGCTTACGGGTTGCCCTGCGCGCTGCCCGCGGATGTGGACGCCGCCGACCTGGTCCCGCTCCTGCGGATCGACAAGAAGGCGACGCGGGGTCTGAGCTTCGTACTCGACGGGAGGGACGGAGTGGAGCTGGTGCGGGACGTCCCGGAGGCCGAGGTCCGCCGCACCCTCGCCGGCATGCCCCGGGAGGGGCGGCCCTGACGCCGCCGGGCGTGAACGACAGTCGGACGAGCGGAGGGCGGACCAGCATGGAACGGCGCATCCTCGGCGGGACGGGGATATCGGTCAGTGAACTGGCCCTGGGCTCCATGATGTTCGGGTCGTGGGGCAACCCGGACCGGCAGGAGGCGCGGAAGGTCATCGGAATGGCCCTGGACGCCGGGATCAACCTGGTCGACACCGCCGACATCTACGGCGAGGGCGGCACCGAGGAGATCGTCGGCGAGGCGCTGCGGGGCCGTCGCGACGACGTGGTCCTGGCCACCAAGTTCCACGGACCCATGGGACCGGACCCCAACCACCGCGGAAACTCCCGGCGATGGATCATGCGGGCGGTGGAGAACAGCCTTCGGAGGCTCGGCACCGACCACATCGACCTCTACCAGGTGCACGGAGTCGACCCCTGCACCGACATCGACGAGACGCTCTCCGCCTTGTCGGACCTGGTGCGGACGGGCAAGGTACGGGCGATCGGCACGTCGAACTTCCCGGCCGATCAGCTGGTCGAGGCGCGCTGGACAGCCGAGCGCCGGGGCCACGTCCATCTCTGCTCCGAGCAGCCCGCCTACTCCATCCTCAGCCGGAACGTGGAGGCGCACGTCCTGCCCACCGCGCAGCGACACGGCATGGGTGTCCTGGCCTGGGGGCCGCTGAGCGCCGGCTGGCTCTCCGACGCCGACGCCACACCCGGAAAGGGCCGTACGGTGCTCGAACCGCAGCGGTTCGATCCCGCCGTACCCGCGAACGCCGCCAAGGCCCGTGCGGTGACCCGGCTGCGCGAGCTCGCCGCAGAGGCCGGAATGCCGCTGACCCACCTGGCCGTGGGCTTCGTCCAGGCCCATCCGGCCGTCACCGCCGTCATCATCGGACCGCGGACCGCGGACCAGCTCGCCGACCTGCTGGCCGGTGCCGGGAAGGTGCTGGACGACGAGGTCCTGGACCGGATCGACGAGATCGTGCCGCCCGGCAGCGACCTCAACCCGGCCGACAACCACGCCGTCCGGGGGTTGCTGGCCGACACCGCACGCCGCCGTCGCCCCCACCCCCGGCGCGGCACGCGAGGATGACGGGGGACAAGCGGGAGGAGCCCGCCGCCCCCGGCCCTTGGGCCGGCGGGGCGGCGGGCTTCCGCGCGCCCGTGGGCGCTCAGCTCCGGACGGTCTCCAGGATGCGCAGATCGCCCCCGACCGGGATGCTGCGGCGCACCCTCAGGCCCGCCCGCTCGGCCAGGGTCCGGTAGTCCGACTCCGGCCGGTCCTGGCCGCCCACCAGCACGGTCAGCAGCAGGCCCCGGAGCAGCGCCTCCTGGTCGGACTCCTCGTCCACCACGCTCTCGATGATCAACAGCGGCACGTCGGGGCGCATGACCTCCCGGATCCGGCCCAGTATGCGCACGATGGTGTCGTCGTCCCAGTCGTGCAGCGCGCGCTTGATCGTGTACAGGTCCGCCCCGGCCGGTATCTCCTCGAAGAAGTCCCCGGCGACGAACTCACAACGTCCGTCGACACCCGCCTTGGCGAGGAGCTCCTCGGCCAGCGGCACGATCTCCGGGCGTTCCAGGATCGTGCCGCGGACCGTGGGGTGCTCGGTGAGGACCGCGGCCAGGAGGCTGCCGAGCCCGCCGGCGACATCGACGACGTGCCCCGCCGCCGAGAAGTCGTACGCTCGGGCTATCCCGGCGCTCTCGGCCTCCGAGACCGTGCTCATGGCCGCGTTGAACCGCTGCTTGGCGTCCGGGTCGTCCCTCGTCAGCTCCCAGAACGAGACGCCGTTCGCCTTCTCGAAGGACGACTCGCCGGTGCGTACCGTGTGCAGCAGGTCGCCCCAGGCCGCCCAGTGCCAGTTCGCCGCCATGAAGCGGGCGTCGGCCGACTCGGGGTTGCGCGGCTCGCTCACCAGCACCGCCGACAGGGGGGTCTGGGCATACGTGAGCCCGTCCGGCAGCCGCCGGAACACGCCGAAGGCGCTCAGGGCACGCATCAGCCGGCCCAGCGTGGGGGCGTGCGCCCCGGTACGCCGGGCCAGTTCGGCCACGGTCATCTCACCCTCGGCCAGCAGGTCGGGGACGCCGAGTTCGGTGGCGACATGGACGGCCCTCGACCGCCACGCCCCCTGGAGCACCTCCATCATCTGCCGGTTGGCGTTCTGGTCCACGGTCTCGATGTGCTCGGTCATGTGGTCTCCGCGATCGTCGTCGGATGGGATCGGCTGAGCAGAGCAGAGCAGAGCGGGACGGCGGACGGACGAGCACCGCCGGAAGGTGCGAGGCGCCAGGACAGACCTAGGCCCTCGGCGGGATGTTGTGGTTGAACCGGAACGTGTTGCCCGGGTCCCACACCGTCTTGAGGCTGACGAGACGGTCGTACGCCTCCGCCGTGTACGCCTCGCGCACGTCCGCGGGATCGGTGTGGGCGACGCCCGCCATGAAGTTGAGCATCCGGGTCCCGGTCGACCACGGCGCCAGGGTCGCCACGACCCGGTCGTGCGCCTCGTACACCAGCTCGTCCTGGCCGATGCCGAGTACACCCGCCGAGTACACCTGGAACTGCGCGCTGCCGTGGGCGACCGCGTTGGGCACCAGCGGCGGCCGGGACAGGGCACCGCCGAGGTGGCGGACCTCCAGGATCACCGCGCTGTTCGTGCCGGGGCCGACGAGCGCGAGGACCGCCTCGACCGTGCCCTCGTCCAACGCGGAGAGCTGGAAGTTGTTGATGTGGTACGAGCCGGGCGTGGGCGGGTCGTTGTGGATGGTGCCCACCCGCGTGTACGGGATGTCGGCGACCGTGTCGAGCAGGGTCGGCGCGACCTCCCGCAGCGGCCTGATCAGACGCTCACCCTCCTCAGGGGCGCCGAGGTAGCACAGGCGCACGTGCAGGGCGAAGCGGCCGCGCAGCTCCTCGGGGACACCGTCCACGTCCGGCCAGTCGACCATGAAGAAGGAGGAGCTCATCTCCTCCGGCACCCCGGCGACCCACGTGCGGTAGAGATGGAGCACGTCCCGCACCGACTCCGCCGGGAACCAGAGGCCTCCGGCGTACAGACGGGAGACCTCCACCAGCTCGATCTCGATCGCCGTCACCACGCCGAAGTTGCCCTTGCCGCCGCGCAGCGCCCAGAACAGGTCGGGGTTCTGCTCCTGGTCGGCCACGCGCAGTTCGCCGTCGGCGGTGACCACCTCGATGCTCCGGACGTGGTCGGCGGCATAGCCGTAACGGCGGGAGAGGACGCCGATGCCGCCGCCCAGGGTGTAGGAGACGGCGCCGACGAAGGGGGCCGAACCGTTCAGCGGGGCGAGTCCGTGCTCGGCGGTGAGCGGGATGACGTCCTGCCACAGCACGCCGGCCTCGAGCCGGGCGGTGCGCCGCTCCGGGTCCACGCGTACGCCGTTCATCGCGCGGGAGTCGAGGAAGATCGTGCGGTCGTCGGCGGGCAGGCAGGCGCCGTGCCCGGTGGCCTGGACGGCGACGCCGAGTCCGTGGTCGCGCGCGAAGCGGACCGAGGCCACCACGTCGTCCGCGTCCGTGACGGCCACGACCAGCGCGGGCCGGTGCTCGACGGCACGGTCGAAGCCGTCGACGTGCTCGGCGTAGCCGGGATCGTCCGGCAGGAGGACGGCACCCCGGACGTCCTGCGTGAGTCGCTTCACGGCCCCCGGGGGCAGTGCCGTTCCGTTCTCCGGGTTCGACTTGCTCACTGGCCTTCCTCTTCCTCGTCGTCTGGCGCTGTGAGTGCGCTGGGGGCACCCGTGCCGTACACCGGCCCGGGGCCCGCCAGGCCAGCGGCGAGCGTACTTCCGTCCCCGGAATCGATGAGCAGAAACGAGCCAGTGCGCCGCGAGTCGCGGTAGTCGTCCAGAGCGAGTGGTTCGGCCGTGCTCAGCACCACGCGGCCGATGTCGTTCAGGGCGAGCCGGTCCGGAGCCGGTTCCTCATCGAGCAGCCCGGGTCGGAACCGTGAGGGGATGTCCACGACCAGGGCGCGCACCGTTCTGGTGGTGTGCTTGAGCAGCATCCGGTCGCCCCGGCGCAGCGGACGCCGATGCAGATGACATACCGTGGCCTCGACCGTACGGGTCAGCGGCGGGGCATGGCCCTCCGCCGCGATGAGGTCGCCGCGCGCCACGTCGATGCTGTCGGCGAGCAGCAGGGTGACCGACTGCGGGGACGAGGCCTGCCGCACCGGTACGCCCAGGGCGTCGATGCCCTCGATGGTGGTGGCCGATCCGGAGGGCAGCACCGTCACCCGGTCTCCGACGCGGAACGTTCCCGCGGCGATCCGGCCCGCGTAGCCCCGGTAGTCGGGGTGTGCGGCGGTACGCGGCCGGATGACGTACTGAACCGGGAACCGGGCGGCTGACCCCGCCGGTTCGCCGGTCGGCGGCACGCTTTCCAGATGGTGCAACAAGGTCGGTCCTTCGTACCAGGCGAGCCGGTCCGACGGGGTGACGACCTGGTCGCCGCGGAGCGCCGACAGGGGGATCGCGGTCGGCTCCGGGAGGCCCAGTCCACGCGCCAGCTCGGTGAAATCCCTTGCGACGGTGGCGAACTCCCGCTCCTCGTAGCCCACCAGGTCCATCTTGTTGACGGCGAGGACGACGTGCGGGATCCGCATCAGCGCGGCCACGGCGGCGTGTCGCCGGGACTGCTCCACGACGCCGTGGCGGACATCGACCAGGACCACCATGAGGTCCGCGGTGGACGCGCCGGTGACCGTGTTCCGGGTGTACTCCACGTGGCCCGGGGTGTCGGCCATGACGAACCGGCGCCGGGGTGTGGCGAAGTAGCGGTGCGCCACGTCCACGGTGATGCCCTGCTCGCGCTCGGCCCGCAGCCCGTCGGTCAGCAGAGCGAGGTCAAGTCCCGTGTCACCGTACGGCTGCCCGATCGCCGCCAGCTGATCGGTGAGGACGCACGAGGAGTCGTACAACAGGCGCCCGGCGAGCGTGGACTTGCCGTCGTCCACGCTTCCGGCGAGGGCGAACCGCAGCAGCGTGGTGTCCGTGGGGAGCGGCGGTCCGTCCGTGGACGGAGCCGGGGGTGTCGTGGTCGGCACGGCTAGAAGTACCCCTCTCGCTTGCGGTCCTCCATGGCGGCCTCGGAGGCCATGTCGTCGGCGCGAGAGGCGCCGCGTTCGGTCAGCGGGGACGCCGCGATCTCCCGGACGACCTCCGTCACCGTGGTCGCCGCGGAGTCGACGGCCCCGGTGCAGGACATGTCGCCGACCGTGCGGTAGCGCACCCGCCGCTTCTCCGTGAGCTCGCCCTCCCCGGGCCCGCCCCAGTCCCCGGCACTGAACCACATGCCATCGCGCCGGAAGACCTCCCGGTCGTGGGCGAAGTAGATCTCGGGCAGCTCGATCCGCTCGGAGCCGATGTACTGCCAGACGTCGAGCTCCGTCCAGTTCGACAGCGGAAACACCCTCAGGTGCTCACCCGCGGCGTGCCGGCCGTTGTACAGCTCCCACAGCTCGGGGCGCTGCCTGCGGGGATCCCAGCCGCCCCACTCGTCGCGCAGGCTGAACACCCGTTCCTTCGCGCGGGACTTCTCCTCGTCGCGCCGGGCGCCGCCGAACACGGCGTGGAAGCGGCCGGCCCTGATCGCGCGCAGCAGGCAGGGGCTCTGCAGCGCGTTTCGGCTGCCGTCCGGGCGCTCCATCAGCTCCCCGCTGTCGATGCGCTCCTGTACCGAGGCCACCTGGAGCCGCAGTCCGTGACGGGCCACCGTCCGGTCGCGGTAGGCGATGACCTCGGGGAAGTTGTGCCCGGTGTCCACGTGCAGCAGGGGGAACGGCAGCGGCGCGGGGGCGAAGGCCTTGAGGGCGAGATGGAGGACGACGGCGGAGTCCTTGCCGCCGGAGAAGAGCAGCACCGGCCGCTCGCACTCGCCGACCGCCTCCCGGATGATGTGGACGGCCTCCGACTCCAGTTCGGCCGTGTGGTTCACGCGAGCCCCCGTTCCTTGAGCAGACCGAGCAGCAGTGCGGCGGACTCCTCCGGCCGCTGCCGATGTGCCGGGATGGCCAGGTCGGGTGTGTGCGGCGGCTCGTAAGGGTCGTCTGCACCGGTCGGCCCGGTCGGCCCGGTCAGGTTTCCTGTGGCCTGGCCTCGCGTGTACGGCCCCTTCACCTCCCGCTCGGTGCACACCTCGGCCGGAGTGGTGACGTGGACCTCGAGGAAGGGAGTGCCGGATCGCTCATGGCGCCGCCGGACGGCCGTCCCGGCGTCGGCCTGGGGAGCGATCACCGGGACGAGGGCGAGGATGCCGTTGCGGGCCAGGGTCTCCGCGACCAGGCCGATGCGCCGGACGCCGGCGATGCGGTCCTCCCGGCCGGACCCGAGATCCGCGGTGAGCGGAGCCCTGTTCTCACCGCCGCCCAGGACCTCCACTCTGCGACGCTCGGGTACCAGCCGCCGCACCAGCTCCTCGGCGATGGCCGACGTGCCGGAGCTCGGCAGGCCGGTGAGCCACACGGTCGCACCCGGCCAACAGGTGCAGTAAGCGGTCGGGTGCCTCATCGGCCACTCCATGAGGTCAGGGGATGGGTGTCGGTGCGTACGGCGACCGGACGCAGGACCCTCCGCAGGGCCGTGGTCAGCAAGTGGTGCCGGCGGGCACCGGCCGGGGGCTCGGCGGCAGTGCAGCGCCAGGCCACGAACCCGTCCGGCCGCACCAGCAGGGCGCCGCCCGGGCCGGTGCCGCAGACCTGGTCGAGTGGATCCGGGGGGCGCAGGACCCGGGCGGTGACCGGGACCGCCAGCTCTCTGGCGACCTCGGCTGCCGTCCGGGACCAGCTCTCGTCGCCGCCGAGCAGCAGGAACCGCGGGCCGAAGGCGTCGGGTGCGCACAGGTCGAGGACGGAACCCTGTCCGGGACCGCCGTCCCGCCCGGGAGAGAGCGGGAGGTGCGGCAGCCGGGTGCCGGGCTCGCCGGACAGCTCGAAGGCGTGGGGAAGGGGGCCGCCCCGGCCGGCGCCGCCGATGACCGCGGTCGAGCGGTAGCGGTAGCCCATGATGACGGTACGCGGATCGCGCGCCTCGGCGCCGATCCGCTCCCCCGGGACGCCGTCGAGAAGCAGGGCCTGCTCGGCCGTCGCGATGCCCACGGGGCGGCGTTCGGCGTCGTAGCTGTCGAGCAGCTCGGCACCGGCCCAGCCGCGCAGGACCGCCGCGATCTTCCAGGCCAGGTTGTGAGCGTCCTGGATGCCCGCGTTGGAGCCGTAGCCGCCGGCGGGCGGATGCAGGTGGGCGGCGTCACCGGCGAGGAACACGGGCCCCGCGCGATAGCGCTCCGCGATCCGGTGCCGGGCCTGCCAGTGGAAGGTCGCCGTCAGCTCCACCGGGATGTCCCCGGTCCCGAGCGCCGCCCGCACCAGCTCCAGGCAGCGCACGGGATCGGGCTCCCCGCCGGGGCCGCCGACGGCGTCGCTCTCCACGGCCGCCGCCCACCAGTGGGCCGCGTCGAGCTGCATGACCGCACCGGAGAACCCCGGGTTCTCGATCATGCTCATGAAGAACCGGCGACCTTCGACGAGCGGGGTGAGGTCGGCTCGGAACAGGATGCTGGTGCGGCGGGCGATGGTGCCCAGGCCGGCGCGGGCGATGCCGACGGTCTCGGGTATCCACCCGTGCGCGCCGTCCGCCGCGATCAGATACCGCGCGGTCACGGTCGTCGGACGGCCGTCCGCGCGACGGACCCGCGCGATCACACCGTCATCGGACACCGAAAGCCCGGTCAGCTCCTCCCCGAACCGGACGTCCGCCCCCGCTCGCACCGCGGCCTCGCGGAGCAGCGGCTCCGTGCGGTGCTGGCCGCACCAGAACGGCGGGCACGGCCCGGGTACGGCGAGTTCCTCCTCCCCGGTCTCCAGCACCTCCGCGGCGTCGAGATCGGAAAGGGAGCGGACCCCGACGACGGTTCGGGGCAGCACCCGGTCCGGCTCGGTGAACCCGCGCGGGTCGTCGCCGGCGACGACCTCGAAGCCTTCCGCCGCCACCGCCTCCTGGAGCCCGGCCTCGCGCAGCAGCTCCATGGTCCGCCTGCTGAGGTGGGTGGCGCGCGGAAGGGTGGAGGTGTGGGGGCGGCGCTCCACGAGCCGTACCGGGACCCCGGCACGGGCCAGGAAGAGCGCGGCCGCCAGTCCGGTGGGCCCGCCCCCGACGACCAGTACCGTCATGAAAGGGCCCCTCCCCTCAAGCCTTGCTCACCAGCTGGTCGCCGACGACGAGATGATCCAGGTTCATGGTCGCGAAGGCCTCGACGGCCTCCTCCGGGGTCTCCACGATGGGCTGGCCGGCGACGTTGAAGGAGGTGTTGAGCAGCACCGGGCAGCCGGTCAGCCGCTCGAACTCGCCCAGCAGCCGGTGCACCGCAGGGTTCTGGCTCTCCTCCAGCGTCTGGTGCCGGGCCGTACCGTCCACGTGGGCCGCCGCCGGGATGACATCGGGGCGGGTGACCCTCGTGACGATCAGCATGTACGGCGAGGGCTGCCCGAGGTCGAAGAACTCGTCGCTGCGCTCGGCGCGGATGACCGGTGCGTACGGCCGGAACCACTCACGGAACTTGACGTTCTCGTTGAGATGGTCCCGTACGGAGGCGGGGAACGGGGCGGCGAAGATGCTGCGGTGCCCGAGCGCCCGCGGACCGAACTCGCTGCGTCCGTCCCACCAGCCCACGATCCGGCCCTCGGCCAGCAGCGCGGCGACCTCCCCCGGCAGGTCCTCCGGGGTGCGGGCGGGCAGCCCCGAGGCGGCGACGGCCGCACGGGCCCGCGAGCGCGGGTACTCGGGTCCCAGATAGGCGTTCTCCAGGGCGGGCAGCGACGCCATCGGCACGCCCTCCAGCTCGTGCAGCCCGTAGTAGGCGCAGCCGAGACCGATGCCGTTGTCCCCGGCGGCGGGCACCACGAAGAGCCGCTCGAACGGGGTCTCCTTGAGGATCCGGCCGTTGGCGACGCTGTTGAGACCGACACCGCCCGCGATGCAGAGATCGGTCAGTCCCGTCCGCTCGTGCAGTGCCCGGGCGCAGTGCACGAGGGCGCGCTCCAGCACCTCCTGGGCGGCGCGCGCGATGGCTGCCTTGACCTCGAAGCCGGCGCCCTGCGCCAGCCGCCCCAGCAGGTGCGAGACCTTGCTCGCGGAGATGCTGACGCCGCCCCCGGGCAGCAGGGTGACCAGCTCTGCCAGGTCGTCCACGAACCGTTCGTCGCCGTAGGGCGCGAGGCCCATGGTCTTGCCGTCCTCGCTGACCGGGAAGCGGGTCTTCGGCCCGGTGTAGGCCAGTCCGATGGCGAGGCTCGCGCTGCGGTACAGGTGTCCGAGCGAGTTGTCGGTCTCGCCGGGCTGGTAGTAGGCGCTCTCCGAGCCCGCGTCGACCACGTGCGTGCCGCTGATCCGGTCGAGCAGCCGGATGCCCTGTCCGTCCGCGACGAAGGAACTGATGGTCTCCGCCTCCCGGGCGGCGGACCCCGACTTGGCGCCGACGGTGAGACTGCCGGAGTTGTCGCACACCAGCACCGCGGCCCGGGACATGCCGGAGGCGCCGAACGCGCTGTAGGCGTGGGCCAGATGATGGTTGATCACCGTCACCCGCCGCCGGAAGGAGTGGTAGAAGGTCCGGGGCACCAGGTCGCACGCGACCACGTGCTCCACCTCGGCCGCGGTGGAGCCAAGCTGCGCCAGGCACGCCTGCCGGCTGACACCCGCCAGCAGATCCGCGCCCAGGCCGTACTTGCTGCGCATGAGGCGTTCCTCGTCCACCGCGACCAGCCGGCTGCCGTCGGTGGCACAGGCGGACCAGTCGTGCCCTGATCCACCCAGGCCTAACACAGTCATTTCGTGTCCTTTCCGGTGTGAGGGACATCGATCGGGACGTGCGACGGTCGGCCCGGGCCGGGAAGCGGCCATGGACGGCCGGACGGTGGTCGAAACGGTTCGCCTCGCGCCGAAGGAAAGTCGGCATCACCGGTCCCCGGCGCGTGCGTCGGCCCGGTTGGGAGAACGCGGTGCGTGAGCGAGGGACGGACGGTCCGCGAACGGCCGCGAGGCAGCTCCGCGGGAACGGCGGCGCAGGGGAGACGGGGAAGCGGACGGACAGCCGCACTGTAGTCATCCGGCGGCGAGCACTGTCAAGGAGGCGTCCGCTCCGCCACCTGTAGTTGACTGAAACACCCATCACAGGAGGGCAGTTGAGGGCCATCCCGTGTCCGCACCACCCACTCGCTCCCCTGTGTCGGCGGTGGAAGGCGCTGGTGGAGGGCATTCCCTTTCGGCCATCGTCATCCATGGGGCATACGCCCTGTGGATCTGCCTGTAGCGTGCAGATCTGCGACATGGCATCCGGCCGGTGCGGCGATCCGCCCCCTTGGCCCGCCGGGTACCCGAACCATGGTCCGACACCGTTCCCACTGCGCAAGCGGCGATCCTCTGTACAGATGGACGAGGGAGTACCGGGTGACGAAGCAGCATCGAACGATAGTGATCATCACGGAGGGCGCGGCGCCCGCCCTGCTGGACCGCTGGTGCGAGGCGGGGATGCTCCCCGGCTTCGCCCGGCTGCGCCGCGAGGGGGCGCACGGCCCCCTCTCCGCCGAGGGCACCCCCTACGAGCCACCCGGTCTGCTCAGCGTGCTCACCGGCAGACGCGCCGCCGACCACGGCTTCTTCTCGTACTGGAGCTGCCACGACCCCGAGTACTCCCCGAGGGTCCTCGGCTCCCAGGACCGTCGCCATCCGCTGCTGTGGCATCACGAGGCGTTCACCGGGCTTCGGTTCGCCAGTATCGGGCTGTTCGGTACCCACCCGATCGAATCGATGGACGGCGCGCTGATCAGCTATCCGATGCACGCCACCCTGCACGCCTGCCACCCGCGGGACCTGCAGCGGCGACTGGCGAAGCAGGGCATCCGCCCCGTGCACGACGTCTCGATCTTCTGGACCGGCCAGCCACGCGGGCAACTGCTGCCACGGCTCCTTGAGGCCGATCGCCAGCGCGGCAGGGCCGCCCTCGCGCTGCTGCCCGAGTCCGACATCGTCATCGTCAACCTGACCAGCATCGACCGCACCTCGCACATCTACTGGCAGGAACTGGACCACGGCCCCGAACACGACGGCGACAGCGCGGTGTTCGCCGCGTACCGCACCTGCGACCAGGTGATCCAGGACGCTCTCGCGGTCGCGGACGACCACACCGACGTCCTGGCCTTCTCCGAGATCGGCTTCGGGCCGCTGCGCGCCTACTGCTCGATCAACGACCACCTGGCCGAGGCCGGCCTCCTCGCCACCGGCGCCGAAGGGCGCGTCGACTGGTCCGGCACCCGCGCGTTCGAGGCGGTCCAGGGCACCCACGGCATCAACATCAACGTCCGCGACCGGTACAAGAACGGCACGGTCGACCAGAGCGAGTACGAGCGGGTCCGCGACGAGGTCAGCGGCGTGCTGCTGGACACCGTCAACCCCCGCACCGGACGGCCGTACTTCGCCGCGGTGCGGACCCGCGAGGAGGTGTACCCCGGGGCGGCGACGGCGGGGGCGCCCGACCTGATCCTCGAACCGGCGGACTGGCGCTACCTCCCGCTGGGCGACCCCCGGTGGGCCGACCACGTCCACCGGACCTGGCAGAGCGGCTGGCACCGCAGAGAGTCCTACTGGGCCGGGCTCGGCCCCGGATTCGCCCCGGGGCACACCGACGGCACCGCCGCCGCCCCGGTCGACATCCCGGCCACCGTCGCCACGCTCCACGGCCGTGCCGTCCCGGCCGACTGGCCGGGCCGCCCGCTGGGCGCCGCCCGCTGACCCAGGGAGACCCTCCGCCACCCGGCCGACCGTCGTCCCGCCCACTTCCCCTGGAGGTCCCAGCATGTCCGACATACGACCACCCGAACGGCGCGAACGCCGCCGGACCGTGACCGAACCCCCGGCCGGAGTCGACCGGGAGGCGCTGGCCCGCGGAGCGGCGTACGTCGCGTGGGATCCGGGCTCGGCCGACACCCTCCCCCCGGTGCCCGCCGGCCGCGCCCCGGAAGAACTCCTGCGCGCCGCGCTCACCGAGGGGCTCCTCGGCGGGCCCTGGGAGCGCGACTTCCCCCGCTACGCCTGGTACCGCACCGGCGACGTCGTCCGGGAGTTCCGGCTCACGGACCAGGTCCCGGGCCGCTACACCGGCTACGTCCTGCACCCGAGCGAATGGCCGGAGGGACTCGCATGAGCACGCTGCCCGAGTTGTCGCTCGTCTGGAAATGGCAGGATCCCCCCACGGACGCCCGTGACGAGCGGACCGTGACCTGGGCCGACGTGGAGATGGGCATCGGTACCCTGACCCCGCTGACCACCGTGGAGGACCCGGCCACCGGCACCGTCCGGCCCTACACGACCGGCTCGCTGTACCCGCTCGCCGAGTGGATCGCCTTCAACTGGTGGTCCCTGACGGCCGACGCCCGCCCCGGCACCCAGATCTCCCAGCTGCGCTTCGCCTACAAGAACGGCGTCGGCGACCAGCGCGGCTCCTGGTGGCAGCGGTCACGACGGCACGTCATGCGGGCCGCCTGCGACGGATTCCGCTGGCCCGACGTGCTGTTCGTGCCCGAGGGGCGCCAGACCCGGATCGTGTGGATACCGGACGTCGGCCCCGACCCCCGGCCCGGCCCCCGCTACCTCGCGCGCGGCAACCTCGTCGTCGGCTCCGAGGCGCTCACCGAGACCTTGCGCGGCCTCGTCGACGCCGTCGTCGCCCGGCTGGCCGAGTGGGGCTTCAGGGAGACCCCGCTCCAGCGGGAGTGGACCGCGCTGCGCGGCACCGGCGAGGACGAGGCCGCCTTCTGCCGCGCCGCGGCCCGGCTCGGCCTGGACCCCTACACCGAGGCCGCGCCCTACGCCGACGACATCCGGCGGGTCGTACGAGAGCTGCCCGAGCTCCATGCCTTCGACTTCCTCAACGGCGTGCGCCCCGACCGCCTCGCCGACCAGCTCGGCTGGCTCGAACGCGCCCGTACGGTCGCGGGCACCGCACCGGCCGGTCGCCCGGCCGACCCCGCCATCGCCGAACTCCGCGAGCTCTGCGCCGACGTCCGCGAGAAGTTCTTCCACCCGAGCCGCCTCGACAACGCCTGGCACCTGGGCTACGAACTCGCCCGCCGGGTCCGCGCCTGGTCGGGAGTGGCGGACACCGAGCGGTTCGAGACGGACGCGCTGCTCACCCACGTCACCGAGCAGACGCCGTACGTCGATCGGGGGCTGGTGGCCTTCGGCCGCCGTGAGGGGGCCCGGGGTCCGGTGCTCGTCTCCAGCCGGCGCTTCACCGAGCGGCCCCGCCGTTTCCTCCAGGCCCGCGCCCTCTGCCACTTCATCTGCGACAACGATCCCGACTTCCTCATCGTGGCCGCGCACACCCACCGCCAGCACCTGGCCCGCGGCTTCGCCCTCGAACTCCTCGCGCCCGCCCGTGGGGTGGCCGAGCTGCTGGGCCGCCCGGACGGGCTCGTCACGGCCGAGGACGTCGAGCAGATCGCGGAGGACTACGGCGCCGGCACCATCGTGGTGGAACACCAGCTGGACAACCAGGTGCTGGCCCAGGACTTCCCCTTCGTGCCGGTGGAACCATCCGTGGTGCGCGCCACCCCCCGCTATCCGCTGCGGACGAGCCGGTGAGCCGCGCCACGGACGAGGTCTTCCCCTATCCCGCGGGCCCCGGCGGCACCGTGCCCCCGCAGTACGCGCGGCTGCTCACCCAGGAACCGGTCTCCCGGGTCCGGCTCGCCGACGGGACCGCCATCTGGCTCGTCACCCGGGACGCCGACGTCCGGACCGTCCTGACCGATCCCGTGTTCAGCAGGGCCGGGGCCGCGGCCCTGCCGGGCACCGGCTTCGGGCGGAGCCAGGGCACGGGGATCGTGGACCTCGACCCGCCCCGGCACACCGCCTTCCGCAACCCCGTGGCCGCGGCCTTCTCCGCCGAGCGAACGGCGCGCCGACGGCCCCGCGTCGAGGAGACCGCCCGGCGCCTCGCCGCGTCCCTCCGGGACGCCCCGGGCCCCGTCGACCTGGTGGCCGACTACACCGCTCCCTTCGCCGGCCGGGTCGTCTGCGAGCTGCTGGGCTTCGACGGCGACCGGTGGCCGGAGATCACCGGTGACGTGCAGACCCTGCTGCTGTCCGGCGGTGCCGAAGGACCGGAACAGGAGGCGAGCCGGACCCGCCTGGCGACGGCGTTCACCGGCCTCCTCGACGAGCGCCGGTCACGCGACGGCGACGATGTGGCGGGTGTGCTGCTCGGCCTGGACGAACCGGATGCCGAGGGCGGGAAACTGACCGACCAGGAGCGGATCGTCCTGCTCCACGGTCTGGTGATCTCCGGCTTCGTCGGGGTGCGCGACCTGCTCGCCCGCCACCTGTTCGCCGTGCTGGCCGACACCGGCGTCCGGGACCGGCTGGTGCGCAGGCCGGAGCTGATCCCCGGCGCCGTGGCCGAGCTGCTGAGGTTCTACCCGTCCAGCAACGACGGTCTCCTGCGGACGGTCACCGAGGACGTCGAACTCTCCGGGGTGCGCATCCCGGCCGGGGCCGCGGTGCTCCCCCTCGTCTCGGCCGCCTGCCGGGATCCGCGCGTCCTCGACCGGCCCGGCGAACTCGACATCGAACGGCCGAGGACGACCGCGCTCGCCTTCGGCGCCGGGCCCCATCGGTGCCCCGCCACCGACCTGGTCCTGGTCGAGCACGCGGCCGGCATCGGCGCCCTGCTCGCCGCCCATCCACACATCGAGCTGGCGGTCGAGCCGGGCGATGTGAAGCACACCTCCGAACTGCTCCCGCTCGGCGTGGCCACACTTCCGGTACGGCTCGGCACGGCCCCGTGACCGGGCACGCCGGCCCCCTGACGCTGTGGTGCGTGCCCACCGCCCGCACCCCGGACCGGGTGGTGCGCGCCGCGCGGCTGATGCTGCCCGCGGCCGAGCGCGAGCGCATGGCACAGCTCAGGTCGCCGGCGGACCAGGACGCGTTCGCCCTCAGCCAGGCCGTGCTGCGCCGGTGCCTGGGCGACCTCACCGGAGAGGCCCCACGGGCCCTCCGCTTCACCCGGCAGGAGAACGGGAAGCCCGAACTGGCCGGCGCCGCGCGCGGCTGGGGCCCGGCCTTCAACCTCTCGCACACGGAGGGCCTGGTCCTGCTCGCCGTGACCCGGGGCGAACCGGTCGGCGCCGATGTCGAACGGGTACGGCGGGTCCCCGCCGCGCGGATCGCAGCCCGGTACTTCCCCGCCGACGAGGCCCACGCCGTCGGGGCCCGCGCCGGACAGGAGGCCTGGGACCTCTTCTTCCGGCTGTGGGTGCGCAAGGAGGCCTGTGTCAAAGCCTGGGGCGGGCGGCTGCGGGAGGGCATGCGGACCCCCGTGCGCCTTGAGGACCCTAGCCCGGCGGCCGTACCCGGCCCGGACGGGCAGCTGTGGCGGGTATGGGAGCCGGCCGGCGTGCCCGCCCCCTACCGGGCTGCCGTCGCCCTGCCCCGGGGCGCCCGCCCCGGCGGACTGACCGTCCGGCGGATGAGCGTCACCGAACTGCTCGAAGGGCGTCCGGCCGTTCCCTGACCGCACCGGACGCGTGGACCGAACAGACGGAGGAGGAGGCAGATGGCAGAGGACTTCCCGAGGTACGTGGACGGCGCCCCGGCCCCGGCCCGGGACGGCGCGGTCTTCCGCACGTTCGAACCGGCCACGCGCCGGCACCTCGCCGATGTGCCACGGTGCGGCCCGGCGGACGTCGGGACGGCGGTGGCGGCGGCCCGCCGCGCCTTCGATCGCGGCCCCTGGCCCCGTATGACACCCGGCGAACGCGCCGTGGTGCTCCGCCGGATCGCCGACCGGATCGCCGCCGGGGCCGGCCGCCTCGCCGAACTGGAGGTCCGCGACAACGGCACCACCCTGCGCAAGGCCCTCGGCGCCGACGTCCCCGGAGCCCGCGCCGCGTTCGCCTGGAGCGCCTGGTGGGCCGAGCGGCTGCCGGAACGCCTCGGCCGTCCCGGCACCGCCGGAGACCCGGGGCCGCACTATCTGCGCTGGCACCCGCTGGGCGTGGTCGCCGCGATCGTGCCGTGGAACCTGCCGCTGCTGCTGGCGGCCTGGCGCATCGCCCCCGCCATCGCCGCGGGCAACACCTGCGTGGTCAAACCGGCGTCGTTCACCTCGGTCACGGCCCTGGAGCTGGTCCGGCTCATGCACGAGTGCGGTCTGCCGCCCGGTGTCGTCAACGTCGTCACCGGTCCCGGCGGCACCACGGGCGACAGTCTGGTGAGGGCCCCCGGCGTCGACCTCGTGGCGTTCACCGGTTCGGACGCCGTGGGGGAGAGCGTGCGCGACGGGGCCGCCGGGAGCGGGGTGAGCACCCGGCTGGACCTCGGCGGCAAATCGCCCAACGTGGTCCTCGCCGATGCCGACCTCGACCGGGCGGCCGCCGGTGTGAGCTGGGGCGTCTTCCTCCACAACGGCCAGGTGTGCATGGCCGGTTCGCGGGCCGTGGTGCACACCGACGTGTACGACGAGTTCGTCGACCGGGTACGGGACCGGGCCGGCGCCCTGCGCCTCGGCGACCCGCTGGATCCGGACACGGACCTCGGCCCGCTGGTCTCCCGCAACCAGGCCCGCACCGCCGGGCACTTCACCGGGCGAGGGCTGGCCGAGGGCGCGCGGCTGGTGTGCGGCGGCCGGATGCCCGAGCCGGGGGAGCTGGCCGAAGGACTGGACCCGGGTGCCTACTTCCTGCCGACCGTGCTCGCGGACGTGTCGCCCGGGGACACCGTGGCTCAGGAGGAGATCTTCGGCCCCGTGCTGTCCGTGCTGCGGGCGCGGGACGACGCCGACGCCGTCCGCATCGCCAACGCCACCCGGTACGGGCTGAGCGCCGGCGTCTGGTCGGCGGACGCCGGGCACGCCCGTACGGTCGCCGACGCCCTGAGGGCCGAACGGGTGTGGGTGAACGACTACCGGCTGGTCGACGTCGATCTGCCGCCCGACGAGGGAGTCCCGGCCGAAACAGCCTGGGACCGGGTGACCAACGAGCTCGACGGCTACCGCCGCCGCCAGGTCGTCGTCGACAGCACCGACGGACCCCCCGGCCTCGCCCCGACCCCTTACCACCTGCTCGGTTCCGAACGGCCGCAGGCCGCTTCCCTCCCGCGGAGCACGCCATGAAGATCGGCATCGCGTTGCCCAACACCGTCCCCGGCGCCTCCGGCGCACTCCAGATCCGCTGGGCGGTCCGGGCCGAGGAGTGCGGCTTCTCGTCCGTCGCCGCGACCCACCGGCTCTGCTACCCCGGCCACGAACCGCTCGCCGTGCTGGCCGCCGCGGCCGGGGCAACCTCGCGCATCGCACTGTCCACCAACATCCTCGTCGCTCCCCTGACCACCGTGCCGGTGCTCGTCAAGGAGGCCGCCACCGTCGCCTCCCTGTCGCGGGGCCGGCTCACGCTCGGCCTCGGGCCCGGGGTGCGCGCCGACGACTTCGAGGCAGCCGGACGGGACTTCGCGGGACGGGCTGCCGTGTTCGACTCCCAGCTCGCCGAACTCGCGCGGCTCCGTACGAAGGGCGACACCGGCGAACTGCCGGCCCCGGTCCCGGCGTTGCTCGTCGGGGGGTTGAGCCGGGCCGCCGTGCGCCGGGCCGTGCGGTGGGCCGACGGATGGACCGCGCCCGGACTTGAGCCCGAGCGGGTGGCGCCCTGGGCCGAGGAGGTCCGCGCCGCCTGGGGCCGCGCGGGCCGGGCGGGACGGCCCCGCCTCGTCGCGCTCTCCAGGTTCTGGCTCGGCGAGGACGTGGCCGAGGAGGCCGCCGCATTCGTCCGCCGCTACTTCGGGGTGCTCGGGGAAGAAGCCGAATCCTTCGTCGCGAAGACCCCGCGCACACCCGAGGACGTGAGGGAACAGGTGGACCGGCTGTCCGCCGCGGGATTCGACGAGGTGATCTTCCATCCGACCGCGGCACGGCTGACGCAGGTGGACCGGCTCGCCGAGGTCCTGCTGTCCTGAATTCGACCGGAGCGTCTTCCCTGAGTTCCGCACCGCTGATAAATTCCTGCTTATGTCTGCCAATCTGACGAGCAATAGGCTCAAAGCTGCGGAAGACCTTCAGGAATACGGCTACTGCCTCCTCGAATGCCCGGTTTCCGAGACCGAGTTCAGAAAACTCAGGAAACGCCTCGTCGATGTGGCGAGGCAGGAACGGGAAGACGGCGGAGCCTTTCTCTACGACGGCGGAAACCAAAGGGTTTTCAGCCTGCTCAACAAGGGCGAGGAATTCGAGCGAAGTGTGCGGGACCCCGTGGTCCTGGAGCTGATGGAGGAGGTGCTCGGCTTCAACTTCCTGCTGTCAAGCACCCACGCGAACATCGCCGGTCCCGGCGGGGCTTCCATGAACATCCACGCGGACCAGACTTTCGCCCGGCCTCCATGGCCGCCGTACGCGCTCGTCGCCAACAGTATGTGGATGCTGGACGACTTCACGGAGGACAACGGAGCCACGCGGCTGGTCCCGGGTAGCCATCTGCTCGGCCGGCAGCCGGACTACGACCGCGGCGAGGGGGACGTGGAGACGATCGCGGCCCGCGCCCCGGCGGGCAGCGTCATGATCTTCGACGGGCGGCTGTGGCACCAGACCGGCGCGAACGTCACCGACCGGCCCCGGCACGGCATCCTGAACTACTACTGCCGCGGCTACGTGCGGCAGCAGCAGAACTTCTTCGCCGGGCTGAAGCCGGAGGTCGTCGAGCGCAGCGACGCGCGGATGCGGCGGCTGCTGGGCTTCGAGAACTACTTCGCCCTCGGACTCGCGGACGGTCTGGAGTGAGCACGGAGGCCATGGACGCCGGCCGGTTCCTCCGGGCACCGGGCCCGGATCCGGTGCTGCGGCTGGTGGTGCTGGAACGGGGCGACGCCCTCGCGTCCCTGCTGCGGCCGGTGCTGATGCCGGAGGCCGTGGTGCTGCCCGCCGGCCCGGGAGAACCCCTCCCGCCCGCCTCCGGGACGGCCGGGAGCCTGCCCTGGGCGCTGCTCGCCGTGGCGGCCGGCGGCCCGGAGGACGAGACCCTGCCCGCTGCCGTGGTCCACGCGGTGCGGGCGGCGCAGGCGGCCGGGACCCCACCGGCCCGGGTGCTGTTCGGCCCGGGGCGGGCGCGCCTCGCCGGAGACGCGGAGCCGGGGTCCGGAGCTCCTCTGCCGTGCCCGGTCACGCTCCTCGCGGCCGAGCCGGACGCACGGACCGTGGAGGTCTGGCAGCGGCTCTCGCCGGACGGCTTCACCGTACGTCTGATCGGCCCGGACGCCTGGGCCCAGGACCGGGACCTGCCGGTCACGGCCCGGCTCATCAAGGAGGAACTGCGCATCTGGCCGGCGTGACGGACTCCGGCGCCCTCGCGGGCGCCGGAGACGGAGGGGCGCTGCCCGGGCCGGGCCGTGGGGCCGTCAGGCCGTCAGGATCCCGTACAGCTCCTGCGGGCTGCACGTGCGGAGGTCCAGGTCGGGCGGGAGGTCCAGGCCCAGTTCCTCCTCCAGGAGGATGGCCAGTTCGATCATGCGTACGGACTCCACGGAGACCTGCGTGCCCAGGGGAAGATCCGGGGCGAGGTCCGTGCTCTCCAGCCCGAGCCCCGTCACGACGGCGGTCACGAACTCGGTCATGGTCGGCAGGCCGGGCGATTCGTCGGTCACGGCCGGACTCTCCTCTCGCTCGTGGGCCGGCAGCAGGACGTCCCCGGTGCGGCCGGGGGCGCGCAGCGGGACGTCCTGCACGTAGGAGAGGCCGAGGCGCAGAGCGGTCTCGGCCTTGGTCAGCTCGCCGCCGAGGTATCCGGCGTGGGAGGGGTCGGTGATCACCCCGGCCCGCAGGAGCCCCAGCAGCATGGACTCCGCCCGGACACCGGTCATCTCGTGCCGGGGCGTCAGGGCGTCGTCGTAGTGGCGCAGGACGATCCGCCGGGCCCGCCGGTCCAGGCTGATGACCACGAACCCTTCCAGGACCTGGCTCAGTCCGACGCGCCTGCCCCCCGCCCGTATCCGGCGGAAGCCCGGTACCGGGCCGGGCGCGCCGTCCGCGGCGGCCCCGCCGCCGGGGACCGGTGGCCGTGCGGCGCGGACGCGTCCCCTGAGCTGCCGAACGATCTCGCCGAGCGCCAGCGGATCGCCCTCCCCGCGGGCGTCCACGACCTCCACCCGGGCCCGCAGCCGTTCGACCTCGTGCAGCGGGACGGAACGGAGCAGTGGCAGATGGCCCGCGGCTCCGACGATCCTCCGCAGTTCGGGGTCGACCCCGTTCCGGAAGAGGGCGATCAGGCTCTGTCCGGCGAGGAAGCGCGGCGAGTCCCGGCCGCAGACGACCAGCCCCCGGATCGAGGGCCGGCGCGCGAGCGTGCGCACCAGCTCCTCGATGCCGAGGTTGGCCGTCATCAGCGTGCCCGCCAGCGCCACACCGGGAAGCCGGGAGAGGGGTTCCACCAGTTCCCGACTGCTCAGGCTGCAGACCGCGACCTCGCCCCCTCCCGGCCCGTTCACCATGTGGCGCCCGTGCCTTCGCCGGTGTACGTGCGCGGCAGGCCGCCCGGACGGACGGGCGGCAGCGTGGAGCTGATCTCGGACACCCGGGCCCCGAGACGGGTGAGCCGCTTGCCCACCCGCAGCTGCTCCGAGCGCAGTTGGCCCAGACGGTCGCGGAAGTACCGCTCGACCTCCACGACCTGGCGTTCCTGCTCGCCCGAGTCCAGCGAGTCGTTCAGCACCGCGTCGAGGTTCGCCATGAAGAAGGCGTAGTTGAACTGCCCCATCTCCTGGCGGACGGCGTGCACGTACTCCTTGAACGCCTCCATCACCTCGTCCACCCCGGGCAGTTCGCGGAAGCGGCGCTGCAGCCGGGAGATGAAGGTCTGCATGACCACGTTGTACGTCTCGAACTCGAAGACCGCGGACTGCTCCGTGATGACCCCGCGCCGGTGGTAGTCCTCGTTGTTGTAGAGCCGCGCGAAGTGCTTGGCCAGCAGTCCGACCTTCTCGTCCGCGAAGGAGTAGCCGTACGGGTCGAGATTGTCGCGGTAGCTGCGGTCGAGCAGGCCGTCGGAGTCCAGGCGGCTCACGATCGCCGTCCCCGGGTAGATCTCCAGCCGCTCGGTCATCCGGCGCAGGTTGTGCCCGGCGTTGTCCCGGAGGAACCGGGCGTTGGCCGTCAGGGAGTCCACGGTGGTGTACGGATGGAACGGGATGAAGCCCATCGCCAGATAGATGCCGTGCTCGCGCAGCATACGGATGATGGTGACGTTGTCCTCGACCGTGGCGCGCTTCTCCCACAGCAGGAGTTCCTCGGCCGTGCCGGCCTCGATGCCGACGTTCACCTTCTCCAGGCCGGAGGCGGTGAGCAGGTCGAGCAGCGCGTGGTCCTCCGGGGTGTCGTGCCAGTTCTCGGCCCGCATGCAGACGTTGTAGTAGATGTCCAGGCCCCGGTCGAGAATGCCCTGGGCGATGGCGGCGACGCGCTTCTTGCCGACCCGGCCGCCGTCGGGGTCCTCGAAGGTGGAGTCCACGAAGTCGAAGGTGCGGAAGTTGTGCCGCTCGACGATCTGCGCGACCTCCTCGACGATCTGCTCCGGCCCGCGCCCGCGCCAGGCCTTGCCGGCCTGCACCCGGTTCTTCAGGTGGGGTGCCGAGCAGAAGGCGCAGTTGGCGACGCAGCCACGACTGGTGCTGACCCGTATGTACTCCAGTTTGTCGCCGTGCTGGCTGAGCTGGTCCCGGGCGGGGAACGGCAGTACTTCCAGGTCGTGGATGAGGGGCCGGGCGGGATTCTGGCGGATGCCGCCCTCCTCGTCCCGGTAGCAGATGCCGGGGCAGTCGGTCAGCGGCTCCTTCAGGTAGAGGCGCTGGGCGAGGTCGAGGACGGTGGGTTCGCCCTCGCCGACGGCGACGATGTCCGCGTACGGGTTGTTGCGCAGCACGTCCTGCCCGGCGAACGTCCCGGCCGGGCCGCCGCAGGCGATCGGGGTGTCCGGCAGGGCCTCGCGCAGCTGGCGGCAGAGATTGACGCAACTGGTCACGTTGAGGCTCATCAGCGTGAAGCAGACCAGATCCGGCTGGTACTCCCGCAGATGGGCGACCACCGCCGCGTGGTGCTCGTCGCCGTGCTCCACCTCCCGGATCTCGGCGGAGAAGCCGACGTGCCGCAGGGCGCTGACCATGTAGGCGACGCCCAGGTGCTCCGGCGACATCACGAGGTCGCCGTCGAGCAGGATGAGGAAGCTGACCTTGAACGAGGCCGGATCGGTGATGCGGGGGTCCAGGGAGAGTACGAACTCTCCCGGTTTCCGGCGGGTGCCGCGCGTTTCGAGGGTGACGTCCTGAATCATCGGCTCTCCAAGAAGGCGGGGGTCCGGGCGGTCAGGCCCGCTCGCCGGCGGGCTCGTCCTTCGGGATCCGGCTGTCGACGTACTCGGCGAGCAGGTCGAGGTCGTCGATCAGCTTGATCGAGAGGTCCTCGTCGGCGATCTCCACGCCGAACTCGCTCTCGACCCAGATCAGGAATTCGATGGTGTTGATCGAATCCAGCCCCAGTGTCTGCACGAGCCCCTTGTCCGGAACCTCGGACGGCCCGATGGACAGTTCGAGCGAGTCGACGAGCACCTTGCGCAGCCGGACCTTCGTCTCCTCTGGCGCCATGTCGGGGATCCCTTCGTGTCGGTGATCGGTCACAGGTAGCCCATCTCCCGCAGCCGGCTGCTGGTGTAGTCGTCCTCGCCGGGGCCCTCGGCCGCCTCCGCCGGGCCGGACGCGGCCGCGACGGCTTCCGGCAGGACCAGGCGCCGGTCCGGTCCGGGGACGGGTACGTCCTCGGTGAACACCTCGACGCGCGGCCGGCCGTCGACGTCCTCCGGCCAGGCGGCCCCGAGGTCCGCGAGCAGCGTGGGCATCGCGTCGGTCAGCGGGATGGTGCCGGGCAGCCGGCCCGGCCGGACGCGTGGCGAGCGCTGGGCCCAGATGCCCTCGTTCCGGTGGAGTCCGGTCTGGGCGCTGGGAGTCCACAGCGTGCCGGTCAGGGAGGTGACCGGAAGCACGGACTCGTCCGCCGGGACCAGCAGCAGGTCGGGGGCGCGCTCGACGTTGCCTCCCGGGTACGCCTCCTGCCGGGGCAGGACCGCCCGGAACACCGGGTCCCCGGTGGGGCCCTTCATCCCGCCGAGCAGGTCGGTCACCTCCGCCGCGACCCGGTCCCGGTCCCGCGGGGCGACCGTGCCCCGGGTCTGCCGGGCCTTCATGTTGAGGTTGAGGCCGTAGGAGCCGGGGACCGGCATGTAGACGGCGGTCCGGGCGAAGTCCACCCGGCGCCCGCCGTCCGCGAACCAGCTCGCGGCGGAGTCGGCGGGCCCGTCACCGGGCTCGGTGGCGAGCAGCCCCGCCTCTTCCAGGGCCTGGTGCACGGAGAACGCGTACCGGCCGCGGCCCAGGCCGTGGTCGGAGACGAGCGTCACCACGGTGTCCTCGTCCACCAGGGCGAGCAGCTCGCCCACGGCGGTGTCCAGTGCCTGGTAGACCCGGGTGAGGGCCCGCTCCCAGCCGCTTTCCGCGGGTGCGCCCTCGTGCCGGGGGTGCGCCGTGTCCTCGTAGTGCCAGTAGTGGTGTCCGACCCGGTCGGCCTCGGTGAGGACGACCATGACGACGTCCGTGGGCCGGGTGGTCATCAGATGCCGGACGGACCGGATCCGGGCCTCGACATTGCGCTCGGCCTCGTCCAGATAGCCCATGTCGCCATGGAACATGGTGGCGAGGTCGGACTGGAAGTGCGCTCTGGCCGTGGCGAGTTCACGCAGCAGGGAATCGGGGCGGCAGTGCCGCAGGGTGCGCTCCAGCGGCCAGGTGATCTGGTAGCCGGGCAGGTCCGCCGGCGGGTGGGACATCGGTATGTTGACCAGCCCGAGGGTGTAGGACTGCGCGGCCAGCCAGTCCCAGGCCGAGGACCGCCCCAGGTCGGCCGCCTGGGTGATCCGGGCGCCGTATCCGGGGTCCTGGGTGTCGTAGAACTGGTAGATGCCGTGGTTACCGGGGTCCGCCGCACTGACGAAGGTGGACCAGCCGGGAGCGGTGTGAGCCGGCCAGGTGCAGGTGGTCCTGCTGCTGGCCGAAGCGGTCAGAAGGCTTCCGATGTGGGGGAGCAGCCCGCGCTCCACCAAGGGGTCGATGAGATCGAACGTCCCCCCGTCGATACCGATGACGAGGGCGAGCGGCGAGGGTGGCACGTCATTGCCTCCAGCTATGGCGCTGGTGAATGGACTTGACCGTAACACTGAAGCAATCCGTCATTATGTGAAAGGCCTTGCCCTGGGAACGTTGACCGAAAATCGAGGAACGGGCAGCCGTGCGCGCCGATCCATCCGTACGGGGTCATGGGTTCCGTTCCACCCCAGACGCCTGGGGCGCCCTTCGTCCGGCCGCAGGGGAATCGGATCTACGGGCGCCCCCGTTGTGACCAAAACGAATCGCCGCACATGATCGGAACGGCGGCCGCGGGCCTATTTCGATCAGGCGGTCTTTCCGAAATCAGACCCTGCCCGGTTGACTTCCCCGGCGTGGTCGGTGGAGCCTTCCGAGGGGCCATTCGCGGATGGCCCGGCGCCATCCCGTCTCTCCCCTCTGCCGATTTCCCGCGCTCCGAAGCGCGACAGGCCCTAGGGCCTGTCTTTTGGATCATGCCGGCCGAGCGGTGCCGACTCCCCGTCGACGGAAAGGCCGATGCATGTCCCCGCCCGTGCCGTCCCCTCCCGCCAGCCTCGCCGTGGTGGTCCCCACCCGGGGCGACCACCTCCGGCTGCGCGCCACACTCGCCTGCCTCGCCGCCCAGACCGACGCACCCGCCCATGAGGTGATCGTCGTCGACGACAACGCGCCCGAGGACCGCACGGCTCTCGCCGGGATCCTGGCCGAGGCGCGCGACCGGTTGCCCCTGCGCTCGGTCCCCGGCCCCGGACGGGGGCGAGCGGCCGTCCGCAACGCCGGTGCCCAAGAGGCCGAGGCCGCCTGGGTGGTCTTCCTCGACGCCGACGTCCTGGTCGGACCCGGCTTCCTGCGGGCCTACGCCGACGCCGCCCGGCCCGGCGTCTTCCTGCACGGCCGGATGCGTGAACTCCCCACGGCCGAACGGCTGCTGACCTCGCTGGAGGGCGCGGACCCGGCCGAGATCCAGCGGATCGCCGCCGAACTGACCACCACGGCGGACGCCCGCGGCCGGGATCCACTGCGCCGCACCATGGCGAACGCCCTGGAACGCGCCGTCGAGGCGATGGACGCGGGGACGCTGCCCGACGTCGCCGACTGGCTGGGCTTCGTCGGCGCCAACTCGGCGGTGGAGAAGCAAGTCTGGCGCTCCGTGGGCGGCTTCGACGAGGGCTTCGGACGTGACTGGGGCTGCGAGGACATCGAGTTCGGTGTGCGGCTGCGCGGCGCGGGGCTGCGGCGCGCCCTGGTACCCGAGGCGTACGGCATCCACCTCAGCCACGCCCGTCCCGGCCGCTGGCACCAGCACGGACGGAACATGGAGCGTTTCGCGCTGCTGCACCCCCTGCCGGCCGTGCGCGCCCTGCCCGCCCTGCTCGGCCCCGACGGGACCCCGGACCGCTATGTGGCCGCCGTCCGGGCCGAGGCGACCCGGGCCCGGCCGACCGGCACCCGATGAGCGCGCGGCGGGCGGCCCGCGTCCACGTGGTGGTCTCTCCGCACCCGGACGACGCGGTGTGGTCCCTCGGCGGCAGGCTCGCCCGGTGGGCCGCGCAGGAGGCACCGGTCACGGTGGTCACGGTCTTCGACAGCCCGTCCGCGACCGGCGCGGCCGACGGCTGGCGGCGGGTCGCGCACCCCGCGGTACGTCGCCGTGAGGACCGGGCCGCACTCGGCGAACTCGGCGTCGGACACGTCTCGCTCGGCTTCACCGACGCCGCGCTGCGCACCACGGACGGCCGCTACCGCTACCGCTCGGGGCCCCGGATCTTCGCCGCCCCCCACCCGGACGACGACGGTCTGCCCCGCGCGATCCTGGACGCCCTGCGCCCGCTGTGCCCGCCCGGCGCCAAGGTGCACGGCCCGCTGGCGGCCGGCCGGCACGTCGACCACGTGCTGACCCGGGCCGCCGTGGAGCACCTGGCCGCGCCCGGCACCGCCTGGTACGAGGACTTCCCCTATCCGCTGCGCGGCCGGGACCACGACGGGCTTTCCGTCCGCCGCCGGCCCCTCACCGGAGCCGAGGTCGAACGCTGGCTGGCCGCCGCCCTGCACTACACCAGCCAGGCCGAGGCCCTCTTCGGTGGCGCGGACGGACTCCGCCGGGCGCTCCTCGCCCGCGTCCGCGCCCATGGAGCGGAGGCGGGGACGCCGTATGCCGACAGGTACTGGCTGCGCACCGATCCGGACACCCCCTAGCGACGCGGCCCCCCCGCCGGTCGGGGTGCCCGGCCCCGCGTACGACCACGCGCCACGCGTGCCCCGTCGGACGACCGTGAAAGGACCCGCAGATGTCTCCCCTCGGCCCGCTCCCGCTCATCGGCAACGACCTGGTCATCAACGAGGACTCCTGCAACCTCGGTTGCACCTACTGCCTGACCGGGCAGAGCAACCTCAAGGAAGGCCACTCGCTCAAGCTCATCTTCGACCCGCCGAAGCGCGACGACTACTCCCCGGACTCGGGACTCGGCCGGCGCATCAACACCGTCGCCGACCGGCTCGGCGAACGGTTCAACCTGCCGCTGCTGAAGGTCACGGGCGGTGAGATCTTCCTGGTTCGCGGCATCATGGACTTCCTGGAGGAGCAGTCCTCCCGGTACGAGGTCCTCGTCATCCAGACCAACGGCGTCCTCGTCACCGAGGAGCACCTCGCCCGCATGCGCTCCTGGGGCAACGTCGTCCTCCAGGTCTCGCTGGACAGCCACCTCTACGCGGGCAACAGCTACCGCGTGCAGTCGGAGTCGCTGCACGCCAAGGTCGTCCGGGCCGTCGGACGGATCCTCGACTCCGGCCTGCCCGTGGAGATCTACGGAGTCCTCAACGACCGCAGTGTCGCCGAGCTGTCCGAGTTCGCCGGCTGGCTCGCCGCCTTCGACACCCCTCCCACCTTCTTCCCCTTCCCGGTCCGAGGCCCGGACGTCGAGGAGTTCGCGGTCCGGCGCGACCAGATCGCCCACATCGAGGAACTCGTCGAGCGGTACGACGAGTTCAGCGGCGTGCTGCCGCCACGCGCCTACTTCGACCGGCTGCTGAGCTTCTACCACGTCGGCAAGCGCACCTTCCGCTGCCATCTGCCCCGGCTGGTCGTCTCCAGCTTCAGCGACGGCGTCGTCACCCCCTGCCCCAACATCTGGTTCTCCGACATGGGCAACCTCCTCGGAGACGAGGTCGAGAACCTCCTGGACCGGCTCGGCACCAGCGGCCTCTACCAGGCCCTCCTCGCACCCAAGCCGCGGCTGGGCGCCTGCCACGGCTGCTTCACCCCCTGGGACACGCTCTCCATGTACTTCGAGGACGAGATCACGCTCGACGAGCTGTGCGCCGCCCCCACCTACGCGCCGCCCCGGATCCGCGGCATGATCGAGCGCGCCAAGGCCGACTACCTGGCGAGCGCCGATGTCTGAGGACCCCGCGCGGGCCCGGGGCGGGACGGCGGACACCCTCATGGACGCCGTCGGGCGGCTGGCCCCGGACACCGGTGTCCTGCCCGGCCGCACCGCGGCCGAGCTGTCGGCCGAGGCGCGCCGGATCGCCGACGCCCTCAAGGACCAGGGCGCCGAGGGCGAGGCGGTGGTGCTCCGGCTCCCCAACGGACCCGACTGGATCGCGCACTTCCTGGGCCTGCTCGCCGCCGGCGCCCGCGCGCTGCCCGTGACACCCGACACCCCCGACGCCGAGGTGCGCAGACTGCTGGGGCAGGCCGGCGGCGGCCGGATCCTGACCGCCGCGGCCCGGCCCGGCGGCCCGCCCCTGCTCGACGGCACCCCGGGCACCCCCGCGAGCGACGGCCCCGGCGTCCTCCTGCCCACCTCGGGCTCCACGGGCGCCCCCCGTCTCGTCTGGCGCCCCGAGGCCGGCTGGCTGTCCGAGGCCCGCCGCTACCGCGACGGCGTCGGCCTCACCGCCCAGGACGTCCTGCTCCTGCCCGTACCGCTCTCGCACGCCTACGCCCTCGGCTGGATGTGCGGCGGGCTGCTCGCGGGGGCCGCCCTCAGGCCCGTGCCGCCCACCGCACTCGGCGAGGCGGCCCGCGAACTCGCCGCCGGGGCCACCGCCGTCGCCCTGGTGCCCACCACGGCGCGGCTGCTCGCGACCAGGCAGCGGTTGCGCGCCGCCCGCGCCGGGTCCGGCGCGGCCCCGCCCGCACCCCGGCTGAGGATCGCCATGGTGGGCGCGGGACCGGTGGACGGCCCGCTCGACGAGCTGTTCCGCGAGGCCTACGGGGTGGGGCTCGCCCGCAACTACGGCTCCACCGAACTCGGCGCGGTCCTCACCGGCCCGCCCGGCCTGCCTCCGCTGTCCGCGGGCACCCCCCTGCCCGGCGTCGACATCCGCGTCCTGGACCGCACCACCCGCGCGGAGACCCCGGACGGCCCCGGCATCCTCCAGATCCGCACCGACGCGCTGCCCGACTGGCACGACACCGGGGACCTGGCCGTGCGCGAGCAGGGCCTCCTGCGCATCCTCGGCCGTGAGGGCACCGCCGTGCGGCGAGGCGCCCGCTGGGTGGCACCGCTGGAGATCGAATCGGTGCTGCGGGCCCACGCCGGCGTGCGTGACGCGAGGGTCGCCGCCCGCCGCGGGTCCCACGAAGGAGAGGACGGACTCGTCGCCGAGGTCGTCGTCACCGACGACGGAACCGACACGGAGGCGCTGCGCGCCCACGCCGCCCGGCACCTCGCCCCCCACAAGGTCCCCGACACCTTCGTGCTGCGCACCGCCCTGCCGAGGACCTCCGTCGGAAAGGCCGCCGCCCCGGTCCGTTACCGCCTCACCCCGCGCGCGCTGGCGGCCGCCCGCGCCTACAAGGCGTCCGAGCTGCTCTTCGCCCTCCACGACCTGGGCGCCCTGGCCGCCCTGGCCCGGGGCGCGGACCTGACGGACATCAACGCGGAGATCGGCTGCGACACCCGAGCCCTTGAGCTGCTCCTCGACACGGCGGCGGCCCTCGGACTGGTCTCGACCGGACCGGAGCCGGGCGGCCCCGCCCTTCCCGTGGAGGAACTCACGGCCTTCGTGGAGCTGGAGGAGCGGCTCTCCCGCGATCTGGTGAGCCGGGAGGCGCTGGCCGCCGTGGCACGTACCGGCGTAGCGCACCGGCCGTTCGAACAGCGGTCGCGGGACCCCGAGCTGACGCGGCTGTACCAGAACGCCATGAGCGGCCCGTCCGCCCGCGCCCGCACCACCCTCGGGCTGCGGCTGCTCCGCACGCACCCCGGCACCCGGCTGGTGGAGATCACCGCCGGACCCGGCCGCTACCTGGAGCGGCTCCTGTCCGCCGACCCCACGGCCACCGGCCATCTCTGGCAGACCGGCCGGCTCGCGGGTCCGCCGAGCGAACCGGTGCGCGCGGCCGTCGCCGAAGGCCGGATCACCACCGGCCCGGAGCTGCCGTCCGGCGACGCCGACGGCTGTGTCGTCGCGAACGGCATCCACGATCCCGCCGGCGGAGCCTGCCTCGCGCCGCTGCTGAGGACCCTGAAGCCCGGCGGCCGACTGCTGGTCGACGACGTCTTCCTGCCCTCCGGCACCGCGGACGGCGAGCCGGGCGAAGGCGCCGAACTGGCGCTGGACTGGCTCACCCACGGCGGCACCCACTGGCCCAGCGTCGCGGCGCTCACCGCCGGTCTGACCGAGGCGGGCGCGGACCTCGTCCGTGATCTGCACCTCGAAGGCTCCCCCTGCCATCTCGTCCTAGCCAAGGAGGCCGACTGATGGGTGAACCCATCGTCCGTACCGTCGAATCCATGGGTCAGCGCGGCCGAGTCGTCGTGGTCTCCGGAGCGTCCGGGAGCATCGGCGGCGCCTGCGCCCGCCACCTGGCCGAACTCGGCGCGAGCGTGGTCGCCGGATACCACAGCGGCGAGGACCGGATGGGCAAGCTCGCCGCCCAGGTCGAAGAGGCCGGTGGCACACTCGTCCCCGTCCGGGCCGACCTGTCGGCGCCGGACGGCCCGGCCCGGCTCGCCTCGGCCGCCCTCGACCGGTTCGGCCGGATCGACGGCCTGGTCGCCGCGGCCGGCCTGCGCACCCGGCGCCTCGCCATGGCCACCGACGCCGACACCCTCGCCGAACTGATCGACGTCAACCTGGCCGGCTCGGTCAACCTCGCCAAGGCCTGCCTGAAGCCGATGATGCGAGCCCGGTACGGCCGCATCGTGCTGTTCGGCTCCCGGGCCGGCACCAGCGGCCTGCCCGGCCACAGCGCGTACGCGGCGACCAAGGGCGCCCTGCAGCCGTGGGCCGCCTCGCTGGCCGGAGAGGTCGGCAAACACGGCATCACCGTCAACGTGGTGGCACCCGGCGCCATCCGGGCCGAAGTCATGGACTTCTCGCCCGAGGAACGCGACCTCGTCCTGCAGTTCATCGGCGCCGGACGGCTGGGCGAACCGGAGGAGGTCGCCGCGGCGGTCTCGTTCCTGCTCTCCCCGGCGGCCTCGTACGTGAACGGCAACACCCTGGTCGTGGACGGCGGTGCACGCTTCTGATGTCCGGCGCGGCCCGCACACCCTCCCACCCCGGCGCGGTCACCACGCCTTCGCGGCCCGGCGCGTCCGGTGCGCGGCCCCTGCGCACCGCCGTCCTCGGCGCGGGCTGGGTCTCCCGCACGATCTGGGTGCCCCTGCTTGAGGCACACCCCGCGTTCGAGGTGACGGCACTCGTGGACGCCGACCCGGCCGCCGCCCGAGCTCTGGCGCCGCCCGGACGCGAGGTCTTCGTCGGCACGAGCCCGGACGAGCTCGCCGGCCTGGACCTGGACCTCGCGGTCGTCGCCCTGCCCAACGACCTCCATGTGCCCGTGGCCCGCGCCCTGCTGGCGCGCGGCGTCCCGGTGTACGTGGAGAAGCCGGTCTGCCGCACCGCCGCCGAGGCGCGTGCCCTGGCCGAGGCCGCCCGGAGCGGCGCCGGCGTGTACGCGGGCAGCGCGGCCCGGCACCGCGCCGACGTGCGGGCCCTGGCCGAACTGCTGCCCTCACTCGGCGATCTGCGCGCCCTGGGCCTCGACTGGACCCGGGCGTCCGGAATCCCGCAGCGTGACGGCTGGTTCACCGACCGCCGACGGGCCGGTGGCGGCGCCCTGCTCGACCTCGGCTGGCACCTGCTGGACGTCGGCCTCGACCTGCTGGGGCGGCCCGGGGTGACGGCCGCCCTGGGCGCCGTCTCCGGCGACTGGCTCGAGGACGCCGGCGCCACCGCCGACTGGAGCCGGCGCAGCCACGAGGGCGCCACCCCCACCCGCACGGCAGCCGACCTGGTGGAGGACACCGCGCGCGGATTCCTGCTCACCGACACCGGCGTCGCCGTCTCCGTCGAGGCGCGCTGGGCCTCGCACCAGGCGGTGGACAGCACCACGCTCACCGTCGAGGGCACCAAGGGCGTCGCCGTTCTGCGCGGCACCTTCGGCTTCAGCCCGCACCGCGTCCCGCGCTCCTCGCTGACCGTGCTGCGGCGCGGCGAGCGCACCGAGGTGCCGCTGCCCGACGAACCCGTCGGCATCGAGTACGAACGCCTCGTCGAGCACCTGGCCCGGCGGCTCACCGGTGCCGAGGGGACGACCGGCGCGGACGGCGGCTCGCTCGCCGAGATCGGCGTCATCGCCTCCTGCGTCGACCGGATCTACGGAGCGGCCGCCGGCCCCGCCCCTTCCCCGGAACCCCGGGAATCCCCGGAACCCGTCCGCTCCCAGACCCGGAGGACCCCATGAAATTCGCGTACTTCACCCATGTGTGGGGACGGGAGAACCTCACCGTCCGCCGGCGGTACGAGGAACTGTGGCAGGAGGTCGAGGCGGCGGACCGGCTCGGCTTCGACTACGCCTTCTCGGTCGAGCACCACTGCACCCCCGAGGAGAGCTGGATGTCCTCGCCCGCGGTGTTCTGCACCGGAGCGGCGCTGCGCACCGAGCGCATCCGGGTCGGCCCGATGGGGTGGGTGCCGCCGCTGCACCACCCGCTGCACATCGTGGAGGAAGCCGCCACGCTCGACCAGCTCCTCGGCGGCCGACTGGAGGTGGGTCTCGCCTCCGGGGTCAGCGACCAGCCGTTCAGGCCCTTCGGCGCCGATTTCGCCCACCGCAAGGAGCGCACCCGGGAGTGCGCCGACCTGCTGCGCACCGCGTTCACGAGCAAGGGCGCCTTCGACTTCGACGGGCCCGTGCACCAACTGCGCGACATCACCCTGTCGTTCGGTGCCGTGCAGAGTCCCCACCCGCCGCTGTGGATCCCCACCACGGACCGCGCGACCCTGCGCCACCTCGCGAAGACCGGTGGCCACACCTGCTCGACCATGATCGTGCCGCGGACAGCCATGGGTGTCGTCTACCGCCACTACGTCGACTGGTGGCGCCAGGCCGGCCGGCCTGGCGTGCCGAACATCGGCTACTGGAGCCTCGTACACGTGGCGGAGACGGATGCCGAGGCCGAGGCGCGGGCGGCGCAGCAGGCGACCCGCACCTTCGTCGAGACCCTGCGCTACGGCTCGGTGCGCCGTTCCGCCGACCGGCCCGCCCCGGCGAGCGGCCTCAGCACCGCCGACATCCTCGCGGGCTGCCATGACTTCCGGTTCCTCATGGACCATAACCTGATCTTCGTCGGATCGCCGCGCACCGTCGCCGACCGCATCGCGGCGGCCGCCCGCGAAGGCCACTTCAACACCCTCTTCGGAGAGTTCGTCTTCGGTGACATCACCGGTGACGAGGCGATCGGCTCCATGGAGCTGTTCGCCCGGGACGTCATGCCGCAGTTGGCCGCGTTCTCCCCGTACCAGCCGCCCGAGACGGCCGAGTCCACCGTCGCCGTCTCCTGAACCCCAGGGATCCAGCCTTGAGCTCCATGACCGAACGCGACGGCGTCCTGATCGGATTCGCGGACGGCGACACCGCCGCCCGCCAGGCACTCGGCCGGCGCCTCGCCGACGCCGTCGCGCAGCGCGGCGCCCGCGCGACCGTGCTGACCGGCCCGGCGGTGCCCGCCGAACTGCGCGCCGCCCTCGGGCCCGGCGCCACGGCCCTCGCCGTCGAGCTGGCGGGCGGGCCACGTGACGCCGAACCGATCGTCGTCCCTCCCGGCGAGGCCGATCCGCTTGACCGCCTCCTGCGGGAGCTGGAACGGCACGGGCTGCCACCGGAATCCGCCGCGCCCTACAGCCCCGCCGAGGAGGACGAGGTGGCCCGCCGTCTCGAAGCCCTCGGCTACATCGACTGAACCGGGGCCGGCCCATGGTGACACCCGTCAGCAGCGAGCCGCGTGAGCGGCGGCTCCCCGCGCCGGAGCACATCGACGACCTGGTGCGTCGCCTGCGCCAGGTGCCCGACCGGCAGCGCCGCTTCTCGGTCACGTCGGCCCAGGCCCGCCGCGTGCACGGCATCCGCCCCGAACTCCTGGCCGCGCTCACCGCCGCCGGCGTCCCGCACATCGGCGTCGGTGACGCACGGCTCTACGACGCCTACGACCTCGGCAACGCGGCCCTGCACCTGGGCCGGCTCTCGGTGCAGAGCCGCTCCATGCGCTCGTGGGCGAAGGCCTGGCAGACAGCACTCGACCAGGCACCGGGCCACCGCGTGGAGGTGGTCTCCGCCTGCCCCGCCCCCGGCCATCCCGGCACGTGCCGGTACGGGGTGCTGCTCGGCGGCCGGCGGCGCCTGGTCGAGGGGCCCGCGGAGGAGGCCCGTCTGGGCGAGATGCATCCGGTTCCCGCCACCCGCGTCTGGCCCGAACTTCCTTCCGATCTACGGGGGTTGCTCCAGGAGGTGGAAGAGGTCGGGTTCTTCCTGCTGCCCGAGGCGGTGCGCTGGGACCCGGAGTTCATGTGGCGCACCCGGATGTCCGACTGCGGGGGCGCCGCGGCCTGGCTGGTCCACGAGGGCGGCCGGCGCGGCCTGCGGAGCCGGTTCTCCTTCGGTCTCCTGGTGGCCGCCCCGTACTCCACCCCGCACTGCTGGGCGGAGTTCCTCGTCGACGGGGTCTGGGTACCGGTCGACCCGCTGCTGGCCAGGGCGCTGAACCAGTGGGGCGGACTCGGCCCCGGCGCGTTCCCGCCCGACAGCACCCCCGGTGCCCTCTTCCACCGCCTCACCGACCGCTTCACCAAGGTGGTGAGCCACGAAGGCATCTGGGCCCAGGTGTCACTCCCGACGGAACGGACCGACTGAGCGGACCGGGTACGTCGCCGCCCGGCGGCGCGGGGCGTTTCCGCACGACGTCGACCCTTTTCGGCCATCGTGTGCCGATCGCGGGAACGTTGGCCGCGACCGCCGGAGGGACGGCCTAGGCTGGCGGACACCACCGGAGCGCGGGACTCCGCCGGCCGCGTGCGTCCCAGCACGTCGCCGACCCCTCCACGACGAGAGGACGGACGTGACCCCTCGAGAACTGTCCGACTTCGCGCTCGAGCTGCCGAGCACCACGGACGACGAGGCCTTCGGCCCCGGCGCGACGGTGTTCAAGGTCGAGGGCAAGGTGTTCGCGATCCTTCAGGACGCCACGCAGGGGGGCACCGCGCAGATCACCCTGAAGTGCGAGCCCGACCTCGCACTTCACCTGCGCGACCAGTACCCGGCGGTGGAGCCCGGCTACCACGTCAACAAGCGGCACTGGAACACGGTTCTGCTCGATTCCACCGTCCCGGCGCCCGAACTGCGCGAGATGGTGGAGCACTCCTACGAGCGCGTGGTGGCCGGCCTGCCGAAGGCGGTGCGCGAGCGCCTGCGGCTCCAGCGGGGCTGACCGACCGATCGGCCCGCGCGTACTCCCGGCCTGTCCGACAACACAAGGAAAGAGCACACCTCATGGCAGTCCCTCAGCTGTCCCTCTTCGGAATCGTCGTCGACGACATGGCCAAGGCCCTGGCGTTCTACCGCCGCCTCGGGCTGGACATCCCCGCCGAGGCCGACTCGCAGCCGCACGTGGAAGCCGTACTGCCCGGCGGGGTGCGGCTCGCCTGGGACACCGTGGAGACGGTTCGCAGCTACGACCCCGACTGGCAGCCGCCCACCGGCAGCCACCGGTTCGCCATCGCCTTCGAGCTCCCCGACGCGCAGGCCGTCGACGCGAAGTACGCCGAACTGGTCGACGCGGGCTACGTGGGCCACCTCGCGCCCTGGAACGCCGTCTGGCAGCAGCGCTACGCCCTCGTCCTCGACCCCGACGGCACCGCGATCGACCTGTTCGCACCGCTGGCCGACTGACACCGGAGGAGCCGGTCCGTGCCGTACCTCGGGATCGACATCGGTGGCACGAAGGTCGCGCTGCTCCTGGAGCGGCCCGACTCCGCGGATCCGGTCCGGCTCCGGTTCTCCTGGCCCCGGGACGGCGACGCCGACGCCGATCTCGACACGCTCGCCTCCGCGGTGTCCCGGATCGCGGCGGACGCCCGCCTCGGCGGGCTCGCCGGCATACGGGCGGCCGGCCTCGCACTGCCGGCCACGGTACGGGAGGGCAGGATCACCGCCTGGCCCTCCCGGCCCAGCTGGACCGCGCTGCGCCTCGACGCGGTGCTGGAACGGGTGCTGCCGGAGGTCCCCGTGGTCTGGGAGGACGACGGAAACCTGGCCGCCCTCGCGGAAGCCGCCCGTACCGGCGTGCCCGACCTGGCCTATCTCGGCCTGGGCACCGGCGTGGGCGGCGGCATCGTCCTCGGTGGGCGGCTGCACACCGGCCCGTCCGGCGGCGCCGCCGAGATCGGTCACATGCTGATCGATCCCGGCGGCGCCGCTTGCGTCTGCGGGCGCACCGGCTGCCTCCAGGCCGTGGCCTCCGGTACGGCGACCCTGCTCCGGGCCGCCGCCCTGCGGGGCGCCCCGGTGGACGCGGCGGCCTTCCGTACCGGTCTCGCCGAGGACCGCCCCTGGGCCACCGGGCCGCTGCGGCAGACGGCGGCGGCCCTGGCGGTCACGGCCGTCAACCTCGGTGAACTCCTGCAGTGTCGCGAGATCCGCATAGGCGGTGGATTCGGTCACGGAACACCGGGCCTGCTCGGCCGGACCCGTGCGGAGACCCAGCGGCTCACCCGTCCCGGCGTCGTCCCTCCCGTGATCCGCCGCGCCGCCCACGGCGCCGACGCCTCCCTGCACGGAGCCGTTCTGCTGGCCCGTACGGGAGGCATGGCGCGGCCGGCCGGCTCCCGGGCCGACCGGCCGTCGTCATGACGCGCCCACGTCTCCCCGGCTCACCCGGGCAGCCGTCCGCCTCCCGGCAGCCCCAGCAGCTCCCGTAGCGCGGGCGCCACGTCGTACAGCGACAGGCCGTCGGCCGGACCCGGGGTCACGCCGGGCGAGTCGAGCAGGAAGATGCCGGTGTCGCCGTGGTTGGCGTGGTCCGGGCCCGTGTCGTTCTCGGTGGTGTACAGCCCCTGGCCCATGCCCAGGGTGGCCAGCGCGCGCCAGCGCAGGTTGCCCACGTAGACCAGCAGGTCCGGGGCGATGCCGTTGACCTCCGGGTAGAGCTGTTCGGGGCGCAGGGCCCGGGTGCCCATCGGCTCACCCCGGTCGTCGGGCAGCCGCTCCAGCGCGCCGGCGATCCGGTCCAGGGTGTCGTCGTACTCCCGCGCCGGCACGATGCCCTCGGGCTCGCGGCCCTCCACGTTGAGGAAGATTCGGCCGTAATAGCCGCCTTCCGCCCACGCCGTGGTCCGTTTCCAGTCGACGTGCGCCTGAGCCATCGGCGTCGGCCCGTCCGGTTCCTTCGCCAGGACGAGCAGCCCCTCCTGCCGCAGCCACTCGTTGATGAACAGCCCTCCGACCATGGGCTGCGCCCCGTGATCGGAGACCACCAGGACGGAGGTGTTCTCCGGCAGGCACTCCAGGAACTCGCCGATGTGCCGGTCCAACGCGCGGTAGTAGTCGCGGAACAGGCTCTCGTAGGGGTTGCCCGGTTCGTGGCGGGGATGCTCCGGGTCGCAGTACTTCCAGAAGCCGTGGTGCAGCCGGTCCGGGCCCATGTCGACGAAGGAGAAGAACTCCCAGTCCTGGGTGGCGGCCAGATGCCGGGCCACCTTGAAGCGCTGCTCGGTGAGATCGAAGATCTGCTGGGAGACCCGGTCGAGCTCGGGCGAGCGGAAGTTCTCCACGTCGAGCGAGTAGCCGCCGGTCAGCTTCTCCAGCTCGTCGCGCAGCGCGGGCGGCGAGGTGTATTCGGCGCGGACCGAGGGGGCCAGGAAGCAGGAGACCATCGCGCCGCGGATCGGGGTCGTCGGATAGGTGCCGGGCACGCCCAGAACCACGCTGTCCCGGCCCGCGGCCGTCATCTCGTCCCAGATCCGCGGCGCCTTGATGCTGCGGGAGGTGGCGAAGGCGAGCGGGCCGTAGTCGTGGGCCGCACGGTCCCGGAAGCCGTACACCCCCAGTTCGCCCGGCGTTCGGCCGGACATCATGCACGACCAGGCCGGCATGGTGATGGGCGGGTCGACGCTGCGCATCGGGCCCCACAGCGAGCGCTGCCGCAAGGCACTGAGCACGGGCATGTCCTCGGCGAACCGGTCGAACATGAACTGCGGTGTCGCCGAGTCGAGTCCGATGACGGCCACCCTGCCGGGCTGGGGCATGGATTGCTCCCTCTCTGGGGTACGGGGGTCGGGGGCGGGCTCTTCGGGGGTCAGTCCGGCTTGTCCCCCAGGGGCACGAGCTGGGTGAGGGCCCGGGCGGCGAGGCGGTAGCCGAAGGCGCCCATGCCCATGACCACGCCCGCGGCGAGCGGGGCGGTGACGGACGTGTGCCGGAAGCTCTCGCGCGCCCAGACGTTGGTCAGGTGCACCTCGATCCAGGGCGGGGCGAAGTCGGCCAGCGCGTCCCGCAGACCCCAGCCGGCGATCATCAGCGCCCCGGGGTTCACCAGCGCGCCGGCCGCGTCGCCGTGCTGCTGGAGCAGATCGATCAACTCGCCTTCGCCGTTGCGCTGTTCGGCGACCAGCCGCCAGCCCCGGGCGGCGATCTCCTCGGCCACCTCGGCCTCGATCCGGGCCGGGGTGGTGGTGCCGTAGATCTCCGGCTGGCGGGTGCCGAGCGTGCCGAGGTTGGGACCGTTGAGCAACAGAACATGGCTCATTCGCGTACCCCCTCACCGGCGCCGAGGACGACCCTGCCGTCGAGACCCAGCGGCCGGATGCCGATCGAGGCGAGCACGGTCGGCGCCACGTCCACCATGTCGAACGGCTCAGGGGACACCCCGGCGGCCTCCGGCGGCCCCTGGGCTCCCCGCCGGTAGAACACGGCGTCCTCCCTGGTGTGGGTGCCGGTCAGCGTGTCGGAGCGCAGCAGGGCCGTGCCCTCCCAGCCGCCGCGCAGCTGTACGCCCGGCGCGGGCAGCGCCAGCAGGTCCGCCGAATGATCCACCAGCGGACCGTCGTACAGTTCCTCGGACCGGTACACCCGCGAGATGAGCAGGGGACCGTCCACCTCGGCACCGACCCGCTCCCCGTCACTGCGCAGCGCGGACAGTTCGGCGGCGATCTCCTCGGCCAGGGCCTCCGCCTCGGAGTCGGTGAGCCCGCCGCCCGCGAACCGCTTCTCGCGGTGCAGGTAGATCCGCGCGGGATCGAGGGCGAAGGCCTGGGTACGGGCATCGAGGCCGGCCGCGAGTGTGGGCGCGGCGCTCAGTGGGGCCAGGTAACCGGCCTCCCTCAGCCAGGAGTTGACGTAGAACTGCCGGTCGACCGGGCCGAAGCCGTGGTCGCTGACGAGGAAGAGCTCGTCGTCGTCCCGGCACAGGTCGACGAGCCGGCCGACACAGGAGTCGACCAGCCGGTAGAAGTCCCTCACAGCCCCGTGCAGAGGGTCGGCGGGGTCGGCCACGGCCCGCCACAGGAAGTGGTGCACCCGGTCGGTCTCGGTGATGACCGCCACGCCCAGGTCCCACGGCTCGTGCGTGAGCAGGTGCTCCATGGCGTCGGTGCGCGCCCGCAGGGCCCGCGCCGCCCGGCCGAGGAACCCTTCGGGGTCCTTCGCCACGTCGCCGACCTCGACGTCCAGCTCGTAGCCGAAGTCGCGCAGCACGGGAAGCAGCCTGGCTGGGGTGACCGCCTGTTCCATCCGGGGGGCCACGAATCCGGAGACCACGACGCAGTCGGCGGCCGGGGCGGGATAGGTGCCGGGGACGTTGAGGCACACCGTACGCCGGCCCGCCGCGGCGGTCAGCGCCCACAACGGCGGTTGGCGCAGATGTGCCAGGTTCGGGAAGTGCATCCGGTAGCCCGCGTCGGGCATGAGGTCGGTGAAGCCGAAGATGCCGTGCTGGCCGGGGTTGGTTCCGGTGAGGAAGGTGGCCCAGGAAGTGGAGCTGATCTCCGGCACCGGAGCCCGCAGCTCCGCGCAGTGTCCCTCGGCGAGCAGCCCGCCGATGCGGGGCAGGACGCCTTCCGCCGCGAGCGCGGTCAGCAGGGTGCGTGGCATTCCGTCGATCCCGATGATCAGGGCGCGCTCGGCCATGTCTGCTGTCTCCGTTCGTCAGGCGGTGGGCGTGCCGGTGCGGTCCATGCGGTCCTTGACGTAGGCGCCGAGCAGGTCGAGGTCGTCGATCATCTTGATCGAGAGGTCCTCGTCGGCGATCTCCACCCCGAATTCACTCTCGACCCAGATCAGGAACTCGATCGTGTTGATCGAATCCAGTCCCAGCGCCTGTACGAGTCCGTGGTCGGGGACGTCGGACGGTTCGACGGAGAGTTCCAGTGAGTCCACGAGCAACCTGCGTAACCGAGCCTTTATCTCTTCCACGGCAGAGCGTCCTTTCAGCGGAAACGTGAACCGTACGAGCGGCGGTGCGGGGCCGGCGGTCAGCGGGAGAGCGGGAGGGGAAGTCAGCGCGGACAGAGCCCTCGGCGCGGGCCGTGGACGGGGCCGGAAAGACCGCCGGCCTGCGAGGAAACGCGATCGCGCGGCACGGGAATGTGACCGGGGCATCGTCGGTCTTGTCGGCGGGGCACCACGATAGGCGGAATGACCTTTCGGTTGAGGTGCGCGTTCTGGCCATTCCTCCGGCGCGGGCAAGAAGGCGGAGAATACCCGCCCCGGCGCGGTGTACACCGATGTCCCGGCCGGGTACCGGCGGTTCGAGGCTGGCAGAAAAGCAACCGTGCGTACCGCGGCGGCCGTGCGCTCTCCGTCGTGGTGTTGACGCGGTTCGGTGGAGCTTGCAGGATTTGGATCGCCGGGCGACCCAGCTCGCCCTTCACAGTCTGCCCGTTTTCGTCAGCGCAGCTCGGCCGGGGCGTTCCAGCCCCGGAATCCCTCGTCAGAGCGCCGCCCCGAGGCCCCGCCCCGTCGCCGCGACCGACGGACTCGCTCTTCGGCCAGCGCTTCGTACGCCGCCGCCGGACAGGCAGCGGCCCAGGGAGTCGTCGCCGTACCGCGCGCCGCACACCGACCGAGACGATGAGAGGCCCGTTCATGGCATCCCCTCCGGCTCAGCCCACCCTGACGTTCCCCGCGTGGCCCCAAGCCGGTGCAGAGGAACGCGAAGGCCTGTTACGCGCCTTGGACCAGGAGGGGTGGTGGCGCAACGGCGGCAGCGAAGTCGACAGCTTCGAGCGCGAGTTCGCCGAGCTGCACGGGGCGCCGTACGCCATCGCCACCACCAACGGCACCCACGCGCTCGAACTGGCGCTGTCCGTCCTCGGCGTGGGCCCCGGCGACGAGGTCATCGTGCCCGCGTTCACCTTCATCGCCTCCTCGCTCGCCGTCCAGCGGCTCGGCGCGGTCCCGGTGCCCGCCGACGTGCATCCCGAGACCTACTGTCTCGACATCGATGCCACCGCACGGCTCATCACCCCGCGCACCAAGGCCGTCATGCCGGTGCACATGGCGGGTCAGGTCGCGGACCTCGACGCACTGGCGGAGCTCGCCGGGGCGGCCGGGGTCGCCGTCCTCCAGGACGCGGCGCACGCGCACGCGGCGCGCTGGCGGGGCCGCCGGATGGGCGAGTTCGGTTCGATGGCGGCGTTCAGTTTCCAGAACGGCAAGCTGATGACGGCCGGCGAGGGCGGCGCCCTGCTGCTGCCGGACGAGGAGAGCCATCGCCAGGCGTATCTGCGGCACGGTTGCGGGCGCCCGCCCGGCGACCGCGTCTACGCCCACCTCACCCAGGGATCCAACTACCGCCTGAACGAGTTCTCGGCGGCCGTTCTGCGGGCGCAACTGACGCGCCTGGAGGCGCAGATCGCCGTACGCGAGCAGCGCTCCCGCCAACTGGAGGCGGCGCTCGCACGGATCCCCGGTGTGGTGCCGCAGGGCCGGGACGACCGCTGTGACGTGAAGTCGCACTACATGGCCATGGTGCGGCTTCCCGGGGTGACGCCCGAGCGCCGTACCGCCGTGGTGGACGCGCTGAACGGGCACGGCATCCCCGCGTTCGTCGGCTTCCCTCCCGTCTACCGCACGTCCGGCTACTGGCAGGGCCCGTACTCCGGCGACGCCGACGAGATCGGCAAGCGCTGCCCGGTCGCCGAGGAGATCGGCGGCGACTGCGTGTGGCTGCACCACCGGGTACTGCTCGCCGACCCGGCCACCGTCGACCGGCTCGCCGAGGTGTTCGCCGAGGTCGTGGCCGGCCCTTGAGCCGCCCCGCACAGGGGGACGCCCGAGTGAGGTCCGGCAGGGAAAGGAGAGCAGATGACGGTTCAGCGTGAGTTCGCCACGGTGGTCTTCGACCTGGACGGGGTGCTCATCGACAGCTTCGCGGTCATGCGCCAGGCCTTCGCCGCCGCCTACCGGGAGGTCGTGGGCGAGGGAGAGCCGCCCTTCGACGAGTACCGCACCCATCAAGGACGATATTTTCCGGACATCATGCGCCTGATGGGGCTGCCCCTGCGGATGGAGCGGCCCTTCGTCGAGGCCAGCCACCGGCTCGTCGCCGAGGTCGAGGTGTACCCGGACGTCCCCCTGCTGTTGAAACGGCTGCGGGAATCCGGCATTCGCACGGGCATCGCCACCGGCAAGTCCGGGGCGCGGGCGCGCACCGTCCTGGAGGTGGTGGGCCTGCTTCCCCTCCTTGACACGGTCGTGGGCAGCGACGAGGTGCCGCGGCCCAAGCCCGCCCCCGACATCGTCCGAGAGGCGCTGCGCCGGCTCGGCGCCGGTCCCGAGGACGCTGTGATGGTCGGGGACGCCGTCATCGACATCCAGAGCGGCCGGGCGGCCGGGACGGCCACCGCCGCAGCGCTGTGGGGGGAGACCGAAGCGGATCCACTGCGCGCGGAGCGCCCCGACTTCGTACTGAAGGACCCCGTCGACCTGCTGGCGCTCGTCCCCGGCGGGGCCGACCGATGAGCACGGGGGCCGCACGCCCGCGCTGGAGCCTTGTCGCCCCGCAGGGCACCCACCTCGAACTGGCCGGGCTCTCCGGGACCGACGCCTGGCGGACCCTGACGGAGACCGCCGAGCTGGCCCGCACCCTGGGATACGACACGCTGTGGCTCGAGGACCGCACGGACACGCGGCCGCGCCGAGAACCACAACCGGTGACCGAGAGCTGGACGGCACTCGGCGCCCTCGCCGCCACCGTCCCCGGCATCGGCCTGGGACTGCTCAGCCCGACCCCGCCCCACCGCAACGCCCTCCTGCTCGCGAAGCGGGCGGCGGGCGCCGACATCATCTCCGGCGGCCGCTTCACTCTGGGACTGTCCACCGTCCCACAGCTGACGGAACACGTCGCCGCGGGCACCGCCGGCCCCGGAAGCGGCACCGGGCCCGCGCTCGCCGAGACGATCGAGGCGCTGCGGGCCCTGTGGTCCGGCGTCCGTACCACCCTCGACGGGGAAACCGTCACCCTCGCCGGCGCCCACGCGGTACCCGTCCCGGTCCACACCCGGCTGCCCCTGGTGGTCCGGGCGAACGCGGCCCTCCCCGACGTCGCCGACCTGCTGCCGGAGGCCGCGGTCCGCGAGTGCGCCGCCGTCCAGTGGCAGGGCGAACCCGGTGAAGTGGCGCACGCCGTCGCCGGGTTCGGCGTGCGGCGGGAGAAGCTCGGCCTGGACCCGGCCCGGACCCGCCACGCGGTCCTCGCCGAGTGCCGGGTCTTCGAGGACCGGGTGAGCCGGGACCGATGGCTGTCCACCCCGCATGTGGTGGCGTTCTGGAGTCACCACCCCGACCTGCTGGCCCGGCGCAGCCTGTACGGGACCGTCGAACAGCTCATCGAACGCGCCGGGCGCTACGCCGCCGCCGGGGTGGAGGAGTTCGTCCTGTGGTTCCGCGACTACCCGGAGACCGGGAGTCTGCGCCGGGTCGTCGAAGAGGTCGCTCCGCGCGTCCAGGCGTCCGCCCCCGGTACGGACACCGGGGAGGCGTAGACATGGCGACGCCCACCGCGACCGCCGGCTACCTGTCGGACGCCTGGCTCTTCCTGGCCGCCGGGTTGGCTCCCGCACCCGACCGGGGCCGGCGCAGCACCGTCGCTCTCCGTCTGACGGTCACCGACCCGCCTCCCGGCGTCCATGCCGCGGTCGACGTGTACGTCGACCTGGAGGCCGGCCGGCTCGCGGTCACACCGGCGGCCGGCGAGCCACCCGCTCTGCTGATCACCCTGCCGTACGCCGCCGCTCACACGCTCCTGCTCGGCGCCGCGCGGCCACGCGCGGAGCTGCTGGAAGCGGGTGACGTCACGATCACCGGCAACTTCAGCCTGCTGTTCTTCATCGACGCGGCGCTGCAGCGCGACCGCAGCGGCCATGTCGCCGCCCTGCGCGCCGCGACCGCCCCACCGCCCGGGCACCTGTCGTGGGCCGAGTCCGAGCCGGAGACCGAGACCCCTGAGGCCGGCACGGCCCAGGCCGACCGGGAGGCCTTGCTCCGGGCCGGGGACACCTTGCCCGACGCTCTGCGGGAGCTGGGCCGCGAGGTGGGCACGTCCACCCCGGGAGCGCAGTTCTACGTGTCCCAGGACGGCAAGGTCCTGGCGGACGTCGGCCTCGGTTCGGCCCGGCCCGGCGTCGCCATGACCGCGCGGTCCGCACCCCTGTGGTACTGCTGTGCCAAACCACTGCTTTCGGTCGCTCTCGGCCGCCTGTGGGAGGCCGGCGACTTCGACCCCTACCGACCGGTCGCCGAGTACCTGCCCGAGTTCGGCACCCACGGCAAGTCCCGCATCACCGCGATGGAACTGCTCTGCCACACCGGCCCGTTGGCCACCGGCCTGGACCCGCTGCACGGTGTCGTGACGGGCCCCGACGCGGAACGGCTGCGGCGCGCCCTCGACGTGCCGGTCCCGGCCCGCCGTCCCGGAGACCGGCCCGGCATCGCCTACAGCCAGTGGTGGGCCTGGTTCGTACTGGCCCGTCTCCTGCCCGCCATCGACGGCCGTGACTACGTCGACTACGTCGAGCAGCAGATCCTGCGCCCCTGCGGCATGGACGACACCCGGGTGTGTCTGACCGCCGAGGAGTACGCGGCGTACGGCGACCGGCTCCCGCTCATCCACGTGTCCAACCTCGGTGACGTACCGCAGCCCACCTACTTCTGGTCGACGCGCGGCGCCACCACGCGCTGCGTCCCCGGAGTGAACACCCGAGGCCCCCTCAGCGATCTCGGTCGCCTGTTCGAGATGGTGCTGGACGGCGGAAGCGCCCCCGGCGGACGCGTCCTGGCGCCGACGACCGCGGCCGCGCTCACCGCCCGCCATCGCACCGGATTGACCGACCGGTACGGAAACGCCGACTGGGGTTTCGGATTCCGTCTCGAATGCCGTTCGCTCGGCCCCGAGTACACGAGCTTCTCGCGTCATGCCTCGCCGCGCGCCTTCGGCCACGACGGGTTGTGGACCGCGGTCGTCTTCGCCGACCCGGAGGCCCGGCTCACCGTAGCCGTCCATCTGAACGGCAAGGTGGAGCACGAGCGGCACCGTGAGCGCATCCTCCGGATCGCCGACGCCGTCTACCAGGACCTCCGTCTGACCTGAGTCCACCGAAGTCCAGCCCCGACCGACCCGAACTCCGCAGAACAGAGAGGCGTCCCATGGCACAGCAGCCCGCTCCGCCCACCCTGCCCGTCCCCGACGAGGTCGGCCGGCTCTATGACCGCTACACCGACCTCGGCAGTGCCACGCTGGGCGAGAATCTGCACTTCGGGTACTGGGACGCCCCGGACAGCCCCGTGCCTCTGGCGGAGGCCACCGACCGGCTGACCGACCTGATGACGGACCGTCTGCGCGTCGGCCCCGGCTCCCGGGTGCTCGATCTCGGCTGCGGTACGGGCCGCCCCGCCCTCCGCATCGCCGACCGCACGGGCGCGGACGTCACCGGCATCTCCATCAGTCACAAGCAGGTCGAGCGGGCCACGGTGCTGGCCGCCGACCGCGATCTGACGGACCGGGTCCGGTTCGAACGGGCCGACGCGATGGACCTGCCGTTCGCCGCCGGCTCCTTCGATGCCGTCATCGCCCTGGAGTCCATCATCCACATGCCCGACCGGGCCCGCGTCCTGCGTCAGGTCGCCCGGGTGCTCCGGCCGGGCGGACGGCTCGTGCTCACCGACTTCTTCGAACGCGCACCGATCCCCGACGCGGGGCGGCCCGCCGTCGAGCGGTATCTGCGCGAGTTCATGATGACGATGGTCCAGGCGGAGGACTACCCGCCCCTGCTGCGCCAGGCCGGACTGTGGTTCGACGAGCTGACCGACATCAGTGGACCCACCCTGCGCCGTACCTTCATCGAGCTGTCCGCGCGCATCAACGGCTCCGCGCGGCAGCTCGCGGCCGATTACGGCGGCGAACTGGTGGAGCAGTTCGATCCGGCCGACATGACGGACGTCGAGGAGTTCGGCCATCTCCTCGTCGTGGCCGTGCGACCCGGCCGCTGAGATGGCGCGATGTGACCGTCGGCCCGCGAACCACCGGCACAATGGCGGGTCATGTCACACATGACTTCCGAAGTGGACTCCGTCCGGGCCGACTTACGCCGGGGCGGATCCGCGTGGATCGCCGTATTCGCCGCGTGCGTAGGACAGTTCGTCGTCGTCCTCGACATCTCGGTTATCAACGTCGCGTTGCCGTCCATCCGCGCCGGGCTCGACATCGGTGAGGGAAGCCTGCAATGGGTGGTCAACGCGTATGTGATCACCTTCGCCGGATTCCTGTTGTTCGGCGGCCGGGCCTCCGACCTGTTCGGCCGCAAGGGCGTGTATCTCGTCGGGCTCGGGATCTTCACCGCGGCCAGCCTGATGGGCGGGCTGGCGACCTCGTCGTGGATGCTGATCGTGGCCCGCGCGTTGCAGGGCCTCGGCGCGGCCGTGCTGTCGCCCGCCACCCTCGCGATCCTCACCACGACCTTCGCGGAGGGCGCAGGACGCGTCCGCGCGATCGCGATCTGGACGGCTGTGGGAACGGGCGGCGGCGCGGCCGGTGGACTCATCGGGGGCGTACTCACCGACTTCCTCTCCTGGCGCTGGGTCCTGCTGATCAACGTTCCGCTGGGGCTGACGGTGATCGTGGCGTCGGCGCTGTGGCTCGCGGAGAGCCGGACGGGTAAGGCGGTCCGGCGCCGGCTCGACGTTCCCGGAGCCGTCCTGGCGACGCTCGGCGCGGGCAGCGTGGCCTACGGCATCTCCCAGACGGAGTCGCACGGCTGGGGATCGGCGCGGGCCCTGTCGTTCCTGTTCCTCGGCGTCGCCGCGCTGGCGGCGTTCTTCGGCGTGGAGCGCAGCGCGCCGGAGCCGCTGGTCCCGCTCGGGATCTTCCGCGTGCGGTCGGTTTCCGTGGCCAACGTCATCACGCTCGTCAGCGGCATGGCCCTCTACGCGATGTGGTTCTTCCTGTCGCTCTACATGCAGAACGTGCTGAAGTACTCGGCCATGGAGACCGGGCTCGCGCTGCTGCCGCATACCCTCGCCGTCGTCCTCTCCGCCCAGCTCGCGCCCCGGATGATGCGCTGGGTCGGCGGACGCACGCTCCTCGCGCTCGCCAGTGTGCTGACGGCGGCGGGCTTCTTCTGGCAGGCGACCATGGAGGCCGACGGCAGCTTCCTGGTCACCCTGCTCGGCCCCGGCATCGCGTTCTCCTTCGGTGCCGGCGTGATGATGACCGTCCAGTCGGTCTTCGCCACCGCGGGGGTTCCCCTGGAACAGTCGGGCGCCGTGGCCGGTCTCGTCAACACCTCGCGCACCATGGGCGGTGCACTCGGGTTGTCCGTCCTGTCGTCCTTCGCCGCGGGCCGCACCGATCGGGGCGAAACCGGCCCGGAGGCACTGACCTCGGGCTATGCGCACGCCTTCTTCGGGTCCGGGGTGGCCATTATGCTGAGCATGGCGCTGATCGTGCTGCTGCCCCGGTCGCCGCGAAGCACGGCGGCCCCGTGACCACTCCACTCGGCCCCGGTGGGGACGCCCTCGCTGGGGCCGTCGCCGGACGTCCCGCGCGAGAGCCCGGGCATGCGACTCGTCGCAGGGTGAGAAAACGTGCCTCGGCCTGCGAAGACGCAGATGGGGAAGCCTAGATCCGGGAGTACCTCGATGATGCGTACGATGTTCGACCTCAAGAACGACTCCCTGGGCACCTTCCTCCGCGCCCGCCGCGAGCACGGTGACGTCGTACGCATCACCGCGGGACCACCCGGGATCCGCGCCGTCGTCTACGGGGTCTTCTCCGCGGACGGCGCGCAGCAGGTCCTCGCCGGGGAATCCGCCAACTTCCGCAAGGACAACCGCTTCTACCAGGAGGTCCGCGAGTCCTTCGGCAACGGCCTGCTCACCAGCCAGGACGAGGACTACCTCCGCCAGCGCCGGCTCGTCCAGCCCCTCTTCACCCGCCGCCGCGTCGACGGCTACGCCTCGGCCGTCGCCGCCGAGGTCACCACCCTCACCGGCGAATGGCGGGACGGCGCAGCCGAATCCGTCGACGTCCTCCAGGAGATGGCCCGCCTCGCCCTGCGCGCCGTCGCCCGCATCCTCTTCGGCACCGACGTCGACGCCGCCGTCGAGATCGTCGAGCGCAGCTTCCCCGAACTCGGCGCCTACGTCCTGCGCCGCGGCTACTCCCCGGTCAACGTCCCCCGCGACTGGCCCACCCCCGGCAACCGCAGGGCCGCCGCCGTCCACGAGGCGCTCTACCAGGTCTGCGACCGCATCATCGCCGAACGGCGGGCCTCCGGCCGGGCCCCCGGCGAGGGCGACGACCTCCTCACCCTCCTCGCCGAGGCCGAGAGCGCCGAGGACGGCAGCTTCGACGCGACCGAACTGCGCGAGCAGGTCCTCGTCTTCCTGCTCGCCGGCCACGAGACCACCGCCACCTCCCTCGGTTTCGCCCTCCACCTCCTCGCCCTCCACCCGGAGGAGCAGAAGAAGGCCCACGAGGAGGTGGACCGGGTCCTCGCCGGCCGTACCCCCGGCGCCGCGGACCTCGACGCGCTGCTCTACGTCACCCAGGTCCTCAAGGAGGCCATGCGGCTCTTCCCCGCGGCTCCGGTCATCGGACGACGCGCCGTCGCGACCACCGAGATCGGCGGGGTCACCATCCCCGCGGGCGCCGACGTCATCGTCGCCCCCTGGGTGACCCACCGTCACCCCGACTACTGGGAGGACGCGGAGCGCTTCGACCCCGACCGCTTCACGCCCGAGGCGGAGGCCGCCCGCCCCCGGTACGCCTGGTTCCCCTTCGGCGGCGGTCCGCGCGCCTGCATAGGCCAGCACTTCTCGATGCTGGAGTCGGTCATCGCCCTGGCGATGGTCCTCCAGCGGTACGGCTTCGAGGCGGTCGACACCGAGGTGCCGGTCACCCCGGCGATCACCCTCCAGGCAGCGGGCCCGGCCCGCTGCCGCCTCACCCCGAGGACGACGAAGCCCTAAGGGGGGTGTCTGAGCCGTCACTCGCGCACGTACGCCGAGAAGGGGCGCACGCCCCAGTCCCACCGCACGGCGACGACCAGATCCTGGTACACGCGCACGCCCGCCAGCTCACCCTTCCCCTGGTCCACGTCGATCCCCGTGTCGATGCTCTCCTTCTCGTCACCGGTGGCCGCGTCGAGCACCACCAGTTCGTCGTGGCCGCCCTGCCGTCGGCCGCGGTCCGCGAGGACGGTCACCCGGCCACCGGCCACGTCGAGGGCGCGCAGACCGCCCGCGACGGCCACGTCCTCCAGCCAGACCTGGCTGCCGCTCGCGAGGTCGAAGGCGACCACCCGGTCCCGGTACGCCTTGCGCTCCCTGATCTCGGCCCCGGCGTAGAGCCGCCCGTCCACGACGGCCACGAGGGCCGGTGTATGCGCCTGGATGGTTCCGTATCCGCCGGTGGTCTCGATCCGGCCGGCCGCCTTCCCGTCCTCGCCGAAGAGGAGGAAGGCGCCCTGCCCGCCCTCCGTCGTTCCACCGATCTGCACGACCGCCGGCTCGGCCGACAGCAGGGTCACCTGCCCGTCCGGTGCCGGCGGCGTCCGGCCGCCGAGGGGCGCGGTCCACCGCTGCCCGCCGTCGGCCGGGTCGAAAGCGGCGAGCCGCAGTTCGGTGCGGCCACAGGCGAGTACGGCGACGACCCGCCGCTCCCCGGCGGCGACCTGCTCGGGCACACAGCCCTCAGGGACGGCGGCCGTCCAGCGCGGGGCACCGGTCCGCAGGTCGAAGGCGCGCAGGGCCTTCGTTCCGGCGACGGCGGGCCGGGCGTCGGGGGTCCACAGGTCGTCGTCGATGGTCCACATGTCGTCGGCGTCCCGCAGGACGGCGATCCCGCCGCCGACGGCGACCATGTCCGTGAACGTCTCGGTCAGGTTTCCCCCGGGGGTGCGGGGCGTGTGCCACCGTTCGCGGCCGGTCGTGAGGTCGAGAGCGGCGACGGTCGTGCAGCCCTCGTCCATCACGCTTCCCCGGGCGATCAGGACGACGGAGCCGGCCGTGCGGCGGCTGACGGCGCAGATGTGCTCCTGCCCGGGGGGCGCGTACTCCCACCGCCCCTCGCCCGTCCTCGCGCCGAAGGCGGTGACCGCGTCGTACCGGCTGCGGACGAGCGTGTCGCCGACCAGCCAGGCCCCATTGCCGTAGTCCCTGGCGCCGTTGTCCACCGGAGCCTCCCAGACGACGCGCAGCGAGCCGCCCGGGGCGGAGCAGCTCGTGGCGAGACCGACGATGAGCAGCGCCGTGACGGCCGCGAGCAGCGGGCGGAGCCTTCGCCCCGCCCCCCGACGGCCCGGCAGCCACCGCTCTCGCCCTGGTTCCGTGTCGTCGGTCGTGCGCGTCGCCATGCGGATCCCCACCCTTGGCTCGAACGGTCGAAGCCCCGACAGGGTAAGGCACACCTGATCGACACACCGCGCGCACAAGGCCGCCCCGGGTGCGCCTAGGGCCTGTCTGACAATTCCCGCCGGGTCCGGCCCGCCCGGCACGCGCGCTCGCCGCACGGCCGAAACGCCCAAGTAGCTCCGCTACGAGGGCGTCCCGGCCGCACGCCGATCGCACGCACCGAACGACCCGGCCTGATCCGGCGCGAATTGTCAGACAGGCCCTAGCGCCGGGTCGCGACCACGACCGTCGCCCACCACTCGTCGGAGGTGATCACCTCGGGGACGAGCAGGCCGTCCGAGACCTTGCTGACGGCCGCCACGGCCAGTTCGGCCTGCCGCTCGCTCGTCTCCATGAGGAGGTGCCCGCCCGGCGCCAGCCACTCCGGCGCCTCGGCGGCCACCCGGCGCAGCACGTCCAGACCGTCCGCGCCACCGTCGAGCGTGACGTGCGGCTCGTGGTCCCGGGCCTCCGGCGGCAGCAGCCCGATCTCCTCGGTCGGAACGTACGGCACGTTCGCGACCAGGATCTCGACCCGGCCCCGCAGTTCGGACGGCAGCGGAGCGAACAGGTCGCCCTCGTACACCCGGCCGCCGCGCGGCTCGACGTTCCGCCGGGCGCAGCGCACCGCCGCCGGCTCGATGTCCGCGGCGTGCACCTCCGCGCCCCCGACCCGGTCGAGCAGCACGGCGCCCGCCGCGCCGGAGCCGCAGCACAGGTCGACGCAGACCGCACCGGGCCGCGCGAGCTCCACCGCGTGGCCGACCAGGAACTCCGTACGCCGCCGGGGTACGAACACCCCGCCGTCCACCTCGATCCGCAGGCCGGCGAACTCGGCCCAGCCCACGATGTGTTCCAGCGGCAGGCCCGCGGCCCGCCGCTCGACCATCAGGTCGAGATCGCCCGGGCCGGCCGCCGCCGCGAGCAGCATCTCGGCCTCCTCCTCGGCGAAGACGCAGCCCGCGGCCCGCAGCCGCTCGACGACGCTCGTGCCGGTCCCCGCGTCAGACAAGCTGCACCTCGATCGCCGCGACGACCTCGGGGGCGTCCGGCTCGGTACGCGGACGGAAGCGGGTGACCCGGCCGTCGCGGCCGATCAGGAACTTCTCGAAGTTCCACTGCACGTCACCGGCCTCGCCCTCGGCGTCGGCGACCTTCACCAGCTCCGCGTAGAGCGGGTGGCGGCCTTCGCCGTTGACGTCCGTCTTCTCCAGGAGCGGGAAGGACACCCCGTACGTCGCCGAACAGAAGGTCTGGATCTCCTCGGCGCTGCCAGGCTCCTGGCCCCCGAACTGGTTGCAGGGGACGCCGAGCACGGTGAAGCCACGCTCGCCGTACTCCTTCTGCAGCCGCTCCAGGCCGGCGTACTGCGGGGTCAGGCCGCACTTGGAGGCGACGTTCACCACGAGGACCGCGCGGTCCCGGTAGTCGGCGAGGGAGACCGGATCACCGGTCAGGGTCTTCAGCGGAATGTCGTACAGGCTCATGGAGTGCTCCTCGTGGAAATAGGGTTTGATCACAACATGGGAGACGAACCGCTGGCAATCGCGATCGGCGCCGTGCAGGAGGAAGGGCCGCGCCCGGTCCGCTGCCGCCTCTGCGGCCGGCCCCTGACCGGCGCGGACTCCCGCAGGACCGGGCTCGGGCCGACCTGCGACGCCAAACTGCACCCGCCCGCGCCGGACATCCGCACCCGCCGCCACGAGGTCGAACAGGACACCCTGCCGGGCCTGGACGCGCCGGCCGGCTGAGGCGACCGGCTCCGCGTACGTGGCACGGACGCCTCAGTCGGCTGAGGCGACCAGCTCCGCGTACGCCACCCACCGCTCCTCCGGTCCGAGGGATAGCAGGCCGATCTTCGCCAGGAGCAGCGGATCGACCTGCCCGTCGAGCCGGCGCACGGCCCGGGTGACGAGCCACTCCTGGAGCTCGGCGAGCGGCTCGGAGCCCCAGGGCACCACGAGGGACACGTCGTCCTGGAGGAGATCGTCGAGCCAGTGCTCCGCGCGCCCGGCCAGGTGCCGGTCCTCGGAACCGCCCCGGGGCGCCGAGTCCCAGGCGTCGAGCAGCGGGGTCACCGAGCCGTGGATGTCGGCGCACAGCTCCCAGACGGCCTGTACCCCGTACACCGGCCCGGGGTCGGCCAGGGTCTCCCGCCACCACACGCCGAGGAAGCCCTCGATCGCCGCCGCCTGCTCGGCGGGCCACTCCCGCCAGGCCGTTCGGCCCAGTCCGGTGGGCAGGTACGCCATCCCGGAGAACCGCCCGTGCGCGACGAAGGAGAAGAACTCGGGCAACAGCCGCCGTACCACCGCCGGATGATCCGTGAAATGGGAGGGGACCTCGTGCATCAGTATCCGCACCAGGTCGTCGCCGAGCCGGGCACGCTCCACCGCGAGCAGCGCCAGCTCCCCGGCGCCGTAGCAGTGGAGGCATCCCTCGGAGGGTGCCGTCATGCCGCCGAAGACGGCGTCGATTTGGCGGAGCGCGGCGGTGAGCGGGGGAGAGGGCATGGTGTGTGTCCTGACGGGACTCCGCCGACGCGGTGCGCCGCACGAAGAGATCGACGTTAGCAGCCGTCAAAAACGGTGGGCCAGCACATTTCCGCACCGGCAGGGTGGGCGGGATGAGACCGAAACCCGAGCGACCGGAGTCCTGACCATGTCGACCCTGCGCGTCACCGCCGAAGTCCTGACCGTCCATCCCCACCCCGACGCCGACGCCCTGGAACTGGCCCAGGTCGGCCTCTACCGGGCCGTCGTCGCCAAGGGCGCCTACCGGACCGGCGACGCCGCCCTCTACATCCCGGAGCAGGCGGTCCTGCCCGCCGCCCTCGTCGACGAGCTCGGACTGACCGGTCGGCTCGCCGGGAAGCAGTCGGACCGGGTCAAGGCGGTCCGGCTGCGCGGGGAGCTGTCCCAGGGCATCGTGTGCAGGCCGGCGGCGCTCGCCGACACCGACCTGACCCGGGCGGCCGCCGAGCGGACGGACTTCGCGGAGACCCTGGGGATCACCAAGTGGGCGCCGCCGGTCCCCACGACCATGGACGGCGACGTCGAGTCCGCGCCCGACCTGCTGCCCTGGGTCGACATCGAGAACCTCCACCGCTACCCGGACGTCTTCGAGCCCGGTGAGCCCGTCGTCCTGACGGAGAAGCTCCACGGCACGGCCTGTCTGCTGACGCTGCACGCGGAGGAGGGGCGGGTCCAGGTCTCCTCCAAGGGGTACGGGGCCAAGGGCCTCGCCCTCAAGGAGGACCCGCGCAACCTGTACTGGCGCGCCGTCCACGGCCACGGGCTGCCCGCCGTCGCCGAGCGGCTCGCGAAGCGGCTCGGCGCCCGGCGCGTCGGCCTCTTCGGCGAGGTGTACGGCGCCGGGGTGCAGGACCTCGCGTACGGCGCCGACGGCCGGGGCGGCACGGTCGGGTTCGCGCTGTTCGACGTGTCGGCCGACATCGACGGGCAGGTCCACTGGCTGGACCCGGCGGAGGTCGTGGAGGCCGGTGACGTCCCGCTCGTACCGCGGCTGTACTCGGGACCGTACGACCTGGACACCGTCCTCGCGCACGCGAGCGGCCGGGAGACCGTGTCCGGCCGGGAGACGCATCTGCGGGAGGGCGTCGTCATCCGGACGGCGACCGAGCGGTACAGCCCGGTCGTCGGCGGCCGGGCCATCGCCAAGGCGGTCAGCCCGGCCTATCTGACCCGCAAGGGCGGCACCGAGTACGAGTGACGGGGGGCGGGGTCTACAGCTTGCGGAAAAGGCCCTCCTGGACCACCGACACCAGGAGCCGCCCCTCGCGGTCGTAGATCCTGCCCCGGGCCAGTCCACGGCCGCCCGTGGCGATGGGGGACTCCTGGTCGTACAGGAACCACTCGTCCGCGCGGAACGGCCGGTGGAACCACATGGCGTGGTCGAGCGACGCCATGTCGAAGCCCCGCGGGCCCCAGAGCGGTTCGATGGGGATACGGACCGCGTCCAGGAGCGTCATGTCCGAGGCGTACGTCAGGGCGCAGGTGTGGACCAGCGGGTCGTCGCCCAGCGGACCGACGGCCCGCATCCACACCGCGCTGCGCGGGTCCGCGTCGGTGACCTCCTCCTTGGTCCAGCGCAGCCGGTCCACGTACCGGATGTCGAAGGGCTGGCGGCGGGCCATCCGCTCAAGCGCCTCCGGCAGGGCGCCCAGGTGTTCGCGGATCTCGTCCGCCAGGTTGGGCAGGGTCTCCGGGTCGGTCAGATGCCTCGGCGGCAACTGGTGCTCGAAGCCCGCCTCCTCCGGCTTGTGGAAGGAGGCGGTCAGGTTGAAGATCGTCCGCCCCTGCTGGACGGCCGTCACCCGGCGGGTCGTGAACGAGCGCCCGTCCCGCACCCGCTCCACCTGGTACACGATCGGTACGCCCGGCCGCCCCGGCCGCAGGAAGTAGGCGTGCAGCGAGTGCACCGGCCGGTCGCCCTCGGTGGTGCGGCCGGCCGCGACCAGGGCCTGCCCGGCGACCTGCCCGCCGAAGACCCGTTGCAGCGACTCCTGCGGGCTGAGCCCGCGGAAGATGTCGACCTCGATCCGCTCCAGGTCGAGCAGATCGACGAGCCTCTCGGCGGGACTTGTCACCTGTGCACTCCTTTACAGCTGTCCGACGGACGTGACACGGACGATCGCGCGGCCCTCCTCGTCGGAGGCCGCGAGATCCACCTCCGCGCTGATGCCCCAGTCATGGTCGCCGTTCGGGTCGGCGAAGGTCTGCCGGACGCGCCACAGGCCGTGCGCCGCGTCCTCCTCGATGGAGAGCAGCTTCGGGCCGCGTGCGTCCGGGCCCGTGCCGAGGTCGTCGTACTCGTCCCAGTACGCGTCCATCGCGTCGCCCCACGCGTCCGCGTCCCAGCCGGACTCGGCGTCGAGCTCGCCGAGCGCGGCCACGTTGTCGAGGGCGGCCAGTTCCACCCGCCGGAACATCGCGTTGCGCACCAGGACCCGGAAGGCGCGGGCGTTGGCCGTGACCGGCTTGACCTGGTCGGCCTTCTCCTGCGCCTCCTCGGCCGTCTGGACCTCGGGATTGGCCAGCTGCTCCCACTCGTCGAGCAGCGAGGAGTCGACCTGGCGCACCATCTCGCCCAGCCAGGCGATCAGGTCCTCCAGGTCCTCGGTCTTCAGGTCGTCCGGGATGGTGTGGTCGAGCGCCTTGTACGCGCTCGCCAGGTACCGCAGGACGATGCCCTCGGTCCGCGCCAGCTCGTACCAGGAGGTGAACTCGGTGAAGGTCAGCGCCCGTTCGTACATGTCACGGATGACCGACTTCGGTGACACGGGGTGGTCGCCGACCCACGGGTGCGACTTCCGGTAGACGTTGTACGCGTGCCAGAGCAGCTCCTCCAGCGGCTTCGGGTACGAGATGTCCTGGAGCCGCTCCATCCGCTCCTCGTACTCGACGCCGTCGGCCTTCATCTGCCCGACGGCCTCGCCGCGCGCCTTGTTCTGCATGGCGGCGAGGATCTGGCGCGGGTCGTCGAGCGTCGACTCGACGACGGAGACCATGTCCAGGGCGTACGAGGGGGACTCCGGGTCCAGCAGGTCGAAGGCGGCGAGCGCGAACGTCGACAGCGGCTGGTTGAGCGCGAAGTCCTGCTGGAGGTCGACCGTGAGCCGGATCGTGCGGCCCTCGGCGTCCGGCTCGGGCAGCTGCTCCACGACCCCGCCGTCGAGGAGCGAGCGGTAGATCGCGATGGCCCGGCGGATGTGCCGCAGCTGGGCCTTGCGCGGCTCGTGGTTGTCCTCGAGGAGCGTGCGCATCGCCTCGAAGGCGTTGCCCGGGCGGGCGATCACCGAGAGCAGCATGATGTTGGTGACCTTGAAGCGGGAGGTCAGCGGCTCCGGATCGGCGGCGATCAGCTTCTCGAAGGTGGTGTCGCTCCAGGCGACGAAGCCCTCCGGTGCCTTCTTGCGGACCACCTTGCGGCGCTTCTTCGGATCGTCGCCGGCCTTCGCGAGCGCCTTCTCGTTCTCGATGACGTGCTCGGGGGCCTGGGCGACGACGAGGCCGGCCGTGTCGAAGCCGGCCCGTCCGGCCCGGCCCGCGATCTGGTGGAACTCACGCGCGCGCAGGGTGCGGACCCGGTTGCCGTCGTACTTCGTCAGGGCCGTGAAGAGCACCGTACGGATCGGCACGTTCACGCCGACGCCGAGCGTGTCCGTCCCGCAGATCACCTTGAGGAGGCCCGCCTGGGCCAGCTTCTCCACGAGACGGCGGTACTTGGGCAGCATGCCGGCGTGGTGCACGCCGATGCCGTGGCGGACGTAACGCGAGAGGTTCTGGCCGAACTTGGTGGTGAAGCGGAAGTTGCCGATCAGCTCGGCGATCTTGTCCTTCTCCTCGCGCGTGCACATGTTGATGCTCATCAGCGACTGCGCGCGCTCCACGGCCTGCGCCTGGGTGAAGTGCACGATGTAGACGGGCGCCTGCCTGGTCTCCAGGAGCTCGGTCAGCGTGTCCGTGATGGGCGTCAGCCGGTACTCGTACGAGAGCGGCACCGGCCGGGTCGCCGAGCGGACCACCGAGGTCGGCCGGCCCGTGCGCCGGGTCAGGTCCTTCTCGAACATCGACATGTCGCCGAGCGTCGCCGACATGAGCACGAACTGTGCCTGGGGCAGTTCGAGCAGCGGGATCTGCCAGGCCCAGCCGCGGTCCTGCTCGGCGTAGAAGTGGAACTCGTCCATCACGACCTGGCCGATGTCCGCGTACTTCCCGTCCCGCAGCGCGATCGACGCGAGGACCTCCGCCGTGCAGCAGATCACCGGGGCGTCCGCGTTCACGGAGGCGTCACCGGTCAGCATGCCGACGTTCTCGGTGCCGAAGAGCTTGCACAGCTCGAAGAACTTCTCCGACACCAGGGCCTTGATCGGCGCGGTGTAGAAGGTCACCTGGTCATTGGCGAGCGCCGTGAAGTGCGCCCCGGCCGCGACGAGCGACTTTCCCGATCCGGTGGGTGTGGACAAGATCACGTTGGCCCCGGAGACGACCTCGATCAGCGCCTCTTCCTGGGCCGGGTAGAGCGTGATGCCCCGGTCCTCGGCCCAGGAGGAGAAGGCCTCGAAGAGGGCATCGGGGTCGGCGGTCGGCGGCAGCTGATCGATAAGGGTCACACCCCCATCTTGCCTGGATTCCGCTCGGATGAGGGAACCGGTCATCAGGAGCGAAGATCACGGAGGATAGGCTCGTCCGTCGACCGGTCGTCAACTGAGCGCCGGCAGGGGAGAAACGGGGCGGACCAACCATGATGGGACCGGCGCATTCGCTGTCCGGAGCAGCGGCCTGGCTGGGGGTCGGCGCGGCCGCGGCGGCCTTCGACCGCCCGATGCCCTGGCCGGTTCTCGTCGTCGGCGCCCTCATCTGCGCGGGCGCCGCCCTCGCCCCCGACCTCGACCACAAGTCCGCGACCATCTCCCGCGCCTTCGGACCCGTCTCCAAGGGCCTGTGCGAGATCGTCGACAAGCTGTCGTACGCCGTCTACAAGGCGACCCGCTCCTCCGCCGACCCCCGCAGGTCCGGCGGTCACCGGACCCTCACCCACACCTGGCTCTGGGCGGTCCTGATCGGCGGCGGCGCCTCCGTCGCGGCGATCACCGGCGGCCGCTGGGCGGTGCTCGCCATCCTCTTCGTCCATGTGGTGCTCGCCGTGGAAGGCCTGCTGTGGCGGGCCGCCCGGATGTCCAGCGACGTCCTGGTGTGGCTGCTCGGCGCCACCAGCGCCTGGATCCTGGCGGGCGTCCTCGACAAGCCCGGCAACGGATCGGACTGGTTCTTCACCGGGCCCGGCCAGGAGTACCTGTGGCTCGGCCTTCCGATCGTCCTCGGTGCCCTCGTCCACGACATCGGCGATGCGCTGACGGTCTCCGGCTGCCCGATCCTGTGGCCCATCCCGGTCGGCCGGAAGCGCTGGTACCCGATCGGCCCGCCGAAGGCCATGCGCTTCCGGGCCGGCAGCTGGGTCGAGCTCAAGGTCCTGATGCCCGCCTTCATGCTCCTGGGCGGCGCCGGCGGAGCCTCGGCGCTCGGCTTCATCTAGGGCCCGTCTTTTGGATCACGCCGGGCTCGCAGCGGCGGCGGGTACGCGGAAGGGGCCGCACCGGACACATCCGGTGCGGCCCCTTCCGCCGTGTGTCAGCCGTGCCAGGACCGCCAGAGCGCCGCGTACGCGCCGTCCGCCGCGACCAGTTCGCTGTGGCTGCCGAGCTCGCTGATCCGCCCGGACTCGACCACCGCGATCAGATCGGCGTCGTGCGCGGTGTGCAGCCGGTGCGCGATGGCCACCACCGTGCGGCCGTCCAGGACACGGCCGAGGGAGCGCTCCAGGTGCCGGGCCGCCCGCGGGTCGAGCAGCGAGGTCGCCTCGTCCAGGACCAGCGTGTGCGGGTCCGCGAGGACCAGGCGGGCGAGGGCGATCTGCTGGGCCTGTGCGGGGGACAGCGAGGTCCCGCCCGAGCCGACCTCGGTGTCCAGGCCCTCGCCGAGGCCCCGGGCCCAGACCTCCGCGTCCACCGCCGTCAGCGCTGCCCACAGCTCGGTGTCCGACGCGCCCGCCCTGGCCAGGAGCAGGTTGTCACGGAGCGTGCCCACGAACACGTGGTGCTCCTGGTTCACCAGGGCGACGTGCTCACGGACCCGCTCGGCGGGCATCCGCGCCAGTTCGGCGGCACCGAGGGTGACCGAGCCGGTCCGCGGGGCGTAGACGCCCGCGAGCAGCCGGCCGAGGGTGGACTTGCCCGCGCCGGACGGACCCACCAGGGCGATCCGGGTGCCGGGCGTCACCCTGAGGGAGACCTCGTGCAGCACGTCGACGCCCTCGCGGTAACCGAACCGCACCTCGTCCGCGCGGACGGCCCGGCCCTCCGGCCGCACCTCCGCGTCACCCGCCTCCGGCTCGATCTCCCGGACGCCGACAAGCCGGGCCAGCGACACCTGGGCGACCTGGAGCTCGTCGTACCAGCGGAGCACGATCCCGATCGGGTCCACCAGCATCTGCGCGAGCAGCGCGCCCGTCGTCAGCTGGCCCACGTCGATCCAGCCCCGCAGCACGAACACCCCGCCGAGCAGGAGCACGGAACAGAGCACCGTCACATGGGTGAGGTTGACGACGGGGAAGAGCACGGAGCGCAGGAAGAGCGTGTACCTCTCCCACGCGACCCACTCGGAGATGCGCCGGTCCGACAGGGCGATCCGGCGCTCGCCGAGGCGGTGCGCCTCGACCGTACGGCCCGCGTCGACCGTCTCGGCGAGGGCGCCGGCCACCGCCGCGTACCCTGCGGACTCCGAGCGGTACGCCGAGGGCGCCCGCTTGAAGTACCAGCGGCCGCCGACGATCAGCAGCGGCGCCGCGAGCAGCGCGGCGAGCGCGAGCGGCGGCGCCGTCACCGCGAGCCCGCCGAGCAGCAGCCCCGCCCACACGACGCCGATGGCCAGCTGGGGCACTGCCTCGCGCATCGCGTTGGCGAGCCGGTCGACGTCCGTGGTGATCCGGGAGAGCAGATCGCCCGTACCGGCCCGTTCGAGCACGCCGGGCGGCAGGCCGACCGCGCGGACGAGGAAGTCCTCCCGCAGGTCGGCCAGCATCTCCTCGCCGAGCATCGCCCCGCGCAGCCGGACGAGCCGCACGAAGAAGGTCTGCACGAGCAGGGCGGCCGCGAACAGCGCGACCGTACGCTCCAGCGGGAGCTCGCGCGCTCCCGAGGCCAGTGTGTCCACCACCGAACCCAGCAGGTACGGGCCGGCCATCGAGGCGACCACGGCGACCGCGTTCACCCCGATGAGCAGCGCGAACGCTCGCCGGTGGCGGCGCAGCAGCGCACCCGCGTAGGCGCGGACGGTCGCGGTGCCGGCGACGGGCAGCGTGGTCGCCGTCGTCGGGGCCGCCGGGTCGTACTCCGGAGGCGCCAGGCCGATCATGCCGTCTCCCCTTCCAGTGCTTCGAGCTCGTCCGTTTCGATGTCGCCGAGGCGGGGGGCCGCCGGGCTGAGTTCCTCGTCGGTCTCACGGGTGACGACCGCCCGGTAGCGGGGCTCGCGGGCGAGCAGCTCGCGATGGGTGCCGACGGCGACCGCCTGGCCCTCGTGGACCAGGACGACCCGGTCGGCGCGGTCCAGGAGCAGCGGTGAGGAGGCGAGGACCACGGTGGTCCTGCCCGCGCGCAGCTCGCTCACGCCGGCCGCGACCCGGGCCTCGGTGTGGGCGTCGACCGCCGAGGTGGGCTCGTCGAGGACGAGCACCTCCGGGTCGGTCACGAGCGACCGGGCGAGTGCCAGCCGCTGCCGCTGGCCACCGGAGAGCGACCGGCCCCGCTCGGTGATCCGGGTGCGCATCGGGTCGCCGCCGGTGTCCACGGAGGCCTGCGCCAGCGCGTCGAGGACGTCCTCGCACCGGGCGGCGGCCAGGGCCTGCCCGGGGAGCACCTCGCCGGAGCGGGGCACGTCGAGCAGCTCCTGGAGCGTGCCCGAGAGCAGGACCGGGTCCTTGTCCTGGACGAGGACGGCCGTACGGGCGTCCCCCAGCGGCAGTTCGTCGAGCGGCACCCCGCCGAGCAGGACCGAGGTGTGGTCCTCGCCCGGCTCGGCCGGGTGGCCGCCGAGCCGGTCCGCGAGCCGCCCGGCGACATCCGGGTCGCCGCAGACGACCGCGGTGAAGAGGCCGGCCGGTGCGCGCAGTCCGGTCAGCGGGTCGTACAGGTCCCCGGTCGCCTTGTGCTCCCCTTCGCCCGCGGCGGTGGTGACCGTACGGGTCAGGGTGAGCACCCGCGTGGCCCGTTTCGCGGACGGACGGGAGAAGGAGAAGGCCATGGCGATCTCCTCGAAGTTCCGCAGCGGGTGGTACGTGAGGGCGACAGCGCTGTACACGGTGACCAGCGCGCCGACCGTGATCCGTCCGTCGAGCGCGAGCCGCGCCCCGTACGCCACCACGACGATGAGCAGGATGCCGGGCAGTACGACCTGCGTCGCGGAGATCAGCGCCCACATGCGGGCGCTGCGCACGGCCGCCTTGCGGACCTCCTGGGAGGCGGCGCGGTAGCGGCCGAGGAACAGCTCCTCGCCGCCGATGCCGCGCAGCACCCGGAGCCCGGCGACGGTGTCGGAGGCCAGTTCGGTGGCCTTGCCCGCCTTCTCGCGCTGGATGTCCGCCCGGCGCGTCGCGCGGGGGAGGAGCGGCAGCACGGACAGCGCGAGGAGGGGGACGCCGACGGCCACCACGACGCCGAGGGAGGGTTCGTAGACGATGAGGCCGGCGCAGATGAGGACCAGGACGAAGGCGCCGGCGGCGAACCGCGACAGGGCCTCGACGAACCAGCCGATCTTCTCGACGTCGCCGGTGGAGACGGCGACGACCTCGCCCGCGGCGACCCGCCGGGTCAGGAGGGAGCCCAGCTCGGCGGTCTTGCGGGAGAGGAGCTGCTGGACCCGGGCCGAGGCCGTGATCCAGTTGGTGACGGCGGTGCGGTGCAGCATCACGTCACCCACGGTGATCGCGGCTCCGAAGACCAGGAGCAGCGCCCCGGCGAACGCGAGCCGCCCGCCGTCGCGGTCCACGACCGCCTGCACGGCGATGCCGACGCCGAACGGAAGGCCGGCGATGCCCAGGTGGTGGAGGAGTCCCCAGAGCATGGACCTCACCTGCCCGCCGAGCTGTTGTCGGCCGAGCCAGACGAGGAACCGGGTGCCCGAGCGGACGTCGGGGACCCCTGGGTCGGCGTGGGGTAGATCTCGAATCTGCATGGCGTCCCAGGATCTCCGGGTCTCGTCTGGGGGAACGCGCGCCGGGATGTGCGGCTGCTGGAGTCCGGCGGCGGGGGAAACCGTGCAAGGTTCGCTTTTTCCCCGCCGGGCGGCAATCGATTTTCCCCATGACGGAACAGATCGCGCCATGTCCGCTCATCGTCCTCTGGACCGCGCGGGGCTGACCACGCTTCACTTCCGCCCCATGAGATCACTCAAGATCATGAGCATGCTCAGCGGTCTGGTGCTGGCCGCCGGCGCCCTGCTCACCGCCCATCCGGCCGCCGCCGACGGTCCGAGCGGCCCGACGCCCCCGGCCGAGTTCACCAGCGACTGGCACGACCCGGTCACCGCCGCCCCGCCCGTCGAGACCCCCGGCACCCGCAGCTGCGAGGTGACCCTCGCCGCCGCGCAGTTCCGCGACTTCACCCCCTACCAGGGGAGTTACGTTCCCCCGAAGGAGTGCGGCACCCGCTGGAACAAGGTCGTCCTGCGCCTCGAAGGCAAGGTGAAGGGACGCCAGTACGACCGCCTCGGCCACCTCACCGTCGGCGGCGTGGAGATCTTCCGCACCTCCACGCCCCAGCCCTCGCCCGACGGCATCACCTGGTCCGTCGAGAAGGACGTCACGCGCTACCGCGACACCCTCAGCCGCCCCGGGGCCGTCGAGATGCTCATCGGCAATGTCGTGAACGAGACGTACACCGGCGTCATCGACGTCCGTGTCACCCTCACCTTCCACACCGCCCAGGGCCGTGTGAAGCCCGCCGCCGGTACGCCCGACCGGGTGATCCCCCTGACCGGCGCCGCCCTGACCACCCCGCGCAACACCGAACGCGTCCTCGCCGAGGTGTACGCCACCGGCTCCGGCGGCGGCTGCGAGGAGTACTGGTACCTCTCCGTCCCCGACGCCGCCCCCTACTCCTGCCGGGCGGCCGAGGGCCCGCACCGCGAGGTCCGCGTCTCCGTCGACGGCCGCCTCGCCGGCATCGCCGCGCCCTTCCCCACGGTCTGGACCGGCGGCTGGTCCAACCCCTTCCTCTGGTACGTGACCCCCGGGCCGCGCGCCTTCGACGTCCAGCCGATCGTCTACGACCTGACGCCCTTCGCCGCCGTCCTCAACGACGGCCGTGCCCACCGGGTCGAGGTCACGGTCGCCGGTGTCCCGGCCGGGCAGACCGGCTGGTCCACCCCCACCAACGTGCTGCTCTGGCAGGACGAGGGAAACCGGGTCGTCACCGGCGGACTCGACCGCCACGAGGAGACCGCGCCGCGCAACTCCAGCCGCCACACGGCGGGTTCGCCGCACCGCCTGGACACGGAGGCGGACCACCGGCTCACCGTCGCCGGCCATCTGAACACCTCGCACGGCCGGGTCGACACCACCGTCACCCGCTCCGTGGCGCACACCTCCGTCCACCGCTGGGGCGAGGGGGAGAACCCGGACGCCTTCACCGCGCGCTGGACCGACCGGGAGACCGTCACCACCGGCCGGACCGTCGCGCGCGCCGACCGGACGTACACGATGGACGGTGAGACGACGCTCGGCGCGGGCGACCGGCTGCGCACGGTCCTCACCCTCGGGGACCGTGCCGACACGAGCGTCGTGCGCGACGGACGGCGCCTCTCCTGGTCGCGGCTCGACGACACGTACACCGGAGACGCCACGTACACCACCGGCGTCCCGCGCGACCAGCGGCACGCGGTCGCCACCACGAACGAGCGCTACCGGCTGTACGGCTCCGACGGCTGCCACGACCGGAGTGTGACGACCGTCCAGGGCACCGTCACCGAGGACCTGCGGCGCTGCTGAACACGACGGTGCCCGGCCCCCGCACCCAGGGGCCGGGCACCGTACCCTCAGGCGGGCTTCACCGAGTCCAGGCCCGCGCGGGCCGCGGTCCACTCGCCGCGCGTGAAGTCGGGGATCTCCTGCGGGGCGCCGTCGGCCCTGATCGAGGCGTCGCTCAACGGCAGCGGAGCCGTCCAGGTGGCGGCGTCGTACACGTCGAAGTCCGGCACGAGTCCGAGCCGCATGCACTGCGTCAGCCGGTAGATCATCAGATAGTCCATGCCGCCGTGGGCGCCGGGCGGGTTGGCGTGTTCCTTCCAGAGCCAGTGGTCGAACTCGGCCGCGTACGCCGAGAAGTCCCCCCACTCGTCGTCCTTGTGGTCCGGCTCGAGGTAGATCCGGGCGGGGAAGTCCTCGAAGACACCCCGTGTACCGCCCAGACTGTTGATCCGGCTGTACGGGTGCGGGGTGGAGACGTCGTGTTCGAGGCGGATCACCCGGCCCTTGGCCGTCCGGATCAGACTGATCGTCCGGTCGCTCCCGGTGTACGACTCCTTCCAGCTGGGGTCGCCGGGCGGCATGTTCTCCTCGCGGTACTCGGCGAGACCCAGCGCGGGCGTGCCCAGACTGCTGATGCTCACGGCCCGGTCGCCCCGGTTGACGTCCATGTAGGAGGCGACGGGACCGAAGCCGTGGTTGGGGTAGAGGTCCCCCTTCAGACGCGTGTGCCAGAGCCGGCGCCAGGGACCCTCGTAGTACGTCGGGGAGAACATCAGCCCCCGCAGGTCGTGGTTGTACGCCCCCGCGCCGTGCAGGAGCCGGCCGAACTTGCCGGCGTGCGCCATCCGGAGGACCCGCAGCTCGTTCCGGCCGTAGCAGCAGTTCTCCAACTGCATGCAGTGGCGGCGGGTCTGCTCCGACAGGTCGACCAGCTCCCACAGCTCGTCGAGCCGCATCGCGACCGGGCACTCCACGCCGGCGTGCTTGCCGTTGAGCATCGCCGCCCTGGCGATCGCGAAGTGGGTCTCCCAGGGGGTGGCCACGTACACGAGGTCGACGTCCGAACGGGTGCAGAGCTTCTCGTAGTCGTTCTCGCCGTTCGTGTACAGGGCGGGCGCGGGCTGCCCGGCGGCGACGGTCTTCGCGGCCGCCCGTTCGGCCTTGTCGCGCACCGGGTCGCAGACGGCCGTCACCCGGACCCCGGGGAGGGAGAGGAAGTGCCCGATCATGGCGGCGCCCCGGTTCCCGAACCCGATGATGCCGACGCGGACGGTGGAGCGGCGCTCGAAGGGGACGCCGGCCATGGTGGCGCCGCGACGCTTCGGCGCGGCCGCGGTCCCGGCGGGCGTGGCGGCGGCCGGCCCGGCGGCCTGGGCGGACGGAGTGCCGAGGGCGGCGCCGACACCGAGACCGGCTCCGGCCGCCGCTGCGGTGCCGAGGACCTGACGGCGGCTCGGGGTGTGCGGCGTCTGCTCGTTCATGGAACCTCCCGGACCGAGTGCACGGCCGTCCCGACGGATGATCGGACTGTACTGTTCCGGGGCTCGCGTGGAGCGGCACGGAACACGCTCCGTCACCCGAACGTGCGAAGGCCCCCGCGCCGTTCGGCGTGGGGCCCGCCCGGCGAGTCCGAGGGGCGGTCAGGGGCGCGTGGCGCGCTCCAGGGCGATGAGCACCGATCCGTAGCTGCGGCCCGTCGCCCGGTCCATCCCGATCTCGCACATCCGGTTGGCCGAGAGATGCGCGTCGAAGGACCGGGCCGTCACCTCGGCCGCCTCACGGGCGGTGGCCGAGGCCGTCAGCTCCGGGTGCAGCATGCCCCGGTCGCCCGCGAAGGCGCAGCAGCCCGCGTCGGCGGGGACGACGACCTCCTCCGCGCAGGCCCCGGCGAGCGCCGTCAGCCTGTCCTCGTCGCCGAGGTGCCGCATCGAGCACGTCGGATGCACCACGGCGGAGCCGACGCGGCGGCGCACGTCGAGCCGCGGGAGGAGTTCGTCCGCCGCCCACACCAGCGAGTCGAGCACCGTCATCTCCGCGTGCAGCGCCCGGTTGTCCGCCGTCAGATACGGCACCACCTCGTGCGCGATGCCGAGCGTGCACGAGGAGGCGTCCACCACCAGCGGCAGCGTCCCGCCCGCCGTCCACCCCCAGGCCGCCTCCACGATCCGGTTCGCCATCACCTCGTTCCCCCGCGCGTACCCCTTGGAGTGCCAGATCGTCGCGCAGCACGTACCGGCCACGTCGTCCGGGATCCACACCGGCCTCCCCGCCCGCGCCGACACCGCGACCACCGCCTCGGGGAGCGAGGGCCCCGGGCCGTCGTCCGGATCGCCGAAGATCCGGTTCACGCAGGCCGGGTAGTAGACGGCGGCCGCCGCCGGGCGGTGGGTGCGGGGCAGCCGCCGGGCCGCCGCGCCCGGGATCTCCGGCAGCCACTCCGGCACCAGGTCGCTGCTGAACGCCCGCCGGGCCAGACCCGTCACCGAACCGAGGACCCGGTCGCCGATCCGGTCCGCCGCGGCGACCGCGAGCCGTGCGGAGGCCTCCACCGCCCGGAAGTTCCGGGCGGCCAGGGCGGCGATCCGTTCCTCGCGCGGCGAGTGGCGCTCGTGCCGGAACTCCCTCATGAGCGCGCCCGTGTCGATCCCGACCGGGCAGGCGAGTCCGCAGGTGGAGTCACCGGCGCAGGTGTCGACGGCGTCGTAGCCGTACGCCGCCAGAAGCTCTGTCTCGACCGGGGAGCCCTCGTTCTGCCGCATCATCTCCCTGCGCAGCACGATCCGCTGGCGCGGAGTGGTCGTCAGGTCCTGGCTGGGACAGGTCGGTTCGCAGAAGCCGCACTCGATGCAGGGATCGGCGATCCGTTCCACGGAGGGGATCGTCTTGAGGCCGCGCAGATGGGCGTGCGGGTCGCGGTCCAGGACGATCCGCGGGGCGAGCACCCCGTCGGGATCCAGGGCCTCTTTCGTCCGCCACATCAGGTCGGTCGCCTTCGTGCCCCACTCGAGTTCCAGGAAGGGCGCGATGTTGCGGCCGGTGGCGTGCTCGGCCTTCAGGGAGCCGTCGAAGCGTTCCACGGTCAGCTTGCAGAACTCGTCCATGAACCGCGCGTACCGCTCGACGTCGGAGGGATCGGCGGCATCGAAGGCGAGGAGGAAGTGGAGGTTGCCGTGCGCGGCGTGCCCGGCCACGGCCGTGTCGAAGCCGTGCCGGGACTGGAGGTCGAGCAGTGCGGCGCAGGCCTCCGCGAGCCGGAACGGCGGCACGGCGAAGTCCTCGGTGATCAGGGTCGTCCCCGCGGGGCGCGAGCCGCCGACGGCCGTCACGAACGCCTTGCGGGCCTTCCAGTACCCGGAGATCCTCTTCGGGTCGCGGGTGAACGCGTTCTCCACGGAGGCCACCGGGGCGACCAGGCCGAGCCCGGCGAGGACCTCCTCCGCCGCCCGCTCGTACGCGGCGAGCGCCGTCGCGTCCGGCGCCCGGAACTCGACCAGGAGCGCCGCCGTCTCCCGGGGCAGCCCCGCCCAGTCCGCCGGCACGCCCGTCACGCTCACCGAGGCCCGCAGCGTGTTGCCGTCCATCAGCTCGACGGCCAGGGCGCCGGCCTCGTTGAAGAGGGGCACGGCGGCGGCCGCCGCCGGCAGCGAGGGGAAGAAGAGCAGCGCCGTGGACACCGCGCGGTCCAGCGGCAGCGTGTCGAAGACGACCTCCGCGATGAATCCGAAGGTGCCCTCGGAGCCGACCATCAGGCCCCGCAGGATCCGCACCGGGGTGTCGCCGTCGAGGAAGGCGTCCAGCCGGTAGCCGTTGGTGTTCTTGATGGCGTACTTGGCCCGGATCCGGGCGGTCAGCGCGGCGTCCGCCTCGATCTCCGCCTTGATGGCGAGCAGCTCCGCGCAGAGTCTCGGCTCGGCGCGCGCCAGCTGCTCGTCGGCGTCCGGGTCCGCCGTGTCGACGACGGTGCCGCTCGGCAGCACGAAGGTGAGCGAGGAGACCGTCCGGTACGAGTTCCGGGTCGTCCCGGCCGTCATGCCGGAGGCGTTGTTGGCGACGACCCCGCCGATCGTGCAGGCGACGGCGCTGGCCGGATCGGGGCCGAGGACCCGCCCGTAGGGGGCCAGCGCGGCATTGGCGCGCACGACGGTGGTGCCGGGGCGGATCCGGGCGCGCGCGCCGCCGTCGAGGACCTCGACGCCCGCCCAGTGACGGCGCACGTCGACCAGGATGTCCTCGCCCTGCGCCTGCCCGTTGAGGCTGGTCCCGGCGGCCCGGAAGACGACCTCGCGGCCCTTGCCGTGCGCGTACGACAGGACCGTGGAGATGTCGTCGATGTCCTCGGCGACCACGACGACCTGCGGGACGAACCGGTAGGGGCTGGCGTCCGAGGCGTACCGGACGAGGTCGGCGATCCTCGACAGGACCTTCTCCGGGCCGAGGAACTCGGTGAGCTCCTCGCGCAGCCGCCGTGGCGTGCCCCGCGACAGGAGCTCCGGGACTCGGTCCGGGGCCGGACTCCGCTTCGTCGCGGGGCGAAGGGCCTGCGGGTTCGGCTCGAACAGCGGCATGTCACGGCTCCCCTTCGGCGCGTCCCCGCGCCCGTGGGGTCAGCAGCCGCCTTCGGGACCTGGGTCGACCAGGGCGGTCAGCAGACCTCCGAGCACCTCGCGCTGTGCGGCGGTCAATGGAGCAAGGATGTCCTCTGCGGCCGCCCGGCGCGCGCTGCGCAGCTCGCGCAGCGTGGCGCGGCCCGCGTCGGTGAGCTCGATCCGTACGACCCGGCGGTTGCTCGGGTCGGGCGCCCTGCGGACCCGGTCGACGGCCTCAAGACCGTCGACGAGACTGGTCACGGCACGCGGGACCACCTCGAGGCGGGCCGCGAGGTCGGCCATCCTGGGCGGCTCCCCGAAGTGCGCGACCGTGCGCAGCAGCCTGGACTGGGCGGGGGTGATGCCGACCGGCTCCAGGTGGCGCTTCTGGATGCGGTGCAGCCGCCGGGTGAGGCGGAGGAGCTGCTCGGCGAGGAGCCCGTCGGCGTCGGCACCGGCCGGCGGGTGTGCGCCGTTCGCCGCGTCGGCCCCCGGCGGGTGGGTCCCGGTCGGTGCGTCGGCGCCCGCCGTCGGGTCGGTGCTGGTCAGCGGGTCGGAGGTGGTCATACGGAAACAATATCAGGATGTAGTTCATTGTGAGTATAGGTAACAATGAGCTAAGGTCTTTCCGACCCCGAACCTCGAAGGAGCCCATGCGCCCCCACGACCAGTCCGAATGGACGCCCCCGCCCCGCGACTCCGACCAGCCGAAGGAGCCCGCGCAGCTGCGGCGCATCCTGGGACTCTTCCGCCCCTACCGGGCCCGCCTGGTCGTCGTCGGCCTCCTGGTCGGCGCCGCCTCGCTCGTCTCGGTCGCCTCACCCTTCCTGCTCAAGGAGATCCTGGACACCGCGATCCCGCAGGGCCGCACCGGGCTGCTCAGCCTGCTCGCCCTCGGCATGATCGCCACCGCCGTGCTGACCAGCGTCTTCGGCGTGCTCCAGACCCTGATCTCCACGACCGTCGGCCAGCGCGTCATGCACGACCTGCGCACCGGGGTCTACGAGCAGCTCCAGCGGATGCCGCTGGCCTTCTTCACCCGCACCCGCACCGGCGAGGTCCAGTCCCGGATCGCCAACGACATCGGCGGCATGCAGGCCACCGTGACCTCGACGGCCACCTCCCTCGTCTCCAACCTCACCGCCGTCGTCGCGACCATCGTCGCCATGCTCGCCCTCGACTGGCGCCTCACCGTCGTCTCGCTGCTCCTGCTGCCCGTCTTCGTCTGGATCAGCCGGCGCGTCGGCCGCGAGCGCAAGCGGATCACCACCCAGCGCCAGAAGCAGATGGCCGCCATGGCCGCGACCGTCACCGAGTCCCTCTCCGTCAGCGGCATCCTGCTCGGCCGCACCATGGGCCGCGCCGACTCGCTGACCAAGTCCTTCGCCGAGGAGTCCGAGCGCCTCGTCGACCTCGAAGTGCGCTCCTCCATGGCCGGACGCTGGCGGATGTCCACCATCGGCATCGTCATGGCCGCCATGCCCGCCCTGATCTACTGGGCCGCCGGCATCGCGGTCGGCTCGGGCGGGACCGAGATCTCGCTCGGCACGCTCGTCGCCTTCGTCTCGCTCCAGCAGGGCCTGTTCCGGCCCGCCGTCAGCCTGCTCTCCACCGGTGTGCAGATGCAGACGTCCCTCGCGCTCTTCCAGCGCATCTTCGAGTACCTCGACCTGCCCGTGGACATCACCGAGCCCGCGGAGCCGGTCCGGCTCCACGAGGTCAGGGGCGAGGTCGCCTTCGAGCGGGTCGAGTTCCGCTACGACCCGCAGGGCACCGGCCGCCCGACCCTGGACGCCATCGACCTGACCGTCCCCGCCGGGGGCAGCCTGGCCGTCGTCGGCCCCACCGGCTCCGGCAAGTCGACCCTCAGCTACCTCGTGCCGCGCCTCTACGACGTCACCGGCGGCCGCGTCACCCTCGACGGCGTCGACGTGCGCGACCTGGACTTCGACACCCTCGCCCGCGCGGTCGGCGTGGTCTCCCAGGAGACGTACCTCTTCCATGCCTCCGTCGCCGACAACCTCCGCTTCGCCAAGCCGGACGCCACCGACGAGGAGATCGAGGCCGCCGCCCGCGCCGCCCAGATCCACGAGCACATCGCCTCGCTCCCCGAGGGGTACGACACCCTGGTCGGCGAGCGCGGCTACCGCTTCTCGGGCGGCGAGAAGCAGCGCCTGGCCATCGCCCGAACCATCCTCCGCGACCCGCCCGTACTGATCCTCGACGAGGCGACCAGCGCCCTCGACACCCGCACCGAGCAGGCGGTGCAGCAGGCGATCGACGCGCTCTCCGCCGGCCGCACCACGATCACCATCGCCCACCGGCTCTCGACCGTCCGCGACGCCGACCAGATCATCGTCCTGGACGCGGGGCGGATCACGGAGCGCGGCACGCACGAGGAACTGCTCGCGCGGGACGGGCGGTACGCGGAGCTCGTCCGCCGGGACGCCCGCGGCGCCGTGAGCGGCACCGGCCCGGCCGAACAGGCGAACGTGGGAGCGGTTGTTCCCCAGAACGTGTGATCGTGCCGGGAATCGTTGCTCAACTCCCGTACGCCGTCAGAAGATTGCGGTGCGCGTTCGGCGGGCTGCAGACCGTGACCGCGCAGTCCCACAGCAGTCCCACTGATGTACCTGTACGAGGAGAAGCACCACCATGAACGTCATCACCGATCTGCTCGCCGGCGTCTTCCACTTCCTGGGATGGCTCGTCTGACGATCGCAGTGCCCGGCGCCGTCGGTTCCCCGTCCCAGGGGACCGGCGGCGCCGCCGCGTGCGCGGGTTCCCCGGATTCCCGTACGGGCCGGGTTAGCGTGCGGCCATGACGTACCGGCCGCCGTCACCGTACGCACCCCCGCGCCGCCGCCGACGCCTGTCCCTTCCCCGGCCGCCCGGGCCCTCCCACCGCCCCCGGCTGACCCGGCGCGGCAGGATGGCACTGGTCCTCGGAGCGGTCCTCGTCGTGGCCGCCGGGATCACCGTCCCGCTGCTCCTGACCCGTGACGGACCCGCCGTCGAACAGCCCCGGGCGCTGCTCGTCCCCGAGGGCTGGCGGGCCGGTCAGGTCTACACCGCTGTCGACCGGGCGCTCGGCCTGCCCGAGGGCACCGCGCGGCGGACCGCGACCGCGCCCGGGACCGCCCTTCCGCTGCCCGCGGCGGCCGGCGGCAACCCCGAGGGCTATCTCTTCCCCGCCACCTATCCGGTGCTCTCGGCCACCACCCCGGACGGGCTGCTGCGCTTCATGGTCGACACGGCGAGCAAACGTTTCGGTACCGCGCGGATCGCCGAGGGGGCCAAGGCGCGCGGACTCAGCGTGTACGAGACGGTGATCGCGGCCAGCATCGTGCAGGCCGAGGCGGACAACCCGGAGGACATGGCGAAGGTCGCCCGGGTCGTCCACAACCGGCTCGACCGGAATATGGCGCTCCAGATGGACTCGACGCTCAACTACGCGCTGGACCGCAGCACCGTGGACACCACGTACGAGGACACCCGGACGGAGAGTCCGTACAACACGTACGAGCGCAAGGGCCTGCCGCCGACGCCCATCGGCAACCCCGGGGACCAGGCCCTGGACGCGGTGATCCGGCCGGCGGACGGCGACTGGCTCTACTTCGTCACGGTGGCCCCGGGAGACACGCGCTTCACGGCCGACTACGCGGCCCACCGGGCGAACGTGGCCGAGTTCAACGCGAACCGGGGCGCGGCGAAGGGCTGAGCCCGACGTCGGTTCACCCGGGCCGAGAGGCGAGGGCCGGGGTGTCGGCGGGGGCGCCGCTCAGGAGGCGCCGGATGCCGGAGACGGCCGACCGGCCGGCCCGGTTGGCGCCGATCGTCGAGGCCGAGGGGCCGTAGCCGACGAGGTGGACGCGTTCGTCCCGGACCGCGCGCGTCCCCTCGACCCGGATCCCGCCGCCCGGCTCGCGCAGCTTCAGCGGGGTCAGGTGGTCGATCGCCGCGCGGAAGCCCGTCGCCCAGAGGATCACGTCCACGTCGATGCTCCGGCCGTCGTCCCAGGCCACGCCGGTCGGGGTGATCCGGTCGAACATCGGCAGGCGGTCCAGGACCCCCCGCGCGCGTGCCGAGCGGATCGCGTCGTTGACGGGGAGGCCGGTGACCGAGACGACGCTCTGCGGGGGCAGCCCGCGCCGCACCCGCTCCTCCACGAGCGCGACGGCCGCCCGGCCCTCCGCCTCCCCGAAGGGGCCCTCGCGGAAGACGGGCTCGCGCCGGGTCACCCAGAAGGTCTCGGTGGCGACGTCCGCGATCTCCATGAGGTGCTGGGTACCGGAGGCGCCGCCACCGACGACGAGGACCCTCTTGCCCGCGAACTCCGCCGGGCCGGGGTATCCGGCGGTGTGCAGCTGGCGGCCCCCGAACGTCTCCTGGCCGGGGTAGCGCGGCCAGAAGGGCCGGTCCCAGGTGCCCGTGGCGTTGATCAGGGCGCGGGTGGTGTACTTGCCCTCGGAGGTCTCGACCAGGAGCCGGCCGCCGTCGCCCTCGCGGACGGCGGTGACGTCGACGGGGCGGTGGATCCGCAGGTCGAAGGTGCGCTCGTACGTGTCGAAGTACGCGCCGATCACCTCGGACGAGGGGCGCGCGGGGTCGGCGCCGGTCAGCTCCATGCCGGGCAGCGCGTACATCCCGTGGACCTTGCCGTACGTGAGCGAGGGCCACCGGAACTGCCAGGCGCCGCCGGGCCGGGGGGCGTGGTCGAGGACGACGAAGTCCCGGTCCGGCTCCAGACCGGCGCGGCGCAGATGGAAGGCGGCCGAGAGGCCCGCCTGCCCGGCGCCGATGACGACGACGTCCACCGGCGTGACGGGCTGCCGGTCCGCCGCGGCCTCTTCCACCATGAAATCGTTCACGGTTCTACCAACTCCGGGAGGTGCGCGGATCTTCCCGTGACCTCGCCGCGACCAACTCGACCTGGTCTCGCTCGACGAGGACACCCCGCGGCTGCTCGGACCCGTCGCACCGCACGCGGCCCGCGCCCTCGTCGGCCGGCGGCACGCCCGCGTGGTTCCCGTCGCGGTGCTCCTCGGCGCGGTCCTCGTCCGCACCGCAGACCTGATCGGCCGGACCGTGATCGCACCGGCCCAGCTCGGGGCGGGTCCGATGACCGCGGTGATCGGCACGCCGTACTTCCTGTATCTGCTCGTCCGCAGCCGGGGGCAGGACGTCGGACCGTTCATGGGGTGACGTCGCTGCCTGCACAATACGAGGCGTGAGCGATGATGATCCGTACCTGTGGTTGGAAGAGATCTCGGGCGAGGCAGCCCTCGCCTGGGTGGGCGAGCGGAACGCCGAGACGGCGCGAGCGGTGGCCGGGGACGCCGGGTTCGGGGCGCTGAAGGCGCGTCTGCGGGAGGTCCTCGACGCCTCCGACCGGATCCCGTACACCGCGCGGCGCGGCGCGTACCTCTACAACTTCTGGCGGGACGCCGAGCATGTGCGCGGCGTGTGGCGGCGTACGACCCCGGAGCTCTACCGGCAGGACGAGCCCGAGTGGGAGGTCCTGCTCGACGTCGACGCGCTGGCGGCCGCCGAGGGCGAGAAGTGGGTGTGGGACGGGGCGCGGGTACGGCGCCCGGAGTACGACCGGGCTCTCGTACGGCTCTCACGGGACGGCGGAGACGCCGTCGTGGTCCGTGAATTCGACCTGGAGACACGGACGTTCGTCGACGACGGCTTCCGGCTGCCCGAGGCGAAGACGCGGATCGGCTGGGTCGACGCCGACACCGTCCTCGTCGGTACGGATCTCGGCCCCGGCTCGCTGACCGACTCCGGATATCCGCGCACCGTCCGCAGGTGGCGGCGCGGGACACCGGTGGAGGACGCCGAGCTCGTCTTCGAGGCCGAGCGGGGAGACGTGGCGGCCTGGGGGTACCGGGACCACACGCCGGGCTTCCAGCGGGAGTTCGTCGGGCGTTCGCCGGACTTCTTCCGGAGCGAGACGTACCTCCTGCGGCCCGACGGCACGCGCGCGCGGATCGACGTCCCCGACGACGCCCTCGCCTACGCCCACCGGCAGTACCTGATCGTCACCCTGAAGTCCGAGTGGCTCGGCCGGCCGACGGGCTCGCTCCTCGCGTTCGGTTTCGACGCCTTCCTCGCGGGCGACCGCACCCACGAGGTGCTCTTCACACCGGACCGGCGGACCGCCCTCGCCGGGCACAGCTGGACCCGCAACCACCTGATCCTGGAGATCATGCGGGACGTCAGCACCCGGATCGAGGTCCTCACCCCGGGCGACGGCGGGTGGGCGCGCGAGCCGCTCGCCGGGGTCCCCGAGCTGTCCGCCGTCAGCGTCGTCGACACCGACCCGGACGTCTCCGACGAGTACGTCCTCGACGTGTCGGGATTCCTGCAGCCCTCCACCCTCCGTCTGGGTCGGATCGGCGCCGGTTCGGAGGTGCTCAAGCAGGCCCCGCACCGCTTCGACTCCGCCGGGCTCACCGTCGCCCAGCACTTCGCGACCTCACACGACGGCACCCGCGTGCCGTACTTCGTCATCGGCCCCGACCGCACCGCCGGCGGCCCCGGCCCCACCCTGCTCTACGGCTACGGCGGCTTCGAGGTCTCCCTCACGCCCTCCTACACCGCGGTGACCGGCCGGGCGTGGCTGGAGCGCGGCGGCACCTACGTCATCGCGAACATCCGCGGCGGCGGCGAGTACGGCCCGGACTGGCACCAGGCCGCGCTCGGCGCGCGACGGCCCCGGGCCTTCGAGGACTTCGCCGCCGTCGCCGAGGACCTCGTCGCACGCGGCATCACCACCCCCGCCATGCTCGGCGCCAAGGGAGGAAGCAACGGCGGACTGCTCATGGGCGCGATGCTCACCCGCCGCCCCGAGCTGTTCGGCGCGATCGTCGCCCAGGTGCCGCTCCTCGACATGACCCGCTTCCACAAGCTCCTCGCGGGCGCGTCCTGGATCGCGGAGTACGGCGACCCGGACGACGCGGCCGACCGCCCCCACCTGGACGCGATCTCCCCGTACCACCGGCTCGCGGCGGACCGGGACTACCCGCCGGTCCTCCTGATGACATCGACCCGCGACGACCGCGTCCACCCCGGCCACGCCCGCAAGACCGCGGCACGGCTGCGGGAGCTCGGCCACCGGGTCCTGTTCCACGAGAGCACCGGAGGCGGCCACGCGGGCGCCGGCGACAACGAACAGGCCGCCCACAACAGCGCGCTCGTCCACACCTATCTGTGGCAGCAGCTGACCCGCACCGCGCACCCCGCCGAGACGGCCCCCGTCCCGGCCGTCGCGGAGGTGCCGGCCCCGGCCGGCCCCGTCGGCGCGAGCGTCACAGCCAGCCCGAGCGCTGGGCCTGCAAGGCCATCTGGAACCGGCTCGTAGCACCGAGCCGGGCCATCAGGACCTGCACCCGGCGGAAGAAGGTGCGGCGGCTGACGCCGAGCTCCCGGGCGATGACCTCGTCGGCGGCGCCCGCCGCCAGGAGACGGAGCAGCCGCCGGTCCGCCGGCGGCAGCCCGGCGGGCCGCGGCGAACGGCCGTGGAACGGCAGCGCGTTCTGCCATGCCTGCTCGAACAGCGCCACCAGCGCGGAGAGCAGCCCGCACGGCTGCACGACCAGCATCGTGTTGTACACGTCCGTCTCCTGGATCGAGAGGGAGACGAGCGCGTAGGCGTCGTCGATGATCACCAGTTTGACCGGCACCGACGGCAGGACCCTCGCCTGCTCGCCCGCCTCGATGCAGGGCTCGATGGAGTTCTCGAGCTGCCCCGGATGCTCCAGCGACTCCCGCGAGTACACGACGCGCTGGGTCACCCCGCGGGCCAGGGTGGCCAGCGCGTCGTCGGTCGCGCCGTCGAGGGGGAAGTACGGCGGCGAGTCGAACTGCCGGATCTGCTCACGGGCACTTGCCCAGGCCTGCCGCATCCGGAGACCGATCGCGTCCCCCGTGACCACCTCCACGAGACGGTCGTCGTACGCGGCGAACCGCCGGCGCCGGAACGACTCGAACGCGCCCCCGACGGTGATGCGGGACTCGTCGATCTCGGCGGCCCGGTGCCGGCCGAGGATCTCAAGACCCGCGGCCGGGGGGACGGGCGCCGCCACGTCCCCGACCTCCTCGGCGGCGCTCGCCAGACCCGAGTCGATCAGCTCGCCGTACGCCGCCGAGAACGCCGCGCCCTCGAGACCGGCCGCCGAGGCGATCGCGCTCAGCGGCGCGGGAGCCCGCTCCAGGAGCTTCAGATAGACCCGTACGGCCTCCTCGCCGATCCCCAGAACCCGAAGGGCCGCGCTGAGCTTGTCGTTCTCCATGCACCGCATTATCGACCCCGACCCCGCCGGAGTGGCCGATCCGTGCCAGTGGCCGATCCGGGCACCCGGGGTGGCCCCTGAGGAGTACTTTCCGGGAGACGCCGGGCCACCGGCGGACGAGTGACTGACCCGGAAGAAGGAGCAGGACGTGGCGAAGGGTCGCAAGAACGGCCTCTACGGAGGAGTCTCCGAGGAACTCTCCGCGCTGATGAGGACGGGGTGGGCGGACACCGAGCGGCACGGACTCGAACCCGACGAGCAGGCCCCGTACGCGGCCCGCCGCCGCGCCGCGCTCTCCGCCCGCTTCCCCGGCGAGCGCCTCGTGGTCCCCTCCGGCAACCTCAAGACCCGCTCCAACGACGACACCTACCCCTTCCGCCCGTACTCGGGTTACGTCCACATGACGGGGGACCAGGCGCGCGACGGCGCCCTCGTCCTCGAACCCCGCCCCGACGGCGGCCACGACGCCTACTGCTACCAGCTGCCCCGCGACAGCCGGGACGACGACGAGTTCTGGACGGGCGGCACGGCCGAGCTGTGGATGGGCCGCCGCCGCTCCCTCGCGGAGGCGGCCCGGGTCCTCGGGCTGCCCTGCCGTGACGTCCGCACCGCCGCCGAGGACCTGGCCGCCGGCTCCGGCGTGCCGACCCGGATCGTCCGCGGCCACGACCCGGCCCTCGAAGCCGCCGTCACCACCGACGAGGAGCGCGACGACGAGCTGGAGGAGGTGCTCAGCGGACTCCGGCTCGTCAAGGACGCCTGGGAGCTCGGCGAGATGCGCAAGGCCGTCGACTCCACCGTGCGCGGCTTCACCGACTGCGTCGGCGAACTCTCCCGGGCGATCGCCTCGTCCGAGCGGTGGATCGAGGGCACCTTCTTCCGCAGGGCCCGCCTGGAGGGCAACGACGTCGGCTACGGCACCATCTGCGCCGCCGGCGACCACGCCACCATCATGCACTGGACGGACAACGACGGCCCGGTCAGGCCCGGAGAGCTGCTGCTTCTCGACGCCGGCGTGGAGGCCCGCTCCCTCTACACCGCCGACGTGACCCGCACCCTCCCCGTCAGCGGCACCTTCACACCCGTCCAGCGCCAGGTGTACGACGCGGTGTACGAGGCCCAGGAGGCCGGCATGGCCGCGGTGAAGCCGGGCGCCCCGTTCCGCGACTTCCACGAGGCGTCCCAGCGTCATCTGACGGCGAGGCTCGTCGAGTGGGGCTTCATCGAGGGCCCCGTCGACCGCGCGTACGCCCTCGGCCTCCAGCGCCGCTTCACCATGGCCGGCACCGGGCACATGCTCGGCCTCGACGTCCACGACTGCGCCCACTCGCGCACCGAGGAGCACGTCGACGGCGTCCTCGAACCGGGCATGGTGCTCACCGTCGAGCCGGGGCTGTACTTCCAGCCGGACGACCTGACCGTGCCCGAGGAGTGGCGCGGCATCGGCGTCCGCATCGAGGACGACCTGGTCGTCACCGACGACGGCCACGAGAACCTCTCGGCGGGCCTGCCGCGCTCCTCGTCCGAGGTCGAGGCCTGGATGGCGCGCTTCGCGGGCTGACCGCCCCGGCCGCTCCGGCGGGGCCCGGGCTCACGGCCGAGCCCGGGCCTCCGGTGTCGGTCAAGGAGCGGCGGTCTCTCCGGCCCCCGCCGCCTCGCGGGCGATCCGGTCGAACTGGGCTCCCATGGCCGCGGCGAGGGCCTGCGCGGCCGAGAGCGGGCGGACCATGACGGTGAAGTCGTCGATCTTTCCCTCCTCGTCGAAGTGGAGGAAGTCGCAGCCATGGATCTGCCGGCCGTCGACGGTCGCGGTGAAGACGAAGGCGTGGTCGCGGCCGTCGGGGTTCGCGATCTCACGGACGTAGGTGAAGTCCTCGAAGACCCGCATCACCCCGCGCAGGATCGCCGCGGTGATCGCCCTGCCCTGGTGGGGCTTGAAGGCGACCGGGCTGGTGAAGACGACGTCCTCGGCCAGGAGCGCCTCGATGGCGGTCTCGTCGCGGTTCTCGACGGCCTTGCGGAACGGGTGCACGAGATCACCTCTAGTCAATTCGTTGAATAGGTGATTCGGAGGTTAGGGTGGCGTCGTGGCCTTGTCCACCCCTCCACCGTCGCGCCCCCAACGAACCGAGGTCCTGCCATGACCGGCGCACACGTCCCCTTCTCCCGTTACGTGGCACTCGGCGACAGTCACACCGAAGGCGTCGGCGACGGTGACGACGTGACAGGCGTGCGCGGCTGGGCCGACCGGCTCGCCCAGGAGCTCGCCCGCCACAACCCCGGCCTGCTGTACGCCAACCTCGCCGTCCGGGGCCGCCTCGCCGGCCAGGTCCACGCCGGACAACTCGGCCCCGCCCTTGCCCTGCGGCCCGACCTGGCGACGGTGGTGGCCGGCGTCAACGACCTGCTGCGGCCCCGCTTCGACGCCGACGAGGTCGCCGGCCACCTGGAGGCGATGTTCGCCGCGCTCACCGCCCGGGGAACCCGCGTCGCCACCCTCACCTTCCCCGACGTCGCCCGCGTCACCCCGCTCGCCCGGCCCGTAAGCCACCGGGTCACCGCCCTCAACCACCGCATCCGCGAGGCCGCGCACCGCCACGGTGTCCTCGTCGCCGAGACGGGCCACCACGCCGTCGTCACCGACCCCCGGCTGTGGAGCACGGACCGCCTGCACGCCGGCCCCCTCGGCCACCGGCGCATCGCCGCCGCCGTCGCCCACGCCCTCGCGCTGCCCGGCAGCGACGACTCCTGGACCCATCCCCTGCCCGCCCCCGCCACCCCGCCGCCCGCCGGATGGCGCACCGGCGCCGCCGAACTGCGGTGGGCCGCCGACTTCCTCGGCCCCTGGATCGCCCGCCGTCTGCGCGGCCACTCCTCGGGCGACGGCCGCACCGCCAAGCGCCCCCGTCTCGCACCCCTGGACGACGTCCGGGCGTGAGAGCGGGACCGAGCGGCCCGCACATTCACCGATTCAGGTGACAGCGGCCGAGGCGAAACGTCCCTCCCGGCAGCGGGACGGCCACGCTCGAAGCGACACATGGAGCCGCCCTGTGGAGCGTCCGATGCAGCTGATCCCCCGTCATGACCCGTATCTCGTCGTCGAATCGACCGGTGGTCTCACCGTCGCGGCCCTCCGGGGCGAGCTCGACCTCGTCCTCGTACGGCACCTGCGGCCCGAGCTCGACGCCCTCGTCAGGGAGTCCGACGACCTCACCGTCGACATCCGGTGCCTCACCTTCTGCGACGCCACCGGGCTCGGCCTCCTCGCGCACTGCGCCGGGCGCGTACAACAGCGCGGTGCGCGCTGGAGGCTCGTCTGCGACCAGCCCTGGATCCTCCGTCTCATCCGACTGACCGCGCTCGGAGACCTCCTGCGTCCCGAGGCCGGCCCGGCGCACGGGCCGGTGCCATGGCCGGACGGGGCCGACGAGCCCCGGCTCGCTCCGGCGGACGGGTTCGTGCGTCAGCCCGGGCCGGCGGACCCCCGCCGCTCCGATCCCGGCGTGATCAGACCCGTCTCGTAGGCGGCGATCACAGCCTGGGCCCGGTCGCGCAGCCGGAGCTTCGACAGAATACGGGCGACATGCGACTTCACCGTCGCCTCGCTCGATGGTCTCCGGCCGCTGGTTCCGTGCCACCGGGGAGGCTGTCGCGGCGTCCCGGTTCCCGCGCACCACGGGCGCCCGCGTGGGGGACACGACCACCCTCTCCGAAGAGGGACGCACGGTCCCCGTGCGGATCGTCGGCCGAGGTCTTCGACCTGGGCGACGACGGCATGGCCCTGCGCACGGGAACGGCGTCCGTCGCCGCGCTGCGAGCCCGCTACCTGCCGGCGGAGTTCGCCGTCACGGTGACGCCCGGCACGGACCCGGCGCGATACGCCCAGCGGCTCGACACCGCGGTGTCCCGGCTCGGGGCCGAGACCGGCGTCACCGAGGCCGGCACGTCGAGCGTCGGCCGGCGCCCCGCTCCCGGCGGGCTGGGCGGCCCGCACCGCCACGGCCCGGGCCCTCAGGGGCGAGTAGCGCACGGCAGGGTGTCCCGCCCGCGCCGTCGGTCAGGCCCCGTCCCCGTGCCCGGCCGTCGGTCCGGCCCGTCGCGCCGGTGTGTGGCGCCGCGCGGGGTGGGCCACGCCGATCAGCACCCGGTGCAGGAGGTGGTCGCTGATCCGGGGCGCCGCGGAGGCCTCCGAGGCGCATGCTTCGGGACGGAGCCCCCCCCGGTTCACGCGGGGTCGTCCCGGCGTACGGCGAGGAGGATCAGCAGGGCGAAGGCGGCGAACGCGGCCGCCGTGCGGGCCTGGTTGAACGCCTCCCAGCGCGCCAGGATCTCGGCGTGGTCGGCGGGGGCCGAGGTGACCGCCCACTCCTTGATGCGGCCGTTGATGGGGACGTTGCCGAGGCGGGTGATCAGGAAGGAGGTGACGGCGAGGAGTCCGGCGCCGCCGGCCAGCCACCGGGAGGAGCCGGGGGTCACGGCGGCGAGGGCGAGGGCGCTGAGTGCCGACGCGGCCATGGCTCCCTGCATGGTGATGCCGTTCATCCGCATCAGCCGGCTGTGGAAGGACAGCCTCATCTCGAGCGGCACGGCGTCGAAGGTGGGGACGAGGTTGGCCGCCCCGTAGCCGAAGGCGCCGGCGAGGGCGCCGGTGGACAACAGGGCCAGGCCCAGGAGGAGTCGTACGTGCAGGCGGTTCACCGCTCGTCCTCCTCCGGTTCGGCGGTGACGGGCCGGGTGAGCTGCTCGGCTCGCCGCAGCCGGCCGTCGGGGGCGAACTCGGCGAACATGTGCACCCGGGTGGAGACCTGCCCGCCCTTGCGCATCCCGGCGTGAATCGTGAAGCGGGCCGCGATCCGGCCGCCGTCCGCCAGCGCCTCGTGCACCTCGCACCTGAACGTCCGCACGTTCCTGCGTACGGGCCGGAGGTGGGCGAGGAGGCGGTCCCGGTCAAGGACCACACCGTCGGCGACCTGTACGACGTCGGGGGTGAAATACCGGGACATCAGCTCGGAGGGGTCCTCGGAGCCGTGCACCACGGCTTCGGTGAGGGTGGTGAAGAATTCGGAGACGAACTGCCCGGGGGGTTTGGTGCGGAGGGGGTTCACCGTGCTCCTGCCAGGAAGGGGGGAGGCTGCGACCATCGCCTATCTCTTACAGGGATGTAAGGTATAGCGAGGTGACCATTTCTGACAAGGGTGTAAGAGTTGACTGCTTTCGAGAGCCCTGGCGAGCCGTCCCCCGCCCGGCCCCGCCGTCGCGCCGACGCCGAGCGCAGCAGGGCAGCGGTGCTCGACGCGGCGGTACGGCTGCTCGCCGGGAGGCCCGACGCGGGAATGGCCGCCATCGCCACCGCGGCAGGCGTGACCCGACAGACCGTCTACGCGCACTTCGGCAGCCGCGACGCGCTCCTCGATGCCGTCGCCGACCGGATCACGGACCGGGCCATGGCCGCGATGGACGAGGCCGAGGAGGACGGTGGCACCGCCCTTGACTCCCTGCTGCGGCTCCAGGAGATCGGCTGGCGTCTCTTCGCACGCAACCCCGTGCTCCTCCAGACAGGGAGCGCCCGCACCGGAAACGGACCCTCCGCCGACGAGGTCCGGCACGAGCCCGTCGCGGCGCGGCTCACCCGGCTGATCGAACAGGGCCAGAGGTCGGGCGAGTTCGACCCCGCGCCTCCCGCCCCCTGGCTGGTGGCCGCGGTCATCGCCCTCGGTCACGCGGCCGGCGACGAGGTCGGGGCCGGCCGCCTGTCCGTGCGGGAGGCGGCCAAGTGGCTGCGGGCCGCGACGCTCGCCCTCCTGGGCGCCGGGGGCCGCGACACGGCGCACTGAGGCGACCTGGCCGCTGGATCGCCCCCCGTGCCCGCCCCCGTGCCCGGCCCCGTACCCTCCCGGTGAAATCCCGTGGCGGCAGGGGCGGGTGGGCGTGATGATGGCGGGATGGACCAGCACGCCGGGGCCGCCCCGCACCCGCAGCCCGTGGACGCCCTCATCGTCGTGGACGTGCAGTCGGCCTTCGTCACCGGTGCCGGCGCCGTGCCCGGAGCCGCCCGGCTCGTCGACCGTACGACCGGCCTGATCGCGCGGGCCCGTCAGGCCGGGGCGCTCGTCGTCCACCTCCAGAACGACGGACCGCCCGGCGCGGAGGACGAACCCCACACGCCCGGCTGGGAACTTCACCACCCCGTCGAGCCGGGACCCGCGGAAGTCGTCATCCGCAAGCCCCGCGACGACGGCTTCCGGGACACCCCGCTCGGCGACGTGCTCACCGGCGCGGGGGTGCGGGCGGTCGCCGTCTGCGGCGTGATGTCCGAGATGTGCGTCCAGGCGACGGCCCGCACGGCCCTCGACCGCGGCTACCGCGTCGTCGTGCCGCACGACGCCCACGCGACCCAGGACGTCCCGGCCGTGCCCGGGATCAGCGAGACGATACCCGCCGCCACGGTCTCCCGCGTCGCGGCGTACGCCCTCGGCAGCGACGCGGAGACCACCGTGCCCGCCGCCGACGTCACGTTCACGGCCCCGCGCGGGCGCTGACGCCTTCGCGTCCCGCCGGCCAGGTGGATCCTCCTCGGTCGACCGCTATGAGGTGGGGGCGAACCGGACCCGTGTCACTCCGGTGGGTCCGGTGAGGTCGACGTCCAGGGCCTTCGGCGTGTCTGACCATTCCCGTCGGGTCCGGTGAGGTCGACAAGACACCCCCTAGGCGTGGAGGACCCGGAAGCTGCCGGGTTCCGCCGGGTCCCGGTCGACGACCTGGACCGGTGCCCACGCCCACTGCCACACGCCGGTGCCCGGCGGACGGGAGAACCGGATCGGGCCACGGGTGCCCTCGACCGCCACGCCCGGCCAGGACGCGGCGACGGCCGCCCGGTCCGTGCCGTGGGAACGCAGCGCCTCGGCGAGGACGGTGACGGAGTCCCAGCCCTCGAAGGCGACGAAGGAGGGCTCTTCGCCCAGCCGCTCGCGAAGCTCCTTCCCGACGCGCTCGCCGAGCGGACCGAGGCGCTCGGGCAGATAGCGCAGGAACGGGATCCCCGCCCCCTCCTCGCCCAACGCGGCCGCCCAGCCGGGGAACTCCGGCTGCCCCGCCGGAGCGCCGATCAGGATGTCCGCGAGCCGCCCGTCGCCCCGGACGGCCCTGACGATCGGGACCGCCGGCTCCGGATGGCCGACCAGCAGGAGGAGCGCGGTCACGCCGTGGCCGACGAGCGCGTCGCACAGGGCCTCGGGGGTGGACGCGCTCGCGTCGAGCTCGACCACGGTGCCGCCGTGGGCGGCGAGATGGTCCCGCAGGATACGGGTCCCGGACGCCCAGTAGACGCTCGGCTGGGTCACCACCGCGATCCGGTGCCGGCCGGCGCAGAGGAGGAAGTCCCCGTAGAGCCGCCAGCCGTGGGACTGCGCCGGGGCGACACGCGCGACCCACTCCGCGGGTCCGTCGGTGAGCGCGTCGAGGACCGCGGAGGAGCAGAGGAACGGCACGCCGAGGGCGTCGGCCCGGGCGGCGGCGGCGCGGGCGACGACGCTGTGGTACTCGCCGGCCACCGCGGCCACACCCAGGCCGGCGAGTTCCTCCACGGCCGCCCCGGCCCGCTCGGGGTCGGCCGCGGTGTCCCTGACCAGCAGCTCCAGGGGCCGGCCTGCGATCCCACCGGTGCTGTTGACCTCGCTCACGGCCAGCTCGAGTCCGGCGAGGAGATGCCGGCCAGCCTCGACCCAGCCGGGCCGCGTCAGCGGGACGAGAGCGCCCACGCGGACGGGCGAACCGTCCGTGTTCCGCGCTCCGGACGGCGATGGTGACGTGTTCATCGGGTGGCGTCTCTCCCTGGGACGAAGCGGTCGCCGCCCGCCGGGATCGCGTGCCGGCGGCCGGGGCAGGTGGTTCGAGTGCGTCACGCCCCGCCGGGCGGGCGCGCCCTGGACACCGTGCCCGTCATTGGAACCACCACCCTCGCCGGAGGGCAACCGATTTTCCTCTCCTGGGGGCTTGGGGGCTTGGGGGCTTGGGGGTCTTGCGGCCCGGCGGCCCGGTGGCCCGGCGCGGCCCGGCGTTCCGCTTCCCCGGCGTCACGGCGGGCCAGGCCGCCCACAACCCCCCTGTGCCCAGAGGCCGTCAGTCCTCCCCTTCCGGCTGGATCCCCGCGAGCAGGTTGAACGCGCCCGTCAGCAGGTTGAGCGCGACCACGCCCACCACCTCCGCGATCACGCGGTCGCTCCAGCCGTGCCCGCGCACCTCGGCGACGTCTTCGTCGGACAGGGCGCCGGGTTCGGCGAGGACCCGGACCGCCAGGCCGATCAGGGCCGCCTCGCGCGGATCGATCGACGTGCCCTGGAGGGCGAGTTCGATGTCGACCTCGCTCAGGCCCGCCGCCCGTCCGGCCGCGCGGTGCGCCTCGCGGCAGGTGCCGCAGCCGATCCACTCCTGGACCGCGAGCGACAGCTTCTCGCTCAGGGGGCGGGGGATCTTCACCCGCTTCATCGCCCGGGACAGGCTCAGATACCCGTCGAGCAGCGCCGGCGAGTGCGCCATCGTCGACACCATCTCACCGGCGGAGCCGTGCCGTTCGACGATGTCGGTCAACAACTCGCCGGCCCGCCCAGGTGCCTGCTCGGGGCTGAGCGCCGTCAGTCTTCTCGTGGTCATGAACCCTCCTCGACATACCCGTGGGGGGTATAACGGCGGGAGGGTGGAGAAGATTCCCGCAGCACCGCCCGCCGGGGGCGTCGACCTGCCACGAGCGCGTGCCCTTTCCGGCCCCACCGCCCGCCGGGGCACCGCCGGTTCACGACGGACCGGCGTCGGTACGCGCCGCGGCGACCGCTCCTGCCGGTACCAGGGCATCCGCGGGGCGAGGCAATTCGGGCCGGGGCACCCTTCTGCGCCACGACGCGGGCCGATCCGGCCTGACTGGTCGTTGTCGCCGCAGGTCACCCGACGGAGGATCGACAACGGCGGGTCCGGGAGGCGGAAGCGGGAGAGGGGTGAGGGCATGGCGACCGTCGTGCTGATCGGCACGCTGGACACCAAGGGGGAGGAGTACGCCTGGCTGCGGGAGCGGCTCAGGGAGTACGGCAGTGACGTCCTCCTCGTCGACACCGGGATCCTGCCGCCGCCCGCCCACACGCCGGTGGCCGACGTCACCGCCGACGTCGTCGCACGGGCCGCCGGCCACGACCTGGCGAGTCTGCGGGCCGCCGGGGACCGGGGCGCGGCCCTCGCCGTGATGGCGCAGGGCCTCAGCCGGATCGTCGCCGACCTCTACCGCGAGGGAAGGCTGCACGCCGTGCTCGCCGCCGCCGGCACCGGCGGCTCCACCCTCGCCGCCGCGCAGGCCATGCGCGTTCTGCCCATCGGCGTACCGAAGCTCCTCGTCAGCACCATGGCGGGCGGCGACGTCTCCCCGTACGTCGACAGCAGCGACCTCACGCTGATGTACAGCGTCGTCGACATCTCCGGGCTCAACTCCGTCTCGTGCCAGGTTCTCGGCAACGCGGCCGCGGCGGCCTCCGGAATGGCCCGCCGCCATGAGCGCAACCACGACGCGCCGGCGGGCCGGGGACGACCGGTCGTGGCGGCCACCATGTTCGGCGTGACGACCCCCGCCGTCGACACGGCCCGCGCCCGGCTCGCCGAACTCGGCTACGAGGTCCTCGTCTTCCACGCCACCGGCGCGGGCGGCCGGGCCGTCGAGAAACTCGCCAGGGACGGCATGCTCGACGGCGTCCTCGACCTCACCACCACCGAACTCGCCGACGAACTCGTCGGCGGGGTCCTCAGCGCGGGCCCGTCCCGGCTCACCGCCGCCGGTGCTCTCGGCATTCCGCAGGTCGTCGCCCCCGGTGCCCTCGACATGGTCAACTTCGGTCCGGCGGCGACCGTTCCCGAGCGGTTCGCCGAGCGGCGGCTGCTCGTCCACGACGCGACGGTGACCCTGATGCGGACCTCCGCGCGCGAGATGGCCGAACTCGGCACCGGCATGGGCCGCAAGCTCCGTACCGCGCGCGGCCCCGCCGAGGTCTTCTGGCCGCTGCGCGGCGTCTCCGCCCTGGACGCGGAGGACGGGCCGTTCGCGGACCCGGAGGCGGACCGGGCCGGGCTCGACGCCCTGCGCGCCGCCGTCCGGGGCGGCGAGGTCCGGGTCCATGAACTCGACGCCCACGTCAACGACCCCGTCTTCGCGGTCGCCATGGCCGACCGCCTCCACCAGCTGATCGAACGACGCCCGCGGAGCGCCGCTGTCGGTGGCGTGCCGTACAACTGAGAGCGGGCGTGGGGCGTCGGCGAGGACACCGAGGGCGGCGCGCCCCGCCGCCCGCAGCCGCCCACGAACGTTCACGCCCCCGCACCGCCGCGCCGCCGTCGCCCCCGCACCCCCGCGCCCACGCACCGCCGTCGCCCACGCACCCCCGCACCGCCGCCACCCATGAATCGAACGGCCGCACTGCGCAGCGCCCGCCGTCCGGTCCTCGGCTAGGGTGATTCGACAGGGAATGCGCCCCCCGGGGCCGGGCCGATGCGTAGGTCGATGCGTTGGAGACTCACCAGTCGTCGAGCAGGGTTCCGCAGCCGCCCCGGGCGGCCGTCGGGGACGCGGGCGTGCTCCGGGAGCTGCTGCCGATCGCCCTGTGGCGGGAGGACGCCGCCGGTCACATCGTCGAGTGGTCGCTCGCCGCGCAGGACCTCCTCGGTCACCGCCCCGAGCACGTCCTCGGACGGCTCGCCACGCCGCTTCTCGTTCCGGACGCCAACCGGGAACTCGCCGACCGGCTCACCCACCGCGTGCAGGCCGGGGAGACCATGGTCGGCACGCTCCCCGTACGCCATCGGGACGGCCACACGATCGCCATGGAGATGTGGATCGTGCCGGCCACCGACCCGGACGGCCGGCCGGGGGCGATGCTCATCGCGGTGGAGACCTCCGAGGTCCTGCGCATGCGGGAGAACCTCGCGGCGATGGAGAGCCTCTTCACCCAGTCGCCGATCGGTCTCGCCCTGCTCGGCACCGACCTGCGGTTCCTGCGGGTCAACGACGCCCTGGCGCGGATGAACGGGGTGACGGCGGCCGGGCACGTGGGCCGCCGCCTCACCGAGGTCGTGCCCGGTGTCAACGCCGACTCGCTGGAAGCCCTGATGCGGCAGGTCCTGGAGAGCGGGCACGCCGTCGTCGACGCCCGCCGGGTCGGCCGTACGCCCGCCGACCCCGACCGCGACCACATCTGGTCCTGCTCGTACGCCCCGCTGATCGACCGCAAGGACCGGCGGTCCCTGGGGCTCATCGCCTCGCTCGTCGACATCACCGAGAGCCAGGAGGCGCACAGCGAGGTCGAGCTGGCCCGTCACCGCTTCGCCCTGCTCGCCGAGGCCGGGGCCCGGATCGGCACCACCCTGGACCTGAACCAGACGGCGGAGGAGGCGGTACGTTTCCTCGTTCCGCAGCTCGCCGACTCGGCGGACGTCCAGATGCTGGAGTCCGTCCTCGAACCGGACGATCCGGCCGCCTCCACCCGCGGGGTGCTGCGACGGCTCGCGGCCCGCTTCCCCGACCCCACGGCCCCGACGTCCCTGCTCGCCCCCGGGCAGACCTTCCAGATCCCGCTCGACTCCGTGTACGAGCAGGTCGTGGCCCGCGGGCGGCCCACCGACCTCTACACCTCCGACATCCCGGCGCTCTTCACCGATCCGCGGACCGAGGCGCTCCGCACGTACCTCGCCACCCGCATAGGGTCGGCGCGGCTCGTCCCGCTGGTGGCCCGCGGCAAGGTGCTCGGCGCGGTGACGGTGACCCGGCTGCGGACCCGCGAGCCCTTCGACGCGCAGGACTGTGTCCTCATCGACGAGGTCGTGGCCCGCGCCGCCCTCAACATCGACAACGCCCGGCTCTACACCAACCAGCGGGAGGCCGCCCTCACCCTTCAGCGGAGCCTCACCAACAGCGCGCTGCCCACCGTCACCGGTCTCGAACTCACCGGCCGCTACCTGCCCGCCAGCGCCCACGACGTCGGCGGCGACTGGTTCGACGCCATCGCCCTGCCCGGCGGCAGGACGGGCCTCGTCATCGGCGACGTCATGGGGCACGGCATCCACGCGGCGGCCGTCATGGGCCAGCTGCGCACGGCGGTACGGACCCTGGCCCGCCACGACATCCCGCCGACGCGGATGCTCAGCTCCCTCGACGCCGTCGTGGCCGACCTCGGCGAGGACACGATGGCGACCTGTGTCTACGCCGTCCACGACCCGGCCACCGGCGGCTGGGTCATCGCCCGCGCCGGCCATCCGCCGCCTGCCGTGGCCACCCCGGGCGGCACCATCACCTTCCTCGACGGACCGCCGGGAACACCGCTGGGCACCGGCGCCCACGACTTCGGCACGGAGGAGGTCTTCCTGCCTCCCGGCGGGCTGCTCGTGCTGTACACGGACGGTCTCATCGAGGCCCGCGACCGCGACCTCGACGAGGGGATGCGTCAGCTCGGCAGGGCGCTCCGGCACCTCGACCGTCCCCTGGACACGCTGTGCGACGAGATCCTGGGGCAGCTCCTCTCAGGACCCGCGCCGGACGACGTGGCGATACTGCTCGCCCGTACCACCCGCTGACTCACCCCGCCGGACGCAAGTCGAACTGGTCGAGCAGGGGGACGAGCCGTGCGGGTACCGCCACGGGGGGACTCCAGGTCACTGGAGAGGGGCACAGGGCGTTCGCACCCTGCCACAGGGCCGCCCCGGCCGCCCCCGAATAGCGCCCGCCTCGCCCTCGCCGCCCGCCCTCAGACCGAGCCGGCCCGGCGGCCCACCGCCTCGACCAGCGGCAGCAGCCGGTGCGCCACCCGCTCCCGCAGCGCGATCTCGGTGCGGGTGCGGACCACCCCGGGCAACTGGATCAGGCGCTGGATGACGTCCTCCAGGTGCCCGGCGTCCCTGGCCACCACCCGGGTCAGCAGATCGCCGCCGCCGGTGATGGAGAAGGCCTCCACGATCTCGGGGACGGTCGCGAGCGCGTCACCGACCTCGTCCAGATGCCCCTGGGTGACCTCGATGTGCACGAAGGCGAGCACCGGGTGACCCAGCGCGGCGGGGGAGAGGACGGGCCCGGTCGCGGTGATGACCCCGTCCCTTTCCAGACGGTCGATCCTGGCCTGCACGGTGCCCCGCGCCACCGCCAGGATGCGCGCGTACTCCCGTACGCTCGTCCGCGGCTGCTCGATGAGCAGCCGCAGGATCCGCGTGTCGAGCTCGTCCACCGCCATGCTGCGCCGTCCTCCTGGGGCTCGGACTCGTCTCCGGCCGCCGACCCGGGGCCGGAACGGTCAATTCTGGTACAGAACCCTCTCCACGTCTCCGTGGGTGGGTGTGCGCAGCGCGCTGTCGCCCCGCGACCAGACGTCCACGAGACGACTGCCGAACCGGTCGTCGAGCAGACAGGTCGCGGCGATGCCGAAGGAGATCTCGGGAGCGAGCTCCGGTTCGTCGTCGAGGAGACCGCTGATCACGTCCCGGCGCACCACCTGCTCATGGACGGCGTCCGCCTCCACGTGCTCGTCGTAGTACCGCTCCGCGGCCGGTCCGGCCCCGGTCCTGCGCATGGCCGCGGCGAGCCGCGAGGCGGCGGGTGACGAGGTGATCTCCAGGACGGCGAAGTGCCCCACGAGCGCCCCGCGCAGCCTCCGGTGCAGGCCGAACAGCGACATCACGTTCGAGGCCGCGAGGGTCTCCGCCCCCGCCATGTCCACGTAGTGCCCGTACGAGGGGTCGAGCCCCAGACCGGCCATGAGGTCCGCGTAGAGCCCGGCGTGCATCCGTTCCGCCCGCCCGCAGCCGTACTCGTCGTACGCGATCGCCACCATCGCCGCCTTGGCGCGCCCCCGCAGCCGGGGCACGATCCAGAGGTGCGGGTCGGCCTCCCGGAGCTGGGACACGGAACGCAGCGCCGCGTGCTCACGCAGCTGCCACGGCTCCCCCTCGGACAGCAGGAAGTGCGAGACACCGGTGGCCTCGGCGGGCTCCATCAGGAGGGCGGCGAGGGCTTCGTCCAGGTCGGGACGGTCGCGGCAGTCGTGCCGCAGCGCGCTCTCGAAGCGGTGCTCGAGGAGGGCCCGTACGCCGAGCAGGCCGGCGTCCCATTCGAGCGTCTCCGGCACCCCTTCGAAGCCCTGGTAGTGCTGCTCGTAGCAGAGGTGGAGCGCCAGCTGCAGATCCTCCCCGTACGGGGCGCAGCGCGCGATCTCCGACTCGCCGGGCAGCTGCCCCGCGCCACCCCCGAGCAGGCGCCCCCGTACGGCGTACGACACCGCGCCGCGCGCTTCGGGGAGGGCGGGCGCGGTCCGCGTGAGCGGGTGAACGACGGTCATGGCGTCCTGGCCTCCTCGGCCGGGCCGTCCGCCTCCTCGGCCCCCGCCGCCGGGCCGTCCGCTCCGTCCGTCGCCGCTCCGTCCGCGTCGGCGGCCGGTGGGCGCGGCGCTCGCGCCGTGGTCCCGCGGGGGCCGCGCCTGAGGCGCGGGCGGTGGCTGGTGTCGCAGAACGGAGCCCGCAGACTCCGCCGGCAGGTGCAGAGCGCCAGGACGGGACGGTCGCAGTGGACCACGGAGCCGTCCGGCATGACGATGTCCGCCGGCCCTTCCAGGAGCAGCGGCCCTTCGGTCAGGGGCTGGACACGAGGGGGCGTCGTGCGGGTCCTGGCGATTCCGGGGCCCGTGCCGGAGTCCCGCCCGTCCTGCCGCGGTTCGGCGGCCTCCATGTCCCGGGTCCTCGGCCGCGGGGTGTTCCCGTCCGGGGAAGCAGACATCACACACCACCCATCGGATGGACGTCACTGACATCGCGCGAATGCCCGGAGCACCGCTTCCCAATCACGGCCGGCACGCGCGGATCACCACCAGCTCCTCGGTGCGCGCGCCCGGGGCGATCAGCCCCCGGGCCGCGAACCAGTCCGAACGGGCCGACATCACCGGACCGAACTCCTCCGTACGACGCTCCACGACCCGCGCCGTGAGACCGCGCCGCCCGAGCGCCTCCAGAGTGGCGTCGACGCCGGAGAGCGACGACTGGACGAGGAGCAGCACGCCCGAGGGCGTCAGGAGCCGCGGCGCGCGGGAACAGACCCGGTCGAGGAGCAGCCGGCCGTCGGTCCCGGCGTCCCAGCTCCTCCGCGCGCCATGGGCGGGCACCTCCACGTCCTCGCAGGGCACGTACGGCGGGTTCACGGTGACCAGGTCGAAGCGCTCGTGGGGAATCGGCGCGTCCAGGTCGCCGCGCAGCACCCGGATCCGGCAGCGGTGGAGCGCGGCGTTGAGGCGCGCGGCGGTGATCGCGCACCGTGAGATGTCGACGGCGGTGGCCCGCGCGCCGTGCCGGGCGGCGACGACGGCGAGGGCGCCGGTCCCCGTACACAGATCGAGCGAACGCGCTCCCGGCCGGAGGGTCTCACGGCGTACGTGGGCCGCGAGCAGGCCGGTGTCCGCCTGGGGCGCGTACACGCCGGGGAGACGGCACATCCGGGGGACGTGCGTCTCCCGTGCCGCGCCGTCGTCCACCGGCGCGAGTCCTTCCCGGCGGTCCGTCGTCACTGTCCTCATCACCAGACTCCTCACTCCTCAGGTCGGTTCGGTCCGCGAGTACCCCCCGGCCGCCCCGCCATGCCGGGCCCGCGCCGTGCCGGTGTTCGTCGACGCCGGTGTCCGCCCTTGTGCGCGGCCTCGGCGCGCCGCCCCGGAGAGAAGCTGGCTTCGCCCTGGGCACCCAGCACGCCGAGTTCGGGCCCCCGACAGCGGGCGGCGAAGGCCGCCCACGGGGCGGGCACGCATGACGTGAGCGTCGTCGGGTACGCGCGGATCGACCGCACAGTGCCATGACGACTTTCTGGAGGCAGGGCGATGAGCAGGGTCGAGCAGACCATCGACGTGGATGTGCCGCTGCGGACGGCGTACAACCAGTGGACGCAGTTCGAGGAGTTCCCGCGGTTCATGGAGGGTGTGGAGGACGTGCGTCAGGTCGACGACCGGCACTGTCACTGGCGGACGAAGGTGGCGGGGGTCCGGCGCGAGTTCGACACCGAGATCGTGGACCAGCTTCCCGACGAGCGGATCTCGTGGCGGACGGTGGCGGGGGAGACACGTCAGAAGGGTGTGGTGAGCTTCCAGCCGCTGGACGCGGAGCACACGCGGGTGCGGCTGGCGATGGACGTGGAGCCGGAGGGCATGGTGGAGAAGGCCGGCGACATGATGGGCGTCCTCGACCGTCGGGTGAAGGGTGACCTGCAGCGGTTCAAGGGGTTCATCGAGGAGCAGGGCGGTGAGACGGGCGGCTGGCGCGGCCGGGTCCGCCCCGCCGACGCCGACGCCGGAACCGACACGGGCGCTGCCATCGGACAGAGCCCCCTGCGCGAGGGTCCGGGACCGGTCCGGCAGGAACCCGGGACGACGACCGGCACCGGAACGCCCGGAACCCCGGGAACCACGGGGACGACCGGGGGCGTTCGGGAGTCCTGGCCGCTCCCGCCCGGGCCGGACGAGCCCGGCTCCATCGACCGCCTCTGACCGACCCGTCTGCCGGCCCCGCTGACCGACCCGACGGCTCCGGCCCCCGAAGGGAGCTCCGGACATGGACCGCGTCGCGCTCTTCGACGTCGACGGCACCCTCGTCGACTCCAACCACCTGCATGTCGTCGCCTGGTGGGAGGCCCTGCGTCAGGACGGACACCACGTCCCCACGCACGCCATCCACCGCGCGATCGGCCTGCCGGGGGAGGACCTCCTGGAACACCTGCTCGGCGCCGGCCGTGACCGGTCGCGGGACGGCCGTCTCAGCGGAGCCCACGATGCCCTGTACGGGACGTACTTCGAGCGGCTCCTCGCCTTCGACGGCGCGGCGGACCTGCTGCGGAAGCTCGCGGGGAGCGGCTGGAAAGTCGTCCTCGTGACCTCGGCCAAGGACCGGGAGCTCGCCGCGCTGCGCGGAGCCCTCGACGCGGACGACGCCATCACGGCCACCGCCACGTCCGACGACGTCGAGGAGGGCAAACCCGCCCCCGACCCGATCGAGCACGCGCTCTCCCTCGTGGGAGGGGCCGCCGAGGGGGCCGTGTTCGTCGGCGACAGCGTGTGGGACATGAAGGCGGCGCGCCGCGCCGGCGTGCGCCCTGTGGCTCTGCTCTGCGGCGGGGTCCCGCGGCAGGACCTGACGGAGGCGGGCGCCGTCGCCGTGTACGACGACGCGGCGGACCTCCTCGCCCACCTCGGCAGCGGCCCGTTCGCGACTGGGCAGGACGGCTCCGGGTAGACGCCGGACCGGCCGACCGCCGCCGAGAGGAGCGATCATGCGCGGAGACCGGAACTCGTACTGGATGGAGTCGGCACCGCCCGGCGGCATCCATCCACCGCTGGACCGTGACCTCCGTGCCGACGTGGTCGTGGTGGGCGCGGGCATCGCGGGCCTGTGCACCGCCCGCGAGCTGGCACGCGCAGGACGTGAGGTGGTGGTGCTGGAAGCCGGGCGGATCGCCGCCGGGGTGACCGGACACACCACGGGCAAGCTGACCTCCCTGCACGGGATGTGTTACGAACGGCTCCGCCGCCGCCAGGGCGCGGAGGCGGCGGCCCTGTACGCCGACGCCCAGGAGAACGCCCTGCGCGACGTCGTACGGATCTGTGAGGAACTGGGCGTCGACGCGGAGATCGAACGCCGCCCCGCGTACACGTACACCCTCGACGAGGGAAAGGCGGGCGACGTCAGGGCCGAGACGGCGGCCGCCTCGGCAGCGGGCCTGCGGGCCACCACGGTGACCGACACGGGACTTCCGTACGCCGTGGCGGCCGCCGTCCGCGTCGAGGACCAACTGCAGTTCCACCCCCGCCGGTTCCTCCTCGGCCTCGCCGACGACCTTCTCGCGCACGGCGGCCGCGTCCACGAGAACACCCGCGTCACCGGCGTCCACGAAGGCACCGACTGCCGTCTCACGGTGAAGGGCGGCATCACGGTCCACGCCCGCGACGTCGTCCTCGCCACCCACTTCCCGCTCCGCTGCCACCTCACCCTCCTGATGCGGCTCTCCCTCCGCCGTGAACTCGTCGTCGCCGCTCCCGTCGAGGAACGCCACGCCCCCGACGGGATGTACCTGACCTCCGACCACGGCACCCGGTCGGTCCGTACCGCGCCCCTGGGAGAGGGCAGACGGCTGCTGATCGTCGCGGGCGAGAGCTTCGAGCCGGGCAGCGGGGGCGTACGCGCGCGGTACGCCCGCCTGGAGGACTGGGCGCGTGCCCGGCTCCCGGGATTCGCCGAGGCGCCGACCGTCCACCGGTGGGCGGCCCAGGACGTCCACACCGCCGACGGAGTGCCCTGCATCGGCCACGAACACCCCGACACCGAACACCTCTTCGTCGCCACCGGCTTCGGCGGATGGGGGCTCAGCAACGGCGTGGCCGCCGGCCGGCTGCTCACCGCGCATCTGACCGGCGCACCGCGCCCGGCCTGGATGGAGCTCGTCGACCCCCGGCGTCGGCTGCCCGCCCGAGATCTCCCCGGGGTGGCACGGCACCAGTCCACCGTGGCCCGCCACTTCGTGGCGGGACTGCGGACCGGCCGGCGCTGTACGCACATGGGATGCGAGCTGGGATTCAACGAGGCCGAGCAGACATGGGAGTGCCCCTGCCACGGCTCCCGCTTCGCCCACGACGGCAAGGTGCTCCAGGGGCCGGCCACCCGCCCCCTCACCATGTGAGAGCGCCGCACGGACACGGGCCGGAGGGACGGACACGACGAGCGGCCGGGACACGGCCGGAGCGACACGACGAGCACCCGGGACGAGGATGGAGCGACACAGGATGAGCACCGGGGACAAGGACGGAGCGACACCATGAGCACCGGAGAGAGCGAGTACCGGATCGCCCGGCTGAGAGACAGGCTCGCGCGCGAGGAAGTGGCCGAGCTCGGGGTGCGGATCGAGGTGCGTGGCGCGGTCGTCCTCCTGACCGGCACCGTCCCCACGGCCGACCGCCGTGACGAGATCCTCCGGATCGCCGAGGCGGAGCTCGCCGACATCCCCGTCCGCGCGGACCTCCAGGTCGCCTGCGCGGATCCCCCGGACCGACCCGAGGAGCTGCTGTGACCACCCCCGCCGTGACCTCGCCCGCCGTGACGTCCCCCGTCGTCGCCTCCCCCGGCAAGCAGGACGGCGCCGTGGTCCGGGTGGCCGCGGTGGGGGACATCCATCTGGGCCCGGACTGCCGGGGCCTGCTGCGTCCCTCCTTCGAGACCCTGCCCCAGTGCGCGGACGTCCTCCTCCTCGCCGGGGACCTCACCCGCCACGGCACGGTCGCCGAGGCGGAGGTCGTCGCGGAGGAGGTACGCGACCTGGGCGTCCCCGTGGTCGCCGTGCTCGGCAACCACGACTACCACTCCGAGCAGGAGACGGACGTCGCGCGCGTCCTCAGCGACGCCGGCGTCACCGTCCTGGAGGGCGAGAGCGTGGTCCTGCCGGTGGCCGGGGGACACGTGGGCATCGCGGGGACGAAGGGCTTCTGCGGCGGCTTCGCGGGCCGCAGCGCCGGTGAGTTCGGCGAACGCGAGATGAAGGACTTCGTCCTCGCCACCCGGCGGGGCGCCGACGGCCTGCGCAGGGCCCTCACCGAGCTGTCCACCGACGGCTGCGGGGCGCGGATCGCCCTCACCCACTTCGCGCCCGTGCCCGACACGCTCGCCGGCGAACCCGTGGAGATCTACCCCTTCCTCGGCAGCTACCTCCTCGCCGAGGCCATCGACGAGTCCGGCGCCGACCTGGCCGTGCACGGCCACGCCCACCTGGGAACGGAGCACGGCATGACGGCCGCGGGGGTACGCGTCAGGAACGTCGCGCAGCCCGTCATCCGCAGGGCGTTCGCCCTCTACCACCTGCCGCTCACCCGGACCGCGCCCGGCCCCGACCACACCGGCCCGACGTCCGAGGCGGCCGGGGCGGCGCGTACGCCGGGCTGACGCGCCGACCGCCGCCGACCGCCGAGGCGGAGGCCGCATACGTTTCCGGAGGCGGCGACGGGCAAGACGCGGGGAGAACCCGAACGGCCGCATCCACCCCGTGGACGGCCTCGAACCCGCGCCGTACGGCCATGGGAGGAACGATGGACCAGTCACGTGCCCCGGTACTGGAGGCCCTGCAGGAGTTCCGCCGACGGAACGACGTGGTGTACGGACCACCGGGCCACAAGCAGGGGCGCGGGGCCGACCCCCGGGTGGCGGAGGTCGTCGGCCTCGACGTGTTCCGGTCCGACGTCCTCCTGCTCAACGGACTGGACGACCGGCGGGAGTCCCAGGGAGTACTCAGTCAGGCCCAGGAACTGATGGCCGACGCGGTCGGTGCCGAGCAGGCCTTCTTCTCCACCTGCGGCAGCTCCCTCTCCGTCAAGACGGCCATGCTCGCCGTCGCGGGCCCCGGCGAGAAACTGCTGCTCTCCCGCAACGCGCACAAGTCCGTGATCTCGGCCGTCGTCATCAACGGCGTCGAGCCCATCTGGGTGCACCCGAAGTTCGACGCGGAACGTCACCTCGCCCACCCCCCGGAGCCGGACGACGTACGCCGCAAGCTCAAGGAACACCCCGACGCCAAGGGCATGCTGCTCATCACCCCCACGGACTGGGGCACCTGCGCGGACATCCAGGGCGTGGCACAGGTCTGCCACGACGCCGACGTGCCCCTCATCGTCGACGAGGCCTGGGGCGCCCACCTGCCCTTCCACCCGGCCCTGCCGTCCTGGGGCATGACGCATGAGGCGGACCTGGTCGTCACCAGCGTCCACAAGATGGGCGGGGCGATCGAGCAGAGCTCGGTCTTCCACCTGCAGTACGACCGGGTGTCGCCGGAGGTGCTCAAGCAGCGCGAGGACCTCCTCGCCACCACCAGCGCCTCCAGCCTCGTCTACGCCACGCTCGACGGCTGGCGCCGGCAGATGGCCGAGCACGGCCACGAACTCCTCGACGCGGCACTGCACCGCGCCCGGCGGGTCCGCGCCGCCGTCCGCGACCTGCCCGGCCTGCGGCTGATGGACCGCGAGGTCGTCACGGCGGGGCTCGCCGCCGACCTCGACCCGCTGAAGATCGTCATCGACGTGCGCGAGCTCGGCGTCAGCGGTATGCAGGCGGCCGAATGGCTGCGGGCGCACCGGCACGTCGACGTCGGCAGCTCGGACACCTGCCGCATCAGCGCGTCCCTCACACACGCCGACGACGACGAGACCGAGGAGACCCTGCTGGCCGCGCTGCGGGCCCTCGTCGAGGGCGCCGGATCCATGGAGCGGCAACCGCCCGTGCGCCTGCCCGACCCGCCGGCGCTCGAACTGGAGCAGGCGATGCTGCCGCGCGACGCGTTCTTCGCGGAGGCGGACCACGTACCGGCGGAGCGGGCCGCCGGCCGTGTCGCGGCCGAGCTGATCACCCCGTACCCGCCCGGCGTGCCCGTGATCGCACCGGGCGAGGTCATCACCGCGGAGGTCGTGGACTACCTGCGCAGCGGCGTCGACCACGGGATGCTCATCCCGGACGCGGCCGACGCCTCCCTCCGCACGCTCCGCGTGGTGGCGCGCACGGGGGCGACCGGGTGAACGCGCGGAGAACCGTCCGCGAGGCCGTCCCCCATCCGTGGCATGCTCATCCCATGACGGCCGAAGGAGCGCGAGCCCCCGCCCCCGCGGCGTCCACCGTCCAGGAGATCCTCGACGGCCTCCCCGGCGCGGCGGTCTTCCTCGTGCCGGTCCGCAGGGCCGGCGGCGATGTCGTGGACCTCCGGATCGCGGCGGCCTCGCCCGACGCGCTGGACATCGGGGGCCGCAGGGGCAGGGAACTCGTGGGACTCCGCGTCCTCGAGACGTACCCCGCCGTGCGGGGCACGGACCTGTGGCAGGGGTACCTCCACGCCCTGGAGAGCCGGTCCCGGTACGACGGCGAGCCGTTCGAGTGCGAGGAGACGCTCGCCGGGGTTCCCCGCCGTTCCCGGTTCGCCGTCCGGGCGGCGGCCTCCGCGGGCGGTCTGATCGTCTCCTGGGTACGTCTCGACAGCGGGGAGCGCGAGCAGCGCCGACTGGAGATGATGCAGCGCCTGGGCAACATGGGCTGGGCGAACTGGGACCTCGTCCGGTCCACCGTCACCTGGTCGGAGCAGGTCTACGGCGTCGTCGGCCGGGACCCGTCCCTCGGCCCGCTGACCCTGGACGAACTGCCCGGCCACGCCGCCGCCGGGTGCGCCGACGCCCTGGCCGACGGCGTCCGGCGCCTCCTCGGGGACGGGCAGCCCATCGACCACACCTTCCGCACCACCACGGGCGACGGCGGGGTCCGGCACGTCCGGTTCGTCGCCGAGGCCGAGGCGGACGTCCACGGCACCCCGGTCGAGGTCCACGGCTTCTTCCAGGACGTCACCGCCTGGGCCCTCGCCGAGGAGCGCCTCATCGGCCACGAGCGGACCGCCCTGGCACAGCAGGGCAGACTCGCGGCCGAGCGCGCCCTCGCCGCCCGGCTCCAGCACGCCCTGCTGCCGCTTCCCCAGCAGTCGCTGCGCCTGGCCGGCCTCACCGTCGACGTCGCGTACCAGCCCCACCAGGAGGGCATCAACGTCGGAGGCGACTGGTACAGCGCCATCGAACTCCCCGACGGCAGCGCGCTGCTCGTCGTCGGTGACGTCGCAGGTCACGGGCTCGACGCCGTGGCCACGATGGCCCAGCTGCGCTTCACCGCCAAGGGCATGGCGATCACCGGGACGCCGCTCGCCTCGATCCTCGCCCGCCTCAACACGCTCCTGTGGCACAGCGCGGAGCGGGCCTTCAACACCGCCACGGTGATCATGGCCCGGTACGAGCCCGCCGCGGAACTCCTCACCTGGGTGCAGGCCGGCCATCTGCCGCCCCTGCTGCTCCGCGAAGGGGAAGCCCGCTATCTGCCCTCGCCCAAGGGTGTCCTCCTCGGCGCCACGCCCTCGGCGCGCTACGCCTCGTCGACCGTCCGCCTGCTCCCCGGCGACCAGCTGCTCTTCTTCACCGACGGCCTCGTCGAGGCGCCCGGGCAGCTCCTCGACGACGGTCTGGCCCGGCTGGCCCGTGCGGCGACCGGGCACAGCGGCGGCGGCCGCTTCCTCGACGGCGTCCTGGAGTCCCTCGTCGACCCCGACACCCGGCGCGACGACATCTGCGTGATGCACATCAGCGTCTGAACGGTTCCGGCCGCGCGGCGGGCGCTCAGCACCGCAGCGGCCTCCTCGCGGAACTGGTATCCAGAAGTCCGGGCCTCCGTACGGACGGCCGAGGCCAGGGCATGCGCCCGGAACAGTTCGACCGGTTCGTACGAAGGAGGCGGCCCGTCCATGGACGCGGCCCGGTGCGTCCCCGACGCCGGGGCGCGCGGGCTCCGGCGTGCCGGGTGGACGCGGCCGCCGACGACACGAGAGGAGCGGCGAGTGACACACGCGGATCCGTCCGGCCCGTGCGGGATCCAGGTTCTCTACGCGAACCTCGTCTCCGACCTCGCGGTGGACCTGGACGAGCGCGAGGTGCTCGGGGCCTGGGCGGAGCAGGCTCCCCGGGAGGTGTGGCTGCTGCGTCCGGGGGACGTCCTGGTGACTCCGGTGCCGGTCGGCGAGGCGTTCCTGGAGTACGCCTGTGCCCTGACCGGCGTTCCCCGGGAATCGGTGACGGTGGTCCACCTGCCCGGGGCCTTCGTGTCGGCGGGCGTACCGTCCCCGCACCGGGTGGCCGCCGAGGCGGTGCGCGGGGCGTCCGCGGGCCGCGCCGTGGCCGCGGTCCTCCCGACCGCCCTGGACGGCGCGGCGGTCGGTCTGGCGCGCGGGCTGGGCGTCCCCGTGGCGCCGTACGCCTCCGCGGAGGCGGCCGGGGCCGCGCTCGAGGTGACCCGGCTGCTCAACACGAAGGCCGGGTTCCGGCGGGTGGCCGGGGCCCTCGGCATGCGGCTGCCCGACGGCCGCGTCCGCCGGCGCGCCGGGGTGGGGCCCGCCGTCAGGGAGCTGCTCGGCTCGCACGGACAGGTCGTGGTCAAGCCCGACCGGTCGGCGGGGGGCCACGGTCTGCTCTTCCTCCCGTCGGAGGCCGGCCCGTGGGACGGGGAGGGACTCCCCTCCGTGGGAGGGGCGGACGGTCTGTGGGTGGTCGAGGAGCGGATCGAGGTGGCGCGGTCGGTGAGCATCCAGATGGAGACGGGGCCCGCCGGGCCGAGGCCGCTGTTCAGCGGCGAGATGAGAACGGTGGAGGGCTGCTTCACGGGCTACCTGTCACCCCTGGCCTCACCCCCGTCTCCCGCCGGCAGCCCCGCGGCGGATGTCGGCGCGACGCTCGTGTCGTGGGGGTGCGCGCTGGGCCGCTTCCTCGCGGATCACGGGTACGCGGGGCCGTTCAGCGTCGACGCGATGGTGTCGGCGGACGGCGAGGTCTTCGCGGGCGAGAGCAATGTGCGGCGTACGGCGACGACCACCCCGCAGGCGATGGTGGCCCGCCTCACCGCCGGGGCGGGGAGCGGAGACCGCCCGGGCGGGCCGTGCTGGGCGACGGGCAGGCTGCGGGCACCCGCGGTGTGCTCCTTCGGCGAGGCCGTGGAGCGGCTGCGCGTCGGCCGGATCGCGTTCGACCCCGCGAGGGGAGAAGGCGTTGTCCTGTACGCCGGGCCGCCGCCGGACGGTCTGACCTGGCGTTACGCGGTGATCGCGGACAGCCGTGCCGGCGTGGCGCGGTACGAGGAGCTGCTGCGGTCCCGCTGGGCGCCACGTACCCGGTGAGAGCCGTCGTCACCGGAGGGCGGATTCCACGGCGTGGGGCTCGGACCGGGTGTCCCGGGCGACGGCGGGCCCGGAGGCGTTCATCGTCGGCGGCTGCCCGGGTTCCCCCGCTTGAACCGCTCGCCGTACCCCCGTCCCGCCGTGGTCGGGCCCAGGTCACGCCGTGGTCAGGCCGAGAGCGGCGGCCAGTCGGTCGCGGTGCCAGGACGGGGGGCCGAAGAGCTGGGACGAGCCGTGCGCGCGTTTGAAGTAGCGGTGCGCGTCGTGCTCCCAGGTGATGCCGATGCCGCCGTGCAGCTGGATCATCTCGCCCGCCACCGCCGAGAACGCCTCCGAGCAGGCCGACTTCGCGGCGGCCGCGAGCCGGGGCAGCTCCGGTGAGTCCGCGGCGGCCGCGAGGGACGCGCCGAGCGCGGCCGAGCGCGCCGACTCCACCCGCACGTACGCGTCCGCGAGCCGGTGCTTGACGGCCTGGAAGGAGCCGATGGGCCGGCCGAACTGCACACGCTCCCCGGCGTAGGCGACCGTGCGTTCGAGGCAGCGCGCGGCGGCGCCGACCTGTTCGGCGGCGAGCGCCGCGCAGGCCAGGTCCAGTACCCGCCGCAGCACCCGGTCGCCGTCCCCGTCGGCTCCGACGAGCCGGCCCTCCGCCCCCCTGAGCGTCACGCGGGCCTGCGCGCGTGTGACGTCCATCGTGACGGTCGCCCCGCGGTCCACGCCCGCGCCGTCCCCGGGGACCTCGAAGAGGGAGACCCCCGCTGCCGTGCGAGCGGCCACCAGCAGGACCTCGGCTCCGGCGCCGTCCAGGACGTGGTCCTTGACGCCGGTGATCCGCCACCGCCCGCCGGGCCCGGGGGCGGCCTCGGCCCGTACGGCCGACGGGTCCCAGGAGCCGCGCTCGGCCCACGCCAGGGCCCCCACGAGGGCCCCCGAGGCCAGTTCCGGCAGCAGCCGCGCGCACGCCGTCCCGTCGCCCGAGGCGAGCAGCGCCCGCACCACGAGCACCGCGGAGCCGAGATAGGGGACGGGGCTCAGCACACGCCCCAGCTCCTCCATCACGACATGGACCTCCCCGGCCCCGCAGCCCGCGCCGCCGTACTCCTCCGGGACGGCGAGTCCCGCGACGCCGATCTGCGCGGTCAGCGGCCGCCAGGCCGTCTCCGCCGTGTGGCGTCCGAGCACCGCCCGTACGGCGGACCGCAGTTCCTCCTGTTCCTCCGTCAGCCTCATGCCTCTGCTCCCTTCGGTCTCGGGCGGACACAGGTCCTCCTCCGGCGGCTCCCGGTCCACGGTCACGGCGCGAGGACGCGGGCGCGGCAGACGGCGGGGGTGCCCCAGGCGTCGCGGAGCGGACGGGCCTTGCGGATCCACAGGGCCAGGTCGAGTTCCTCCGTGTAGCCGACGGCGCCGTGGAGCTGCAGGGCCGTGCGGGCGGCGGCGTACGCGGCCTCGCCCGCCGCGGCCTTCGCCGCCGCGACGTCGGCGGAGCCGCTGCCGGTCCCCGCCGCCAGGGCCAGGGCGGCCGCGTGGAGCAGGGGCTGGGCGAACTCCAGGGCGATGAGCGTGTCGGCCAGGCGGTGTTTCACCGCCTGGAACGAGCCGACGGCGACGCCGAACTGGGTGCGCTGCCCGACGTACGCGACGGTCCGGCCGAGCAGGGCGCGGCCGAGGCCGAGGGACTGGGCGGCGGTGGCCAGGGCCGCGACCTCGGTGGCGTGCGCGGCGGCGGCGACGACCGCGGGGCCCCGCGCCAGGACGGTTCCGCCGAGGGGGCGGGCCAGGCGGCGCGCGGGGTCGGCCGACGGCTGGACCGGGCCGGTCGTGTCCGCCAGGCGTACGGTGTCGCCCTCGACGACGAGTACGGCGTCGGCGGCGGCCGCGTCCAGGGCGTAGGGGCCTCCGGCGGCCGGTACGCAGAGGGAGAGGACCGACGTGCCGGAGGCGATCCGCGGCAGCCATGCGGCGGCGGTCTCCTCCTCGCCCAGACGGTCGAGGAGAGCGGCGGCGGCGACCGTCTCCACCAGGGGGCCGGGGGCGGCATGGCGGCCCAGCTCGGTGAAGGCGACGGCGAGTTCGACCGGCGAGGGGCCGAGGCCGTCGTGCCGCTCCGGTACGGCGAGGGCGAAGAGCCCCGCTTCGGCGAGCCGTGACCAGAGCGCACGGCCGGGCGCGGTGTCTCCCGCCGCCCAGGCCCGTGCGGCCGCCGGGGTGTCGGCCGCCGTGAGCATCGCGTCGAGGGAGCGGGCGAACTCCCGCTGTTCGTCGTCGAGGAGGAACCGCATCACCGGCGTCCCTTCGGGAGGCCGAGCAGCCGCTCGGCGATGATGTCGCGCTGGATCTCGTTGGTGCCGGCGTAGACGGGTCCGGCGAGGGAGAAGGTGTGGCCCTCGGCCCAACTGCCGTGCGCGGGAGCGTCGGTGGCCTCGTCGGAGAGTTCGCCGTACGGTCCGAGCAGGTCGAGGGCCGTCTCGTGGAGGGCGATGTCGAGTTCGGACCAGAAGACCTTGTTGAGGCTGGACTCGGCGCCGACGGCGCCGCCCGCGGCGATGCGTGAGGCGGCCGCGTAGGCGAACAGGCGGTAGGCGCGGGCGCCGATGACGGCGTCGGCGACCCGGTCGCGCAGGGCGGTGTCGGCGGGATCGGCGCTCTCCCGCCACAGCGCGGTCAGCCGCCCGGCGGCCGCCGTGAACCGGCCGGGGCTGCGCAGCGTCAGGCCCCGCTCGTTGCCCGCGGTGCTCATCGCGACCCGCCAGCCCTCCCCGGGTGCGCCGATCACGTCCTCGTCGGGCACGAGGACGTCGTCGAGGAAGAGTTCGGCGAAGGCGGGCTTTCCGTCGAGCCGCCCGATGGGCCGTACGGTCACCCCGTCGGCGTCCAGCGGGAACATCAGGTACGTCAGGCCCTGGTGCGGCTTTCCGGCGTCGGGGTCGCTGCGGAAGAGGCCGAAGGCGCGGTCGGCGAAGGCGGCCCGGGACGACCAGGTCTTCTGCCCGTTCAGGCGCCAGCCGCCGTCGGCCCGTACGGCCGTGGAGCGCAGCGAGGCGAGGTCGGAGCCGGACTCGGGCTCGGACCACGCCTGGGCCCAGATGATCTCGCCGCTCGCCATGGCGGGGAGGACGCGGGCGCGCTGCTCGTCGGTGCCGTGCTCGAAGAGGGTGGGGGCGAGCAGGTTGATGCCGTTCTGGCTGACCCGGCCGGGGGCGCCGGCCGCGTAGTACTCCTCCTCGAAGATCAGCCACTGGAGGATCGAGCTGTCGCGGCCGCCGTACTCCCCGGGCCAGGAGACCGCCGACCAGCGGTCGGCGGACAGGGTCCGCTCCCACTCCCGGTGGGCCGTGAAGCCCTCCTCCGTCTCCAGGGAGGGCAGGGGGTTCGCGGGTACGTGGGCAGTGAGCCAGGCGCGGGCCCCGGCCCGGAAGGCGTCGTCCGCCGCGGAGAAGTCGAGGTCCATCAGGCGCCCGCCTCCCGGGGCTCGGGGGGTCGCCCTCCGGAACGCCGCCGCATCGCGCGGATGTCCATGCCGCCGAGCGGGTCGGGGGAGGTCTCGGCGTTGTGGGCGTGCGCGAGGTGGTGCAGCCCGAAGACCGAGTCCATGCCGGTGTGCAGGCCCTGCAGGTCCTCGGCCTGGTTGACGGCGCGCTTGGTCAGGGCGAGGCCCATGCGGGGCATCTCGGCGATCCGCTCCGCCAGCTCCATGGTCCGTGCGGTGAGTTCCCCGGCGGGGACGACCCGGTTGACCATGCCGACCTCGTGGGCGCGCCGGGCGGTCATCCGGTCGCCGGTGTACAGGAACTCCTTGGCGATCCGCGGGGGCATCACCCACGGGTGGGCGAAGTACTCGACGCCGGGGATGCCCATGCGGACCACCGGGTCGGCGAAGAACGCGTCCTCGGCGGCGACGATGAGGTCGCACACCCAGGCGAGCATGAGACCGCCGGCGACGCAGGCGCCCTGGACCGAGGCGATCATCGGCTTGGGCAGCTCGCGCCATCTCCGGCACATGCCGAGGTAGACCTCGGACTCGCGGGCGAAGCGGCTCTCCGCTCCTGCCTTGTCGGAGTGGTCCCACCAGAGTCCCGCCCTGCGGTCGAACGGCAGGTGGGCGTCCCGCTCGGGGGTGCCGATGTCGTGGCCGGCGGAGAAGTGCTTCCCCGCTCCGGCGAGCACGACGACCTTGACCTCGTCGTCGTCGGCCGCGCGGTAGAAGGCCTGGTCGAGTGCGTAGGTCATCGCGGAGTTCTGGGCGTTGCGGTAGTCGGGCCGGTCCATGGTGACCACGGCCACGGGGCCGAGGCGTTCGTATCGGACGGGCCCTGTGGACGCGGTGCGGGCAGCGGACATCCGCCCTCCTTCCCTAACAAGTGTTTGGTAGGTTAACGTACGGCCATGAGCGACGTCGAGGAGTTCCGCAGAGAGGTCCGCGGCTGGCTGAGGTCCCACCTCACCGGCGAGTTCGCCGCCCTGCGCGGACGCGGCGGACCCGGAAGGGAACACGAGGCCCACCCCGAACGCCTCGCCTGGGAACGGCACATGGCAGCCGCCGGATGGACCTGCGTCGGCTGGCCGAAGGAGTACGGCGGACGGGGCGCGACCCTCGAACAACAGGTCGCCTTCCATGAGGAGTACGCCCTCGCCGACGCCCCCGCCCGCGTCAACCACATCGGCGAACAACTCCTCGGCCCCACCCTCATCGCCTTCGGCACCCCGGAACAGCGCGAGCGCTTCCTCCCGCCGGTCGTCGCCGTCGAAGAACTCTGGTGCCAGGGCTACTCGGAGCCGGACGCCGGCTCCGACCTGGCCAACGTACGGACCCGGGCCGAGCGCGACGGAGACACCTGGGTGGTCACAGGACAGAAGGTGTGGACGTCACTCGCCCACGAGGCCGACTGGTGCTTCGTGGTCGCCCGCACCGAGCCCGGATCGACCCGCCACCGGGGCCTGTCCTACCTCCTCGTCCCCCTGAACCAGCCCGGTGTGGAGATCCGGCCGATCGTCCAGCTGACCGGAACCTCCGAGTTCAACGAGGTGTTCTTCGACCGGGCCCGCACCCACGCCTCCCACCTCGTCGGCGCGCCCGGCGAGGGCTGGCAGGTGGCCATGGCCACCCTCGGCTTCGAGCGGGGCGTGTCCACCCTCGGCCAGCAGGTCGGCTTCCGCCGCGAACTGGAGGCCGTCATCGCGCTCGCCAAGCGCAACGGCGCCGCCGCGGACCCGCTGATCCGCGACCGTCTCGCCCGCGCCTGGATCGGTCTGGAGACCATACGGTTCAACGCCCTGCGCATGCTCGACGGAGTCGCGGCCGGCGCACCGGGCCCCGAGGCGTCCATCGGGAAGATCTTCTGGGCCACCTGGCACCGGGAGCTCGGCGAGCTCGCCATGGACGTCTGCGGCGCCGACGGAATGCTGGCCGCCGGCGAGCCGTACGACCTCACCGACTGGCAGCGGCTGTTCCTCTTCTCCCGCTCCGACACCATCTACGCCGGTTCCGACGAGATCCAGCGGAACATCATCGCCGAGCGCGTCCTCGGCCTGCCCAAGGAGGCCCGCCCGTGACCGGCACGCCACCACCCCCCTACGTGCCCGGCCATCAGCTGCTCGCCGGGCGCGGCGCCGTCGTCACCGCCGCCGCGGGCGCCGGCATCGGCGGCGCGACCGCCAGACGCCTCCTGGAGGAAGGCGCCCGTGTCGTCGTCTCCGACGCGCACGCCCGCAGACTCAAGGAGTCCGAGGCGGAGCTCGCCGCCGAGTTCGGCGCGGACCGCGTCACCGCCCTGCCCTGCGACGTCACCGACGAGGCACAGGTCGCGGCGCTGCTCGACCTCGCCGTGGAGAGCCACGGACGCCTCGACATCGTCGTCAACAACGCGGGCCTCGGCGGCACCGCCGACCTGGTCGACATGACCGACGAACAGTGGGACAAGGTCCTCGACGTCACCCTCAACGGCACCTTCCGCTGCACCCGCGCCGCCCTGCGCCGGATGAGGGCCGCGGGCGCCGGAGGCGTCGTCGTCAACAACGCCTCGGTGATCGGCTGGCGGGCCCAGAAGGGCCAGGCCCACTACGCCGCCGCCAAGGCCGGCGTCATGGCACTCACCCGCTGCGCCGCCCTGGAGGCCGCCGCGTACGGAGTGCGGGTCAACGCCGTCTCCCCCAGCCTGGCCATGCACCCGCACCTGGCGAAGGTCACCAGCGCCGAACTCCTGGAGGAGCTGACCTCCCGCGAGGCGTTCGGACGCCACGCCGAGCCGTGGGAGATCGCCAACGTGATCGTGTTCCTCGCCAGCGGCTACTCCTCGTACCTGACGGGGGAGGTCCTCTCCGTCAGCAGTCAACACCCGTGAGAGCCGCGCCCGAGCGGCGCCGCGAACTCCTCGGCGCGGCCGCCGAGGTGTTCGCCGCCGAGGGGTACGACGCCACCACCGTCCGCAAGATCGCGGACGCCGCCGGGATGCTCGCCGGCAGCCTCTACTACCACTTCGACTCCAAGGAGTCGATGCTGGACGAGATCCTCTCCACCTTCCTCGACGAGCTCTGGCAGGGGTACGACGCCGTCCTCGCCGCCGGCCTCGGGCCCCGCGAGACCATCGAGGCCCTCGTCACCGAGTCCTTCCGCGAGATCGACCGGCACCGCGCCGCCGTCGCCATCTACCAGAAGGAGTCCCGGCACCTCACCGACCAGCCCCGCTTCGGCTACCTCGCCGACTCGCAGCGCAACTTCGAGAAGGCCTGGCTGGGGACCCTGGAGCGGGGTGTCGCGGCCGGGGTCTTCCGCGCCGATCTCGACGTCCGGCTCACCTACCGCTTCGTCCGCGACACCGTCTGGGTCGCCGCGTCCTGGTACCGGCCGGGCGGCCGGCACAGCCCCGAGGAGATCGCCCGCCAGTACCTGTCCATGGTCCTGGAGGGCATCGCCTTTCGACACCCGTACAAGACATGACATCGTGGACATCGAAGAAGGAGTGGCCATGGCCGAGGCATACATCGTGGACGCGGTACGTACCCCGGTCGGCAGGCGGAACGGCGGCCTCTCCGCCGTCCATCCGGCCGACCTCGGAGCGCACGTGCTGAAGGCGCTGATGGAACGCTCGGGCGTCGACCCGGCCGCCGTCGAGGACGTCGTCCTCGGCTGCCTCGACACCGTCGGCCCGCAGGCCGGTGACATAGCCCGCACCTGCTGGCTGGCCGCCGGACTCCCCGAGGAGGTTCCCGGTGTGACCGTGGACCGGCAGTGCGGCTCCTCCCAGCAGGCCCTGCACTTCGCCGCGCAGGGAGTCCTCTCCGGCACCCAGGACCTGGTCGTCGCGGGCGGCGTCCAGAACATGTCCCAGGTCCCCATCGCCTTCGCCGGCCGCCAGGCCGCCGTGCCCCTCGGCCTCACCGACGGCCCGTACGCCGGCTCCGAGGGCTGGCGGGCCCGGTACGGCGACCAGCCGGTCAACCAGTTCCACGGTGCCGAACTCATCGCGAGCAAGTGGGACGTCTCCCGCCGCGACATGGAGGAGTTCGCCCTGCGCTCGCACCAGCGGGCGCTCCGGGCCATCGACGAGGGCCGCTTCGACCGCGAGATCGTGCCGTACGGGGAGGTGACCACCGACGAGGGCCCGCGCCGCGACACCACCCTGGAGAAGATGGCCGCCCTGCGCCCCCTGGTGGAGGGCGGCCGACTGACCGCGGCGGTCTCCTCGCAGGTCTCCGACGGCGCCTCGGCGATGCTGCTCGCCTCGGAGCGTGCCGTACGCGAGCACGGTCTGACACCGCGAGCCCGGGTCCACCACCTGTCCGTACGGGGCGAGGACCCGATCCGCATGCTGTCCGCCCCGATCCCGGCCACGGCGTACGCGCTGAAGAAGGCCGGGATGACGATCGACGACATCGACCTGGTGGAGATCAACGAGGCGTTCGCACCGGTCGTCCTGGCCTGGCTCAAGGAGACCGGCGCCGACCCGGAGAAGGTGAACGTCAACGGCGGCGCCATCGCCCTGGGCCACCCGCTCGGCGCGACCGGCACGAAGCTCGCGACCACCCTGCTCCACGAACTCGAGCGCACGGGCGGCCGCTACGGCCTGCAGACGATGTGCGAGGGCGGTGGCCAGGCGAACGTGACGATCATCGAGCGGCTGTGACGCGGGCACGCGTGGTTCGACTCCGCAGGGGATGAGAGGGAGGCCTGGAGAGGTACGGGGTACGGGCCGGCCGGCCCCGTGGCGGACGGCCGGTCAGCCCGTGGCGGGCAGCGCGTCGAGCGTGGCCCGCGCCTCGGCCATGACACGGCCGACCAGTTCGGCGCAGGACGGCAGGTCGTCGATGAGCCCCGCGACCTGTCCGGCGGCCATCACGCCGAGATCGGTGCGGCCCTCGACCAGGGACGCCTTGAGCAGCATGGGGGTGTTGGCGGCCAGCAGGACCTGGCTCCAGGTCAGCTCCTTGCCGTGTCTCATCGCCAGGCCGTCGCGGACCATGCGCGCCCAGCTCATGCCGGTCTCGTGCCGGAACGCGGCGGCGTGCCGGACGGCCCGTACCAGCGAGGCGGCCCGGCCCGAGCGTTCGAGCGCGTCGACGAGCTCGGTGCGGAGCATCCGGTGCGGCAGTCCGTCCACCTTCGTGGTGACGGTGACGTCGCCGACCGCCGCGGCCAGGTAGCGGGCCTTCACCGTGTCGGGGACCGTGCTGTCGGAGGTGAGCAGGAAGCGGGTGCCCATGGCGACCCCGGCCGCGCCGTACGCCAGGGCCGCGACCAGGCCGCGTCCGTCGTGGAAGCCGCCGGCGGCGACGACGGGGATGTCGACGGCGTCCACGACCTGCGGGAGCAGGACGGTGGTGGCGACGCTCCCGGTGTGGCCGCCGCCCTCGCCGCCCTGGACGATGACCGCGTCGGCGCCCCACGCGGCGACCTTCTCGGCGTGCCGTCTGGCTCCGACGGAGGGGATGACGACGACGCCGGCGTCCTTGAGCCGCGCGATCAGCTCGCGGGACGGGGCGAGCGCGAAGGAGGCGACCCCGACGCCCTCGTCGATGATGATCCGTACGCGTTCGGCCGCGTCCCCGGCGTCCGCGCGCAGGTTCACGCCGAAGGGCGCGTCGGTACGGGATCTGACCTCGCGGACGGCTGAGCGGAGCTGCTCGACGGTCATCGTCGCCGAGGCGAGGATGCCGAGCGCGCCCGCGTTCGCGGTCGCCGAGACCAGGCGGGGGCCGGCCACCCACCCCATGCCGGTCTGCACGACGGGATGCCGGACCCCGACCAGTTCGGTGAGCGGGGTGGCGATCGTGGGGTCGCTCATGACGGGACCTCGCGGTCGCGCAGCCCCCGCGGGTCGATCTCCTCGCGGATCAGCCGGAGTTCCTCGGGGGTGGGCTCGCGGGTGAACGGCACCTCCTCGGGGACGGTGAGCGCGAAGCCGGTGGCCTCCGTGACCTGTGCGACCGTGACGCCGGGGTGCAGCGAGCGCAGCCGCATGCCGCGGTCCGGGGTCTCGAAGTCGAAGACGCCCAGGTCGCTGATGACGTCGGGCAGGCGGTGGTAGCGGGTCGCGGAGGGGCCGGCCGCGGCGGCCCGGTCGTGTCCCACCCCGCAGACCATGTCGACCCGCTCGACGAAGACCCTCGTCGAATGCTTGGGGACCCAGTAACTGGTCGGGTTGTTGAGGGTGTTGACGGGTGCGCCCCGCACGCCGAGGAGCTGACGCCTGGGACGTGCCCAGTCGCCGACGCAGCTGATGTTCTGGTTGCCGTACCGGTCGAGCTGGCTCGCGCCCATCATGACGTGCCGCCGTCCGGTGGCGACCAGGGCCAGATGCTGCCGGTACGGCAGCCAGCCCTCCACCACCCGGGGCGCGGCGCCGACCGCCGGCACGTCGTCGATGAGGAGTGCCTCGCCGTCGGTGAGCAGCAGGTCGGGGGAGAAGGTGAGCCGGGCGAGCCGGGCGCCGATCATCGGGACGGTGCCCATCGGACTGGCCAGGACCTCGCCCGCGCCGCGCCACGCCTCGGCGCAGGCCACCACGCAGTACTCGGCGCGCGTCGCCTCGCTCGTACGGGTGCCGCTCATGCTTCCTCCTCGTGGAAGGCCGCCACCGCGGCCTGGTACGCGTCCTCGTCGCCGGAGAGGAACCGTGTGGTGAAGGCCCGCCAGGCGTCCGGGTCGCGGGCCGCCCGGACGTAGGCGCGCTGGAACGCCTCGTCCCGGTCGTGGTCGGGGGCGCAGGAGGTGAAGTGCGCGCCGTTCGGGGTCTCGACGACACCGTCGACGAACGCGCGCTTGACCAGGAGGGACTGCGGTCCCGCGTCCTTGAGCAGCTCCGAGGTCTCCACGATCCGCTCGCAGGAGACGTACGCGGTGTCGGCGGCCTCGCAGAACAGGTCGTCGAAGTACGGGTCGGGGCCGAGGTACTGGCCGTTGCCGTGGGCGTCGGCGCGGTTGAGGTGGACCAGCGCGGCGTCCAGCCGGAGGGCGGGGACGGCGACGAGCTCCTCACGGTCGTCGTACGGGGACGTCACGGTCCGGAGGGACGGGTTGACGGTCATGACGTCCGAGGCGAGCCCGGCCCTGATGGGCATGAAGGGCAGCCGGTGCACGGCGGCGGTCAGGCCCCACATGACCATCGCCTCGTCGAGCTCCACCAGTTCGAAGGCGCCGCGCTGCCGGGCCGCGACGAAGTGGGGTTCCAGGGGGACCGAGTCGAGGGTGGCGAAGGCCGCGACCAGCTTGCGGATCTTCCCGGCGGCGGCGAGCAGTCCGACGTCCGGGCCGCCGTACGAGACCACGGTCAGACCGGTGAGGTCCGACCGCAGCAGCGCCCGGACCAGGGCCATCGGCTTGCGCCGGGAGCCCCAGCCGCCGATGCCGATGGTCATCCCGCTCCGGAGGCGGCCCACGACCTCCTCGGCGGTCATCGTCTTGTCCTTGCTCACGACTGCTGCTCCTTGTCCTCGTCCAAGGCGTCGTTCCCGCCGCCGGCGGTGTCGTCCTTGTCGACGGCCTCGTTCGCGGCGCCGAACGTGTCGCGGACCCGGTCAGCGACGCCGCTGAGGTTGGCCTCGAAGGTGAAGCCCTGCTCGAAGCGGTAGCTCCGGCGGACGTCCACCGGGTCGATGCCGTTGATCGCGGCCTTGGCGAGCCGGATCAGCTGTCCGTCCTTGGCTGCGATCTCCCGGGCCAGTCCGAGGGCCGCGGCCGCCAGTTCCCCGCGCGGGACGACCCGCCACACCGAGCCGTGCCGGTGCAGTTCCCGGGCGGTGACGGTGCGCGAGGTGTAGTAGAGGGTCCGCATCAGCTGCTGGGGGACCAGCCGGGCGAGGTGGGTGGCCGCGCCGAGCGCGCCGCGGTCCAGTTCGGGCAGGCCGAAGGTCGCGTCGTCGGAGGCGACGATGGCGTCGGCGTTCCCGACGAGGCCGATTCCGCCGCCGAGACAGAAGCCGTGCACGGCGGCGACGACCGGCACCTCGCAGTCGTAGACCGCGGCGAACGCCTCGTAGCAGCCGCGGTTGGCGCCCAGGAGGGCCTCGTGCCCGGCCGTGCGCCGGATCTCCTTGATGTCGACGCCGGCGTTGAAGCCGCGGCCCGCTGCGGTGAGCACGACGCAGCGCACCCGGGGGTCGGACCCCGCGGCGCGAACCGCGGCGGCCAGGTCGTACCAGCCGCGCACGGGGAGGGCGTTGACCGGGGGGAAGTCGACGGTGACGACGGCGACGCCCTCGTCGGGGGCGGAGGTGGAGACACCCATGAGCAGATCAGCTACCTTTCCACCAAACGTTTGTTAGGCGGAACATAGCAGCGGTTCGCACGCTGCGGGAGGTGTCCATTGGCAGTCATCACCGATCTGTCGGGATCCGTCGCCGTCGTCACCGGCGGTACGCGGGGCGTCGGCGCCGGAATCACCAGGGCCCTGCTCGAAGCCGGCGCGGAGGTCGTGACCTGCGCGCGAAGAGCCCCGGACGAGCCCGCCGAGGCAGCCGGCCGCACCGCACGCTTCCTCCCCGTCGACCTGCGCGAACCGGCGGCGGTCACGGACCTCTTCGACCGGGTACGCGCCGACCACGGAAGGCTCGACCTCCTGGTCAACAACGCCGGCGGCACCCCCTTCCGGATGCTCCGCGACGGCGGAGCCCGGCAGCAGGCCCGGGTCGTCGAGCTGAACCTCCTCGCCCCCCTGACCACCTCCCTCGCCGCGTACGAGGTGATGCGCCACCAGAGCGGGGGAGGGACGATCATCATGATCGGCAGCGTCAGCGGCACCCGCCCCTCACCGGGCAGCGCGGCGTACGGAGCGGCCAAGGCGGGCCTGGACAACCTCGCCCGGTCCATGGCGGTGGAATGGGCGCCGAAGGTACGGGTCAACACGCTCGTCCTCGGCATGGTGCGCACCGAGCTGTCCCCGCTGCACTACGGCGACGAGGACGGCATCGCCGCCGTCGGCCGCACCGTGCCGCTCGGCCGGCTCGCCGAGCCCGCCGACGTCGGCGACGCCTGCGTCTTCCTCGCCTCCGACCGCGCCGCGTACATCAGCGGCGCCAGCCTGCCCGTGCACGGCGGCGGGGAACGCCCCGCCTTCCTCGACGCCGCGACCGTCAACCACACACCCAGCGAAGGGAACACACCATGACCGGACTCTGCGACGGACGCGTCGTCGTCGTCACCGGAGCGGGCCGCGGCCTCGGCCGCGCCCACGCGCTCGCCTTCGCCGCCGAGGGCGCCCACGTCGTCGTCAACGACCTCGGCGTCGGCCTGGACGGCACCGGCGCGGGCGCGGGGCCCGCCCAGCGCGTCGTCGACGAGATCACGGCGTCCGGCGGCACGGCCGTCGCCCACGGCGGTGACATCGCCACCGCCGGCGGCGCGGCCTCGCTGATCGCCGTCGCCCTCGACACGTTCGGCCGCCTCGACACCCTCGTCAACAACGCCGGCTTCCTGCGCGACCGCATGCTGGTCAACCTCGAAGAGGAGGACTGGGACGCCGTCATGCGCGTCCACCTCAAGGGCCACTTCCTGCCGCTGAAGTACGCCACCGCGCACTGGCGCGCCGAGGCGAAGGCCGGACGCACGCCCGAGGCGCGCGTCGTCAACACCAGCTCCGGGGCCGGCCTGCTCGGCAGCGTCGGACAGGGCAACTACGCCGCCGCCAAGGCCGGGATCGTCGGCCTCACCCTCGTCGCGGCCGCCGAGACCGCCCGGTACGGCGTCCAGGTCAACGCCATCGCCCCCGCGGCCCGCACCCGCATGACCGAGCAGACCTTCGCCGAGACGATGGCCGCGCCCGGAGGCGCCGCCTTCGACGCCATGGCTCCGGAGAACGTCTCCCCGCTCGTCGTCTGGCTGGGCTCCGCGGCCTCGGACGGGGTCACGGGGCGGGTCTTCGAGGCGGAGGCCGGGCGGATCACCGTCATGGAGGGCTGGCGACCCGGGCCGACGGCCGACAAGGGAGCCCGCTGGACCCCGACGGAGGCGGGCGAGACGACCAGGAAACTCCTCGCGGCCGCGGAGCCCCCGCAGCCGACGTACGGGACCCGCTGAGCCCCCCTGTGCGTGCGGCCCCGTGCGGGCCCCGCGTGCGTGCGCCCCCCGCGTCGTCTCAGAGGTGGCGGTCCACGAACTCCCTTACCTCGGCGGTGGTCATGGGCCCTGTGCCGTGTGCCACCGCCTCTCCTTCCTTCAGCAGGACGCAGGACGGGGCTCCGGTGATCCCGTACCGCTCGGTCGCGGCCGGACAGCGCGTGATGTCGGCGCGGACGACCGTCAGGCGGCTCGCGTACTCGTCGGCGATGTCCCCCACGACGAGGTCCATCGCCCTGCAGTTCTCGATCGCCTTGGGCCATGTCCCGATGAAGTACGCGAGGACCGGAACTCCGCTCATCCCGAGGATGAAACTGAATTCCGCGTCCTCACGGGGCTGGTGGACCCGCTTCGCCATGGAAGCTCCTGACCTCGTGTTCCGTCGTTCCGGCCCCATCATCCCCCGCGGGGGATGGCCGTACGATCCTGTGGTGACCCCGACGCCGCCCGCGACCCCGGCCCGCCCCGGCTCCGCCGGCCCCCACGTGCCCGCGAGCCCCGAGGCGGCGCTCGCCCTCGCCGACGCCGCCCTCGTGGGCGGGCCGCTGCCCTCGTGGCGTGAGTGGCCTGCCGAGGTGCTGGTGCCGCCGGTGCGGGTCGCCCTGCTGCGGGCGGAGCTCGTACGGGATCCGGCCGCGTTGCTGCGCGAGGACCGTGAAGAGCTGCTCTACCAGGCCGTACGGGGCACGGACGCCCGTGCCGGCGCGCACCCGGCGGCGCTCGTCGCAGCCCTCGCGGGCACCGGTGACGCGGTGCTTGAGGGCGAGGCGCTGCGGCTGGCCCGGGACGGCCTGCGCGCGGGGGTCCTCGGGTCCGCCTTGGTGCGTGAGGTGCTGACCGGCCTGCTCGAGTCGGCCGCCGACACCGTGGTGACCGGCGCGCTCGCCGGACTCGCCGAGCCCTGGGCCTCGGTGGAACCGCTCCCGGCCGCCCGGCTGACCGGGCTCCTCGGACGCGCCACCGCCGACGCCGCGCTCACGACGGCCGCCGCCCATGGGCACGGCGCACTGCTGCGGGACACGGCCGCGGACCCGGAGCTGCCACCACGGGTACGGCGGCGGGCCCTCGCCCTGTACGGCGGGACCGCGACGCGGGACGACGTGCCGGGCATCCTCGCGCTCGCCGGGCAGGACCCGCTGCTGCTCGGCGGACCGGCGGTGGACTGCCTGCGCGCGATGCACCGCCGCGGTCACTTCGTCACCGACACGGACGTCCCGGCCGTACTCGCCCTCGCCCTCGCCGACCACCGGATCCCGGCCCGCACCGTGGCGACGGTCCTCTTCACCGGTCGGCGCGAGGTACTGCGTCTGCTGGCCGGCACCGCCCCCGACGATCCCGGCTGGCCCCGCCGGCTCGACCTGCTCGTCGCCCTGGACGCACAGGGCGTCGCGGGCCTGCCGGTGGCCGCGGAGATCGCCCGCGTCCTGCCGCTCGCGTCCGCGCCGGGCCCGTTCCTGCGTGCCCTGCGCGACCTGTCGGCGCCGGAGACCGAGGACGCCGTCCTCGCCGCCCTCCCGCACGCGCCCGCCGACGCGCTCGACGCACTTGAGGCGGTCGGCGGCGACCGTACCGTCCACGTCCTGGCGGAGGCCCTCGGCCTCCACGCCGTCACACCCGCCGAGCCCACCGCCCCACGAGCCGGGGAACCGGTCGGACCCGCCGAGCCCACCGCCCCACGAGCCGGGGAACCGGTCGGACCCGCCGAGCCCACCGCCCCACGGACCGGGGAACCCGTCGGTCTCCCGGCGCCACACCCCGGCCCCGCCCCCGCCGTTCCCGGGCCGGCGTGCGTCGAGGGAGCTCTGCGAGGTCTGCGGCACCGGGCCCTGGAACTGGTCTGGCTGCTCGCCCGGGACCCGGAGCTACGGCGGCGGCTGCTCGCCGGCGTCGATGCCGGAGAGCTGCCCGCCCGGGTGGTCGCGGACCTCGGCGGTCCGGACGAGCGTGAACTGGCCCTGCTCGCCGCCCGCCTGGACCCGGAGCAGCCCGTCGCCGCGCTGTGCCGCCTCGCCGCGTACGGGAGTCCCGGCACCCTGCCCGTCCTCGCCGACCTGCTCCTGCGGATCGCCCATGACCTCGCGGCGGCCTGGGAACCCGGCGGGACGGGGACCGTGCCCGACGCGGAACCGGTCGTGCCGCAGGAGGTCCTGGACGCGTTGAGCGGCCTCGGACGGCGGCTGTACGCACGCGGCCGCATCCGACCGGTCTGCCTCCTGAAAGCCCCCGACGCCGAGGCCGCAGGGCAGGCCCTCGCCGCGGAGCTGGCCCTCGACCTGCTCGACCGCCCTGACCTCACCGCGGGCGAACAGCGGATCCTGCTCCGCGTGTTGCTCGACCTGCCGCACGCGCCGCACCGGCGGATCCGCTCCCGGCTGCACCGGTTCCTGCGCCACCCCGACCGTCACGTACGCAAGCACGTCGTCGCCCTGCTCGCACGGGACACCACGGGCGACGGCGTCGAGGCCGTGTCCGCGACGCTGATCGCACTGACCGGCCAGGACCGGGACCCCCAGACCGTACGCCAGACCCTGGCCGCCCTCGGCGACGCCGGGGCCCGATGGTCGTCGGACACGATCGCCCGCTGCCTCGGCCACCCCGTCATGAACGTCCGCAAGACGGCGGCCCGCGCCCTCGCCACCGCCGGTACGGCCCAGGCCGTACCGCACCTGCTCCACCGCCTCGGGCACGACGACAACCCGGGCCTGCGCGCCCTGCTCCTCGACGCCCTCCGCGCCCTGCTCGGCGACACCCTGCCTGCCACGATCACCGCCACGGCGGCCCGGCAGACCGACCGAAGCGTCCGCGCCAGGCTCCTGGCCGCCCTCTCCGAAGGGCCCGGCCCGGACCAGGACGAAGCAGACCTCCGCCGCCTGACGGAACACGGCTGGGACCCTGACACCGCCCTCCGTCTCCTCGCCCGGCACGCGGGCGCGGGCGGCCCGGGCGCGGAACGGCGAGTCGTACGGCTGCGTGCCCTGCGGCCGTACCTCGCCGACTGGCTCGAACTCGCCGCCACCTCGGCGCCCGCCCGCCGGGCGGTGCTTGCCGTGCTGACCACCGGAGTCTGCCCCGGCCCGTGGGCGCCGCACGAACGCGCCGCGTTCACCCGGCACGTCACGGTGCTCCTCGACGGCCTGACGGAGGCCGAGGCGGAGGGCAGGGACGCCCTGATCGAGGTCCTGGAAGCGGTCGCACCCCACCTGCGTCCACCCGTCTCCGCCCAGGTCACCGCCGCCGTGCGCGCACTGCCGCCCCGGCGGCCCGGCCGCCGCTCCACCCTGCCCCTCCTCCGGCTCACCGGCGCGGTCGTCGTCCGCGCCGACCTCGACCGCGAACTGACGGCCACCGCCCTGGCTCCCGACCCGGAAGCCGCCCGCGTACGGCTGCTCCGCGCGACGTTCGGCGTCGAAACCCGCCAGGGCCGCCCGCCGTGGCACGCCGAACTCGCCTCCGCCGTACGGGACATGGAGGCGCTCACCGCCTACCGCAGGCGGCCCGCAGCGGCGGACTCGCGTGAACTGCTCGCCGCGCTGACCGACCTCGAGGCCGACGCGCCACCGGACGTACGCGCCGCGCTCGTCGACTGGATGACAGACCTTCAGCCCCTGGGCGCCCCGCCATGGACGCTCGCGGAAACCGCACGGACCGCCCGGTCAGGGCCCGCGCCGCGCCGCATCCAGGTCACCGATCTGGACCAGCCCCGGTCCGGGGCGCAGCGCGCGCGCCTGCTCGCCATGCTGGACTCCGACGTCCAGGAGAGCCGGACCACGGCAGCGCGCACCCTGCTGACCTGGCCGGAGCCGGACACACGCGCCGCCGTACTCGACGCGTACCTGCGCGGACGGGTGGACATTCCCGACGGCTCCGGGCTCCGGGCCGCGCTGGGCTTCGCGCTGGCGGACGCCACCCCGGAGGCCCTGCTCGGCGACGGGAGGCGTGCCGACCGTGTCGCCCGGATCGCGGCGGGCCTCGACGGCCGGCGGCTGGAGCCTCTGCTGCCTGTCCTCCTGCGCCTCTGGGAGCACGGGCCGAAGACCGTACGGCCCGACGCCTCGGCCGCCCTGCGGCGCGTACCCGCCGACGTGCTGGCCCGCCATCTGGAGGGCCGGATCGCCACCGGTGCGACGGGGCTGCTCGATCTGCTCACCGGCCGCCCCCTGCTGCGCACACCGGCGCTCACCCGGCTCGACGAGCGCCACCCCGGAGCCGGGCTCGTCCTCGTCGACGGGCCGCTGCGCGGCCCGGAAGACGCCGACCGGCAGGCGGCCGCGCTCCACGCCCTCCGTGAGCGCGCACCGCTCCCGGACCCGCGCACCTCATCGGCCACCGCCCCGCCCACGGCCGAGGCGATGACGGCCCTGCTGCGGTCGGCCGAGCCCCGGCGGATCCGCCGTGCCCTGGCCCGGCTGACCGAGCACCCCGCCGACCTCGACGGGACGGACCTCGAAGCAGCCCTGCGGGAGTTGCTGACGCATCGCGACACCGGCGTACGGCTGCACGCGCACCGCACGTCGCGCGCGCTGCTCGACCGGGACACCCACCTCCGGCTGACCGAGATCCTGCTCGACGACGCGCAGCCCGACGTGGTGCGCGGCGCGATCCGGGTGCTTTCCCGGGCGCGCCGGCGGTCGGCGGTCCCCGCGCTCGTCGCACTCCTCGACCACGGGCACGTGACGGTGCGGCGGTCGGCGGAGGCGGCCCTGCTGCACGCCGGCCAGGCGTCCGTCCCCGCGCTGCGCCGAGCCGCCTCCCACGCCCGACCGGACCGCCGGCCCGCCTACGAAGCGCTGCTCACCCGGATCCGGCAACAGGAGCAGGAGGAGGAGAACGGCCTTGGGCGGTCACTGACTTGAACGGGCCGGGTCGTCGCCACGGGTCGACTTACGCCGGGTAACAAGATGATCTACTCGCGGATGGCTTTGTCCGCTCCTGGCGCCCCGTGGGGCCTTGGTGAAGATTATTTGATCTTCACGTGCGGACCCGCACATGACATCGTCGCAGGGTAAGCGGCGGCGCTGGTTCATGGGGAGGGGCGGCCGCGCTGACGCATGCCGTACTGGGCGCGGGGGCCTGAGCGGTGAGCCGCCCGCCTTGGCATGCCCATGAACAGCCTGTCGATGGATCGACAGATTGTCGGGCACACCATGTCATTGTTCAGAGACGTCGGCAGACGCCGGCGTCGCATACGGTCGGTTCTCACCAGGGCCACGAGTGCGACGGCGCTCGCGACCGCCGCCGCCGTACTGGCCGGCGTGATCCAGGCCGCCCCCGCCTTCGCCGACCCGGTGCCCGAAGAGGACACCGGCGTCACCCGCAACAGCATCGGCCAGGACCTGCGGCGCGACCGCTGTCTCACCGGTGTGGCGCTGCACGTCGGCGGACCCGCCATGAAGGCCAAGGCCATCGAGGGCCTGACCGGCACCGCGGAACAGCTCCGCGAGACCGTCGGCGACGTGGGCTGGATCGGGTACGGCCCCCTGGGCCAGGCCGGCGACGCCGACAAGGAGGAGGGAAGCGCCCACGGCGAAGCCGGCACGCGGCGCACCCAGGAGCTCGACGAGGCCAACAAGCCCTACCGCGAATCGGCGTGGCCCAGCGACGACATGGAGTGGCACGCGCCCCAGTTCGGCGCGGACGTCAGTTACTTCACCGCGCTCGCCCAGGTCCAGCTGGCCTCCCCGCTCGGCTGGGACAGCCACAGCGAGGCCAGTACGGATGCCGTCGCCCGCGCCAAGGCCGTCACCGAGGAGAACCGCGGCAAGGACGACTGGCACGACATGGCCGCCGACTGGATGCTGCGGGAGGTCGGGTACGACTACTCCGGCGGCACCACGTCCAGCGACATCGCGAGCTATCTGCGGCGCGGCGGTTACGCCACCACGGCGCCCGCCAAGGACTCCGCCGAGTACCGCGTCGAGGTCGAGGACCTCAAGCAGGCCTGGGCCGGCTGTGACTGGCAGAACCCGGTCGATCCACGGCGCATGCTCAACGCCCCCGTCATGACCGCGATGATCGAGTGGGAGCTGGAGTACGCCGGACAGGCCGCCCAGCGCGCCACGATCATCAAGGCGGAGGCGGACGCCGCCGCGGCGACCCGCGCCGCCACCGACGACATGATCGAGGCCATCCGGCAGGCGTGGTTCGCCGAGCAGATCCTGACCTGGCGCAAGTTCTGGCTGGACCACCTCGCCAACGACCCGGACACGATCTTCGAGAAGCCGGACCAGGCGTTCTACGACAAGGCCGATGCCGACCTTGCCCAGGCCCGTACCAAGGCGGCGGCCCTCGTCGTCTCGGCCAAGTCGCAGGCCGCCAAGGCGAAGGCCGCCGCCCAGACGGCGGCGAACGCGCAGCAGGAGGCCTGGGCCGTCGCCGACACGACTCACGTCCCGCGCGGCCGTGGCCTCATGTACGCGCAGCAGTCGGTCCAGGTCACCCGTGCCTCCGCGGCCGCCACCGCGGCCGCGGCGAAGGCGACCGAGACCGCCCTTGCCGCTGCCAACGCGACGGTCGCCGACGCGGACGCGCTGCTCGCGAAGGCGCAGACCGAGTCGCACGCGATCAACACCGAGTTCCGTCGGGTCGCGGCGGAGGAGGCGGCCGCGCAGGCGAAGGCCGCTGCCGACAGTGCCGAGGCGAACGCCACGGCCGCTGCCGGGAGCGCTGCGACGGCGAAGGCCGCGCGGACGACGGCGGAGCAGAAGCGGGACAAGGCGAAGACGGCCGCCGCGACCGCCGCTGCCGAGCGGGTCAAGGCGCAGGCGGAGCAGGCGACCGCGGTCGCCGCCCGGGCGAAGGCGGCCACCGAGCGGACCAAGGCGAAGGAGGCCGAGGAGCGCGCGACCGCTCAGCAGATGACGGCGAGGAACGCCGACACGTCCGCGGGGACGGCGACCGCTGAGGCGTCGGCGAAGCGGAAGGTCGCCGACGAGCGGGCGAAGGCCGCGCAGAGCGCGCGGGAGGAGGCGATCGCCGCGCTGCGGGCGAAGCAGGCGACCGCGGCCCGTGCCGCCGCTCTGGAGGCCGCGGCCGCGGCGGCGGAGGGCACCGAGGCCGCCGCCGAGACGCGGACGGCCGCCACCAGCGCCCGTGCGGCCGCCAACCAGGCTGCCACGGCGGCGACTGCCGCGCAGACCGCCGCTGACCAGGCGACCACCGCCGCTGTCTCGGCGCGCGCCGCCGCGACCACGGCGGAGGGTGCCGCCGAGCGGGCTCAGGCGAGCGCGAGCAGCGCGTGGTCGGCGTACCGTACGTCCCTCGGTGCGGCGTCCACCGCGCACGTGGCGGCGGCGACCGCGCTTGACGCGTCGCAGGACGCGGCGTTCCGCGCGGACAACGCCGCGACGGCGTCGGAGAACGCCACCACTCTGGCCAAGAAGGCCGAGCAGGAGTCCGTCGCCGCGGGGGCCAGTGCAGCCGAGGCGGTGAAGTCGGCCGCCACGGTCGTCGGCCGTGCCTACGCCGCCGGTCAGGCCGCGCTGTCCGCCCGTGACGCCGCGAAGGAGGCGATCGCCGCCTCCAGCGAGGCCGTGGCGGCGGGAAGCCCGTACCGGGAGAAGGACAGTTCGGCCGCGTTCGCCGTGCTTGTCGGTCAGTCGTCGAAGACGCTGGCCGAGCAGCAGGCGGCCGCCGCCGAGGCGAAGGCGACGGAGGCGGCAGCCGCCGCGGAGTCCGCGCAGCAGACGGCCGCGCAGGCGACCGGGGATGCGAAGCTCGCCGCCGAGGCCGCCGCACGCGCGGCGAGTGATTCGGTGCGTGCCGTCGAGGCGGTGACCCGTGCCCAGGCGTCCTCGACGGAGGCCACCGAAGCCCAGAAGGGCGCGAAGGCCGCGTCCGACGCCGCTGCCGGCCACGCTCAGCAGGCGGGGAACGACGCCGCGAGCGCCCGTCTCACCGCCGACGAGGCGAGCGGTGTCGCCGCCGAGGCCGACCGCGAGGCGACCGACGCCGAGCGGCACGCCGCGGAGGCGAACGAGAAGGCCGGCCGGTCGGCCGAGGCCGCCGCGGAGGCCGCCCGCAAGGCGGCCGAGGCGGAGCAGGAGGCCAAGGACGCCGAGACGAAGGCCGGTGACGCGGAGGGGAACAGCTCCGCCGCCGAGGAGGCCGCGAAGAAGGCCGAGCAGGAACAGCGCGAGAAGAACGAGGCCGCGCACCAGGACGCGCTCGCCGAGGGCGTCACGCCCATCAAGGGCGGCGCGAGCAACTGGCCCGTGCTCGGCCAGCGCGAGGAGCAGATCCTCCTCGACGCCTGCGGCCAGACCTGTGTCGACGACTACCGCAAGGGCCTCG
>NZ_JBHVZO010000009.1:0-289893 GCF_042879855.1 Streptomyces sp. NPDC058326 | reverse complement strand
AGCGAACGGGGACGCCCCCGAAGTCGACGGCCGCATCTCCGAAACGAACGGGGACACCCCCCGAAGCCGATGGCCATGCCCTCGAAACACCACACAGGAATGCGCGGTTGCGCGGGCCGGCACGGCGAGACACGAACGCGCAGAGTTGGGCGTCGGACTTCCCAACGAGATTGATCCCAGGTGCGGTGGCCTGTTCCGCGGTGGAGTGTCCCACTGGGCGAGGTGCAGCCCAAGGCCCCGAGGCGCGGGCATTCGGAGGGACTCTCCTTGGCGCTCTCCTGGCACCTGGGGCCGTGAGCAGATGCCGGAGTGTCGGCTGCCCACCCGGCAGGAGCTCCGTGCGGGAGGAGCCTTCCCTGGCGATTCGTGCCAGCCGCTCGTCGCCCAACGGAGGGCACTCCGGCAGGGCTCCGCCACAGTCACGGACGGGGCAAAGCAGCCGAAGCCCTGGTGAGGAGGGGTGCATGGTTCCACATCGGGCCGCCCCGCACCACGCCCAGCAGCCGCTTCGGACGCGCCGGAGGTGATGTGGTGTTCGTCACATGGGCGAGAGCGTCGTCGCGTCAGCCGCCGGGCTGGCGGCCACCGCGCGGGAGGCCGACACGGCTCTGCGACTCCGCGTACGGCCCTAAGCGGAATCTCTGGCTGCCTGTTCTCCTGGCCGCCGCACCCGCGTGCGGGCCTGCCTTGGCTCCCGGCCCGGAGCTAAGAGGGCATGTGACCTAGGTGCATCCGTACGCGATGGTGCAGGACGGAGTCGTACGCGACTGGGGACGTTCAGTGGTACGTCCCCCTCCTTGAGGAGGGGGACGGCTGCGTCAGTCGGCGGGTTGTAGGACGGTGTGGACGGCGGCGAGGGCCTGGAGCCGGTCGGCCACGGCATCCGGGCCGAGAGCCGCAAGGGCCCACAGGGCACTGAGCTGGCTGCCGGAGGAGCAGATATTGATCAACGGCGGCCGGAACGGCGCCACGGCGATGTTCCGGGCGGCGAAGGGTGCGGGGTCGAGATAAGTCATGCCGCCGGTCCCGCACAGATACGCGCGGGCGCCGGTCGCGGCGGAGAGGTCCGCGAGCCGGACGAATCGGCCCGGCCGGGACGGGAGTTGGCTGCTGGTGAGGATCTGGCCCTTCCAGCCGAGCAGGTCCAGCAGGACACGGGTGGAGATCTCGGCGACCGTCGCGGTCCGGCCGGTGGTGAAGGCGTCCAGCACCGGGCCCAGGGCCTTCGCGAGGGCGGGCCAGTGGGGGCTGGAGCCGTAGTGCTGCCGCAGCATCCCGGCGGTTCGGCGGCAGGCCAAGGCAGGGTCGTCGATCCGGGCGTCCCGGATGAGGGTGGGCCGCCCGTTGGGGAGGTGGGTGGGGATGGTGAGCCACTGCTGGCGGGCCGGTTCGTCAAGGTCGGCGAGACAGGCTCGTTGCCGCTACTACGAGAACCTCGTGCTGAAGAAGAAGGCGTCTCAGCAGGGACAGCGCAGGATCGCCGCCCTGCCTGCTTCGGGTCCCCGGCTGGAGTAACTCCATAGGCACCGAAGCCGAGCACGGACGGGAGTCTGTTAGGACTTGTCCGGGCGATCTTGGGAGCCGTGGGCGGGCTCCCGCTGGCGGCTCCTAGGATCCGTTCTACGAAGCCCTGCGGCAGCAACTCGACAAGGGCATCTCAACCACCGTCACGCCCATCCGCCCCCGCGGCCCCCATCAACGTCGCTAAGTGCGTTGTAGGGGGCTGCTTGTCCGGCATTGCGGTGGGGGGCTCGCACGTCAGTCTACGGACGGTGCCAGAACCGGAGACGGCGGCGGATCCCTCCCCGTCGTTTCGGCTGGGGATCTCTGGTGTCGTGGACGGCCAGCAGGCGACCGTCCCGGTTCCGGTTCTGGTCGATTTCCGCCGGCGAGTAGCGGCGGGCCCAGCGGACCCGGCCGTCACGGATCCAGTAGTGCGACTGGCACGGGAGGGACCAGTTGCCGATCGAGGGGGTGAGGGAGGCGTTCTCGCCGTCGTAGGTGAGGGACCATTGGGCCGGGGAGAGCGGTGTGACGACTTCGTACCCGCATCCGCAGCAGCACAGGTGGCCGCAGGTGCGGTACGGGATCGAGATGTAGAGCACTCCTGCGTCCATGGCCTGAGGGAAGGTCACGGTGAAGACCGGGCGCAGGGTGTCTAGCGGGGTCACGGGAGGTCCTCGTTGGCGATCTCGTTGGTGATCAGTGAGTACGTGGTGTGGACCTCGTCGGTGGCGTCGGCGTAGATGCCGAGGGAGCGTTTCCATCGGATGACGGCCAGGACGGCGTTGAGCGCGTTGAGGTCTGCGGTCTGGATGTTGCTTGCGTAGGCGTCGCGTTCGGGTGCTGGCCGGGGGATGCGCTCGCGGGGCGTGTCTCGGCGGCCGGGGAGGCTGGTGGTGATGCGGAGCAGTCCGCTGAGGCGGCCGTCGATCTCTTCGATGCCCATGCCGACGTCGATGAACGGCACGTCGTGGGCTTCGAGCCAGTCAATGATGGTCGGCTTGCTGACGGCGTCGTCAGAGGCGAGGAACACGAACGTCGCCCCGGTGAGGAGGTCGAGGTTGTCCTCGTCGAGGTACTGCGCGCAGGCGGTCACGCCCTGGTGCATGTTGGCGTAGATCGAGGCGAAGTGGGTCGCCTTGGGTGGGCGGGTGCGGAGGGTGTCGAGGGCGGGGGCGCCGGGTGCGCGGAAGGCGTTGTGGTTGTCGAAAGTGTCGCCGTCGATGAGGAGGATCGAGTCGACCTCGGTCTTGGCGACCTGGTCGAGGATGTAGCTGCCGCTGCCGCCGAGGCCGACGATCACGATCCGGTGGCCCCGGAAACGGCGGTTGATAGCGGTGATGCCGGCGCGGGAGGTGGCAGTGTCCCGATAGGCGAAGGGGCTGTCGTCGTCGATCTCCTGCCACGCAGCGCCGGGGGTGGGCGTGGCTGAGGGGTCGAGGGCGTGGGCGTGGTCGGCGATGATCCGCGTGTACGCGGTGATCTTCGTGTACTGGTCGGGGTAGCCGTCTGGGGGCTTGCTGGAGAGCATGAAGTTCGCCTGCATGCCCTCGGCGATCACCCGGCTCTCGGGGGTGGCCAGGGGCAGGGGGTGGCCGTGCTCGGTGCAGGGCGTGGAGCCGCCGAACCAGATGCGGTGATCGGTGCCGGAGACGAGGCGGTCTCCGCTGACGGTGATCGGGTGGGCGAGGAAGCCGTGCTCGACAGTGCGGTTCTCGGTGACGTACGGGATCCGGACGATGATGTGGCCGGCGTGGACGGTGATGGCGTAGCCGTCGTCGATGAGGCGGGACAGGTCGGGGTCACGAGCGAGAAGTGCGGTAGACATCGAAGACCATTCCCTCCTTCACTCGGACGCTGTGGCCGGCGGTGAGGCTGCCTGTTCCGTGGCCGTCGTGTCCGCGGCTGTAACGGACGGTGTAGGTGTCCTGGTCGTTCGGCGGCTGGCCGGGGTAGGCGAGGTCGACGACCTGCTCATAGGTGATCTCCTTCGCCTCCCAGATGTGGGGGCGGGCGTTGACGATGATCGTGACGGGCCTAGGCCCGTGAGTGTCGTGGGACATGGGGTCCTCCTGAAGTGGGGAGCGCGTGTTCGGACTGTGGATGCCGGGGTATCCGGCGCGCCGCTGCGGGGGCGGCGCGCCGAGTGCCCGGGGGGTGTGTGGCGGGTCAGCGCCTGGGGAGGGCGAGAAGGTTGTTGGTCCATACGCCGTCGGCGTGGGTCCGCAGGTACTTCTCGCCCCGGGTGGGCGTCACCACGAGCACCTCCGTGCTGCGGCCAGCTGCGTCACTGGTGTAGGCCTTGCCGGCCTTGTTCTCGATCCAGTGGACGATCTCGGCCCGGGTGTTGTCGCCGGTCTTGCCAGTCGCCTGCTCGGTCCACCACAGGTGGGTGATGTGCTCGTGCGCGGTTCCGCCAACCGTCAGGCGCACTGCGGTGATCTGGATAGCCATGTTGCTGTTCCTGCCGGCGACGTTCCTGCGGGTCCCCGCGGCCGGCGCCCGGGTTCCGTGAGCACCCCGGGTGGGGTGCTTCGCCTGGGACAGACGACGTAACTCGCGGGTAGAAAGACGCGTGTGGCTGGCGGGGCCGGCGGGGTGTCAGGAGCAGTCGAGGCAGCGGTCGCTGTCCGGGGCAAACATCGCGGGCGGGTGCTCGAGGAAGCAGCCGGGGCAGGAACGGCCGGGGGTGCGGGGCGGGCAGGCGCAGCGGCCGCATTCGGGGCAGTGAGGGACGCGGCAGCGCGGGCAGGCGGGTTCGAAGGAGCGGTAGTTCTCGTCGCAGTTCGCGCAGATGTAGTCGCGCGACCGGGGGCCGGTGTCAGTGGTGGGCGGGGTGAAGGCGCGCCAGGGGGCGGAGTCGGTGACGAGGACGGCGACGATGTAGCCGTCCATGGGGGCGGTATCGGTGTGCAGTTCGCGTCCGAGGATGCCGTCGCGGTAGCGGACCTGGGTCCGTCCTTGTACGCGGCCGGAGCCGGCCAGGGCGCGGTCGATGACGGGGATGTCGCCTTGGAAGCTGCCGCGCCGCAGGGGCGGCAGGCCGTGGGAGGCGGCGAAAGCGAGGCGTCCGACGGAGTCGAGGAGGAGAACGTGACCGGGGGCGGGGAGGCGCTGGGCTGCTCGTACGCAGACGGCCATGCGGGAGGCGTTGCTCGTCTCCCACAGGAGGGTGATCGCTGAGGCGGTGGGCCCTTTGGCGTCCAGGTGCTGGTCGACGAGGTGTGCGGGAAGCAGGATCTGGGCGGCGAACGCGTCGCAGGCGGCGTCTTCGAGGAGGACGCCGCGGTCGGCTTCCTTGCTGAAGGGCTCCATGAGGTCGAAGCTGTTCTTCTGCAGGTGGTGACCGAGTTCGTGCAGGGCGGTGAAGTCCCGCCGTGCGTGGCTGTTGGAGGTGGCGACGGACAGGCGGGGTGGGGGGCCGTAGTCGTACGCGCCGGCGACGCTGCAGCCTTGGGCTGCCTCGTTCTCGGGGACGTCTTTGACGGTGAGCTCGGGCCAGGTCCGCAGTTCCGCGAGGGCGCCTTGTGCCAGGAGTTCGACGGCGCCGGGGCGGTCCGTTTCGAGTTCTGTGATCATGGCGGCGGCCTGGGTGCGGGCGGCGCCGGCGAGCACGTAGTTGACCACTCGGGGGTACCCCCTCTTCTCTATTGGTCCAGGAGGAGTTCGAAGTAGCGGTCGGTGCGTGCGGTCCAGTTCGGCTGGGTGCGGTTGTCGTCGCGTGCCGCGAGCGTGTAGACGCCATAGGCGGCGCGCAGACGGGCGGCGTGTTCGGTCTCGTCGTACTGGGCGGAGAGTTTCTTGACCTGGCTGCGCCGCAGAGGCCGGTTGAGTTCGTGGACGACGGCGGGTGGCAGGGCGGGGTTGGCGTCGAGGAAGCGGGCGGCGGGCTGGCCGAGGAGTGCGGCGAGCGTGGCGGCCTGTTCGGCGGTGAGGGGCTGCTGGCCCCGCCACACGTCCAGCGCCAGAGGGGGTGGCAGTTTCAGTTCGGCCGCGAGCTGCTTGACGGTGATTCCGTGCTCGCCAAGGAGCTCGGAGAGACCTCCCGATCCTTGCGGGGCCCACCATGCGGAGCCGAGGACCTCAAAGTGGCCGGTGAGAACGGCGCGGTACTCGTCTGCCGCTGAGGACAAGACGGTACGGCTTCCCCACTGGGCGCCGGTCACTGTGTCGGCGAGCGCACGAGAGGTGAGGTTGTCGGGGCGGCTTGTCAGCTCGCTGACCTGCCGGTCCAGCACGCACCACGGCACGGTGGTCTCCAGGCCCCACCACAGGGCCAGCGGCTGCTCCAGGGTGGTCGCCTGGGCGGGCAGAAGCAGGGTGTCGGCGTCGGCGTACCGCTCGAATGAGGCCGGCACGACGCGCGCGGTGTCGTCGTCGCCGGCCGTGGTGATCAGCAGCAGCTGGATGGTGTCCTCCCACATCGCGCGCCAGATTTGGCCGGGGCGGGGGTCCTGGGGTGCTGCGGTGGCCACTCGGTGGACGGCGTCGGGTACTTTCAGGCTCGCTGCGGCGGCTAGAAGCCTCTGGTAGGCAGTGGTGTGGACAGAGCTCATGCCGTCTCCCCCGTCTCCTCGGCTGTGGTCCATCAGCGCATTCTCTTCTCACTGGGTCCAGACGACGTAACTGGGGCTGTTCACGACGCAGCCTTGCTGCAGCGCCGCAACAGGGCAGCCATGACGACCTGGGGGTCGCTGTCAGCGGAGAGGGCGTCACGGAGCATTGTTTTGAGGTTGGACAGGACAAACGCCGCATGGCCTTGCCGGATCTCCAGTAGTTGCGCCGCATGGTGGGCGTCCTTGTCGAGGTAGGGAAGCAGCAGACGCTCGTTGGGTGAGAAACGCTGCCAGATGTCCTCGGCAACCCCTTCGACCCCGGTCGGGTCCGGTGCGGTGATGGCTGCATGCTGCTCGACGATGGCGGCGACGGTCCCTTCGTCGGCGAACAGAGGGGTCATGCGGGCCGGTGCCAGAAGCTCGAACCGGGCCTCGAGGACCTTGGCGAGCTCTTCCTCCCGTACCGCTCCCTGTGCGTACTGCAGTACGGACAGCAGAATGGCCATCAGGGCGTGCACGGTCTGCTGGGGTGTGGGGCCGGAGTGGTTCCAGCGGGTGATACCGACGCCTTTCACCTGTGCGGCCTGGGCGATGAGATCGTCGAGATCTCCCTGCCATACGGCTCCTTCGGCGTGGTCAGCCAGTGCCCAGCGCGGCGGGGAACCCTTGAGCTTGCGGTAGGCCGCGTCCTCGCCCATCAGCCGGGCGATACGGCGCCGAAGCTTGCCTCGCGGTGTCTTCTTCGCCTCGTCGATGAGGAAGTTCTTGATCGACGTGAGAAACAGTCGTTCCAGAGAGGCTTCGTCGGCGGCCTGGGTGAAGCAGACGGTCACGAACCGTTGTCCCGCTCCTTCCTGGGACAACATCGCGCTAATCACGTCGTAAGCCGCGTCATCGCTCCACACCGTGTGCCCCTCCGGGGGCGGAAAACCGGTGCCACGGCGGACCTGGTGAACCAGCCTCCGCAGCAGTTCGAACGTGGCTGGCCCCAACCGGCCGGTCTGCAGCTCCTCGTACGCGCCTTCTGTCACGAGCCCCACCCCGATCCCTGCCCCCGCCGGACGTCTATGGCTGCGGGGTCTCACGCCTGCTTACACCAGCATCCACCTCCCTCGCATGCGACACGCGCATATTCCACTTGCCGTGCGGAAGGGCTCGCCGACTGCTGTCCGGGCACGGGGCATCAGCTCTCTGCGCGGCGGCAGGGGCAGCGGCAGCGCACGGCGTTCAGCGGCGCTTCGCGCGGGCGGTGTCGACTCGCGCGAAATCGTCGGGCTTCTCATTCATGAGCAGGCCGTTGGGGTCCACGAGTGGCGCCACTACTAGGTGAAGGTCCTGCCCGGCAGGGTCGTCCTGGCCGTCGTGCCATCGTGCAACCGCCCGGCCGGCGCCTGCCACCAGGTCGGCAAGCTGGAGGGAGGGATGGTCCACCGAACGGCCGCGGACCAGGCTCTGAAGGTGGCTCTGCTTGATCAGGCCTTGCACCAGACCCACGGCTGTCGCCCCGCGTTCCAGGACGTCGAGTTTGTCGTCGGTCAGCAGCCGTTGGTCGTCCGCGAGGACCTGGAGCTTGCCGCCGTGTCGGATCGAGGCGTGGAGGATGACTGCCGGCACGGCGGTGACGAGCGGATCGGTGGAATCGTCGAGCAGCCCGTGCTCTCCGGTCGGTGTGGCTTCGGACGGCCGCTCACGGGCGAAGGCTTCGGCTTCCGGGCGGGTTGTGCGCAACATCCCCAGGACCTGTGCCGCCTTCTTCGCCTGCGGGGCTTTACGGCGGCGGGCGTAGGCGTGGCACTGCTGGATGACGGTGAAGAGCTCGTCGACGGTGACATGGTCGCCCGTACGGTTCTTCTTGGAGAAGAAGCCCACGGCGGTGGCGATGAGTCGGTCGAAGCCGTCGCGGCCCATCGCCCGGGGGCCTTCGGTGGCCAGGTCCAGGGCGAACTGGCGGGCGACGCCGTTCATGACGATGTCGATGCCCATGGCGTTGAACCGCTCCTCCAGCAGGAGGTCGACAAGTTTGGCCGCGACGAAGTAGTGCTTGTCGATCACGTATACAGAGGCGCGGTCATGGAGCGGACCACCGGGTGCCAGCATGTCGCCCAGGAGGTGACGGCGCCGGCCCGCAGCCGGGCCGGCGAACATCTTCTGGAACTTCAGCTCTGTCGCGGACTTCTGGATCCCCGCCTCGACACGCAGGGTGTCCACGATGGCGGCAGCATCGGCGTCATCAATGGCCACCGAGCCCAGGATCATGTAGCGGTCGCCGCCGTGCAGCTGATCGCCGTGGTAGCCGGACTCGTCGATGGCGATCCACCGCCCGGCCCCGGCCCGGTCGTCGGTCGGTTCCAGACGGCTGCGACGGCTGAAGTTCGCTCCGAGCAGTCCCGTCCCGGCGTTCGGCGCATGGTCACGTTCGATCACCCCGCCATCCTCGGCGCACGACGCCACCCCGACAAGCTGCCCGACCGCTCCACCCGACTCCCGTGCCTGCTGCTGCCTGCAAGCATGAAGAGCATGCCGGTAACGCCCCTTTCTCGCAGCCGGGCAGGGATGACGGTGCGTATCGCAGACGAGGGGTGCGCCGCGCAGTTGTAGCGTCGGTGTACCGGTCCGTGGAGGACTGGACCGGGTGCAGGAGACATCCCGGATGCTCAGTGGCGCCGGCAGAGGGTGCGGCGCACCCGCTTCGCCCTTCATGATCGTTCTTGATCCGCATCATGTGGTGCTCCAGCCGACCGGACAGCGCCGAAGGACCCACCGTGCCCTCCTCGCTCCGCCGCCGGGCAGACCACCTCCGCGCCGCTGGCCAGATCCGTTCCCTTGCCTGCGCCGGCCCCGCCGGCACGACGTCGACGCTCCCGAGGCAGAACGCGGCTTGGGGCTCGGGTGCAGGCCGCATGCCGTGAGCTGCTCCTGTCGGCCTGCGGGATTTGCTGTGCGGGTCAGCGCTGCATTAGCCGGATGTCGGGGTAATGGTGTTCGTCGGCAGGCCATGGAACGGCCCACGGCTGGTTGTCCCCGTCCCGCAGGAGGGTGACGATGTTGCGTCCGTCGTACAGCTCCTCGGACGGCTGACCCGTGACATGGGAGAGAACCTGTGCGTAGTCGCCCACGTCGAAGGGATCGAAGACGAACTTGGTGGACATGCCCTGGAGGGGCAGCGTCATGACATCGACGTGGTTCTCACCTGCATGCAGAAGGTGCTTGGGGACGCGGTTGAACAGGGTAGTCATGTAGGCGGCCAGGGCAGCTACCTCACGGAACTGCTGCGGGTGGAGGACGAGTTGTCGGGCCGCCTCGAAAGCTGGAAGGGTCACGGCCTGGGCGAGGGCGCCCCAGTCCTGGAGCACGGCGACGACGGCGGTCGCTCCGACTCTGATGGCGAAGAAGGGGAAGTTGATGATGTCCACGTAGTCGAAGCGGTGGCGCGGGTCGGTGGGCTCCTGCGCCTGGAAAACGAACACGGAGGCCGGATGCTGATCTTTTTGCCAGCGTACGGCGCCGCGAGCCGCCTGCAGCAGCAGGTGGTGCATGCGGAAGGTGGTCAGGAATTCGGGCGAGACGATGGAGCCTCCCTGCGGGTCACGCCGGTCAGCGAGGAGCGACAGTTCCCGGAACATGAGGCCGTAGTAGATCTTGCCCATCCACAAGAACAGGGTGGTGGCGTCCAGGGCCGCAACCGCTTCGGGGCCCTCGGCGAAGGCGTCGCCCACGGCTTGTTCGATGCGGGACAAGTGTTCGTTGTTGCAGGTGCTGCAGCAGGGAATTTTCATCTGCTTGTACGGCATCAGGGTGCCGTTGAGCAGTGTGATCTTCTCGTTCCACAGGTCGCACCGCCGCAGCAGCCACTGGGGAAAGACGTGCTCGTCGGTCCGGCCTCTGGCAAGGTCGGCCCCGCACAGGAAGCATCGGTCCTGGGTGAGCGCCTGGTCGCGGTCCCACTGGTAGAGAAACCCTGGTATCTCGTTCTGATCGTCGGTCTGTGACACGGGCCGACCCTAGACCAGTTGGCGAGCCTTACGGGCAGGGCGGCGGCGCGACCGGCCGCGCCAGACGGTTCAAGGTTGCCGGACACGTCGTGACAAGTTCCTTGAACCCTTGGCGTCCGTCCTAAAGATTCGTATCCCGGGCGGCTTCGCGTTCCGGACCGAGCGGCTCTCGCGGGCATCGTGTACGTCCTGCGGACCGGCGTTGCCTGGCGCGACGTTCCGGCCGAGACCGTGGGCTGCTCCGGAGTCACGGCCTGGCGCCGGCTGCGGGACTGGACCAAGGCTGGCGTGTGTCGTACTGGCCCGCAGGTGGGTGGTGGAGCGCACGCTGAGCTGGCTGGCCCGCTCACGCCGCCGCTACCGCGACCACGAACGCCGCCTCGACCACCACGCCCAGATAGTGTAGTGGGCCGCCGTGATCAGGCTGTCCCGGCATCCCGCCCCACGTCGTCAGCCCGCACGTCGAGACCCCGCTTCACATCGACATCCACCCCATCGACGCCAACTTCGCCGAGGACGAACCCGCCCACCAGCACTTCGACTTCCGCTTCCTCTTCCACACCACCGCCGACATCGGCGAACTCCAGACCGAATAAGTCTCCGGCGCTGCCTGGCGCAACCTCGACGAGATCATCGACCCGAAGCTCAAGGGGCGCATCGCTACAGCCCTGCTCGATGCCGACAGCAACGCCGCGTCGAGCGGCCAGCTCCCGCTCATCGGTCCTTGGCCGACTGCGAGCGAGTGAGGGAGCTGAAGGAGCTCAGGGGCTGAAGGGGCTGACTCTTCAGCATCCCTTCAGAACTCCGCGAAGACATCGAGGGCCGGGCCTCCGTGAGAGGAGCTCGGCCGTCAACGCGTCCAGCGGCAGTCTGCCGGGCCAACGGGACGGGCACGGTCAATCCCGGCGGAGTCTCGCGGCACTGTTCCACAATCCCCACGCCGGTACAGTTCTGGAGTAGATTCACTTCCTCGCATTTTTTGCTCTGGTTGTTGAGAACAGCGGCGGCCGGTCAGCCGGTTGTCCTCAACAACCAGAGCAAAGAAGTGAGTGAACACTCAGACACTGATCATGTTTCTGCTTCTCGGCGCCTCGGTCTCACTAAACGCCGCCATTGTCGCCGGGATCCTGGCTCGTCTCAGCGGGATGACCACGCTCTCGGCCGTGCTCGTCGCTGGCCCGGCGTTCATCGCTGTCTTCAGCCTATTCATCACGGCATGGGGCAACGTAACCTGACCTTCAACCGGCACCTCAGCTGCCATCACGCCTCGCACGACACCTATCGAAGCGAGTTCATCCTGCCCCGCTCCTGCTCACGCAGGCCCTCCTGCGGGTGATGGACCAGGTCCTGGAGCCCTCCGAATAGTCGCCCTGCCCCCGCAGAGGCACGACAGACAGATTCCTCGGCAGGCGAAGCGTTCTCCGTCATTGGCTGAAGCGGGCCCATCTCAGATCCGGTACCTCGGCGAGATATCCGTCTCACAGCGCCTCCACCCACTCGACGGGCTCACACGTGAGGTCAACAACCGCCTCGCCTTCGGGCGCCCGCACATGGCGGACGGCAGCGTCCTGCGGGGGTTCGGGGACGGTGGCGGCGTAGGGGATCGCGGCGGCGCACGCAGCGCAGGCATCCGCAAGGTGCCAGGTGAGGCCACGGTCCGCCCGGATCAGCAAGAGCCGCAGCGGGCCGGAACAGGGGCCCCGGCGCCCGTGCCACACACAGACCCTTTCCCGGCACTGGCACGTACGCAGGTACGTCGGCAGCCGGGACTCGACGAGGTGGCCCGCAAGGTGCCGACGGACCTGCACGACCCCATCAGCGCCCATGGCCACGAACGGCTGCGGGCAGGCACTGCACGTCAGCATGGGCCGCCCCGCCGAACTGTTGATCGTGACGGTCCAGGCGCGTGCGGACAGAGCCATGGACATCGGTCCCTCCAAGCCGTGAGGAGTCAGCCGCCGACCCCTGCGTCCGGGCGGCTTCGGGCGCGGACACCGTAGTGCAGACCTCTGCCCTGCCGGAGCCGGTCCGCATCGACACAAATAGGGCAGAGGTCTGCACTGCCAGGGCAGGGGTCTGCACCGTCGGATGGATCCGTGACGATCATCCCGCCGCCGGAGCCCGACCCGACGGCACTCAGGCTCTGCCTCGCTCGGCTGCGTGCGCAGCGCAGGTGGAGCTACGACGAGCTCGCCGCGCACAGCGGTCTGTCCCGCCGGACTCTGATCGAGATCGAGCAGGGCCGAACGATCTGCACGCTGGCCACGTGGCACGCTCTCGCCCACGCCTTCTCCATCCCGCTGGGTGAGCTCCTGAATCCGCTGTGCGCGGGGCACGAACCTCCAATGTCCGACGCCTGAGCACAGTCGCACGTCGGCCACCCGAACGTGATGGCGCTCTCGTACATAAGTTCTGAATTCGGATTCCCGTCGCCGTCTTGTCACTGCATCGGGCGGACCGGACGGCGCGTACGTAAGACACGCGCGGATGCGTTGGCACTTTTTGACTCCGGCACCTGCCGAGGGTGCGCCCTTTCCCTGCGCCCACATGTCTGTGGCGTGGGCTTCGAGCTTCCGGAGAGATCTGTTCCATGCCCTTTTCCCCGACCGACGAACAGACCGCCGTCCTGGAGGCGTTCCGCAGCGGCGGCCATCTCGCCATCCAGGCCGGCGCAGGCACAGGCAAGACATCCACGCTCGTCTTCCTCACGGAACAGATGCCGCTGCGGCGTGGGCGCTACCTCGCTTTCAACCGGGCCATCGCCCTGGATGCCGCCGCCCGCTTTCCCTCTGTGGTCCAGTGCAAGACGGCCCACTCGCTGGCCTACGCCGCGCTCGGCCACCGCTTCCGCGGCCGCCTGAACGCTCCTCGGCGGCCCGGGTGGCGGATCGGGCAGGACCTGGGCCTTAACGCCCCGGCCGACATCGGCCGGGCGGGGCTGATGCCAGCGACGCTGTCCAACGCCACGCTGCGGACAGTGACCCGCTTTTGTCAGTCGGCCGACATGCAACTGGCCCACCATCACGTTCCGCACCTTCGGGGCCTGGACAACGAGGACCATGCGGAACTGGCCGACCTGATCCTGCCCTACGCGGAGAAGGCATGGGCCGATCTGCAGGACCCCTACGGCGGCGCGGTCCGTTTCGAGCACGACCACTACCTGAAGATGTGGGCCCTGACCGAGCCGGTCCTTCACGGCGACTTCCTCCTGCTGGACGAGGCCCAGGACACCAACCCTGTCCTCGAGCAGATCGTCCTGGCCCAGCAGGAGCGCACTCAGATCGTCATGGTCGGTGACTCGGCACAGGCCATCTACGGATGGCGCGGCGCCCGGGATGTGATGACGCGGTTCACCGGCCAGCACCTCACGCTCACCCGCTCCTTCCGCTTCGGCCCCGCGCTCGCCAACGAGGCCAACCGGTGGCTCACCCTCAGCAACGCTCCCATCCGACTGACCGGGACACCCGACATTCCGACCACAATCGGATCCCGAGCCGGGCGCCCGGATGCGGTCCTGTGCCGGACCAACATCGGCGCGATGACCGAGGTCCTCGCACTCATCGCCGCCGGCATCGCCACGGCGCTGGTCGGCGGGGGTGACTCCCTGCGCGCCCTGGCATGGGCCGCCCGCGACCTCATCCAAGGACGCCGCGCCCACCACCCCGAACTTGTGCTGTTCACCACCTGGACGGCGCTGCGCGACTACGCCGAGCACGACCCCGCCGGCAGCGACCTGCAGCCCTTCGCTAACCTCGTCGACGAACACGGCCCCGAGGCCATCCTGCAGGCTGTCGACCGACTCGTTCCTGAAGACGCGGCCGAGGTCACCGTCTCCACCGCCCACAAGGCCAAGGGCCGGGAATGGGCCCGGGTCCGCATCGCAGCCGACTTCACGCCGCCCGCCGACACCGACGAGGTCGACGCCCAGGGCCAGCCCGTTCCCCAGCCCGTCGATGAGGCAGAAGCCCGCCTGGCGTACGTCGCCGTCACCCGGGCCCGCCACCACCTGGACCCCATCGGCCTGGCCTGGATCAGCCAGCACCCCGACAACCCGGCCTGAACCCGAACTCCCCGGCACACGCCGCGGCCTCACCCGGCAGATCGCCCACGATGACGCAGCACCGGCGCGCGCCGCGCCTACTGATCACGCATTCCCCGACGTCATCGCGATTGACGAATGGGCCGCGATTGTCACCACGGAAACGACTCGTTCGCCCCATGCCCCCGAGGCCCGCACTTGCCTTGGAGCCTTCGGGACCACCGGGTGCCAGTGGTGAGGCACCGGGCGGCACATGTCAGGAACGGTCGCGTACGACGGCTCGCCTTTGCTCCGCGTCCGGTCCGGGCTGTGGCACGATCCGCGGCAGGGCGGCGGGACGCAGGGCCCAGTGCACGCGGAACTGTTCCAGGATCTTTCGGGCGCTGTGCGGGGACACGGTCATCTCCAGGCGCGCCTCAGCCAGTTGCTGCAGGTCGCCGGGTGTCTTGTCGGGGCCGGTGTAGGCCGCTTTGCGGGCCGCGAAGTTGGGTCGCGCAAACACTTCGAGCAGGGTGCCGATGAAGTAGAGGTAGCAGGAGAACTCCTCCCACCGCTGGGCAGATTCGCCGACGGGGTCGGTGCCTTCGGCGTGGGGAGGGTGTACGGCGTGTGCCAGGTGCAGGACGCGCTGCTCAAGTTCGGGGTTGGCCCGACTGGAGTCGGCCTCGCGGATCAGGGTGATCAGGGTATGCAGGTCGTGCACGGTCTGCGCGGTGGCGGCGGAATCGTCGTGGCGGGCCAGTAGCGCGCGAAATCCGACGAGGGCTTGGGCGGCCTCCTCCCACAGCACTTCACGGGCCAGGACCGCCAGTCCGGGCTGCCGGGTGCGCCGGTGGGTCTCTGTCACCTTGCGGGTGTAGCGGATGAGGTCGCGTGGGAGCCCGCCGGACAGCGCGTGGACGAGTGCGACGAAGGGGTCGGTGAATCCCGGGACCCGTATCTGCAGCAGCGCTCTGGACTCTTCCAGGGTGCGCGCCTCGATGACCAGGACGTCCTCCAGGGAACTGTCGGTGACGTCGCGGGTGGGCAGTCCGCGGCGGATGAAGGCCGACCCGATGTCCTCCGACACCGACAGCACGAAGTACACGCGCGGTACGTCGAAGATGGCCTTGATCTCGGCGAGGAACGCGCGTGCCTGCTCACTGGAGCCCAGCCGGTCGAGCTCGTCAATGCCGACGAAGACCTTCCAGTTGTCCTGGCGCTCGATGGCGCTGATGCGGGACAGCAGACTCCGGAACTCCCACACCAGCTCCGGGTAGGTGAAGGTGCGGGAACTGCTGCCGCTGGTACGGCCGAATCCCAGGGTGAGCGCGCGGGCCGACGCGCCGAGCGAGGTTGACGTGCCGACAGACTGGATGTGCTGCAGCAGATTCAGGTAGTTGTGGCAGTCGTGCACCAGGCGCCGCACCGGCCGCCCGGTGAGCCAGCTCCTCGGATCGGCCCACCACAGCAACAGCGCCCCCACCACGAGCAGCACCAGACGGGAGATCACGGGATGCTCCTGCCATGCGGTCAACGTCCACTCCCACAGACCCACCGCCCATCCCGCGGCGGCGGGGCGAGCGGACTGGTAGACGGCATCGACGAGATCGCGGACTTCCCTCTGGATCGCCAGGACGACCAGGCCGAGCCCGGCCAGGAGCTGGGCCCACCGGCGGGCCGAGTAGTACAGGCGCCGGGGGCGGTGTGCTGCGCGGGCCCGCGAGCGGAACAGAAACGGGGTACGCGGACGGCGGCCGTACAGTGCGAGGTAGTCCCGGCACACCGACTGGAACAGGGAGAGCAGGAACTCCTCGGGGCGGTAGTTGGCCGGCGTCTGGATGATGGTGTGGAAATGCGGTTCGGGAAAAGGACCGAGCCGGCCCTGGCAGGCCTTCTTCAGCAGGGTGCTCTTGCCGACGCCCCGTGGCCCGCAGATCGCGATCGCCCCACCGCTCATCTGATCGAGCTTGCGCTGCAGCGTGGCCTCGACCTGCGTCGATATCCAGTACCGGGAGTTGCCGGCGTCGATGAGACCGTCATGGCTGCGGGCCACCAGCAGTGACTCGTGATCAGGTCCGAGCAGCGCCGTCATCTCACGCCGCATGATCGGGTCCATTGTCTTCTTCAGCCTGACGAGCGCCCACCAGCCCAGGCGCACCTCGGCGTCGGCCGCGCATGCGGCCCACAGCACGCCGTATAGGGCGGTCTGTATTTGGTTGACAAAGTTGTTCCGGTTATCCGCGTTTCTGAACTCTTTGACGCCGCAGTAGCCCAGAGGCCAGATAAGGACCGTGATACCCACCCACCAGGGCATCCCGACCATTGCATCCGCCAGCCAGTAGGCGAGCGCCACCAAGAACATGAGCGACAGGAAGGGCGTGGCGCGGCATCGCTCTCGGGACTCGATGAGGCTTTGACGCAAGGAGTCGACGCGAGCCGCTCTGCGGCGCAGATCGAAGTAGGAGGGATCCGCCCGCAGCACTTCGGCGATGATCCGGGGCTGGTCGAAGGACTGCCGCAAGTGCTCGTCCGTGATCTGGGGCCGGTCCAGGTCCAGATACGCCCGGATCTCTGGGTGCTCGGTTGACGCCGTCACGGCACGCTCGTACCAGGGCCGGATCCGCCGGGGCTCCAGGTGCCAGATTCCGCTCGGCATCCATGCCTTCCTCTGAGCAGCGAATGCATCCCGCGGCCCGACAGCAACGGGAAACCGTAAGGGGCTGACACCTTACGCCCCGTGCGGAACCCCTGGACCAGGGCAGCATCGTAGGAGCCAACATGCTCAACAGGGCTCGGCGGGAAGAAAGTTGACGCAATGTCGCTGTTAGCAGCTGGCGGTCGCGGCATTTCATGGATGCGGCCCATCGAGGTCCGGCGGCGGACACGGCCGGCGCACGCGTGCCAGCGAGGAGCAACTGCACTAAGGAGAGGGCGACTTGGCCGGGCGGAACATGGCGTACCTGCGCAGGCACGAGGTGGAGAAGCTCCTCCACCTGGACAAAGGCGAGCTGGACCGACTGCTGGAGGAAGACGAAGACTTCCCTGATGGGTCCCGAGATCATCACAACCTGCTCGACCAGGCACTCGGCAAGGAGCTCCCCGTGACGTGGGACGGCAGCTCGGTCTACATCTGGGCCGCCCGCTCAAGCCGGTTTCGTGAGCGAGGAGCCGTGCTGCTTGATCCTGCCCTGGACACACGGTCCGTCGCGCCCGGCAAGTGGCTCGGATTCCAGCCCACCTCGCAGGGCCCGGCCATGGACTGGGACACCGACCTCGGCATCGTGCGCATCGTCCACACCACTCGCCAAGGCGCAGCCTGCGCTATGGCCGAAGAACTGGCCGAGGACTTCGGAGCCCAGGGCGTGATCACCGTATGCGCCCTGTTCGGTGATATCGGATTCTCGGGACCGGCCTTGATCGCGGCCGACACCGCGCAGCCGTTCCTGGAGTACGAGACCCAGTGGGGCCTTGTGACCCGGCTCGTCGGCCAGCCGCTGCCCTGGTGGCCCCGTGCGCTGCGACGCTCCGACGTGATCAGCCAGTGGTCGCCGGGCGCACCCGTCACCCTCGCCGAAGTCCTGCCCGACGAGAAGGAGACCACCCTGCGGCAGGCAGCCACCGTCCGATGGCCTGATGACGCCGCCAAGACGGCACTTGTGGACCTGGCCAACTCCCTGCGCAATCACGACATCGACAGCCTCGACAGCGAGATTCGCATCTTCGCCGAACACGGTGGGCACCCCCACGGCGACCCGCTCCTCATTGCGGCCCGACACCGCACCGACGGCTACCCTCTGCCCCGCACCGATGACCGTGATCTGCTCGCTGCAGGCTGGCACACAATCGCTTCCAGCCAGCTCTTCGAAGCCTACGAACCCATGGAGATCGGCATGCACTACGCCGCCGATCTCCTGCCGTACGGCCCGCGCACCAAAGTGCGCCTGCGAGGCCCCGCCGCCCGCCGATGGGGGCAGCACCTCACGGCGTGCACACCTACCGCCGTGCACGCCGTCCTCGCCGGTGACGCCCACGACGTGACCTTCTACACCGACCGCACCACCGGCATTCCCATCGTCCGCAAGGGATCCTCCCGCGACGGCACCTGGGTCTTCCTGGCCCCACTGCAGCTAGAGGACCAAGGTGCCCGGCTCGAGTCCGTGATCCTGGAAGACACGGTGTGGGTGCAGACCACGGACGGCCGGATCCATCCCGGGCCGTGTACGCCAGGCGACCACCTGTGGTGGGGCCCTGGCGGAGGGGACCGACCCACGGAAGCCGCCTGGGTCATCTCCCAGCTCATGGACGACATCAGTACGCGAGTGAGCTTGGCCGACCACTGGCACCACGCCCCCGCCGGCCTGACGAAGCTCCTCAACGAAACCCGCCGGTACGGCACCGAACTCCCGAGGGCCGTGCTCGAGCAGGCCCGGACGCAGCAGGTCGACGGCACTTCTTAGCCGACGGTACACGCCGCCTCACCTTGATGCTCGCCACTTCTGTTGGGCCGCGAGCAGACGAGAGGGAAGTGCGGTGTCGGCGGTCTTACACGCCGTCTTGATGTGTGCCCGGGCCGTCGAGCTCGACCAGGCCGTCATTCAGGCGCAGTACCCCCCGGTCGCCCCGGGCAGCCGGTGGGGTGTAGGTGGAGCCGGTGATGGCGATGGGTGAGTCCGTGAGAAGCTCGCCGATCTCGTCGGTGGTGCGGCCTTTCGCCCAGCGCACGCAGTACCGGCCATCAGGCCGGTGAGCCGGGGTGGTGGCCCCTTCATGGCCCCAGCAGCTCCACATCAGGTACGCCCGCGTCAGCAGGGCGCTGCGCAGGGGTGTGCAGGCGGCGGGGGTCCAGTAGTGGCACAAGGGGGAAGCCGTCATAGATGTGGCGTTGTCGCGAGGAGACCGGGTATCGCACCCTTTGGCCCGTGGCGGGCCCGTCCGGGGCGGGCCCTTCGACCGGCAGCCGGTCTCCGCGGCTGCGTCGAGCGGGACGCTACGCCGCCTTACGGCGCGGATCGGTGTCCGACATTCGGAACCGCGCCGCCCGTACCCGATTGGACGTGCCGTCATGTCGCCGGCAGGGCTCTCTCTTGCTGCACGGGCGTGACACCAGGAACTCTGGCTCGTTGCTCAGCGTGGGCCGCCGTCTGCGTCGGCCCCGGCTCCAGTGCGTCCTGCCCCGTGAGCGGGACACACGATCAAACGCCGAAAGTGGCAGGGCAGCAACGCAGATCACCGGTGCTGGCTCGTACCTTGACGCGCACCAGGTCACGGGACGATGTGCGCGCCACGAAGGGACACGAGCGTTATGAACCCCAACCACCGTGACAAGCAGGCGGCGAAGGCCCGCCGCGAGGCGGACGGCCGCCCGTATGCTGCGCATCTCGCCGACGTCCGGCGTGAACGTCTGGAGCACCTCGGCCGCGTCGAGCACGAGGAGTTCGTGCCCGACAAGCTCAAGGCGGACGATCCGATGCCCGCGGAACTCCCGCTGCTCGTGCGCCACCACATCAGCGAGATCAACCGCTATTTCTGCGACGTGCTGATGCACGCCTATCACGCCGACACTTACGCGGAATGGGCACGGATCGCGCTGTACCGGCTGACCGACGCTCTGGAGCACTTCCATCTGATGATCGGCACGACCGTGGCGCACCTGCAGGACAACCACATCTCCCCCGACCGGATCCGCACCTACGTCCAGGCCCGCACCTATAGAGACGTCGAGGCGTTCGTCACCCCGAAGGCCAAGGAACACCTAGACGGCCTGATCGGCAGGAACGAGACGGCCGACGGCAGGCAGCACTCCGGCATCAGCCATCAGGTCGGGCGCCGCATCGCAGAGCGCACCGGATGGGCAGAGCCGGACCGCGAGGACACCCTGGAAGCCTTCCTCGCCGTGCTGTACAACAACTATCCCGACGACCCGCAGGCCTTCAGCGCCCTGCCCGAACACATCCGGGACTGCGCACTTAAGACCGCGCCGCACTCCCTGGTGACGATCTCGGACGACGACGAAAGCTGATCCTTCGGGCGTAGCCCGGTGGGCGATGGTCTCCAGCACCACCGGGCTACACCGCTTACGCGGCAGGACCGGACCGGGAAACTACCTGGTCACAGGCCTGCCGCCTGAGACCCGCGAGGGGTCGAAGGGGCTGAGGGGGCCGAGTTTTCGAACAAGGCACTGGCGAAGAGAACGTCACGGACCGGTGCGACGGCGAGTTCGGCGACACCTGGGCCGACACCGCCGGCCGCCTCGCCGAAGCCGCGGAACTCGAAGCGGAGAAGACCTGCGAAGCTGTGGTGAGCCCGGACGCGCCCGCTTCCACGGCGACCAACACGGCACCTGGATCAAGGCCCTTTGCGATGGCTGCAGGGCAGTCTCTGGCTCCGCTCCATGTCACTTCGCGATCAGACAAGCGAAGAAAATGAGCACATTGGTTCGCAAACATTCGACACTCCAAGCCAAATTGTGGTCAATTTCGAAGAATGGTCGCCATCGCTGGGCAGAGGGTGCTGCCGTGGATAGATGGGCGGCGCAACGAGGGCAGTGATCCCATCGGAGTCAAGTCACCTTGACCAGTTGGCCATTGAGTATGACGGGGATGTCACCGAGCGGGATCGGCTACGGCTCGATGACGGCTGGCCTCGTCGGTGGAGTTCGTCATGGCGGGTGGGTGCTGGCGAAGTCTGTTGGCCGATCCGAGACATGGCGCACGTGCCGGTGCTGTCGTCACGTCCGATGCGGGGGTTCACATGGCGGGCGAAGCAGCGGCATCGCCCCGGCCTGGAGGTGATGGCCTCAACAGGCAGGCAACACGGCTTCGAGTCGTTGGAGGAGATGCGCCTGCTGGTCGCGCTGGACTTCTTGAGGGCATCGGAGGTGCTGTCGCAGCCGTTCCGGCTGGACTTCGAGCATGCGGGCGGGCAGGCCTGGCACATCCCGGATTTCCTGGCCGTGATCGGCGGCGGGATGTGGCTGCTGGACGTCCGGCCGATGAAGCTGATCAAGGACGAGGACGCGCTGAAGTTCGCGGCGGCCAGGGAAGTGGCGGCCGCCTGCGGGTGGCGATACTCGGTGGTCGCGGGCTGGCGCCCGCATGTCTGGAGCGTCCTTGATCACCTGTCCTCTCGTCGGCGGCCGGCGAGGGACCTGCTCGGCATGCGCGACCAGCTGCTCACCACTATCGGCGGGCAGCAGGGGCGGGCGATGACGTTCTGCGAGCTGGCGGACTCGACCAGCGTGCCGTCTGTTGGCCGGGCGACCATCGTCCGGCTGCTCTGGCAGCGCGAGCTCGGCGTTGACCTGGGCAGTCCCTTGCGCGACAGCTCGCTGATCTGGGCGGCGTGATGGCGGCGAGGGGGTTCTTGCAGATCGCGCCGGGCAGAGGGGTCGCGCTCAACGGCGTCGAGTGGACCATCGAAGCCGTCCACGGTCAGTACGGCCGGCTCGTCCTCGTGGACGACGACGGCCGCACGGAGACCCGCTCGTTTCGCTGGCTCATCAACCATCCCGACCTGCGGCTCCTGCCGAAGGTCGAAGCGTCGGGGCACCCGCCGCCGGTCGCCCGGCAGCCGAGGACGCTGGCCGACCTGACCGAGGACCAGTTGGAGCGGGCCCGGCTGCGGGCTGCGCACGTGCTGGAAGCCGAGACGGGGTTCCGGGAGGGACACCCGGCTCGGGCCCTGCCGGGTGAGCCCCGGCCTGCCTACGACCCGGACCGCACGACGCTGACCCAGCGCCGCCGCTCGAAGGCAGCGGAGATGGAGGCGATGCCCCGTCCAGAGGCGGTCCGGCTCGGTCTGCAGCACCTCAGCTACCGGACGCTGATGCGTCTGTCGGGCCTGGCGGGCGACAGTCTCCTGCTGGCCTGCGCGGACGGGCGCTGGACACGGCGACGAAGCGGGCACCGCAGCGTCACGAAGGAGGTCCATGAGGCGATCTTCGCGGTCAAGGCCGAATGCGGCGAACGCGCCCGCGTGAGTCTGGCTGCCAGGCACCGGCTGATGCACCAGTACATGCGCGAGCGGTTCCCGACGTTCCCAACCGAGAAGATCCCTTCCCGCTGGACGTTCGCCGCCGTCTGGGAGGAGTGGTTCGGGCCCGGCGGAGCCCGGCCGCGTTACGGTCGAACGGCCGAAGCCGCTGCGGAGGCCGGAGTCTCCGGCCGGATGGTGGTCCACCGGCCGGGCCAGGTTCTGGTGCTGGACTCGACCCCTATGCCGGTGAAGCTGCGCGAAACCGTCTTCGGCGACGCGGTCACCGCGACACTGACCCTCGCGCTCGATCTCTACACGCACGGGCTGCCGGCCTTCCGGCTCACGCTGCAGTCCGACACCTCGGTCGACATCGCGATGCTGCTGCGGGACGTGATGCTGCCGCTACCGATGCGGGACGGCTGGGGCGAGGACATGGAATGGCCCTACGCCGGGGTCCCGGCCGACGTGATCGCCGAGTTCACCGGGCACAAGGTCGCCGCCTTGCCGTTCTTCGCCCCGGAGACGGTCACCACCGACCACGGCGGCCCCTACAAGAACCACGACCTGGTAGAGGCCGAACGGGAGATCGGCTGCCGGATCCTGCCTGCCCGTGTCCTGCGCCAAACCGACAAGTTCGCGGTCGAGCGCCAGTTCCTCACCATCCAGACCATGCTCTTCGAGCACCTGCTGGGCTTCACCGGCGGCGACGTCGCGGACCGCGGGGCCGACCCCGAACGCGACGCGAGCCTCACGCTCGCGCAAGCCGAGCACATCATCGCGACCTGGATCGTCCAGATCTGGCAGAACCGCAAACTCGGTGCATACGCCCCGAGTTGGGCGCCAGGTGAGGACCACAGCCCCAACACCCTGTTCGCCGCGGCGATGGAGCAGGGCGGCTTCGACCTGGACTTCCCCGAACCGAGCTTCTACTACAAGGTCCTGCGCAAGCACCACGTGAAGATCCATCCGCGCCGAGGCGTGAAGATCCTCGGGCTTTGGTATCACCACCCGGTCCTCGACGAGCCGCGCTTCCTGCAGCCCTCCGCCCGGGGCGGCAAGCACTCGGGCCAATGGGTGGTCCGCAGCGACCGAAGGGACCGCCGGCAGGTGTTCTTCCAGGATCCTGCCGACCACGAGACCTGGCACATCCTGCGCTGGCGAGGACTGCCGCCCGAAGGCGAGGTCCCCGCCTTTTCGGACAAGACCGCTGACGCCCTCCTGGCACACGTGAAGGCGAACAACATCAGGATCCACTCCGAGAGCGAGCTCCTGGAGCATCTGCTCGGGATCCTCGGCTCGGTCACCCCCGTCGACCAGTGGCCAAGCCAGGCCAAGAAGAAAGCGGGGAAGAAGCAGCGCGTCGCTCAGGCCCGCGAGATCACCCGAGCACAGGCCGCGGCGGCCGACCGCCCCGCCACACCGGCCGCCGCAGACGAGCAGGTTCCGGCCGAGATGCCCGCGGCCTGGGCCGAGCACGCTCGCACGATCGACCACGCGGTCGACGCCGACCGGCGCCGGCGACGCGAAGAAGCACTCGCCGGCACCAGGCCCGCCGCTCCAGCAACGCTGCACGCAGCCCTGAACCGGCGCCGCATGTTCCGGCTCCCGCCTCCCGACGGCGCGGAAGCCGACACAACTGTCCGGGAGGACGACACGTGACCCGAGCTCTCTCCCACGACGATTCGGTGGAGGGCCTGCCTTCACGAGCCAGGATCGCCGAGTTGATCCTCAGTAGCCGCCCATCCCTGGACACCTACGCCGGCTGGCAGCACTACCGCACTCACTGCGGCCTGCTCGTCCCTGCCTCCGTCATCTCGCCGAAGCAGTGGTCAATGCTTCCCGGGAGCCGCCAGTACGACTACGACCTCTACCGAGAGCTGACGAACGCGAACCTCCCGCTGCAGGACACCCCCATGCACGCCAAGGTCGGCAGGCTGATCCGGCGCCGGTTGAGCGGCAACACGAGGAAGAAGAACGACCCGACACGCGCCGGCGTCATGATCAGCGGCTGGGGCAACTACGGCAAGACCGCGTCTGTCTGCTCAGCCGCGTCCGTCTTCGAAGACCAGTGGCTGGAACTGCACAGCCACCTCAACCCCGGGGCCATTCCGGGCACTCGGGACCTGCACGCGCCCGTCGTCTATGTCTCGACCCCGGTGACCGCGACCCCGAAGAGCCTTTGCGCATCGATCCTGGCCTTCTTCCGGGCCCAGACACGCAAGTCGGCCACGCTGCCGGAACTGGTACGGCAAGTCGCCGACTCCCTCCACGACCACGGCGTCAAAGCGCTCATCCTGGACGACATCAGCCGACTGCGGATGCACAGGGCCGACGACCAGGACGTCCTCGACCTGATGCGGGCCTTCATGAGCCTGGACGTCACCCTGATCCTGACCGGCGTCAACATCCCCGGAACCGGCCTGCTTCGCGAGGCCACGTGGAACAAGAAGACCCGGCAGTGGGAAATGCCGCCGCTGGAGTCGACCCGCATCCACGGCTTGGAGATCACCCAGACCGAGCACCGCTTCGAGCTCATCGAGATCGACCGCTTCCGCTACACCACCCCGGAGCAGATCCAGGCCTTCGTCGATCACCTGGAGGGAATCGAGCAGCACCTGCGGCTTTTCAACGCGAAGGCGGGCATGCTCACTGGCGGCACCATGCCGGAGTACTTGATGCGTCGCACCGGCGGCGTCATCGGTCTGCTGGGACGCCTGCTCGAAGACGGCGCCCAGGAGGCCATGGAGTCCGGGAAGGAACTGATCGACGAGAGCCTGCTGGACGAGATCGTGCTCCGGCGGGACGCGCCCGAACAGGCACCGGACGAGCCCGTGATCCCGGCCGACCCGCCGACCGCTGACAAGAAGACCACGCAGGCGAAGCGCCCCCGGAACACCGTCTTCGATGACGCTGGTCCGGCTGCCCGCGCAGGCGCCTGACGGGTGAAGCCACGATGCATCCACTGCCCCGGAGTCTCGAACCTCTGTCCGGAGAGTCCCTGGTCAGCTATCTGCTTCGGCTCGGGCACCGTCTCGACCTCTCACCTCTGCACCTGATCCGCGCGGCGGGCTGGATCAAGGAAGGCAACCCCAATCACTTCCCCGGCAGTCTGCTGCTGGACCTACCCGAGCCTCAGACCGAAGCATTCGCCCGGCTCACGGGACAGACGGCCAGGGAAGTCTCCGCTCTGACGCTGGCGCAGTGGCGGGACCGCTACCCGCCGATCGCCCGGTCCCTGCCCGGCCCAGGACGCTTGATGAGACCAGATCCATGGCTCTACATCGGCTCGCCCCGCTTCTGTCCCTCCTGCCTCGCGGGCGACGGCACCAGGGTCCAGCAACTGCACGGCGGGCCCTGGCTCAAGCTCTGGCATCTGCCCATCGTCTTTGCCTGCACCGAGCACCGGATCTACCTGGAAGCCGAATGCCCGCACTGCGGTCAGCCGCACGACACGCAAGGACCTCTGATCCAACGAGCCAACGACCACACGCTGCATCCAGCGCAATGCCGGTGGACGGTCAACGCGCAGGCAGCAAGGAGGAAGTCCTTCGCCTGCGCCGGCAGACTCGACCACCACACCGCCCCTGCGCGTGACCGGCCACAACCGACTACGGACGTCCTCCGCTTCCAGAAATCCCTCCGAGGCCGCCTGAAATCGCCCACTCGAACCACAGACTCATCCGAGTACTTCACCGATCTCCGGCTGGCCACCGCGCTGATCAACGCGACATGGCCTCACAGCCGGGACCTCCTCGACGACGACACCGCTGAGCGAATCGATTCCAACGCGCAGAAACTGCATGTCGGTCCGGGCAGGAGGCGCAACCAACAAGTCCACGACATGCCACCGCGCGACCCCATTGCCTGCGGAGCTCTGCTCATGGCCGCAGACCGCCTGCTCTTGAGAGACGACCTGCCTGACCTCATCTCGGATCTCACGCGCGCTGCCTTCGGCAGCCCTTCGAGCCGAACACCATGGGCCGTTCTCTACGACAGGCACAAGGGCGAATGCTCTGAGCGACTCCGCCAGGTTGCTGAACCCGTCACTCGGACATTCCCCCGGGTCAGCGGTCGCAGAGGCACACGAGGACCACTCCGAAGCGGCTACCAGCCGGAGCACATCCCGGCGTTCCTGGAGCCCGATTGGCATGAGCGCTACCTGGCCAGCTGCGCGGGCTCGGAAGTCAAGTCCGTGCGCAGGGCCGCCGCCGTCCGGCTCGTCCAGTGGGTCATGGGCGGAACCTACGACGACGCCGCGCAGTTCCTCGGGATCGCACCCGTCCAGTCACATCTACTCTCTGCACGCGAGACCCGGCGCTCGGCATGGACTGGCTGCAACCCTCTTGAATTCGACAGAGCTCTCCGCGCTCTTGCTTCCGATCTCCGAACATCACGTCAACCACTCGTTGACTACCGGCGCAGGCGCCAAGCACTCCAGGAGTGGGTACTCAGCGTCGACGCGTGGAATGCGCTGGTCAGGGAACTTCCGCCTACGCTTGTCCAGTTCCGCACCCTGACCGATGATCGCAAGCGCCAGAACGCCTCGGTGTTCGTCTGGACGCTGGTCACGCGAGGCGAGCACCTCTTCGCTCCTCGCCCACTCGAAGCCGCGCAACCGACCGAGATCCAGCGACAGTGGGCCGCGCGGCGGAACACCGCGTGGTTCCAGTTCTCCCGCCCCGATCCGCTGCGTCATTACGCGGACCTGCGCGGAGTTCTCGCCAACTACGCGCAGCGACTCGCCCGGGACATCGACTCAGGCGCTGGACAGATCATCAACATGAACACCCCCGGCAATCACGCACAGTGAGCATCCCTGCCCTTGAGGTGCCAACTATCCCGCTCAGGATGTGCCAACAAGAATTCTCCAAGATGGCCTGACCTGCACGGCTCAGGCTGAGATGTGCCAACTATAAGTCTCGGTCACACCGGTGTGACCGGACGTTCCCCTTGACCCCTGAGCGCCGCACGCGGCCCGGCCGGGCGTGACAGTCGGCCCAGGCCGTTTTCTCGTCGCTCCACAGCGCGCCCGATGAGTTTGCCGCTCCCGGTCGGTCCACACTCGTGACTCCCCGGAAAGGACACCTGCCATGTCGGAGCTTCTTGTCGACTTCATCACTTCCCTCGACGGCTACGCATCGGGAGAGGGATGGCCCGGATTCTGGGGCCTTGAGGGCCCGGAGTACCTCACGTGGCTCGGCGAGCAGCCCGAGGCCACCTATCTCATGGGGGCGAACACGTACCGCCTGATGTCGGGCTTCGCCGCAGGCGAGGTCCCGAATGGCCAGGACGAGTTCAGGCCCGAGGAAGAGGCGTCCGTCGACGAGCTCACGCAGGCGTCCAAGGTGGTGTTCTCCTCCTCACTCGATGAGCCACTGACGTGGGCCAACTCCACGCTCGTCCGCGACGACGCCGTCGAGGCGGTCCGCGCCATGAAGTCGAGCGGCTCGGGGCTCCTCAGCACGATCGGCAGCCTCAGCCTGTGCCGGTCCCTGCTGCGCGCCGGACTCGTCGACCGCTTCCGGGTCGTGATGTTCCCGGTGATCACCGGGGCCACGGGCGAGGAACGCATCTACGACGGCTATCCGGACGTCGCCCTCGAAATGATCGAACACCGCACCTTCGACGGCCGCATCCAGCTGGTCGAGTACAGGCCCCGCGTGCTCGAGCACCCGCCGCTCGGCGCCCCTGCGTGACGTCGCGTGCGTTTCCGCACCACCTGACACGGCGATTACCGCAGCCCCACGGGGACCCCTTTGCATGACCATGCGAGATGATGCATACTCTTCCTATGTCCAAGGTCCTCACCTCCCTGCCCGCCGGCGAGCGCGTCGGCATCGCCTTCTCCGGCGGCCTCGACACCTCCGTCGCGGTCGCATGGATGCGCGACAAGGGCGCCATCCCGTGCACCTACACCGCCGACATCGGCCAGTACGACGAGCCCGACATCGCCTCGGTGCCCGGCCGCGCCAAGACCTACGGTGCCGAGATCGCGCGCCTGGTCGACTGCCGCGCCGCGCTGGTCGAGGAGGGTCTTGCCGCACTCACCTGCGGGGCGTTCCACATCCGCTCCGGCGGCCGCGCCTACTTCAACACCACGCCGCTCGGCCGCGCCGTCACCGGCACCCTCCTCGTCCGGGCGATGCTCGAGGACAACGTCCAGATCTGGGGCGACGGCTCGACCTTCAAGGGCAACGACATCGAGCGGTTCTACCGCTACGGCCTGCTCGCCAACCCGCACCTGCGGATCTACAAGCCCTGGCTCGACACGGACTTCGTGACCGAGCTCGGCGGCCGCAAGGAGATGTCGGAGTGGCTGCTCGCCCACGAGCTGCCCTACCGCGACAGCACCGAGAAGGCGTACTCCACCGACGCCAACATCTGGGGCGCGACCCACGAGGCGAAGACCCTGGAGCACCTCGACACCGGCGTGGAGACCGTCGAGCCGATCATGGGCGTCCGCTTCTGGGACCCCTCGGTCGAGATCGCCACCGAGGACGTCACCATCGGCTTCGACCAGGGCCGCCCGGTGACCATCAACGGGAAGGAGTTCTCCTCCCCCGTCGACCTCGTCATGGAGGCCAACGCCATCGGCGGCCGCCACGGCATGGGCATGTCGGACCAGATCGAGAACCGGATCATCGAGGCCAAGAGCCGCGGCATCTACGAGGCGCCCGGCATGGCCCTGCTGCACGCGGCGTACGAGCGCCTCGTCAACGCGATCCACAACGAGGACACCCTCGCGCAGTACCACAATGAGGGACGGCGCCTCGGCCGGCTGATGTACGAGGGCCGGTGGCTGGACCCGCAGGCCCTGATGGTCCGCGAGTCCCTGCAGCGCTGGGTCGGCGCGGCCGTCACCGGCGAGGTGACGCTGCGGCTGCGCCGCGGCGAGGACTACTCGATCCTCGACACCACGGGTCCGGCGTTCAGCTACCACCCGGACAAGCTGTCCATGGAGCGCACCGAGGACTCGGCCTTCGGCCCGGCGGACCGGATCGGCCAGCTCACCATGCGCAACCTCGACATCGCCGACTCCCGCGCCAAGCTGGAGCAGTACGCGGGCCTCGGCCTGATCGGCACCTCCAACCCGGCCATCGGTGCCGCCCAGGCGGCCGCGACCGGCCTGATCGGCACCATGACGGAGCTGCCCGAGGGCGGCGCGGAGGCCATCGCCTCCCGCGGCGAGGTCTCCGGCGACGACGAGATGCTGGACCGCGCCGCGATGGAGTTCGGCACGGACTGACCATCCGCCGAGGGGCCGGTTCGACGCCCCCCGTCGAGCGGCAGGCCCGGCACCCCCGGGCCGAGCCTGCCGCTCGACGCCTCGTAAGGCCGGTTCGACGCCGCGCGCGTCGGACCGGCCTTTTCCGTGTCTGTCGTCACGTCCAGACGGACCGGCCTTTTCCGTGCCTGTCACGTCCAGACGGACCGGCCTTTCCCATGCCTGTCACATCCAGACGGACCGGCCTCTCCCGTGCCTGTCACATCCAGGCGGGTCCTCACGTCAACGTGATGACGGAACCGACGAGGAGTGAGGCGCCATGCCGGACGACACCTTCCTGACCGGGCGCTTCGGCGCCCACGAGGAGCGACTGCGAGGCGTCGCCCTGTGGATGACGGGCTCGCCGGCCGAAGCGGAGAAGGCGCTCGCCTCTGTACGGGCCGACCTGGGGCGGGACGACGGGGCCACGGCGGTGGCGGCGTGGCTGACGGCGCTGGTGGGACGGGAGTGCGTGCGGGGGCTTCGGGGGCGCCGGCCGAGGCCGGGTCAGGACGGGGAGCCCCGTGGGGGCGGTGTGGCCCCTGCGGCCAGTGGGCCGGGCGCGGCGGGAGTCGCGTCCCTCTGGCTCGCGCTCTCCGTCGCGCTGGAGTCCCTCGAAGCGGACGAGCGGCTCGTCCACGTCCTGCACGACGTCTTCGGGGTGCCGCCCCACGAGACGGCGCGGATCACCGGCGGCTCCCCCGAGGAGGTCACGCGGCTCGCCCGACGGGCCCGGGAGCGGATCCAGGGCGCCGGGACGGCCCGTACCGAGGGCGAAGCGGAGCGGCAGCGGACGGTGGTGGACCGGTTCCTGACGGCCGCACGCGCGCGTGACGCCCGCACGCTCGCCGCCGTCCTCGACCCGGACGTGGTCGCCCGGTCCGAGCGCGGCCCGGTGCACGGCGCCCCGGCCGTCGCCGAAGGGGCGGCCGCCTTCGCTCGGTTCGCGGACGCGACCCGGCCCGCGCTCGTCGGCGGGTCCCTCGGGGCGGTCGCCCTCGTCGCCGGCCGGCCGGTCGCCGCGGTGGCGTTCACCCTCCGCCAGGACCGGATCATCGCCCTCGCCATCACGACAGGCGAGGAGCGGGTACGGGCGCTCGACCTGGCCTTTCCCGACTGCTGACGGACACGGTGGAACAGGCGGGGGCCGAAAGTCGGATGCGGCCCGGCCCCCACGGCGGTTAGCTTGGAGCCATGTCAACGCCCCGAATCTCCTAGCTGAGGACCCGCACTCACGCCACCCGTGTGTCCTCAAGCCCTTTCGGAGCGTTACCCCATGATCACCGTTCGCGGTGCCGACGTGCGCGTCGGCGCCCGGCTCCTGCTGTCCGGCGTCTCCTTCCACGTCGCCCCCGGCGACCGGATCGGCCTCGTCGGCCGCAACGGCGCCGGAAAAACCACCCTTCTCGACACCCTCGCCGGACTGCGCGCCCCCGCCGCCGGCACCCTCACCCGTACCGGCTCCATCGGTCATCTCGCCCAGGATTCGCGGGCCGCCGACCCCACCGTGACCGTCACCGACCGGATCCTCTCCGCGCGCGGTCTCGACCTGGCGGTACGGCGGCTGGCCGAGGCCGCGGGGCGGCTCGGTGCGGCACCCGACGCGCGGGCGCTCGCCGCGTACGACCGGGCCGAGGCCGCGTTCCAGGCGGGCGGCGGCTACGCGGCCGAGGCGGAGGCCGCACGCGTCGCCGCGGGCCTCGGTCTGCCCGCCGAGGTCATGGACCGGCCCGTCGGCCGGCTGTCCGGCGGCCAGAAGCGCCGGGTCGAGCTGGCCAGGATCCTCTTCGCCGGACACGGCCGGGACGACACCCTGCTGCTCGACGAGCCGACCAACCACCTGGACGCCGACTCGGTCGCCTGGCTGCGCGGTCACCTCGCCGCCCACCGGGGCGGCCTCGTGCTGATCAGCCATGACGTGCGGCTCCTCGCCGACACCGTCAACCGGGTCTTCCACCTCGACCCGCACCGTGCCGCGCTCGACATCCACAACACCGGCTGGGACGTGTACCTCGCCCAGCGGAAGACCGACGAGCGGCGCCGGGTGCGCGAGCGCGCCAACGCCGAACGCAAGGCCGCCTCGCTGCACGCGCAGGCGGACCGGATGAAGTCCCGGGCCGCGACGGCGACGACGGCCCGCAGCATGGCGCGCCGAGCCGACCGGATGCTCGCCGGGCTCGACCCGGAGCGGCAGGCCGAACGCGTCGCCCGCATCCGGCTGCCCGAGCCCGCGCCCTGCGGCCGGATGCCGCTCGGTGCGGTCTCGCTCACCAAGGCGTACGGGGAGCGGCCCGTGCTCGACGGGGTGGGCCTCGCCGTGGACCGGGGCAGCCGCCTTGTGGTGCTGGGCCTCAACGGCGCGGGCAAGACGACGCTGCTGCGGCTCCTCGCCGGAGAGGAGGCCCCTGACGCGGGCCGGGTGGTACGCGGGCACGGCCTGCGGCTCGGCTACTTCGCCCAGGAGCACGACACGCTGGTGGCGGACCGCACGGTCAGGGAGAACCTCGCCGACGCGGCTCCGCATCTGACGGACGGTGAGGTACGGACGGTCCTTGGCGCGTTCCTGTTCCGGGGCGACGACGTGGACAAGCCGGCCGGGGTGCTCTCCGGTGGCGAGAAGACGCGGCTCGCGCTGGCCGCCCTCGTCCACTCGGGCGCGAACGTGCTGCTCCTGGACGAGCCCACGAACAATCTGGATCCCGCCTCCCGTGCGGAGGTACTCGCGGCCGTGGGCACGTATCCGGGCGCGATCGTGATGGTCACGCACGACGAGGAGGCCATCGACGCGCTGCGCCCCGAGCGGGTCCTGCTGCTGCCGGACGCGGACGAGGACCTGTGGAGCGAGGAGTACCGGGGGTTGGTCGGCCTGGCGTGACGGACGGCCGTGGGTGAGGGTCCTCCCGGGGCGCCCCGGGAGGACCCTCACCGGCGCGGACACGGGGAAGGTCGGGCCGCCCGGACGTCGACCCTGAGCCGCGCGTCAGGGTCGACTCCGTGGAAGGGAAGGGAGATCCCGGAGGACGGCCGGCGGTGGTGCCGCCTAGCCTCGAGGCATGATCATCAATGCGCAGACCAGGGTACGGGTGGCCCGCCCCTCGCGGGATCTGACCGCCGCGGAGCGGTTCTATGTCGAAGGTCTCGGACTCGATGTGCTCTGGCGAAGCACCGCGCGGGTGCCGGGCGAGCACGACCTGCTCATGGTCGGGCCGCCTGGCGGGAGCTGGCACGTCGAGCTGACCCGAGATCCCGAGCATCCGCTGGAGCCGGCCCCGACCGTCGACGATCTGTTCGTCGTCTACCTCGGGGCGCCGGTCGAAGAGGAGCAGGTGGAGCGGCTTCTGGCCGCCGGCGGGACGCGGGTGACCGCGCACAACCCGTACTGGGACGAGTTCGGCGTCACCATCGCCGATCCCGACGGGTACCGGCTCGTCCTGTGCTCCCGGAGCTGGGAGAGATGACTCGGGTTCGGGCACGGCCGCAGGGGCCTCGCCCGAACCTTCGGTACGCCGACGACGCCCCCGGGGCCCCCGGCTTACGCCTCCTGGGCCGTCCGCACTGCCCGCAGGACCACGAACTTGGCGTCGCTCGCGACCAGTTCGCTGTTGCCGAAGATCCGGCGGAGGGTGACGTGGTAGCCGAGGTGCCGGTTGCCGATGATCCACAGCTCGCCGCCCGGCCGCAGCGCGCGCCGCGCGTCCGCGAACATGCGGCGGGCCGTGCGGTCGGTGGTGGCCTGGTGGCTGTGGAACGGGGGGTTGTTGAGGACGAGGTCCACCGAGCCTGCGGGCAGGTCGGTGAGCCCGTCGCCGACGAGGAACTCGGCCTTGCGGCCGGGGCCCACGTGAGCCCGGAAGTTCTCCTCGGCGGAGGCGACCGCCTGGTACGACTCGTCGGTGAAGACGAGTTCCGCGTCGGGTTCGGAGAGGGCGATGGCGAGACCGACCACGCCGTTGCCGCAGCCGAGGTCGGCGACGCGGGCCCGGCCGAGGCCGCCGGGGAGGTTCGCGAGGAAGAAGCGGGTACCGATGTCGAGGCGGTCGGCGCAGAAGACGCCGGCGTGGTTGGTGACGGTCAGCCCGGGGAGCCCGGGCGCGGGGGTGTCCGACGGGAGGTCGTACCGGTGCGGCCAGGGGTTGGGGCGCGGAGCGGTCGCGGGGTCGGGGGTGGTGTGGATCAGCCGGGCCTTCTTCACCGCGAGCGAGGTGCGGGTGGGGCCGAGGATCCGCTCGAAGAGCCGGAGCGTGGAGGTGTGGATCTCCTTGACCATGCCGGCGCCGACGATCACGGTGCCCTCGTGCACGGCGGGGGCGAGCCGGTGGAGCTGGTCCTCCAGGAGCGCGAGGCTCTTGGGGACGCGGACGAGGAGGACGTCGATCCGCTCGGGCGGCGGGTCCTGGGTGGTGAGCAGCCGGACGTCGTCCGGGGCGGCTCCGGCGCGGGCGAGGTTGGCCCGTGTGGCCTGCCCGGCGAGATACGAGTCGGTGATCTGGACGAGCTCGCCGGCTCCGGCGGCCCGCAGGGCGGTGACGAGGGCTCCCCAGCGGTCGCCGAGGACGGCGACGGTGCCGGACAGGTCGGTACCGCTCTCGGCCAGGTGGCCCAGGAGGTATTCGTCGGCCGCGTCCCAGGCGCGCAGCTGGTCGCGCGGGTCCTCGGGGAAGCGGGTCAGCGTGAAGGCGCCCCATGACGTGGTCAAACGGTTCATCGTGCTCTCAGGCTAGCCGGTCGCGGCCGCCGGCTCTTCCCGCCACATGCCGACGGGTGTCCGGAGAGCCCCGCTCGGCTCGCGGCACCCGTGCGGAGGCTGAGCGGAAGCCGGGGCGCGTGCGGGCCCGGCGGCCGGGTGCGGGTGGGGCGGGGTTCAGCGCAGGGCGGTGAGCTGGAGGTGCCAGAGGCCGGGACGGCCGGTGAGGGTGACGGTGGAGAGGGGGCGGACCTCGACGTTCCAATAGGTGGCGGGCGGTGCCTTCAGGGCGTACACGAGGGCGGCCCGTACGACGGAGGGTTCGGCGACGGCGACGATGGCGCCCTCCTCGGCGGGGCGGGTGTCGAGCCAGTTCCCTATCCGGCTGATGAAGGCGAGGAGCGGTTCGCCGCCGTGTGGGGCGGTGCGGGCGTCGGTGAGCCAGGCGTCGACGGCGGCCGGTTCGAGGGCGGCGACCTCGGCAAGGGTGTGGCCCCGCCAGCGGCCCATGTCGCAGTCGCGCAGCGCGGGCTGGGCGAGCGGCGCGTAGCCCAGGGCGGTGCCGGTGGCGCGGCTGCGCGGGGTCGGGGAGCAGTAGCGCAGCTCTGCCGCGCCGAGCGGGATCAGGGCCGGTGCGGCGAGCTGGACCTCGTACCAGCCGGCCTCGTCCAGCGGCCGGTCGTCGTCGAACCGTTCGGCGAGCAGGGAGGAGCTGCGTGCCGCCGTGACGAGCGTCACCCGAAGACTCATGGCCGCGATCGTGAGGCCGGGGGCTCCGCAGGTCAAGGGGTCGATCCACCGGGCCTGCGGGGCTCCGGCTCACTGCTGCCCGAGAGCCATCCACTTGTCCGGATTTCGCAGTGGCGTGAAACCGGCCTTCTCGTACAGGCTGTGCGCGTCGGCGGTGGCGAGCATGATGCGGCGCAGTCCGTACGGCGCGAGGTGCTCACGTACGGCGGTGACGAGCGCGGTGCCGAGGCCGGTGCCGCGGGCCGGGCGCTCGACGTAGACGTCGCAGAGCCAGGCGAAGGTGGCGTAGTCGGTGACGACGCGCGCGTAGGCGGCCATCTCGCCGGTCGCACGGTGATAGGCGCCGAGGTTGAGCGATCCCGCGATGGCGGCGTCCTGCTTCTCCCGAGGTCGGCCGAGGGCCCAGTAGGCGTCGGTGGACAGCCAGTGGTGGACGCGGGCGGCGTCGATCCGCGCGGGGTCGGCTGAGATCTCGTACGCCCCGTGCATGACGGGGACGTCCGGGGTCGTGCTGTCGCTCATGCCCGCAGACTTCCAGTGACTGCGGGGCTTGTCAGGTGAATTTGCCTGCCGCGCACCGGGGCGGGGCCGGACGAGGGGCGGGCCCGTCCGGTCCCCCGCGTTCAGGCGGTGAGCTCGTCGACCGCCGCTCGCAGGCGGCGCACGCCCTCCGCGATCTCGGTGGGGCCGGCGACACCCGCGAAACTCAGCCGGATGTGACCGGCGGGGGGTTCGGCGCAGAAGTAGGGGCGGCCGGGAGCGGCGGCGACACCGGTCCGCAGGGCGGCGGCGACAAGGGCGGACTCGGGGACGGTGTCGGGGAGGCGGAGCCAGAGGTGATAGCCGCCGTGGGGCACGTGGGGCAGGGCGAAGCCGGGGAGCTGCTGGGCGACCGCACGGGTCAGCACGTCCCGGCGGCTCCTGAGCTCCTGGCCGACGGCCCGCAGATGCCGGTGCCAGGCGGGCGATCCGACGAGTTCGAGCGCGGCTTCCTGGAGCGGCCTGGGGACGAAGAAGCTGTCGACGACCTGAATGGCGCGCAGGCGTTCCAGGACGGGGCCACGGGCGGCGAGGGCGCCGACCCGGAGGCTGGGTGAGGTGGCCTTGGTCAGCGAGCAGACATGGACGACGACGCCGTCGGGGTCGTCGGCGGCGAGCGGGGCGGGCAGCGGCGGCGCGTCCTCGTGGACGAGACGGCGGGCGAAGTCGTCCTCGACGACGAAGCCTCCGGCGGCACGGGCGATACGGACGACCTCGCGGCGCCGCTCGGGGGCGAGCACAGCGCCGGTCGGGTTCTGGAAGAGCGGCTGGCAGACGAGGACACGGGCTCCGGTGGCGCGGAACGCCGCTTCGAGGAGCTCCGGCCTGACTCCTTCGGCGTCGGCGGGTACGGGCACGGGGCGCAGTCCGGCGGCGCGGGCGACCGCGAGCATGCCCGGGTAGGTGGGCGACTCGACGAGGACGGGGGTGCCGGGCGGGGCGAGAGCGCGGAGGGCGGTGGTGATGGCGGACTGACCGCCGGCGGTGACGAGGAGGTCGGCGGCGGTGACACTGCCGCCGATCTCGCGGGCGAACCACTCGCGCAGCTCGGGCAGGCCGTCCGTGGGCGGTCTGCCCCAGGCGCCGGGGCGGCGTCCGGCGCGGGCGAGAGCGGCGGCGAGGGCCCGCTCGGGCTGGAGCGAGGGGTGGAGGTAACCGCCGTTGAACTCGATCACGCCCGGCGGCGGTGCGGAGAGGGTGACGAGGACACCGGAGGCGTCGACGGCACGGGGGACGAGCTCAGTGGCGGTGTCGGCACTGAGGGCGACCTCCTGCCAGGAGGTGTCGCCGGTGACGGGGGTGGCGGCACGGGGCTCGGCGCGGTAGGCGCCGGCGCCCGGGCGGGTGACCACGAGCCCTTCGGCGGCGAGCTGGGCGAGAGCGCGGGTGACCGTCACGGGGGAGACCCGATAGCGCTCGACGAGCGCTCGGCTCGATGGCAGCTTTCCACCAGGTGAGTAGCGGTTCAGATCCGCCCTCAAGGAATGCGCCAGTTCCGCGACACTGCTACGCTCATTCATGAGAGCACAGAATAGCGCTACTGCTTCCACGACGATAGCGGTCCCCGCCACCGGGGCCGAGATGAGCGCCTCCTCGGGAGGCGCCCCGCGCGGCGCCACCGACCCGCTCCCCCGCGGCACCCTGCTCGCCGCTCTGGGCGTGGTGTCCTTCTCGCTCACGTTCCCCTCGACCGTCTGGGGCCTGGAGAGCTTCGGCCCCTGGTCCCTGGTCGCCGTGCGCTCCACTCTCGCCGCCCTCATCGCGGGCGCCTTCCTCCTCGCCGGCCGGGTGCCGCTGCCGGAGCGCCGCCACTGGGCGGGCCTCGCCGTCGTGGCCGGCGGTGTCGTCATCGGCTTCCCGCTCCTGACGACCCTGGCCCTGCAGACCTCCACCACCTCCCACGCCGCCGTCGTCGTCGGCCTGCTACCGCTCACCACGGCGACATTCGCCGCCGTGCGGACCGGACGCCGCCCGTCCCGTACCTTCTGGTTCGCCGCCGTGTCGGGCGCGGTCGTGGTGATCGCCTTCACGCTCCAGCAGAGTGGCGGGGCCGTGTCGCAGGGCGATCTGTACCTCTTCGGCGCGCTCCTCGTGTGCGCGGCCGGTTACACGGAAGGCGGGCGGCTGGCCCGGCTCATGCCGGGGTGGCAGGTCATCGGCTGGGCCCTCGTCCTGTGCCTGCCCCTGATGGCGGCCGGCTCCGCCGTGGCGCTGTCCCTGGAGCCGGTGCACCTGAACGCCCACGGCGTGATCGGCCTGGTCTGGGTGGCGGCCGGCTCCACGTTCTTCGGCCTGTACGTCTGGTATCGGGGCATGGCGTCGATCGGCATCCCGAAGGCGAGCCAGCTCCAGCTCGCGCAGCCGCTCCTGACCCTGGTCTGGTCGGTGTCCCTGCTCGGTGAGAGCCTGCCGCTCGCCGCGCCGCTCGCGGCCGTGGCCGTCCTGGTCTGCATCGCCGTCACCCAGCGGGCGAAGAGCTGACGCGACGGATGGGGGTGACCCGGGTCACAATGACAGACGTAGGCTGCGAACAGCACAAGCCCGGTCGCGAGGAGGCCACCCCGATGCAGGCGAACGTGGGCGACAAACTGCTGGTGCACGGCCGGACCGTCGGTCACCACGACCGTACGGCCGAGGTCCTTCAGGTACTGGGGGAGAACGGCACACCCCCGTACCGCGTGAAGTTCGACGACGACGGTCACGAGGCCCTGATGTCGCCGGGCCCCGACACCGTCGTACGCCATCACCCGGAGGCGGAGTCCCGCTGACCCCCCGTCCGCGGCGGACGGGCCCTGGTCGGGTAGTGATCGGCCACCACGGCCGCCATCGCCCCGATCCGGTCCGTCATGACCTCCTTCGCCGCGAAGAAGCAGTGGCCGCCGACCGACGGGTAACCGGCGGCGAGTTCCAGGTGGCGTGACAGTTCCTTCGGGTCCTGCCAGGCCGCGGGCTGGGCGGGGTCGCCCGCCTTGTAGAGCGCCTCGCCGATGTAGAGGCCGACTCCGGTGTCCCTGACCACGGCGTCCCACCAGGGCAGCAGCTTGGCGTAGTCGGCGACGGGCAGGCCGATGTTCCAGTAGAGCTGGGGCACGACATAGTCGATCCAGCCCTCCCGGACCCACTTCCGGGTGTCGGCGTACAGGTCGTCGTAGGTCTGCACCCCGGCCTGGGTGTCCGAGCCCTCCGGGTCGGTGGCGGCGTTCCGCCAGACCCCGAAGGGGCTGATCCCGAAGGCCACGTGCCGCTTGATCTCCTTGATCCGGGCGGCCGTACCGGAGACCAGCAGGTCGGTGTTGTGCCGCCGCCAGGACGCCTTGTCCGGGAAGTCCCCGCCGTACCGCGCGTACGCCTCGTCGTCGGCGAAGACCTCACCGGCCACCGGGTACGGGTAGAAGTAGTCGTCCCAGTGCACGGCGTCGATGTCGTAGTGCCGCAGTGCGTCCAGCATCGCGTCCTGGACGAAGCTCCGGACCTCGGGCAGACCGGGGTTGTAGTAGAGCTTCCCGCCGTAGGGCAGCACCCACTCCGGGTGGACCCGGGCCGGATGGCCGGCGACGAGCCGGGACGGGTCCGTGTGATTCGCCACCCGATACGGGTTGAACCAGGCGTGCAGTTCGAGCCCCCGCGCGTGGGCTTCCTCGACGGCCGTGCCAAGGGGGTCCCAGCCGGGGTCGCGGCCCTGCGTCCCGGTGAGGCACTGCGCCCACGGCTCGTACGGCGAGGGCCACAGCGCGTCGGCGGTCGGCCGGACCTGGAGGACCACCGCGTTGAGCCGGCGCTCGACCGCCGTGTCCAGGTGGGCGAGGAGTTCGGCGCGCTGCTCCCCGGCGGTCAGGCCCGCGCGGGAGGGCCAGTCACGGTTGGCGACCGTGGCGATCCACACACCACGGAACTCGGGGCGGCGCGGTCTCCCTGCCGCCGGCGACGCGGCCACCGCGGGCCCTGTCGCCCCCGTCACGGCGAGCACCGTTCCGGCCGCTCCGGCCACGAACCCTCTTCTGCCGATAGGCCGCACTTGTACCCCTCCTCTGTCGGATACCTCACACCCACCCGGACAGCATGCCCACCCCGGACGATCGATCATCGGTTAATGAGCGGTAACGTCGTGGGGTCGAGGCGGACGCATCGGAATCACACGGGCCCCGCCGTCAGAGAAGAGCGAAAGGCACGAGGTGACGGACTCCATGGCCGACATTGAGCGCGTCGGAGTGGTGGGCTGCGGCCAGATGGGCGCGGGCATCGCAGAGGTGTGTGCCCGGAGCGGCCTTGACGTGAGGGTCGCCGAGACCACCGGCGAGGCGCTGGAGATCGGCCGCACACGGCTCTACAACTCGCTGGCCAAGGCCGCCGAACGCGGCAAGATCAGCGAGGAGGAGCGGGACGCGACCCTCGCTCGCCTCAGCTTCACCACCGACCTGGGCGAATTCGCCGACCGCGACCTCGTCATCGAGGCGGTCGTGGAGAACGAGCAGGTCAAGACCGAGATCTTCCAGGTCCTCGACCAGGTGATGACCCGGCCGGACGCCATCCTGGCCTCGAACACCTCCTCCATCCCGCTGGTGAAGCTGGCCGTGGCGACCTCCCGCCCCGACCAGGTCATCGGCATCCACTTCTTCAACCCGGCCCCGGTGCAGAAGCTCGTCGAGCTGATCCCGGCCCTCACCACCTCCGAGGGCACGATCAGCCGGGCGCAGGCCTTCGCCGAGAAGACGCTCGGCAAGCACGCGATCCGCGCGCAGGACCGTTCCGGCTTCATCGTCAACGCGCTGCTCGTGCCGTACCTGCTCTCGGCCATCCGGATGTTCGAGTCGGGCATCGCCAGCCGCGACGACATCGACAACGGCATGGAGTTCGGCTGCGCCCACCCGATGGGCCCGCTCAAGCTCTCCGACCTGATCGGTCTGGACACGATCGCCTCGATCGCCGACTCGATGTACGCGGAGTACAAGGAGCCGCTGTACGCCGCTCCCCCGCTGCTCCAGCGCATGGTGGACGCGGGCCGGCTCGGCCGGAAGACGGGCTCGGGCTTCTACCCGTACGCCTGACCCCACAGACCCCGGACGGCCCGTACACACGCACAGGTACGGGCCGTCCGGCATGTCCGCTCGCCTCAGCCGAGGCGCAGATGGTGGAGCATCAGCAGCCCGGCGGCCATGTTGGCGGCCGGGATCTCGCCCCGGGCGATCATGTCGGGGACCTGTTTCAGCGGCACCCAGGCCCGCCGGGAGGACTCGAAGGCGTCCTCGGGCGGGCCCGTGTACGTGGCCCGCTCTGCCCAGTAGAGGTGGTGCCGCGCGTCGGTCAGGCCGTTGGACGGTTCGACGGTGAGGAGATGGCGCAGCGGGCCCGGCCGCCAGCCGGTCTCCTCCTCCATCTCGCGGGCGGCGGCCGCCTCGATGTCCTCGCCGTCCTCGACGACACCGGCGGCCAGCTCCCAGCCCCAGCTGTCGGTGATGAAGCGATGGCGCCAGAGCATCAGTACTTCGTCGGCCTCGTTGACGGCGGTCGCGACGGCGACCGGGCGGAGCCGGATCAGATAGTGGTCGAGGTGGCGGCCGTCCGGGAGTTCGACGTCCGCGAGGTTCACCCGGAACCAGCGGTTCTCATAGACAGAGCGTTCGCTCAGTTTCGTCCACTGCACGTTCTTGCCACCTTCCGACTGGACGGTGCTTGTTTGGTGGCAATATCGCAGCAGTTCGACGCTCACAGGGGAACGCGCAGAGCACCGTCGATCAGAGCCGCCGCCTCCCGGGCGTCCCCGCCTCCGCTCGCGAGGAGACGCTCCCGCACCTCCCGCAGCCGGTCCCGCAGCCGCCGCGACTCCATCCCCCACGCCCGCTCGGTCATCTCCACGGCCGTACGCGCCGCCCCGTCGGCCTCCCCCTGCCGCAGCTCGATCTGGCACAGCATGGCGAGCCGGTGCACCCGGCCGCGGTCGTGGGAGGGCGTCCCCACCGCCATCGACGCGTGCTCGTGAGCGGCGGCGAGATCACCCAGACCGAGCAGGGCCTCCGCGACCTGGACGTTGACGAGACCCGGCTGGACGTAGCCCGTCTCGGCCGGCTCCTCCCCCGGAGTGATCCGCTCCGCCGCCGCCTCGGCCCGCCGGATGCAGGCCAGCGCGGCCGACCCGTCGCCCAGATGCGCGTACGCCTTCGCCTGCATCGCCGTCAGATCGGCCGCGAGCGCCGGGGTGATCTGCCGCCCCGCCGCCCGCAGCGCCGCCTCGGCGAACGCGACCGCCTGCCGGTACTCCCCCATGAACAGCGACTGGTTGACCAGGAGCGCGATCACATAGGCACCGAGGCCCCGGTCCCCACTCGCCTTGGCGAGCCGCAGTGCCTGATGGAAGTAGCGCTGGGCGAGACCGTGCGCGTCCGCGTCGTACGCGCAGATGCCCGCCACCGCCACGAGTCCGCCCGTGGCGCGGTGCAGTCGCCGTCCGAGGGCGTCGCTGTACGAGCCGCGCAGCAGCGGCGCGGTCTCCGCGGTGAGGAAGCCGACGATCCGGGCCCGGGTCGCGATGCCCCCGGCCTTGCGGTACATCTGCTCGTAGTGGGACCGGGCGGCGCTCAGCACCGCGATGTCGGCGGCCGAGACCGTGGTCCGGCCGGCCCGGGAGACGTCGACGTCCTCCGGCGGGTTCTCCCACTCCCACACGGGCATCACCGCCGGGGTACCGGTCACCGTCGGCGCACCCACTATGTGCGGCCGCTGCTGCTCGTCGGAGCGCCACAGCGCGGCCGCCCGCTCCACGAACCCGGAGAGCGGCGAGCCGGTCGCCCGCAGCGGCCCGTCCGGCATCCCGTAACCGATGTCGTCCAGGGTCACCTGCCGGAGCAGCCGGGCGGCGAGCACCTCGCAGATCAGGTCGGGCACCTGGCCGCGCGGCCGCTGGCCCTTCAACCAGCGGGCCACGGCGGTGTGTTCGTATCGCAGGGCGAGACCCCTGGCCCTGCCCGCCCGGTTCACATGGGCGGCCAGGCCGGCGTGGGAGATGCCCGCTTCGTCGAGCAGGGCATCGAGCAAGGTGTTGGGCTGCATGGCCGCTCCGGTCGCTCGGTGAACTCAGCGTAGCGGTGGCCGATTTCGTGCGGGACGATTTCGCACGGGGTGTGAACGAAGTGCTCGTTCTTCCGGTCCGCGTACTCTGCCGCGCTCGTCCCCGTACCGGTTGACTGTGCTTCTCGCCGTAAGGCGACGACCGGGCCGCCGGCTCCCCCCTCAACAGTGCGGCCGCCCGGTCCGCGTCGCCCGCCCCGCTGATCTGCCCGACACTCCGTGGCGGGGCGGGCGGCGCCGGCGCCGGCCTCCTCCGCTCACCAGTGGGAGGAGGGGGCGGGCCGGGAGCGGCGCAGCCCGGGTTCGGCGGGCTGCGCCGGGACCCGAACACGATCGTTGCGTACGACGAGCAGCGCGACGTCATCGGTGAGCCGGCCGCCCGTGTGGCGCAGCAGGGCCGTCTGGACGCGGCGGACGAGCGCGGCGGGCGCCTCACCCGGCTTCCCGGCGAGCGCGGTGTCGAGCGCGAAGAACCGCCCCCGGTGGTCCCGGGCATCCTCGGCGCCGTCGGTGTGCAGGACCAGCGTCTCACCGGGCAGCAGCCGGGCCGCCGTGTACGGCACGAGCACGGCGGGCAGCGGCAGCACCCCGAGCGGCGGAAGCGGGTCGCCGACCGGCAGCCGCTCCGCCACCGGACCCAGCCGGTACGGTCCGGGGTGACCGCAGTCGAACACCGAGAGCCGCCCGTCGGCACCGACCTCGATGAGCAGCAGGGTCACGAACTCCTCGGCCGCCGGGTGTTCGGGATCCGTCCCGGACCGCGCCGGATGCTCGTCCCGCGCCCGCTCCCGGAGGTGCCGCTCCAGGGCCCGTTCGAGCCGCCGCAGCACACCGCCGAGTTCGGGTTCGTCGTGGGCGGCCTCGCGGAAGCTGCCGAGCACCGCCACCACCGCGCCTAGCGCGGCGAGCCCGTGGCCCCGGACGTCCCCGATGAGGATCCGCACCCCGTACGGGGTGGCCACCGCCTCGTACAGGTCCCCGCCGACGGACGCGCCCCGCGAGGCGGACAACTGCCCGGCCGCCAGCGCGAGGCCGTCGAGCCGCGCGGGCGGCGGACGCAGCAGCACCCGCTGGGTGGCGACCGCGACGGCCCGCACCCGCGCCAGCTCGCGCACGAGCCCGCGCCGGAGGCCTAGCACCAGCCCGATGCCGACGGTGAGGAAGACGACGCTGGTGGCGATCCTCATCGGCAGCCCGGGCTGCCGGGCCAGCGGACAGCCGAACTTCCAGGCCACGGCCACCGCGCCCCAGGCGGTGGGAAGAGCGAGCGGGGCCAGCCGGCGGCGCCGGGAGCCATCGGAGACCAACGACCTCGTACGGATCATGCACGGCCCTTCCCGAGCCCCGACAGCGCCCGAAGGCCCTGCGGCACACAGGTCCGCGCCTGCGGCCGCGTCGATTCTGCCGACCGTGCGGGCCACCGGGGAACAGCCCCCGGCGATCTCACCCGAAGGAGTGAGCACCCCGGGCGCGCCGCCCTTCGCCAGGGCTCCGCCACGCGCACGCGTGGTCGGGATCCGTGAGCCCGTACGCGTCTGCCGCGGCCCGGAAACGGCGGTGGGCCGCCCCGGGAATCCCCGGGGCGGCCCACCTCTGGTGCTGCTCCGCTCAGGCGCCGCGCAGGACGGCGCCCGTGCGCTCCGAAGCCAGGGCCACGGCCGCGTCGCGGGCCGCGGTGGCCTCGTCTACCGTGAGGGTGCGGTCCGGGGCGCGGAACTTCAGGGCGTACGCCAGGGACTTGGTGCCCTCGCCGAGCTGGTCGCCGGTGTAGACGTCGAACAGCCGGACGGACTCCAGGAGTTCACCCGCGCCCTCGCTGAGAGCGGCCTGTACCTCGGCGGCCGGCACGTCCTGGGCGACGACCAGGGCGACGTCCTGGGTGGCGACCGGGAAGGAGGAGATACGGGGGGCCTTGAGCGGTCCCTCGTTCGCCGCCTCGACCAGGTCGAGGTCGAGCTCCATCGCGCTGGTCCGGGCCGGCAGGCCGAAGGACTTCACCACGCGCGGGTGCAGCTCGCCCGCGTAGCCGACCGTCCGCTCCTCGCCGTCGACGAGGACGAGCAGTTCGGCGCAGCGGCCCGGGTGCCACGGGCCGTACTGGCCCTGGCGCACGATCAGTTCGGTGCCCGTCTCACGGGCCACCGTGCGGGCCGCCTCGACCGCGTCCGCCCAGTCGGACGGACGGCCCTTGCCCCACCAGCCGGCCTGCTCGCGCGCACCGGCCAGGACGACGGCGGCGTGCCGGGGCTGCGCGGGCAGGGCCGCGTTGACCCCGGCGATCTCCTCGTCCGTGGGACGACGGTCGACGGGCAGCCGGACGGCGACGCCGCTCCGCTCGCCGGCCAGGAAGACCAGACCGGTCTCGAAGAGCGCCAGATCGTGGCTGCCACGGCTGTCGTTGCGGCGGAGCGCCCCGAGCAGACCCGGCAGCAGCGCCGTGCGGAGCACGGGCTCCTCGTCGGAGAGCGGGTTGACCAGCTTCACGACCCGGCGGCAGGTGTCGTCCGCGTCCAGGCCGAACTGGTCGAAGACCTGCTCGCCGATGAACGGGTAGTTCAGCGCCTCGACGTAGCCGGCGCCGGCCAGGGCGCGGCCCACCCGGCGGTGGACGCGCTGGCGCTCGGTGAGCCCGCGGCCGGCCGGGGGCTTGGGCAGTGTGGAGGGCAGGTTCTCGTAGCCCTCCAGGCGGATGACCTCTTCGGCGAGGTCGTTCGGCGCGGCGAGGTCGGGGCGCCACGACGGCACGGTGACGACGAGCTCGTCCTGGCCGTAGACGTCGCAGCCGACCTCCTGGAGGCGGCGGACGACGGTCTCACGGCCGTAGTCGACGCCGGCGACCTTGTCCGGGTGGTTCGCCGGCATCGTGATCGTGCGCGGCGCGGACGGGGCGCTGATCTCGGTGACACCGGCCTCGGCCGTGCCGCCCGCGAGCAGCACGAGCAGGTCGACGGTGCGCTGCGCGGCAGCGGCGGCGGCCTGCGGGTCGACGCCCCGCTCGAAGCGCTTGGACGCCTCGGAGGACAGCTTGTGACGGCGGGCCGTGCGGGCGATCGAGATCGGGTCGAAGTGCGCGGCCTCGATGACGACCTCGGCGGTGCCGGTGACGTAACCGGTCTCCGGGTCGGTCTCCGGGTCGGCGATCTCCGTGTGGGCACCGCCCATGACGCCCGCGATGCCGATGGGGCCGCGGTTGTCGGTGATGACGAGGTCCGCGGCGTCCAGGACGCGCACGGTGCCGTCGAGGGTGGTGATCTTCTCGCCGGCCTCGGCGCGGCGGACGCCGATGGGGCCGTCGAGCCGGCTGCGGTCGTAGGCGTGCAGCGGCTGGCCGAGCTCCAGCATCACGTAGTTGGTGACGTCCACGGCCAGCGAGATCGGGCGCATGCCCGCCTTCTGCAGGCGCCGCTGGAGCCAGATCGGGGACCGGGCCTCGGGCGCCAGGCCGACCACGGTGCGCGCGGTGAAGCGGTCACAGCCGATCGGGTCGGTGATCTGGACCGGGTAGCCGTACGAGTTCGGCGCGGGGACGTCGAGCAGCGCCGGGTCGCGCAGCGGCAGGCCGTAGGCGGTGGCCGCCTCGCGGGCGACACCGCGCATGGAGAGGCAGTAGCCGCGGTCCGGGGTGACGGCGATGTCGAGGACCTCGTCGAACAGCTCCAGGAGGACCGTGGCGTCGGTGCCGACCTCGTGCTCGGGCGGCAGCACGATGATGCCGTGCGTACCGTCGTCGCCCATGCCGAGCTCGTCGCCGGAGCAGATCATGCCCCGGGAGACCCGGCCGTACGTCTTGCGCTCGGCGATCCGGAAGTCACCGGGGAGCACGGCGCCGGGCAGGGCCACGACGACCTTGTCGCCCGCGGCGAAGTTCCGGGCGCCGCAAATGATCTCCTGGGGCTCGCCGGTGCCGTTGGCCTGGCCGACGTCGACGGTGCAGAAGCGGATGGGCTTCTTGAACTCCGTCAGCTCCTCGATGGTGAGGACCTTGCCGACCACCAGCGGGCCGGTCAGGCCGGCGCCGAGCCGCTCGACGGCCTCGACCTCGAGGCCTGCCGAAATGAGCTTGGCCTGGACGTCGCGGCCGGTCTCCGTCGCCGGCAGGTCGACGTACTCCCGCAGCCAAGAAAGCGGGACCCGCATCAGATCTCCATCCCGAACGGCCGGGTGAACCGGACGTCACCCTCGACCATGTCTCGCATGTCGTCGACGTTGTGGCGGAACATCAGCATCCGCTCGATGCCGAACCCGAAGGCGAATCCGCTGTACTTCTCGGGGTCCACACCGCAGGCGACGAGCACCTTCGGGTTGACCATGCCGCAGCCGCCCAGCTCGATCCAGCCCTCGCTGCCGCAGGTGCGGCAGGGGCGGTCCGGGTTGCCGACGGACTCGCCGCGGCAGACGTAGCAGAGCATGTCCATCTCGGCGGACGGCTCGGTGAAGGGGAAGAAGTTCGGCCGGAGCCTGGTCTTCATGTCCGGGCCGAAGAGCGCCTGGACCATGTGGTCCAGGGTGCCCTTGAGGTCGGCCATGGTGAGGCCCTCGTCGACGGCGAGCAGCTCGATCTGGTGGAAGACCGGGGTGTGCGTGGCGTCGAGCTCGTCGGTGCGGTAGACGCGGCCGGGGCACACCACGTAGACCGGGGGCTCCCGGTCGATGAGGGTGCGGGCCTGGACCGGCGAGGTGTGGGTGCGGAGCACGACACCGGACTCGTCGCCGGTCGTCGCGGTTCCCTCGGCGGAGGTTCCCTGGACGAAGAAGGTGTCCTGCATCTGCCGGGCCGGGTGGTCCGGGACGAAGTTGAGGGCGTCGAAGTTGAACCACTCCGCCTCGACCTCGGGACCCTCGGCGACCTCGTAGCCCATGGAGACGAACACGTCGGAGACGCGTTCCATCAGCGTGGTCAGCGGGTGGCGGGCGCCGGCCGGGACGCGGTCGTACGGCAGGGTGACGTCGACGGCCTCCTCGACGAGGACGCGGGCGTCACGCTCGGCCTCCAGCTCGGTCTGGCGGGCGGCGAGCGCCTTGGAGACGACGCCGCGGGCCTGGCCCACGAGCTTTCCGGCGGCGGCCTTGGCCTGCGGAGGCAGGGCACCGATCTCCCGGTTGGCGAGCGCCAGCGGCGAGGCGCCACCGGTGTGCGCGGTCTTCGCATGCGCGAGCGCGTCGAGGTCGCCCGCGGCGGCGAAGGCGGCGAGCGCCTCGTCCCGCATGCGCTCGATCTCTTCCGGTTTCAGTGCCTCGACCTCAACCGGGTCGTACGACTTATTGGGTGCGGACATCTCTTCCCGTGCTTCCGTTGGCTGGCTGGGCGGCCCCGCTCGACGTCAAGGGCGCAAACGTGCCAAAGGACGAGTCTAACGGGGTGGGGGGACGCGAATGAGCCCGTGGGCAGGCCGGGCGGCTCCTGATCTCGTCTGGTCTCGTCAGATGAGATGGGCCGGGGTGCCGACGGGCAGGATAAATCGGAACTCGGCCCCGCCCCGGGGGCCCCTTCCGACGGTGATGGTGCCGCCGTGGGCCTCGACGACGCCCTTGACGATGTACAGGCCGAGGCCGGTGCCGCCGCGCTTGCTGCCCCGCCAGAAGCGGGTGAAGACACGGCTCATGGACTCTTCGGGGATGCCGGGGCCCTCGTCGCTCACGGTGACCTCCGTCCCCTCTTCTCCGTCGTCGCCCGTCCTGGCGGGTGCCACCTCGATGGTGACGGTTCCCTCGCCGTGACGCACCGCATTTTCGAGGAGGTTGCCGAGGATCTGGTCGATCTTGTCGGGGTCGGCCCACAGGGGCGGCAGCTCCGGCCTGATCCGTACGAAGAAGCGGTCCGGCGACTGGCCCGCGGTGGTGTGCACCTGGACGTGACGGCCGACGGCGGCGGCGATGTCGACGGGCTGGCGGCGGACTTCCAGGCGTCCCGAGTCGATCCGGGAGATGTCGAGGAGTTCGGCGATGAGCCGCTTGATGCGGCCGGCGTCGGCGTCGACGGTCTCCAGCATGAGCCGCTTCTGCTCGTCGTTGAACCGCTCCCACTTGCCGAGGAGGGTGGCGGTGAAGCCCTTCACGGAGGTGAGCGGGGAACGCAGCTCATGGGCGACGGTGGCGATGAGCTCGGCGTGGCTGCGCTCGGTGCGGCGGCGTGCCTCGGTGCCGCGCAGCGAGACCACGACCCGGCGGACCGGGCCCGTGGGGTGCTCGCGGACGTACTGGGCGGAGACGAGGACCTCGCGGCCGCCGGGCAGCAGCAGATTGCGCTCGGGCTGGCCGCGGCGGGTGGCGAGGCCGCCGTACGGGTCGGTCAGGGTCCACCAGCGGCGGCCCTTGAGGTCTTCGAGGGGCAGCGCCTGGTCGAGGGGGAGGCCGAGCGCGCGGTCACCGGGTACGGCGGTGATGCGGCTGGCGGCGGTGTTGAAGCAGACGACCCGGCCGGTCTCGTCGGCGACGACGAGACCGTCGGGAAGGTCGTCGGGCCGGACCCCGGCGAAGCCGGCGGGAGCTGCGGGCCCGGGTGGTGCCGGGGCGGCGGTGACCGGCGGGCCGGCGGAAGCAGCGGCGGCGGTCCCTGGCGGGCCGGCGGGCTCCGGTGGTTCCGGGGCGTGCGGGGCGGTGCTCCGTGCCTGTGTGGGACTGTCCGTGCCGGCCGTCATCCGCGTATCCCACCTCTCCGTGTAGCGCAGTGGGCCCCCGAGTGCGTCACTCTACTGGGCGGGAAGGGCGGAATGGGCTCTTCAGGCGGAGGTTCGGGGGCGCTGGGCGCGAGCGGAGGCGTACAGGCAGACCGCGGCGGCCGTGGCGAGGTTGAGGCTCTCGGCCTTGCCGTGGATCGGGACGCGGACGACGGCGTCGGCGAGGGCCCGGGTCTCCTCGGGCAGCCCCCAGGCCTCGTTGCCGAAGATCCAGGCGGTGGGTCCGCCCATGGTGCCGGCGTCCAGCTCGGCGTCGAGGTCGTCCCGGCCCGCGCCGTCGGCGGCGAGGATCCGTACGCCCGCGCTCTTCAGTCCGGCGACCGCCTGCTCGACGGGGACGCCGACGGCGACCGGCAGGTGGAACAGGGACCCCACGGAGGCGCGTACCGACTTCGGGTTGTAGAGGTCGACGGAGGCGTCGGTGAGGACGACGGCGTCGGCGCCGGCCGCGTCGGCGCAGCGCAGCACGGTGCCGGCGTTCCCGGGGTCGCGCACGTGGGCGAGGACGGCGACCAGCTTGGGCCTGGCCGCGACGATCTCCTCGAACGGTGAGTCGAGGAACCGGCAGACGCCGACGAGCCCCTGCGGGGTCACGGTCTGGGAGACCTCGGCGAGGACGGCGTCGGAGGCGTGGTGGACGCGGGCGCCGGCGGCGAGGGCGGCCTCGATGATCGGGGCGTACCGCTCGGCGGCCTCGACGGTGGTGAAGAGTTCGACGAGCGTCGGCTCTCCGGTGGAGCCGCGGTGGTCGACGGCCTCGCGGACGGCCTGCGGGCCCTCGGCGATGAAGAGGCGGTCCTTGCCCCGGAAGTTGCGCTTGGCGAGCCGCCGGGCGGCGACGACGCGCGGGGAACGCGGGGAGATCAGCTCGGGGGTGACCATGAGGTGCGGCGGTTCTCTCTATCGAGGGGGACGGCGACTTCAGGGGCCGACGCACCCGGACCCGCAAGCACGAGCGCGCTTGCGGGTCCGGGCAGAGGTACTGCGGCCTGGAAGATCAGGCGGCGGCCTTCGGGGCGTTGACGTCGGCCGGCAGAGCCTTCTGCGCGACCTCGACCAGCGCGGCGAACGCGTTGGCGTCGTTGACGGCCAGCTCGGCGAGGATCTTGCGGTCCACCTCGATGTTGGCGGCCTTCAGACCCTGGATGAGGCGGTTGTACGTCATGCCGTTCTGGCGGGCAGCGGCGTTGATGCGCTGGATCCACAGCTGACGGAAGTCGCCCTTGCGCTTCTTCCGGTCGTTGTAGTTGTAGACCAGCGAGTGGGTGACCTGCTCCTTGGCCTTGCGGTACAGGCGCGAGCGCTGACCGCGGTAGCCGGAGGCCGCCTCGAGGATCGCCCGGCGCTTCTTGTGGGCGTTGACTGCCCGCTTGACGCGTGCCACTTGTTAACTCCTTGTAGCGGGGTCGTGGTTGGACTCACACGACCCGAAAAACGAATGGGTCCCGGACCTGGCCGGTAGCCCTCGTCGCCGAGGGCGGGTGATCAGATCAGATGCCCAGCATCTTCTTGATCTTGGCCGCGTCGCCCGGGGCCATCTCGGCGTTGCCGGTGAGGCGACGCGTCAGCTTGGACGACTTGTGCTCGAGCAGGTGGCGCTTGCCGGCGCGCTCGCGCATGATCTTGCCGGAGCCGGTGACCTTGAAGCGCTTCTTGGCACCGGAGTGCGTCTTGTTCTTCGGCATCGCGCCGTATCTCCTCGTCAGTGGCGCTCCCCCCGGTGCGGGCACCGGACATCCGGGAGCGTCAATTCTTCGTCTGGTGGTTCCGGGCGGGGCCCGGGGCTGCCTGGAGGGCAGCCCCTTGGCTCACGCCTCGGGGTTCTCGGCCGGAGCGTCGACCTCGGCCTCGGCGACCGGAGCCTCGGTCTCGGCCGGAGCCTCGGACGTCTCCTCTGCGGTGACGCCCTGGCGCTCGGCCTTGCGTGCGGCCTGAGCCTCACGCGCCTCGGCCATGGCCTCGGTCTTCTTCTTGTGCGGGCCGAGAACCATGATCATGTTCCGGCCGTCCTGCTTCGGGTTGGACTCGATGAAGCCAAGCTCCTCGACGTCCGACGCCAGCCGCTGCAGCAGCCGGAAACCAAGCTCGGGACGGGACTGCTCACGACCACGGAACATGATCGTGATCTTGACCTTGTCACCCTGCTTGAGGAACCGGACGACGTGACCCTTCTTGGTGTCATAGTCGTGCGGGTCGATCTTCGGCCGGAGCTTCATCTCCTTGATGACCGTGTGCGCCTGGTTCTTGCGCGCCTCACGGGCCTTCATGGCCGACTCGTACTTGAACTTCCCGTAGTCCATGAGCTTGCACACGGGCGGACGGGCGTTCGCCGCGACCTCGACCAGGTCGAGGTCGTACTCCTGTGCGAGCTCCAGGGCCTTGGCAAGCGGAACAATCCCGACCTGCTCGCCGCTGGGTCCGACAAGTCGCACCTCGGGAACGCGAATCCTGTCGTTGATGCGGGGCTCGGCGCTGATGGATCCTCCTCGGTAGCACCACGCGACCGCCTGGCGGACGGACACGCAACGTCTGTTTCTGAGACCAACCGAGCCGGCACATGAAAAACGCCCCGGACGGGACACAGGCGGGGCTCCATGGGAATACCGGAGCACCGCCGCGGTCAACCGCGGGGCGCACATCGGGCGGCTCCATCGTCCGTACGGAACGATGGGCGCCACCTGACCGGTGACCCGCCACCCGTGAGGGTGGTCAGGTGGGAGATCGGAGCCTCCACTTGTGGGCCGGGCACACACGTGTCCGGCCGGTCGTTACACAAGGTTAGCAGGACCCGGCGGTCTCCGCGAACCGAGGACCGGCATATCGTATGAGGCATGAGCGAGACGCCCCAGAACGAGTCCGCGGACTCCACGGACTCCCCGGACTCCATCGAGTCCCCCGACTTCGACGCCATGACCCGTGACATCGCGGAGGTCCCCGCGGTCGAGGTGATCGTGACCGTCGCCGTCAACCTGATGAGCGCCGCCGCGGTGAAGCTCGGGCTCACCGAGGAGGGTGACAAGTACAAGGACCTCGACGAGGCCCGCAAGCTGGTGCACGCGCTCGCCGGTCTGCTCGACGCCGGCGCGACGGAGGTCTCCTCCTTCCACGCCGCTCCCCTGCGGGACGGCCTGAAGTCCCTCCAGCTCGCCTTCCGCGAGGCCTCCCTGATCCCGGACGAGCCGGGCCAGGGCCCGGGCGAGAAGTACACCGGGCCGGTGTACGGCTAGGACCCGCCCTACCGCTTTACCGCTTTACGTAGAAGGGCTCGCCCGGAGGGGTGGCCGAGGCCGGCAGGAGTGCCAGGTCGAGGCCCCGCACCAGGCGGGCCCTCAGTGTTTCGTCGGCCGCCAGGGCGCGGGCCACGCGCTGGGCCGCCTCCGCCGGGGAGGCGTCCCCGGCGAGGACCAGGGCGAGGGTGCCGTCGGCCGCGCCGGGACCGAGGTGGGCACGGAGCACCGCGGGCTCGGCGGCCACGGCGGCCCGGACCGCTTCCCGTACGGCGGGGTCGTCGAGCGGGTCGGCGCTGGTACGGCCCTCGGCGAGGGCGAGCAGGGCCGGACCGGTCAGCTGGTAGGGCACGGGGCCCGCGAGGTCCAGGACCACCGTGTCCGCCTTCTCGTGCGCGGCGGCCTGGAGGGCCTGGTGGAGCGGGACGGCCACGGGCCGCGCCTCCGGGTCCCACAGGGCGAGCGAGGCGATCGAGGTGAAGGCGGGCAGGGCCCGCCGGTCGCCCGCGGTGAGGGTGGGGACCGCCATGTCGCTGGTCTTCTCGCGGCGCAGGCCGTTCTCGTCGGTCTCGACCTCGCCGAGGACGGCGACCACGGGGACGAGCAGCCGGGCGTCGCGCAGCGCGTCGAGGACAGGACCGTGGGCGGTTCTGTCCTCCGCCCACGCCGCGAGGGCCGCGGCGAGCCGCGGGTCGGCGGTGCCGTCGTCGTCGGAGAAACCGGGGTCCGGGATGTTCTTGAGCGCCACGCACCGAGCCTAACCGGCTCGGCCGGACGCCCGGCCCGGCGGGTCCCGGGGGCTACGGTCCTGTCCGGCCATGGGCGGCGTATCAGGCCGGAGGGTGCGGGTCGGGCGGCCGGGCGCGACGGGAGGGGTCACATGCCCTACGAGTTCCGGTGGGCGCGCCGGAGGACGACGGCGGTCAGGAGCAGCAGGGCACCGAGCCCGCCCGCGAGGGGGGCGAGCAGGCCGATGGGGCGGCTCTCCTCGACGGCGGGGAGCGGGCCGGGGCCGAAGTACTGGCCCCGGTATCCGCTGGTGGTGCTCTTGGGGTCGCCGCCCGTGAGCTTGGCGCCCGCCTCGATCGCGGCGGCCGGGTCGACCGTCCCGTATCCCTTGGCGTCGCTGCGGCCGCCCTTCGGCCGGTTGCGGGCGGTGTCGATGAGCAGCCGTTTTATCTGGGCGGGGGTGAGGTCGGGGTGGGCGGAGCGGACGAGGGCGACGGCTCCGGAGGCGAACGCGGCGGCGGCGCTGGTGCCCCACCCCTCGTAGTACCGGCGGTCGGGGTCGGCGATGGCGATGTCGACGCCGGGGGCGCTGACGGTGGCGTACCAGCGTCGGGTGGAGAAGGAGGCGTGGGTGCCGTAGCGGTCCACGGCGGTGACGGCGATGACGCCGGGGTACGCGGCGGGGTACGAGACGTGGTCGCCCTTCTCGCCGCCGTTGCCGGCGGAGGCGACGACGGAGACGCCCTTGGCGAGCGCGTACTGGACGGCGGCGTCCTCGCCCGCGTCGGGATGCGCGGACTTGGAGTCGTCGCCGAGAGAGAGGTTGATGACGTCGGCGCCGTGGTCGGCCGCCCAGCGGATGCCTTCGGCGAGGGCGGTGCCGCGGGTCTTGCGAGCCTTGTCGCGGGCCTTGTCGGTGCCTTCGAGGATGACCCGTACGGGCAGGATCTTCGCGCCCGGGGCGATGCCGAGGACGCCGTCCCCGCCGTCGTACCCATGGCCGTGTCCAGCGATGATCCCGGCCATGGCGGTGCCGTGCCGGGCCCAGGCGCGGTCGCCCCTGGACGCGCCGAAGCCGATGAGGTCGCGTCCGGCGAGGACCGAACCCGCCAGGTCCGGGTGCTCGGCGTCGACACCTGTGTCGAGGACGGCGACGGTGATGCCCTCGCCCTTGGTGGTACGCCAGGCCTCCGTGGTGTGGAGCGCTTCGAGACCCCACTGGCGGGCCCGGATGGTGTCGGCGTACGCGGGCGCGGTGGTCGCCGGGAGGACGGCGAAGGCGGCGGCGAGGAGGACGGCCGCGGTGGCGCGGGTGGGTCGGGTCACCGGTCGTTCCTCTCCTTCGCCGCGGCGGCGACCGTCGTGCGGAGCAGCCGCTCGAAGCGCACCGTGATGCCCTTGGCCTCGTGGCCGAGGCCGGACTGCGCGGTGGCGTCGGTACGGCCGGCGGCCATGGCCCGGTCGGCCGGCTGCGGGCTTTCGACGGCCCGGCCGTCGGCGAAGCCGGAGACGGCGGTGACGACGACGGGGAGGTCGGCGGGGGCGTTCAGCCACCAGCTCGCGCGCTGGCCGGCACCGAAACGGGAGGCGACGGTGCCGGGGCCGGACAGCGCCGGCGGGACGTCGGCGCCGAGCCGGGCGGTGAGGCCCTGGCCGAGGGTGCGCTGCGCGGTGACGTCGGCGCGGGTGAAGACGAGGCCGACGGTGATGACGCTGCTGGCGGTGGCGTCGGTGTAGGTGGCGCGCAGGACGCGTTCGCAGCCGAGCGGCCGGAGGGTGGCGAGCAGGCCCTTGGCGAGGACGGCGGGCGTGCAGGCGGCGTCCGGGGCGACGACGATCCGGGTCCAGGTGCGTGCGGCGGCGCCGGGGCCCGCGCCGGGGCCCGCGAGGATCCGGGGGAAGAGGGTGTCGACGGGGGCGTTGTGCCAGAGGTCCTTCGCCTCGGTGTACCCGGCGGGTTCGGCGGGCGCGCCGGGTTCGGCGGCGGCCAGCCACACTCCGGCGAGGGCACCGCCGATGAGCCCGACCCCGAGCACGGCACAGACGGCGACGGCGACCCGCCGACCGGTCCGCCGCTCCCGTACGGGCCGGAGCCGCGTGGTCGTCTCCACGGACGCCTCGGGCGGGAGGGCGCCGGGGGCGGCGTAGGTGTGGCCGTAGGGGATGACGGGGGGCCGGGCGGAGGGGACTGCGGTCGGCGGATGCCAGACGGAAGCGCGGCCGGACGTCGGCGCGGGGACCTCCGGCCGGGCGGGAACGGTGGACGCGGGGGCCTCCGGCCGCTCGGGAACCACGGGCGCAGGGGTCCCGGGCCGGGGCGGGGCGGTGGACGCCGAGGTCCCGGGCTGGGCGGGAGCCGACGAACCGGAGGCGGCCCGAGCCGAGGCCTCAGGAGTGCCCACCGGCCGGGGCGGAGTCGCGGGAACGGACTCCGGCCGGGGCTGGGCCGGAGGCGCGGATGCCGGCGTCGCGGAAGCGGACAGCTGCCGGGGCGGAGTCGGCGGCGTGGACGCCGGCCGGGGCGGAGTCGCAGGCGCGGATGCCGGCCGAGGCGGCTCACCGGGTGTCGGAGCCCCCGGACCGGTCGCCGGGCGCGGCACAGCCGCAGAGGCCGACGTCGCAGGCGCGGACGCCGGCCGAGGCGGCGTACCAGGTGACGGAGCCCCCGGACCGGTCCCCGGGCGCGGCGAGTCCACCGAAGCCGACGCCGCGGGCGCGGACGCGGATGCCTGCCGGGGCAGCGTTCCGGAAGAAGAAGCTGAACCCGGAGCCCCGGAGTCCGACGCCTGGGCGCCCGGAGCCGACGCCGGGCGTGCCGGCCCGGCGGGGGCCGGAGTCCCGGGGGCGGGCGCCGGAACGTTCGGGACCGCCGGAGTCGGCGCTCCGGGGCCAGCCGACGTGCGGGGTGGAACCAGCGGTGCGGTCGGAGGCGACGTGCGGGGCGGAACCGGCGGTGCGGCCGGAAGCGCTGTCGTCCCCGCACCGCTCTCGTTCCCGTTCCCGCCGCGCGCCGCGGCCCGTGGGTCGTCCGGGCGGATCACGCGGAGGCGGGTCGTGGTCTCCGTCGGGGTCGGTTCGTCCGTGGGGAGCAGTGCGTCCGTGATGCGGGAGGGCGTGCGGGGATGCTGCTCGCCGGTCATCCCCGTTCCCCCGCTCGTGTCGACAATGCCCGTCACTCTACGGGCTGTTCCGCCCCGCACGGGAACCCAGGGGCTACCCACCCGTAAACCTGTCTGGCAAGCTCGGGCCATGACTCCCCGTGCCGCCGACCGGGCCCGTTACGACCGGGCCACCGCTCATCTCGACGCGCCCGTGGCGATCGTCGATCTTGAGGCCTTCGACGCCAACGCGGCGGACCTGGTGCGCCGGGCCGGGGGCAAGCCGGTGCGGGTCGCGAGCAAGTCCGTGCGGTGCCGGGCGCTCCTGGATCGGGTGCTCGCGCGCGAGGGTTTCGCGGGGATCATGTCGTTCACGCTCGACGAGTCGCTGTGGCTGGCCCGTGCCGGGTTCGAGGACGTCCTGCTCGCGTATCCGTCGGCGGACCGCTCCGGGTTCGCGGAGCTGGCGCGGGATCCGAAGCTCGCCGCCGCCGTGACCGTGATGGTCGACGACGTGGCGCAGCTGGATCTGATCGACGCGGCTCGCGCGGGCGGGACGGAGGAGGTCCGGGTCTGTCTGGAGCTGGACACGGCGCTGTCTCTGCTCGGGGGGCGGGTACGGGTGGGGGCGCTGCGCTCGCCGCTGAGGGAGCCCGCCCAGCTGGCCGAGCTGGCCCGGTCGGTGGAGCGGCGGCCTGGTTTCCGGCTGGTCGGGATCATGGCGTACGAGGGGCATGTCGCGGGGGTCGGCGACGCGGTCGCGGGCAGGCCCCTGCGGTCGCGGGCGATCCGGCTGATGCAGGCGGCGGCGCGCCGGGAGCTGGCGGAGCGCCGGGCGGCCGTGGTGCGGGCCGTGCGGGCGGTGGCGCCGGACCTGGAGTTCGTGAACGGCGGCGGTACCGGCAGCGTGCAGCACACGGCCGCCGAGGAGGCGGTGACGGAGATCGCCGCGGGTTCGGGTCTGTTCGTACCGCGGCTCTTCGACAACTACACGTCGTTCAGCGGGCGGCCCGCCGCGCTCTTCGCGCAGCCCGTCGTCCGCCGTCCGGGGGTCGGGGTGGTGACTGTGCTCGGGGGCGGCTATCCGGCGTCCGGGGCGCCGGGCCGGGACCGGCTGCCCGTGCCGTACCTGCCGGAGGGGCTGCGGTACGACCCGCAGGAGGGGCCCGGGGAGGTGCAGACCCCGCTGCTGGGCTCGCCGGCCGACGATCTGCGGATCGGCGACAAGGTGTGGTTCCGGCACGCGAAGGCCGGCGAGCTGTGCGAGCGGTTCGAGAGTCTTCAGCTGATCGAGGGCGACCGGATCACGGCGACCGTGCCGACGTACCGGGGTGAGGGACAGACCTTCCTCTGACGGCGGACGGCCGGGGCGGACGGCCGGCCGCTGACCGCGAGCCCGGCATGATCCGAAAGACAGGCCCTAGTGGACCGCGTCCGTCTGGTCCGGGATCACGCTTCCGTCGGGGCGGCGGACCGGTTCCGCCGTGCCGTCGCTCGCCGTGTACCCCGTGGTGGCACAGGGGTACGCAGTCGTCTTCCGCTTCTTCGGTTCGATGAACATGGGATTGACGATCCAGCGGCCGTCGCCGTTCTCGTACGCCCGGCACATGAGTTCGTTCTTGTTGCGGTTGAGGACCAGGCGCAGCCCTGTGGCGTCCCGCAGGAAGGAGATGTCGGTGTCGGAGTCTCCCGCTGCGAGGACCTGACGCCGGGACGCGGGCTGTACGCGCTCGGAGGCGGGGCCGTGGACGCCGAGGATCTCCTGGTTGATCCAGCAGCGCTTGCCGTCGATGTAGGTGATCATCCGGTCCTCGCCGTCGCGTACGGTGCCGCAGCCCTTGAGGTGGGCGGTGAGGCGGCCGTGCTCGGTGGTGTTGCGGATGCCGATGGCACGGGAGGGGTGGACTCCGATGCCCTTCGCCCAGACGTCGACGACGGGTTCGGGCGAGGCGGAGACGATCCAGACGTCGAAGCCGGCGTCCTGGAGGGTCCGGATCAGGTCGCGCTGCTGGGGGTAGTGGCGGACCCAGCCGGTCACCTGGGACGTGCCGACGCGTTGGGTGGCGCCCTGGGGGGCGGCGAGGTTCTCGGCGCGGGCGGCGGCGGCGAAGGACTCGACCTGGCGGGTGGTCCAACCGCGCAGGAGCTGGGCGAGCCAGGCGTACTGCGGCTCCATGCGACGGTGGTCGAAGCCGGCGAAGGCGGCCGTGCCGCCGGTGGTGGTTCCCGTGCCGTAGACGGAGAGGATCTCGTCCGCGCAGCGGGTGTCGGTGGCGGTGGGGAGGGTGCGTACGCCGGTGGGGCAGGCGGCGCCGAGGGCGGCGGCCGCTCCGGGGGTGAGGTGGCGGCTGGTGGCGGCCCAGTCGCCGTTCCGGGGCGGGCGTATGCGGTCGTTGCGGAGGAGCCAGTAGAAGGTGGCGTCTCCGACGTCGTTCTTGATGACGGTGTTGTCCCAGTCGAAGACCGCCAGGGGCTTCGTCGTCCGGGCGGTCCCCTTCTCGGCGCAGTGGTCGGCGATCAGCGCGTCGAGCCGGGCCTTGTTGTCGCCGTGCCAGCCTTCGGAGACCTTCAGGGTCGGGCAGGCGCGCGGTCGCGCCTCGGCCGGGGTCCCGGAGACGAGGCTGGTCGTGGCGAGGGCGAGCGCGGCGGTGGCCGCGGACGTACGGAGTCGGCGGTTCATGATCACTCTCCAGGTCGGTACGCGGAACAGCCGGGCGCCTTGCGACGCCCGGCTGTCGGGGGGGGGTGAGGGGAGCGAGGGGAGCTAGAGCGGCGTCACGTACGCGCCCGCGATGCCTCCGTCGACGAGGAAGTCGCTCGCGTTGACGAAGGAGGAGTCGTCGCTGGCGAGGAACGCGACCGCCGCGGCGATCTCGTCGGCCTCGGCGAAGCGGCCGACCGGGATGTGGACGAGGCGGCGGGCGGCCCGCTCGGGGTCCTTGGCGAACAGCTCCTGGAGGAGCGGGGTGTTGACCGGCCCGGGGCACAGGGCGTTGACGCGGATGCCCTCGCGGGCGAACTGGACGCCGAGCTCGCGGGACATGGCGAGGACGCCGCCCTTGGAGGCGGTGTAGGAGATCTGGCTGGTGGCCGCGCCCATGATCGCGACGAAGGACGCGGTGTTGATGATGGAGCCCTTGCCCTGGCGGCGCATGTAGGGCAGGGCGGCCTTGCAGCAGAGGTAGACGGAGGTGAGGTTGACGTCCTGGACGCGCTTCCAGGCCTCAAGTCCGGTCTCCAGGATGGAGTCGTCGTCGGGCGGCGAGATGCCGGCGTTGTTGAAGGCGATGTCGACGGAGCCGTAGGTCTCGAAGGCGGTGCGGAACAGCGTCTCGACCTCCTCCGGGTCGGTGACGTCGACCTTCACGAAGGTGCCGCCGACCTCCTCGGCCGCGGCCTTTCCGGCCTCCTCGTCGATGTCGCCGCAGACGACGTTCGCGCCCTCGGAGGCGAGCCGGCGGGCGGTGGCGAGGCCGATGCCGCTGCCGGCTCCGGTGATGACGGCGGTGCGGCCGACCAGGCGGCGGCAGATGATCTCGTTGCTCACAGTGCGGGGCCCTCCGTGCTGATGAAGACGTTCTTGGTTTCGGTGAAGGCGGTCAGGGCGTCGGGGCCGAGTTCACGGCCGAGGCCGGACTGCTGGTAGCCGCCGAACGGGGTCCAGTAGCGGACGCTGGAGTGGGAGTTGACGGAGAGGTTGCCGGCCCGGACGGCGCGGGAGGCGCGCAGGGCGCGGCCGACGTCGCGGGTCCAGATGGAGCCGGACAGGCCGTACTCGGTGGCGTTGGCGAGGCGGATCGCGTCGGCCTCGTCCTCGAAGGGGAGGACGACGGCGACGGGGCCGAAGACCTCCTCGACGGCGCAGGGCGCGTCCTCGGGTACGCCGGTGAGGACGGTCGGCGGGAACCAGAAGCCGGGTCCTTCGGGGGCCTTGCCCCTGATGCCGGTGAGGTCGTCGGTGACGTAGGAGCGGACGCGGTCGAGCTGGGCGCGGGAGATGAGGGGACCCATCTGGGTGCGCTCGTCGGCGGGGTCGCCGACGACGATCTCCTCGATGGCGGGGGTGAGGAGTTCGAGGAAGCGGTCGTACGCGCTCCGCTGGACGAGGATGCGGGTGCGGGCGCAGCAGTCCTGGCCGCTGTTGTCGAGGAAGGCCATCGGGGCGGCCGCGGCCGCGGCTTCCAGGTCGGCGTCGGCGAAGACGATGTTGGGGCTCTTGCCGCCGAGTTCGAGGGTGACCCGCTTCACCTGGTCGGCACACTTCGCCATGATCGACTTTCCGACCCTGGTGGAGCCGGTGAAGACGATCTTGGGGATGCCGGGATGCTCGACGAGGGCGTTGCCGGCGACCGGTCCTGTGCCGGGGAGGACCTGGAAGAGGCCTTCGGGCAGACCGGCTTCGAGGGCGAGTTCGGCGAGGCGGAGCGCGGTGAGCGGGGTGGTCTCGGCGGGCTTGAGGAGGACGGCGTTGCCGGCGGCGAGGGCGGGTGCGGTGGCCCAGGCGGCGATCGGCATGGGGAAGTTCCAGGGGGCGATGACACCGACGACCCCGAGCGGTTCGAGGATCGTGATGTCGAGGCCGCCGGCCACCGGGATCTGGCGTCCGTTGAGGCGCTCCACTCCCCCGGCGGCGAAGTCGAGCAGGTCGCGGACGTTGCCGGCCTCCCAGCGGGCGTTGCCGATGGTGTGACCGGCCTCGGTCACCTCCAGGCGGGCGAGTTCCTCGATGTGCCCGTCGACGACCGTGGCGAAGCGGCGGAGCAGCCGGGCCCGGTCGGCGGGCGCGGCGGCGGCCCAGCCGCGCTGGGCGGCGGTGGCCCGCGCGACGGCGGCGTCGATGTCGGCGGGGGTGGCGGCGGGGACGGTGGCGACCGGCTCCTCGGTCGCCGGGTTCAGTACCTGGAGCAACTCAGTCCTCTCAGAGGCGTTCGCGGGGTGGTCCGGATCACAGGCGTTCGCGGGGCGGTGCGGATCACAGGCGTTCGAAGGACCGGCGCAGCTCCCAGTCGGTCACCGCGGCGTCGAAGGCGTCGAGTTCGACGCGGGCCATGTTGCGGTAGTGGGCGACGACCTCGGGTCCGAAGGCGGCCTTGGCGATCTCGCTGGTCTCCCAGAGCTCGGCCGCCTCGCGCAGGGTGGTGGGGACGTGCGCGTACTCGGCGGTGTAGGCGTTCCCGGCGCAGGGCGGGGGCAGTTCGAGGCGCTGCTCGATGCCGTGCAGTCCTGCGGCGACCATGGCGGCGACGGCGAGGTACGGGTTGACGTCTCCGCCGGGGAGGCGGTTCTCGAAGCGGGTGGAGCGGCCGTGGCCGACGACCCGGAGCGAACAGGTGCGGTTGTCGTGGCCCCAGGCGACGGCGGTGGGGGCGAAGGAGCCGGGCTGGAACCGCTTGTAGGAGTTGATGTTGGGGGCGTAGAGGAGGGAGAAGTCGCGGAGGGCGGTGAGCTGCCCGGCGAGGAAGTGCCGCATGATCTCGGACATGCCGTGCTCGTCGTCGCCCGCCATCACGTTCACGCCCGCGTCGTCGACGGACTGCAGGGAGAGGTGGATGTGGCAGGAGTTGCCCTCGCGCTCGTTGTACTTCGCCATGAAGGTGAGCGAGTAGCCCTCCTGGGCGGCGATCTCCTTGGCGCCCGTCTTGTAGACGGCATGCCGGTCACAGGTGACGAGGGCCTCGTCGTACTTGAAGGCGATCTCGTGCTGGCCGGGGTTGCACTCGCCCTTGGCGGACTCCACGGTGAGTCCCGCGCCGGTCATCTCGTTGCGGATGCGGCGCAGGAGGGGTTCGATGCGTCCGGTACCGAGGACGGAGTAGTCGATGTTGTACTGGTTGACGGGAGTGAGGCCGCGGTAGTTGGCGTCCCAGGCCTGCTCGTAGCTGTCCTTGAAGACGATGAACTCGAGTTCGGTGCCGACGTGGGCGGTGAAGCCGTGCTCCGCGAGGCGCTCCAGCTGGCGGCGGAGGATCTGGCGCGGCGCGGCGACGACGGGGGTGCCGTCGCCCCAGGCCAGGTCCGCCGTCACCATGGCGGTGGCCTCGTTCCAGGGGAGGCGGCGGAGGGTGGTGAGGTCGGGGTGCATGGCGAAGTCGCCGTAGCCGCGGTCCCAGGAGGACATGTCGTAGCCGTCGACGGTGTTCATCTCGGTGTCGACGGCGAGAAGGTAGTTGCAGCCCTCGGTGCCGTGGCCGAGTACCTCGTCCAGGAAGAACGGGGCGGCGAACCGCTTGCCCTGGAGCCGCCCCTGCATGTCGGGGAAGGCCAGGACCACGGTGTCGATCTCGCCGCTCGCGACGAGGGCGCGGAGCTCCTCGACGGTGAGCGGGGGTGTGCGGTCTGCCACGGAATTACTCCTCCTTCGGCCTGCCGGAAGTCATAAGGTATTGCGGAAGACCTTTACTTGGGAAGTGCTGGAGAAGGGGAAACGAGAACGTGGCCAGTACGAGTGAATCGGCGGACCGGCTGACGCCCGTGCTGCGGCCGGTGCGGGCGGGCAACGGCTTCGAGGAGGCCCTGGAGCAGATCCTCCAGGTGGTACGGCTCGGGCTCGTGCCGGGCGGCGAGCGGCTGCCCGCGGAGCGGGAGCTGGCCGACCGGATGGGGATCAGCCGGGTCACCCTCCGCGAGGTCCTCAAGGTCCTCCAGGAACAGGGCCTCGTGGAGAGCCGGCGCGGCCGGTACGGCGGAACGTTCGTGCTGCCCCGCGTCCAGACGGCCGACGAGGACGAGCTGCGCCGCCGGATCGCCTCGGTCGACATGGAGGACACCCTGCGCTTCCGTGAGGTCCTCGAGGTGGGGGCCGCCGGGCTCTGCGCGGCCCACGGTCTCGACGCGGCGGGCGCCGAGCGGCTGCGGGCCGCGGTGGGGGCCACGCACGACGCCCCGCTGGCCGACTACCGCCGCCAGGACACCCTGCTGCACCTCACGCTCGCCGAGCTCTCCGGATCGCCGACGCTGACGGCCCAGTACGCGGCGGTCCGGGCCACGGTGAACGATCTCCTGGACTGCATCCCCCTGCTCGTACGCAACCTGGAGCACTCCCAGCACCAGCACACGGCCGTGATGGAGGCGGTCCTCGACGGTGACGCGGACGCGGCGCGCGAGGTGATGCGGGAGCACTGCGCGGGCACGGCGGCACTGCTGCGCGGGTTTCTGACGTGACGCAGGCGCCGCTGACGCGCCGCTGCGGGGGTTCCTGACGTGAGCGACCGCGCCGCCGCCGGGTTTCTCGGCGGGACGCCGGCTTCGGCCGCGTAACCCGAAAGTAACGCACGGGGGTTGCGCACTCCGTATCGGCACCGCAAAGGTATGGGACCAATCCATTGGTCCCGTCGCGGGGAGCCGCTGCCATGACGCTCGAAGACACCACCGGGGGAACACCCGGCGGAACACCCGGGGGCACCACCCCGCCGAAGGACGACTATCTGGAGCGCCGCGCGCTGCGCCGCGGCAGCGCCGGCTGGCTGCTGCTCACCGGGCTCGGCGTCGCCTACGTCGTCTCCGGGGACTTCTCCGGATGGAACATCGGCCTCTCGAAGGGCGGCTTCGGCGGGCTCGCCGTCGCCACCGTCCTGATGGGCGCGATGTACGCCTGTCTGGTCTTCGCGCTCGCCGAACTGTCCGCCATCCTCCCCACCGCCGGCGGCGGGTACGGCTTCGCCCGCCGGGCGCTCGGCACCTGGGGCGGCTTCCTCACCGGCACCGCGATCCTCATCGAGTACATCCTGGCGCCCGCCGCCATCTCGATCTTCATCGGCGACTACGTCGAGTCCCTCGGCCTCTTCGGCCTGGAGTCCGGCTGGCCGGTCTACCTCGTCTGTTTCGCGCTCTTCATCGGCATCCACCTGTGGGGCGTGGGCGAGGCCCTGCGCTTCAGTCTCGTCGTGACGGCGATCGCCGTCGCCGCCCTCGTCGTCTTCGCGCTCGGCGCGTTCACCGACTTCCACGTGGACGGTCTGAACGACATCCCCGTCGACGGCGAGGCCTTCGGCGCCAACTCCTGGCTGCCCTTCGGGCTCCTCGGGATCTGGGCCGCGTTCCCCTTCGGCATGTGGTTCTTCCTCGGCGTGGAGGGCGTGCCGCTCGCCGCCGAGGAGGCGAAGGACCCGGTGCGGTCGATGCCGAAGGCGCTCGCGATCTCCATGGGCATCCTGGTGCTGCTCGCCGTCATGACCTTCTTCGCCGCGACCGGGGCGCGCGGCGCGGCCGCCGTCCAGGAGGCGGGCAACCCGCTGGTGGTGGCGCTCCAGGGCGACGGGGAGCCGACGGCGCTCAGCCGGTTCGTGAACTACGCGGGCCTCGCCGGTCTCGTCGCCTCCTTCTTCTCCCTCATCTACGCGGGATCGCGCCAGCTCTTCGCCCTCTCGCGGGCCGGCTACCTCCCGCGTTTCCTCTCTCTCACGAGCCGCCGGAAGTCTCCGTACCTGGGGCTGCTCATCCCGGGCGCGATCGGGTTCGCGCTCGCGGCCGGGACGGGGGACGGGGCCCGGATGCTCAACATCGCCGTGTTCGGCGCGACCATCTCGTACGCCCTGATGGCGCTCTCCCACATCGTGCTGCGGCGCCGCGAGCCGGGCCTTCACCGGCCGTACCGCACGCCCGGCGGGACCGTGACCTCGTCCGTGGCGTTCGTGCTCGCCCTGTCGGCCCTGGTCGCGACGTTCCTGGTGGACCGGACGGCGGCGTTCATGGCGCTCGGGGTGTACGTGATCGCCCTCGCCTACTTCGCGTTCTACAGTCGGAAGCATCTGGTGGCCCGTGCGCCCGAGGAGGAGTTCGCGGCGCTCGCCGCGGCCGAGGCCGAACTCGAACGCGACTGACCCACCGATGCTCCGCGCCACTGGAGGACCTTCCGTGACCCAGCCGCTCATCGGCGTGACCACCTACCTCGACCAGGCCCGGTGGGGGGTGTGGGACATGCGGGCCGCGCTGCTCCCCGCCGCGTACCCGCGGCTCGTGCGGGAGAGCGGCGGCCTCGCCGTGATGCTGCCGCCGGACGCGCCGGCGGCGGCCGCGGCGGTCGTGGCCCGGCTCGACGGCCTTGTCGTCGCGGGCGGGGCGGACGTCGAGCCCGTACGGTACGGGGCCGAGCCCGACCCCCGTACCGGCCCGCCGGCCAGGGAGCGGGACTCCTGGGAGCTCGCCCTGATCGACGCCGCCCTCGCCGCCGGGACCCCGCTGCTCGGCATCTGCCGGGGCATGCAGCTCCTCAACGTGGCCCTCGGAGGGACGCTCGTCCAGCACCTGGACGGGCACGTGGAGGCGGTCGGGGTGATCGGCCGGCACGCGGTGAAGCCGGTGCCCGGCAGCCGGTACGCCTCCCTTGTGCCCGAGCTCATGGAGGTCCCGACCTACCACCACCAGGCCGTGGACCGCCTGGGCGCGGGGCTCGCGGCCTCGGCCCACGCGGAGGACGGCACGGTGGAGGCGGTGGAACTGGCCGCCCCCGCGTGGGTCCTCGGCGTCCAGTGGCACCCGGAGATGGGCGAGGACCCGCGCGTGATGCGGGGGCTCGTGGAGGCGGCGGGAGGGCGGTGACCCGCTCGCGACGCGGAGGCTCATCGAGGTGGCGGGAGGGCGGTGACCCGCGCGTGACGCGGAGGCTCGTCCAGGCGGCGGGAGGGCGGTGACCCGCCGGGAGTGACGGGCCGCGTCTCAGCGGCCCGGTGCCTCGATCCGGGTCCAGGTCTCCGGGCCCGCCGTGCAGGGTCCCCCGTCGTGGACCATGAGGCGGCGCTCGGCCGGATCGAGCGCGACCGTGGCGAGCGTCGCCCAGCGGCTGCCCAGGTGCCCCCCGGCGGGGGCGTGGCAGCAGACCTCGGCCCCGTCGTCCCGGTGGGCGGCGAGCAGGCGCACGAGCGCGTCGGGGCCGAGCGGACCGGTGTGCCCGAGGACGCGTTCCGTGAGCAGTCGGTGGCGGTCGTACGTCTCCGGCTCCCGTCGGCCGCGCAGCTCCGCGGCCGCGAGGGCCGGGGCCAGGAAGTGGTTCGTGCGCACCAGCCAGCCCCGGTCGTCCGGGGTGACCACGGCCGAGCCGGCCGGGGCGAGTTCCACGGAGGCGGCCCGGTCGGCGGTCACCACGGTGATGACCGTGGAGGCCGAGACGGGGGCGCCGGTCAGCATCCCGACCGCCTCGGCGAACGACCCGGCCGTGCCGAGCACCTGACGGGCCACCAGGTGGACGGGGACTCCGCCGGCCGCGTCGTCCGCGTGGCCGAGGATGTTGAAGAGCACGCCCACACCGGCCTCGTTGACGCCGATCTTCGCGAGGATGCCGTGTTCGGTGATCCCGGCGAAGCCCTGGACGTCTCCGGTGACGGTCTGGAGGTGCCAGGCGTCGGCGAGTTCCTGGTGCCAGTCCCAGCACTGGCCGCCGGTGGTCCGGGGGCCGCCGTGGACGAGGGTGGAGCATTCGCCCGTGCGGGGCGCCCCGGCCACGGCGAGGATCTCGGTGCGCGCGTTGAGCGCGGCGACCGTCCAGAAGGGCAGTCCGGCGCCGTCGGCGACCCCTTCCATCTCCTCGACGAGTTCCGGCGCCCAGGCGCGGGTCGCGTCGGCTGCGCGGAGGGCGAGCGCGGGCACGTCGAGCGTCCGGGCGTTGCCCGCGGCGACCGTCGCGAACAGTTCCTCGTACACCCGCCACGCGCGCGCGATGCCGGCGCGGGCCCGCCGGCCCCGGTCCTCGCCGCGCCGCCGGGGCGTGTCCCCGGTGATCCGGAGGGTCGTACGGCTGTTCACGCGACGGCCCGGGCGGCGAGCAGGGTGCGGTCGTTCCGCATGAGCAGGGCGTAGAGCGCGGCGGAGACGATCATGCCGACCGGAAGGGAGAGGTCGACGCCGCCGAGGGCCGTGGCGACCGGGCCCGTGTAGAGGGTGTTGACGCAGAGGGCGGCGGAGGTGAGGCCCACGACGAGGGCGAGGGCACCGGCCGGGTTGATGCCCCCCGTGTACCAGAACGGGCTGCCGGACGTTTCGTCCGAGAGCTGGAGGCCGTCGTAGCGGCCCCGGCGCAGCAGGACGTCGGTGGCGTAGATCGCCATCAGAGGTCCGGTCAGGACGACGATCACCTGGAGCGCGTTGCTGACGGTGTCCAGGAAGTTGGAGACGAGCAGTCCGTAGAGGGTCAGGGCGACGGCGGCGGCACCGTCGAAGAGGACGCTGACGGAACGGCGGATGCGGAGGCCGACGGCCTGGAGCGCGAGCCCGGCGCTGTACGCGGTCAGGGCGTTGATGGCGATGGTGCCGAGCACCAGGGCGAGCAGGAAGACCGGGACGAACCAGCCGGGCAGTATCTCCTGGAGCGCGGTCTGCGGGTCGGTCATGTCGACGGCGGTGGCCGCGAGGGCGCCGAGCGCGCAGACGACGACGCTGGGCACGAAGGCGCCGAGCGCGGTCCAGCCGATGACCGCCTTCCGGGAGGCCGTACGCGGCAGATAGCGGGAGAAGTCGGCACTCGTGGTGTACGAGAGGGGGCCCGAGGCGATCATCGCCGTGCCCGCGACGAGGAGCGCCCAGAGGTCGACGCCGGTGAGCGACGCCTCGGGGGCGTACGAGAAGTCGGCGTGCCGGAGGACGGCGAACGCGACGACCGTGAAGGCCCCGGCGAGGGCCAGGGTGATCGGCAGGTACAGCTTGATGATCAGGGCGTGCCCGTAGACGCTGATGGCCAGTGTCAGGGCGGCGATGACCACGATGACGGCCGCCTTGACGGGGGTGTTCGCCGTGAGGCCGGCCTTCTCGACGAGCGCGAAGGCGGCGGTCGCCGCGGCGGCCAGGTTGAGGGCGAAGTAGCAGACGGAGACGAGCCAGCCGCCGACCGCGTTGTTCACGCGGTTGCCGAGGACCCCGTACATGGCCCTGGTGATCACCTCGCTGGGCGCTCCCGCGGCCGGTCCCGAGGTGGCGAGGAGGCCGGTGAGCAGCCAGAAGAGGTTGCCGATGACGATCACGGCGAGGGCCTGCCCGAGGCTCAGGCCCATGAGGACGAGGGCGCCGCCGATGACGAGGCTGAGGTAGTTGACGTTGGCGGCGGCCCAGACGGAGAAGAGCTCACGGGGGTGTCCGTGGCGCTCGGTCTCGGGGATGTGGTCGATGCCGTGGGCCTCGATGCGGCCGGGCCGGTCGGCGGTCGGCGCGGTGACCTGGGCGCCCGGGGAGCCTGGGTGCGGGTCGGGGATCGTGGAAGCCATGCGGCCCTCCGGATGCGTGTCGTGCCCACCTGGTTGCTTATTGGTCGCACACTCAATAGCATCCGGGGTATGTCGTCAAGCGTCCAGCGCAAGCGAGTTCGGAAATCCCCGGAAGCCCGGCGGGCGGAGATCGTGGAGACCGCGGCACGCGTCGCCCTGACCGAGGGGCTCGAGTGCGTCACCCTGCGGCGGATCGCCGAGGAGCTCGCCGTCCGCCCCGGTCTCATCAGCCACTACTTCCCCTCGGCGGAGGATCTGGTGGGCGAGGCGTTCAGCGTGGCCGCCACCGGCGAGCTCGACGCCCTGCTGCCCGCCGACCGCTCCCACGGCACCCCGATCCAGTACCTCGCGCGGTATTTCGCCCTCTCGGCGGGTGCGGCGTACGACGACATCAGCCGCCTCTGGATCAACGCCCGGCACCTCAGCCGATACCGGCCCGTCCTGCGCGACCGGGTCGCCGAACAGGAACTCGCCTCCGACGACCGTCTGGAGACGCTGATCCGGGAGGGCGTCGAGCGGGGCGAGTTCCGGACGGACGATCCGCGCGCCGCCGCCATCCAGATCCTGGTGGTGATCGACGGCCTCGGCGCCCACGCCAACACCGACCGGAGCAACCGCCCGGCGGCGGTGACCCGCATGGCCGTCACCACGGCGGAACGCGTACTCGGCCTGCCGCACGGCACGTTGACGGAGGTACCGACACCGGCGGAACCCGCGGACGCCACGGAGGCCATGGAACCGGTGGTGCCCGCGGACGCCACGGAACCGGTGGAACACCCGGAACCCGCGGACGTGCCGCGGCTGGGGCCCGGCGACGTACCGGCATCCGAACCCGGCGACGTACCCGCGTCGCCCGCCGACCCCGCCTGACCCCACCCACACCCCCGCCCCCGCCCTCTCCCCCGTTCCCTCCCTGGAGCCACCGTGCGCACCCCACTCGTCCTGCTCTCCGCCCGTCTCCTCGACCCCGGCACGGGGGCGTTCCTGCCCGAGACCGCGCTCGCCGTCTCCGAGGACGGCCGGATCGGCGCCCTGGGCGACGACCGCGAGATCCGCGCGCTCGCGGGACCCGGCACGACCGTCGTCGACCTCAAGGGCGCCGTGGTCACCCCCGGTCTCGTCGACGGACACGTGCACCCGGTCTCCGGCGCCGAACTGACCCACGGCCTCGACCTGTCGTACTGCGCGGACCTCGACGACGTACGGGAGGCCCTCGCCCTCGAGGTACGGAGCCTCGACCGGGGCGCGTGGCTCTTCGGCTGGGGCCTCGACCCGAACGTCTTCGGCGACCGGCCCGTCGGGATCGCGCCCTTCGACGCCGTGCTCGACGGAGTCCCGGCGTTCCTGCTGCTCTTCGACGCCCACTCGGCGCTCGCCAGCCGGCGCGCGCTCGAACTCGCCGGGGTCGACGGGCCCCGCACCTTCGACCAGGCGTCCGCCGAGGTCGTCTGCGACGCGGACGGGCGCCCGACCGGGCTGCTCCAGGAGGACGCCGCCTGCGAGCTGGTCGAGCGGGTCGCCCCGAGACCGACGCGCGAGGAGAGTCGGGAGCGGCTCGCGGCGGCGCTGCGGTCCATGGCGGCGGCAGGGCTCACCGGCGGTCATGCCATGGACGCCAACGGCGAGAGCCTCGCGCTGTACGGAGAGCTCGACGCGGCCGGTGAACTGCCGCTGCGGCTCCGGGTGGCGCCCTGGTGCCAGCCCGGCACCGACGCGGACGGCGTACGGGCCCTGATCGCGCAGCAGGGCACGGGCGGGGCGCTGTGGCGGGTCGCGGGGGTGAAGCTCTTCATGGACGGGACCATCGACAACGGCACCGCGTGGCTGGAGCGCCCCGACTGCCACGGCGAGTCCACGCACGCGTTCTGGCCGGACCCGGCCGCGTACACCCACATCGTCGGCGAGCTGCACCGGGCGGGGGTCCCGACCGCGACGCACGCCATCGGCGACGCGGCCGTGCGGCACGTCCTCGACTCCGTCGAGAAGGCGCGGGCCACCGGCGGGGCCGAGGTGCGGCACCGGGTCGAGCACATCGAGACCGTGCCGGACGACACCCTGCGGCGCTTCGCCGACCTGGGTGTCCTCGCGTCGATGCAGCCCACGCACTGCTGTGACTTCACCCGCGCCGACCACACCGACAACTGGTCGCGCAGGCTCGGCGAGGAGCGTGCCTCGCGCGCGTGGCGGTGCCGGGACCTGGTGGACGCCGGGGCCACGGTGGTCCTCGGCTCGGACTGGCCGATCGCGCCGTTCCCGCCGCTCGGTGTGATGGCCGGGGCCAGGCACCGGCGTCCGAGCCGTGATCTCGGCCAGGCACCGCACGGACCCGAGCAGGCGCTGTCGGCCCTGGAGGCGCTGCGGGGCATGACGACGGCGCCGGCGTACGCGGCGGGCGAGGAGCATGAGGCGGGGCGTCTCGCGCTTGGCTTCCGGGCGGACCTGACGGTACTGGCCGCCGATCCTCTGACGACCGCGCCGACGGAGCTGTCGGACGTGCCGGTCCGGCTGACGGCGGTCAACGGCCGGGTGACGTTCCGGGCCTCGGATCTCTGACGGAGGTGGCCGAGCGCGGGGCAGACACCCCCTAGCCGCGTGTCAGGGACAGGAGGTCGCGGGCCGGGCCCGTGGGGCGGTGGCCGGTGGGCCAGACCGCGCGGAGGTCGCGGCGGAGGAGGACTCCTGCCACCGGAATGGCCACCAGGCGGCGGGAGGCCAGTTCCTCGGCGATGGCCAGTTCGCTGAGGACCGCGGGGCCGGCGCCGCTCACCGCGGCCGCCTTCACCGCCGTCGTGGAGGCTAGTTCGAGGAGCGGCTGCGCGAGGCCGCCGTGGGCGGAGAGCGCCGCGTCCAGGACCTGCCGGGTGCCGGAGCCGCGTTCCCGCAGGACCAGTGGGGTCGCGGCCAGCTCCGCCGGGTCCAGTGGGCCCCGGCGGCGCGCCCATGGGTGCGAGGGGGCGGCGACGACCGCGAGCCGGTCGTGTGCGACGACCACCCCGTCGAGACCGTCGGGCACGGCGAGCCCCTCCACGAAACCGATGTCCGCCTCGTTCGCCAGGAGCCGTTCCGCGACCACCGCCGAGTTGCCGGCCTGGAGTGACACGGCCGTGTCGGGGCGGTCGGCGCGCAGTGCGATCAGCCAGCCCGGCAGCAGGTACTCGGCGATCGTCATGGACGCGGCCACCCGCAGCCGTGAGTCCCGCCGCCCGCGCAGCGCCTGGGCGCCCGCGTCGAAGGCCTCCGCCGCCTCCACGATCCGCCGCGCCCAGTCCGTGACGAGCGCACCGGCGTCGGTGAGCCGTGAGCCGCGCGGCGAGCGGTCGACCAGGGCCACGCCGAGCTGCCGCTCCATCGAGCGGATGCGGCTGCTCGCGGCGGGCTGGGTGATGCCGACCTCGCGGGCGGCGGCACCGAGGCTGCCGTGCCGGGCGACGGCGAGGAGCAGTTCGAGCGCGCCGAGGTCCGGGACCCGGTGGTGGAGCTGTGCCCTGACCGCGCCGCCGTACGCCTCGGCGTCGCGCGGGTCACCCCCGTACGTGTCACCGCCCCGCTTCTGTCCGCTCATAAAGCCAGCTTATGACGTCATAGCCGCATGATCCCTGGTGGGGGCCGGAAGACGGGGCGACGGTGGAGCCATGGCAAGCCTCGCACCTTCTCGTCCGGCCCTCGGCGCCACCACCCCCGGCACCCGGTCGGCCGCTTCCCCGGCCCGTTCCGTCCGTCACCTCGGACCCAACTGGTACGCGTCCGTGATGGGCACGGCCATCGTGGCCAACGCCGGTGCCGGGCTCTCCCCGCACGTCCCCGGCCTCCGTACGTTCTGCGCGGCGGTCTGGGCGCTGTCGTTCACGATGCTGCTCGTCCTGGTCGGCGCCCGGGCGGTGCACTGGCTCCGCCACCGCGACCAGGCCCGCGCCCACCTCCTGGACCCCGCCGTGGCACCGTTCTACGGCTGTCTCTCGATGGCCCTGCTCGCGGTCGGCGGCGGGGCGATGATCGTGGGCCGGGACTGGACAGGCCTTCCGGTGGCCGTGGCGCTCGACACCGTCCTGTTCACCGCCGGCACGGTCGTCGGCCTCGCGGCCGCGGTGGCCGTCCCGTACCTGATGGTGGTCCACCACCGGATCGAGAGCGCGTCGCCGGTCTGGCTGCTTCCGGTCGTCGCCCCCATGGTGTCCGCCGCCCTCGGCCCGCTGCTCGTACCCCATCTGCCCGCCGGGCAGGCCCAGGAGACGCTCCTCATCGCCTGCTGGGCGATGTTCGGGGTGAGCCTGCTCGCGACCCTGGTCATGCTGCCGCTGGTGTTCGGCCGGCTCGTGACCGGCGGGCCGCTGCCGCTCGCGCTCACCCCCACCCTCTTCCTCGTCCTCGGCCCGCTCGGCCAGTCGACGACCGCCGCGAACAACTTCGCCGACGTGGCGCCGGGCGTCCTGCCCGCCCCGTACGCGCACGGCTTCGCCGCCTTCGCCGTCCTCTACGGGGTGCCCGTCATGGGCTTCGCCCTGCTGTGGCTGGCACTCGCCGGGGCGATGGTGCTGCGGGCACGCCTGCAGGGCATGGGCTTCGCGATGACCTTCTGGGCGTTCACCTTCCCCGTCGGGACGTGCGTGACCGGCGCCGAGGGCCTCGCCCAGCACACCGGACTCGCCGTCTTCCGCTGGCTGGCGGTCGGCCTGTACGTGTTCCTCGTCGCGGCCTGGCTGGTGGCCGGGCGGCACACCCTGCGCGGTCTGGTCAGCGGTGCGCTGCTCGCAGGGCCCGCGCCAGTGCCTGCGGCGCCTCGGCCAGGGACGGTCCGTACCAGGTGAGCAGACGCCCGTCGACGAGGGCGGCGGCGGTCCCGGGGAAGGCCTCGGGGCCGTCGTCCCGCGTGAAGCGGTACGGCTCGTCGGGCAGGACGACCAGGTCGGGGGCGGCGGCGCGGAGCTCGTCGAGCGGGATGCGCGGATAGCGCTCCGGGTGGCCGGCGTACAGATTGCGCACCCCGAGGCGGGCGAGCAGATCGCCGGCGAAGGTGTCACGGCCGAGCACCATCCAGGGGCGGCGCCAGATCGGGACGACGGCGGTCGGCGGTCCTCCGCGAGTCGCGTCCGGGGTGACCGCCTCCCATGCCGCCTCGGCCTCGTCGAGCCACCGGGGCCTGCGGGGCGCGCCGCAGGCGTCGAGGACCCGCTCCAGCTCCCGCAGGCCCTCGTCGAGGGTCCGGATCCCGGTGACGAGGACGTCGAGTCCCGCGGCCCGCAGGGCGGCGAGGTCGGGGGCGCGGTTCTCCTCCTCGTTGGCGAGGACGAGGTCGGGGCGGAGGGCGACGATGGCGGGAACGTCCGGGTTCTTGGTGCCGCCGATCCGGACGACGTCGAGGTCGGCGGGGTGGCTGCACCAGTCGGTGGCGCCGACCAGCAGACCGGGCGCGGTGACGGCGACGGCCTCGGTGAGGGACGGCACGAGGGAGACGACCCTCATCGCGGCGAGGCCGTCATCGTGGCAGGGCCGTCATCGTGGCGGGGCCGTCACTGCGGTGAGGCCTCCTCGCGGCGGGGCCGTCCTTGGGGACGCGGCCCCATCGAGGCGTGGCCCACGTCGTGGCGGGTCCTCGCATGGCGGCAGGCCTCATTCCACCTCGGCCTCGACGTGGTCGGCGACGGCGACGACGAGCAGGCGCGTGCCGGGTTCGGTGGCCCGCCAGCGGTGCCGTACCCCGCCGGAGAGGTAGAGGGTGTCCCCGCGGCCCAGCCGGTGCGCGCGGCCCTCGGCCTCGACCTCGGCGGCGCCGTCGGCCACGTACAGCAGCTCGTCGTTCCGGTGCTGGAACTCGCGCCCCGCGTCCTGCTCGCCGGTGAACTCCAGGGCGTGCAGCTGGTGGCGGCCGCGGACGAGCTGCCGGACGCCCGGGGGCAGGGCCGGGGAGGCGTCCTCCGACCGTACGACGTCGACGGTACGGGAGGCCTCGGCGGCGGCGAGGAGCTCGCCCGCCGTCGTCTCCAGGGCCTCGGCGACGAGTTCGAGGGAGCGGTGGCTGGGGCGGGCCCGGTCGTTCTCGACCTGGCTGAGGAAGGGCACGGAGAGACCGCTGCGGGAGGAGACGACGGCCAGGGTGAGCTGGAGCGCTCTGCGTCGCCTCTTGACGGCCGCGCCCACACGGGCTGATTCCTTCTCGTCCATGCCGGCTCCCTCCCTCGTGTCTCGTGCGTACCCGTACCGGGCGGTTACCTGAACCTTACGCAGCTTTGGGGCGGGGTTTCGCGTCGTGACGAAAAGGGGTGGTCGCCGAACACGTTCGGCGACCACCCCTTTTCGGACAGCAGTCGGCCGTCCCCCGGCTGTTACTGCGGAGCGAGCTTCTCGGCGAGACCGGGGTTCCGGTCAAGCCAGTCGCGGACGGCCTGCTGCTCCTTGCCCTTGCCGGTCTCCTGGATGACGGCCTCCAGGTCGGTGAGCTGCTTCTCGGTGAGCGAGAAGTTCTTCAGCCAGGCGCCGACCTCGGGGTTGTCCCCGGTGAATCCCTTACGGGCGAGCGTGTGGACACCGTCGCCCTTGCCCCAGGAGCCCTTGGGGTCGGCGAGCTTCTTCAGGTCGTGGGCGGAGTAGGCCCAGTGCGGCGACCAGAGGGTGACGACGACGGGTTCCTTGCGCTCGTACGCCCGCTTCAGCTCGGCGAGCATGCCGGGCGTGGAGCCGTCGACGACCTTGTACTCGCCCTCGAGGCCGTACTCCTTGAGCACCTTGTCCTTGAGGATGCCCATCATTCCGGCGCTGGGTTCGATGCCGATGATCCGGCCCTTGAACTGTCCGGCCTTGCCCTTGAGGTCGTCGAGGGAGTCGACGCCCTTCACGTACGAGGGGACCGAGAGCTCCAGGGAGGTGGGGCCGAACCAGGAGCCGAGGTCCTCCAGCTTGTTCTTGTACTTCTCCCAGTACTGGGCGTGGGTGACGGGGAGCCAGGCGTCGGTCTGGAAGTCGAGCTGCCCGCCGGCCAGACCCGTGTAGAGGGCGCCTGCCTCCAGCTGCTTGGTCTCGACCTCGTACCCCCGCCGCTCCAGGAGCTCCTTCCAGAGGTATGTGGAGGCGATGCCCTCGTCCCAGGGGATGTAGCCGATGCTGATCTTCTTGCCGTGGCCGCTGTTCGGCCCCGACGCCGTGGTGGAGGTGACGCCGGAGCCGCCGAGGAAGCCGGTACCAGCGGCGACGAGGGCGAGGACGACGACCCCGACGAGGGCGGTGACGGGCTGCGGGCGGTGGGCCCAGAGCTTCGCGCCGGGCCGCTTCGCGCTCAGCGCGGCGCGGGCCTTGGCGGCGGCGCGGCGGCCCAGCGGGGAGACCTGGCGGCCGAGGGCGCCGGTCATCCGGTCCAGGTACATGGCGAGGACGACGATGGAGACGCCCGCCTCGAAGCCGAGGCCGATGTCGACGTTGCCGATGGCCCGGTAGACCGCACCGCCGAGCCCGCCGCCGCCGACCATGCCGGCGATGACGACCATGGAGAGGCCCAGCATGATGACCTGGTTGACGCCGGCCATGATCGTCGGCAGGGCGAGCGGGAGCTGGACGCGCAGCAGCGTGTTGCGCGGGGTGGTGCCGAAGGCCTCGGCGGCCTCGACGAGTTCGCCGTCGACCTGACGGATGCCCAGCTCGGTCATGCGGACGCCCGGGGGCAGCGCGAAGACGATGGTGGCGATGATGCCGGGCACCACGCCGACGCCGAAGAAGATGATGCCGGGAATGAGGTAGACCATCGCCGGCATGGTCTGCATGAAGTCGAGGACCGGCCGCAGCACGGCGCTGACGGTGTCCGAACGGGCCGCCCAGATGCCGAGCGGTACGGCGATCACCAGGGTGACCAGGGTGGCGACGAGGACGAGCGAGAGCGTCGCCATCGCCTCGTCCCACAGCTGGACGGAGTCGACGAGCGCGAACCCGCCGAAGGCGAGGACACCTGCGGCGAGACCGCGCAGCCACCAGGCGACGACGGCGAGGATGCCCGCGAAGAGCAGCGGCTGGGGCGCCGACAGGACGGCGTCGATACCGTCGTAGAGGCCGGTGACACCGGTGCTGACGGCGTCGAAGAGCCAGGAGAACTGGGCCTGGAGCCAGTCGACGGAACCGTCGACCCACTCGCCGAGCGGAAGCCTAGGCACGGGCGGTCACCCCTTCACCGGTGAGACCGCCCATGGCGGCGAGGAGCCGTTCCCGCGGTACGACTCCGAGGACGGTGCCGTCGGAGTCCTTCACGGTCACGGGGTGCGGGGCGCGGGCCGCGACGGCGCACAGGTCGGCGACGAGCGTGTCGGGTCCGACGGCCTGGCAGAGGCAGTCGGCGGGGCAGTCGTCCGGGACGGCGCCGCCGGTCATCACGGCGGAGGCGGTGAGTACCCGGGAACGGTCGACGTCCTGGATGAAGGAGGCGACGTAGTCGTCGGCGGGCCGGACGAGGATGTCCTCGGCGGTGCCGAGCTGCACGATCCGGCCGTCGCGCATGACGGCGATCCGGTCGCCGAGGCGCATGGCCTCGTTGAGGTCGTGGGTGATGAAGACGATGGTCTTCTTCAGCCGCTGCTGGAGGACGAGGAGCTGGTCCTGCATGTCGCGGCGGATGAGCGGGTCGAGTGCGCTGAAGGACTCGTCCATGAGGAGCAGGTCGGCGTCGGTGGCGAGGGCGCGGGCCAGACCGACCCGCTGCTGCATCCCGCCGGAGAGCTCGTCGGGCCAGGACTTCTCCCAGCCGGCGAGGCCGCACAGTTCGAGGGCCTCGGTGGCCCGGGTCTCCCGCTCGGCGCGCGGCACGCCCTGGACCTCCAGGCCGTAGGCGGCGTTCTCCAGGACGTTCCGGTGCGGGAAGAGCGCGAAGTGCTGGAAGACCATGCTGATCTTGGTGGAGCGGACGGTGCGCAGCTCGCGGGGGGAGAGCGCGGTGAGGTCACGGCCGTCGAAGAGGACCCGGCCGGCCGTGGGTTCGAGCAGGCCGTTGAGCATCCGCAGGAGAGTGGACTTGCCGGACCCGGAGAGCCCCATCACGACGAAGATCTGACCGGGCTCGACGGTGAAACCGGCGTCCACGACGGCCGCTGTCGTCCCCTCGGCGCGCAGCTCTTCGCGGTCGGCACCGTCGGCGAGCCTGCGGACGGCTTCGTCGGGTCGTCTGCCGAACACCTTGAACAGGTGGTCGGCCTGCAGCCTGGACACATATACCTCACGGGTAGCAACGAGAACGGCCCCCGCCACCCCCGCGCGGCCGGGCCGTGGAGCGGGCGGGATCGGCCCGCGGGCCCGTCGCGTAAGGGGATTTCTTAGTTGAATCCCGTACCGGGTTCCGCTCCGGGCACGCGCCTGCCCGGCTTCACCGGACGGAAACGCGAAGGTGACGGGGGTCACGTACGGGATACAAGGGAGCCGGATGCCGGGGCGTGCCGGGCTCAAGGGACCGGGGCGGGCGGCTTCGGCTCCCGCGCGTCCCGGAGGCGGGCGGGCCGGGCTCAAGGGACCGGGGGCGGGCAGGTCCGGCTCCCGCGCGTCCCAAAGGCCGGCGGACCGGGCTCAAGGGACCGGAGACGGCCGGGTCCGGCTCCCGCGCGTCCCGGAGGCCGGCGGGCCGGGCTCCAGCGCCCCGAGGCGGGCCGAGCCCTAAAATCACAGAGGTGACTCGACGCCTGATGCTCCTCGACACCGCCAGCCTCTACTTCCGCGCCTACTTCGGCGTCCCGGACTCCGTGCGGGCCCCCGACGGCTCGCCGGTGAACGCCGTGCGCGGGCTCCTCGACTTCATCACGCGGCTCGTGCAGGACCACCGCCCCGACGACCTGGTGGCCTGCTGGGACGACGACTGGCGGCCGCGGTGGCGGGTGGACCTGATCCCCTCGTACAAGGCCCACCGGGTCGCCGTCGAGACGGAGACCGGTCCGGACGAGGAGGAGATCCCGGACACGCTGTCCCCGCAGGTGCCGGTGATCGAGGAGGTGCTCGCGGCCCTCGGCATCGCCCGGATCGGAGCGGCGGGGTACGAGGCGGACGACGTGATCGGGACACTGGCGGGCCGCGCCGGAGGGCCGGTGGACATCGTCACCGGCGACCGGGACCTGTTCCAGCTGGTGGACGACGCGCGGGGCGTACGGGTGCTGTACCCGCGCAAGGGCGTCGGCGACTGCGACCTGGTGGACGCGGAACTGATCCGCGCGAAGTACGGCGTGCGCCCCGACCAGTACGCGGACTTCGCGGCGCTGCGCGGGGACGCCAGCGACGGCCTGCCCGGCGTGAAGGGCATCGGCGAGAAGACGGCGGCGCAGCTGATCACGGAGTACGGGGACCTGGCGGGAGTACGGGCGGCGGCGGAGGACCGGACGTCGAAGCTGACACCGGCCAAGCGCCGCGGGATCGTGGAGGCGGCCGCGTACCTGGACGTCGCCCCGACGGTGGTGCGGGTCGCCGGAGACGTACCGCTGCCGGAGTTCGACGCTGCCCTGCCGACGGCTCCGCGTGACCCGGCGGCCCTGGACGCGCTGGTGAAGCGCTGGGGCCTCGGCGGAGCGATCGGGCGGCTGCTGCCGGTCCTGGACCGCTGAACGGGACGGGCCGGGGTACTGGGGGCGGGCGGCACTGGGTCGACCGCGCGCCGGGATGCTAGCTTAGGCATACCTAAGTACATCGACTCAGGAGAGCACCTCGTGGCAGAGCAGCCGGCCCGCAAGGCACCGAAGGCCACCGAAGCACGTGTGGTGCGCACCGAGCGCATCACTCCGCACATGGTGCGGGTCGTCCTCGGCGGACCCGGTCTCGATGCCTTCGAGGTCGGCGCCTACACCGACCACTACGTGAAGCTCCTGTTCGCCCCGGAGGGTGTCGCCTACCCGGAACCGTTCGACATGGAGCGGATCCGGGCGGAGTTCCCCCGCGACCAGTGGCCGACGACGCGGACGTACACGGTGCGGGCGTGGGACCCGGTGCACCGGGAGCTGACCGTCGACTTCGTGGTCCACGGCGACGAGGGCCTCGCGGGCCCGTGGGCGGCGCGGGCCACGGCGGGCGAGACGGTGCGGTTCCTGGGCCCGGGCGGCGGCTACACGCCGGACCCGGCGGCGGACTGGCATCTCCTGGCGGGCGACGAGAGCGCGCTGCCGGCGATCGCGGTGGCCCTTGAGGCGCTGCCCGCCGGCACGCGGGTGCACGCGTTCGTGGAGGTCCCGGACGCGACCGAGGAGCAGAAGTTCGCGACGGCGGCGGGCGTCGACGTCACCTGGCTCCACCGCGGCGACCGCCCGGCGGGCGAGGCCCTGGTGGAGGCCGTCCAGGCCCTGGACTTCCCGGCGGGCGACGTGCACGCCTTCGTCCACGGCGAAGCGGGCTTCGTGAAGGAACTCCGCCGGCACCTGCGGCTCGACCGGGGCGTGCCGCGCGAGCGCCTCTCGATCTCGGGCTACTGGCGCCTGGGGAAGTCGGACGAGGCATGGCGCGCGATCAAGCGCGACTGGAACGACCAGGTGGAGCGCGAACAGGAGAACTGAGGCGGGGGCCGTCCAGGGCGGCGGTCGCCGGTCCGGGCACCGGGGCTGCCGGCCGGGTCTGTGCCGGTGAGGTCTGGTGAGAGGGGGACGAGCCCTCCTCAGCCCCGCGCTCGTACCGTGGCCAGGACGTCGCGGTCCGGCTGGAGGGTCAGGCTCGGGACCGGGCGGATGTCGCCCGTGGTGAGGTCCAGGTGGTAGCGGCGGGCGAGCACCGCGAGGACCAGGACCGCTTCGACCAGGGCGAAGCGGGTGCCGAGGCAGACGCGCGGGCCGCCGCCGAAGGGGAACCAGGCGTATTCGGGTATCTCCTCGGCGGGCTCGCCGTCCTCCCGGGTGAGCCAGCGCTCGGGGCGGAAGGCTTCCGCGTCGCCGTACCAGCGGGGGTCACGGTGGGTGGCCCACTGACTGGACCATACGCGGGTGCCGGCGGGGACGGCCGTACCACCGAGGGTCGCGCCTTCCTTCGCCAGGCCGGTGATGAGCCAGACCGTCGGATAGAGCCGCAGCGTCTCCTTGATCACGGCCTGGGTGTACGTCAGGGAGGCGTAGTCGTCGTAGCCCGGTTCGTGGCCGGCGAGGACGCGGTCGAGTTCCTCGGCAAGGGTGTCGCGGACCCGGGGGTTGCGGGAGAGCAGATACCAGGCCCAGACGAGGGTGGAGCTGGTGGTCTCGTGGCCGCCGATGTAGAGGGTGACGGTCTCGTCGCGGATCTCCTCGTCGGACAGGGGTGCGCCGGTCTCGTCCCGGGCGGCGAGGAGCCGGCTGAGGAGGTCGGGCCGCTCGGTCTCCCCTTCCCTGTGGCGGGAGACGACGCGGGAGACCTCCGCGTCGATGACGGCGGTCGCGCGCTTGATGCGGGCGCGGCCGGGGGTCGGGACCCAGTCGGGCAGCACGGCTCCGATGCCGCTGAACTCGGCGCCGATCTCCTTCTGCGCGATGTCCATGGCCTGCCCGATGGCTTCGGCGTCCGCGGCGGTGTCGACGCCGAAGATGGTGCGGACGGCGATGAGTTGGGTGAGGGCGGCCATCTCCTTCTTGATGTCGATCTCCTGCCCGTCGGCCCACCGGTCGGCGAGGGCGACGGCGCACTCGGTCATGGTCGCCGCGTAGGAGCGGACCTGCTTGGGGCGCACGGAGGGCTGCACCAGGGAGCGCTTGCGTCGCCAGTCGGCTCCTTTGGAGACGATGACGCCGTTGCCGAGGAGGGTGCGGAAGGCGATGCCGAGGTCGGGCTGGTCGAAGCTGCGCTCGACCTCGGTGAGGAGTTCGCCGACGGTGTCGGGGTGGGCGATGAAGAGGGAGGGCTTCCGCCCGAAGCGCCAGCGGACGATGTCGCCGCGGTCCCGGAGCTGTTCGAAGAAGCCGAGCGGGTCCTTGCCGAAGGCGGGCAGGCTGCCGAGGAGCGGTACTCCTCGGGGGCCTTCCGCGACGGCCGGTGACGGCGGTGCGGCGCCACCGCGTGTTCCGGCGTGCGGATGACCGGCTTGCGTGGTCATGCGAGTCCCCTCCCCAACGTGCCTGCCCTGCTTGTGAGTCCATGCAAGCGGAAGGGGACCGACCCGCGCCACCCCTGTGGACAACCACCTGTGGACAACGACGATCGAATGCCTGGCAACGCCGAGTGCCCGTGGCCTGATCGCCACGGGCACTCGCCGGAGAAGAGGGGAAGGAACGCCGTCAGCCCACCGAGCTGTACGCGACGACACCCCGCAGCAGCGCGTCCACGGCCTTGCGGGCGTTCTTGGCGACGGTGCTGTTCTCCCTGGGCGCCGCCGCCGCGACCTGTCCGAGGACGTCGATGACCTGCTTGCACCAGCGGACGAAGTCACCGGCGGGCATCTCGGCCTCGCGCAGCACCTCGTCGAGGCTCTTGTCGGAGGCCCACTGGTAGGCGGCCCAGGCGAATCCGAGGTCGGGCTCGCGCTGGCCGACCCCCTCCGCCTGGTTGATCTTGAACTCCTCTTCGAGCGCGTCGAGCCGGCCCCAGATCCTGACCATCTCGCCGAGCGCCGCCTTGGCGTTGCCGGCGGGCAGCTTGGGTGCGACGGCATCGTCGGACTGGCGCGCCTCGAACACCAACGCGGAGACGCACGCGGCCAGTTCGGCCGGGGAGAGGCCTTCCCACACGCCGTCGCGGAGGCATTCACTGGCCAGCAGGTCGAGTTCGCCGTAGAGCCGGGCGAGCCGCTTGCCGTTGTCGGTGACCTCTCCGCCGCGGAGGTAGTCGAGCTCGGTGAGGAGTGCGACGATCCGGTCGAAGGTGCGGGCGATGGTGTTGGTGCGGCCTTCGATGCGCCGCTCCAGCTGCTGGGTGTCGCGCTGGAGGCGGTGGTAGCGCTCGGCCCAGCGGGCGTGGTCCTCGCGCTCGTCGCAGCCGTGGCAGGGGTGGGCGCGGATCTCGGTGCGCAGCCGGGCGATCTCGCGGTCGTCGGCGGCGGCGGAGCGCTGCTTCTGGTGGCGCTCGGGGTTGATGTGTCCGGCCTTGCTGCGCAGCGCGGAGGCGAGGTCGCGGCGGGACTGCGGGGAGCGCGGGTTGAAGGACTTGGGGATCCTCATGCGCTCCAGCGCCTCGACGGGAACGGGGAAGTCGATCGAGGCGAGCCTCTTGACCTGCCGTTCGGCGGTGAGGACGAGGGGGCGTGGTCCGTCGTGGTGCTCGAAGCCGCGGTGGCCGTTGGTGCGGCCCGCCGGGATGCCGGGGTCGAGGACCAGGGCGAGTCCGGCGAACTTGCCGGTGGGGACGTGGATGACGTCGCCGGGCTTGAGCTTCTCCAGGGAGCCGGCGGCCTGGGCGCGGCGCTGGGCGGCTCCCTGCTTGGCCAGTTCGGTCTCGCGGTCCTTGAGGTCGCGGCGGAGCCGCGCGTACTCCTCGAAGTCGCCGAGGTGGCAGGTCATGCCCTCGCGGTAGCCCTCAAGCCCCTCCTCGTTCCTCTGCACCTGCCGGGAGATGCCGACGACGGAGCGGTCGGCCTGGAACTGGGCGAAGGAGGTTTCGAGGAGTTCGCGGGAGCGGTGCCGGCCGAACTGGTCGACGAGGTTGACCGCCATGTTGTACGAGGGTCTGAAGCTGGAGCGCAGGGGGTACGTGCGGGTGCCGGCGAGCCCGGCCAGGTGCTCCGGGTCGAGGCCGCGCTGCCAGAGGACAACGGCATGGCCCTCGACGTCGATGCCACGGCGTCCGGCGCGGCCGGTGAGCTGCGTGTACTCGCCGGGGGTGATGTCGGCGTGCTGCTCGCCGTTCCACTTGACGAGCTTTTCCAGGATGACGGTGCGCGCGGGCATGTTGATGCCGAGCGCGAGGGTCTCGGTGGCGAAGACCGCCTTGACGAGGCCGCGGACGAAGAGTTCCTCGACGACTTCCTTGAAGGTCGGGAGCATGCCGGCATGGTGGGCGGCGATGCCCCGCTCCAGGGCTTCGAGCCACTCGTAGTAGCCGAGGACGTGGAGGTCTTCGCCCGGGATGGAGGCGGTGCGCTCCTCGACGATCTCGCGGACGCGTCGGCGTCCCTCGTCGTCGTTGAGGCGGAGTCCGGCGTAGAGGCACTGCTGGACGGCGGCCTCGCAGCCGGCGCGGCTGAAGATGAAGGTGATGGCGGGCAGGAGTCCCTCGGCGTCGAGGCGCTCGATGACCTCGGGGCGGCCGGGGGTCCAGATGCGGGTGCGCTGGCGGCGCTCGCGCTCGCGGTCGGCCTCGCGGACCATCTTGCCGCGCCGCCGCTCGCGCGGGTTGTACGTGCGCGTGTTCTCGGTGCGGGCGAGGCGGAGGAGGTCGGGGTTGACCTCGCGCCGGGACGCGCCGCGGCCTCCGTGGTCGGTCTCCTCCTCGAAGAGGTCGTACATCCGGCGTCCGGCGAGGACGTGCTGCCACAGGGGGACGGGGCGGCTCTCGGAGACGATGACCTCGGTGTCGCCGCGGACGGTGTCGAGCCAGTCGCCGAACTCCTCGGCGTTCGACACGGTCGCGGAGAGCGAGACGAGGGTGACCGATTCGGGGAGGTGGATGATCACTTCCTCCCAGACGGCGCCGCGGAAGCGGTCGGAGAGGTAGTGGACCTCGTCCATGACCACGTAGCCGAGGCCGGAGAGGGCCTGGGATCCCGCGTACAGCATGTTGCGGAGGACTTCGGTGGTCATGACCACGATCGGCGCGTCGCCGTTGACGCTGTTGTCACCGGTGAGGAGGCCGACCTTGTCGGCGCCGTACCGTCTGACGAGGTCGGCGTACTTCTGGTTCGACAGCGCCTTGATGGGTGTCGTGTAGAAGCACTTGCGGCCCTGGGTGAGGGCGAGGTGGACGGCGAACTCGCCGACGATGGTCTTGCCGGAGCCCGTGGGCGCTGCCACGAGCACGCCCTTCCCCGCCTCGAGTGCCTTGCACGCCTCGATCTGGAAGGGGTCGAGGCCGAACTCGTACATCTCGCGGAAGGGGGCCAGCGCGGTGGCCTGCTCGGCGTTGCGGGCGAGGGCGGCCGCGTACGCCTGGGCTGGTGTGAGGTCCTCTGTCATCTTGTTGTCGAGCCTACCCGCCCCCTGTGACAGCGACGCGATCTTTATCGAGGGGAAGCGGAGGGGCTTGTTCCGGGGGCGAGGACGCGCAGGGCGCCGGGGACGCATTCCACGGTGAGGGGCAGCGGACCGAGGGGTTCTCCGTCGGCGTACCCGGTGGTACCGGGGGCCTCGAGGGTGAGTGAGCGGGCCCGGTAGGTGGTGACCTTGGGGTGGCTGAGGTGCGTGCCCTTGTAGACGCGGGGGAAGACCTTGATCAGGGTGATGCGGTCGCAGTCGCCGACGACGGTGACGTCGAGCAGTCCGTCGTCGGTGCGGGCCTCGGCGCAGATGCGCATGCCGCCGCCGTAGGAGCTGCCGTTGCCGACGGCGACGAGAGTCGCGTCGACCTCCACGACCTGGTCGCCGTCGAGGGTGAGGCGGTACGGGACAGGCCGGAAGCCGGCAAGCTCGGCCAGGATCGCGAGGTCGTACTTGAAGCGGCCGGCGGGGACGCGCATGCGGTTGCCCCGGTCGTTGACGCGGGAGTCGAAGCCGGAGGCGAGGACGGTGCCGTACCAGCGGGTGCGGGTGCCGCCGGTGACGCGGCCGAGGTCGATGGCGCGGGGCCCCGCGCCCTTGATGGTCCGGGCGGCCAGCCGTGCCGCGGCGCCGGGGTCGCGGACCGGCAGGCCGAGGGTGCGGGCGAAGTCGTTGCCGGTGCCGACGGCGACGACCCCGAGGGGGGTACGGGTACCGGCGACGGCCTGGAGCGCGAGGGAGACCATGCCGTCGCCTCCGACGGCGACCAGGGCTCCGGTGCCCGCGGCGACGGCCTCGCGGGCGCGTCGCAGGGCGTCGGCGGCGTCGTGTCCGAGGACGGTGCGGACGGTGAAGCCTGCGTCCCTGAGGGCGCGGGCGGCGGGCTGGGCGGCGTGGGCGCCGCGGCCGCGGCCCGCGGCGGGGTTGACGAAGAGGGTGATGTCGCTGGTCATGGGGGTCCCCCCGGACGGAGTCTGGGGGGACCTTACAAGATCAGGTGATGTCGTCGTAACCGTTGGCCCGGTGCGGGCTGATCGCTCCGGGCTCTCCGCTCGCCTGCTCGGGCAGGGCGCGGGAGGCGGCGACCGGTTCGACGGCCGCGACGGGCGCGGGGCCGAGGTCGAGCACGGAGGCCTCGTCGTCGTCGAGTTCGGCGTCGGGGTCGTTGCGCCTGCGTCGCCGGTCGTTGAGGAGGGAGAAACCGACAGCGCCGAAGTACAGGACGGTGATGGGTCCGGCGAGGGCGATCATGCCGACGGGGTCGGTGGTCGGGGTGATGACGGCACCGAAGACGAAGACGCCCATGATCACGCCGCGCCACCAGCCTGCCATGCGGCGGCCGGTGAGGACACCGGTGAGGTTGAGCATCACCAGGACGAGCGGCAGCTCGAAGGCGAGGCCGAAGACGAGCACCATGCGCAGGGTGAAGTCGAGGACGTCGCCGAGCGAGAGAATGTTCGCGGAGCCTGCGGGCGTAAGGCTGATGAGGACCTTCACGCTGATCGGAAGGATGAGGTACGCGAGGTAGGCGCCGGCGGAGAACAGCGGCACGGCCGCACCGACGAAGGCGTACGTGTACTTCTTCTCGCTCTTGTGCAGTCCCGGCGCGACGAAGGCCCACAGCTGGTAGAGCCAGACCGGGCTCGCGACAACGAGGCCCGCGGTCAGCGACAGCTGGATCGTCGTGCTGAACGGGGCCATGAGCGTGTTGAAGGAGACGATCGCGCAGTTGCCGCCGTCACTGGTGACGCCCTCCGCGCATGTGGGCACCGACTTCGTCAGGAACTGCATCAGCTCCTCGCTGTACACGAGGGCCACGATCGTCACCGCTGCGACGGCGAGGAGACCTTTCGCCAGTCGGTTGCGGAGTTCACGCAGGTGCTCCACGAGGGGCATCCGGCCCTCGGGATCCTTCTCCTGCTTGCGGGCAGACTTGGGCAACCCACGTCCTCATCTCGTGCGGCAGGCCGCCGCCCGGTGCGGCGGCCGCGGCGGACCGGGGTCAGCGCTTGGTGGTGTCCGAGGGCTCGGTCACGGGACGCGAGCTGGTCACGTCTCCGGGAGCGGCCTGGATGGTGCGCGGGGCGGGCTGGTCCGGGGCGGTGGTGCCGGTGCCGGTTCCGGCGACCGGCGGGTCAGCGGGGGCGCTCTGCTGGTCGTCCGACTTCATCGCCTTGGCCTCGCTCTTGAGAATGCGGGCCGACTTGCCGAGCGAGCGGGCCATGTCCGGGAGCTTCTTGGCACCGAACAGCAGGATGATGACGACGAGAATCAGAATGATCTCGGTGGGGCCGAGCCTACCCATAGCTGTGTACCTTCTTCACCGAGGCGACATGGAGTGCGTGCCCGGCGGGTCGGACAGACGTCCGGCCACCGCGCTGCCTGCGATCGTAACCCGCAGGAGTAAACACAGGGCAATGCCCGTGCATACTCCCGATTGCGTCCCGCGTTCCCGGTCATGGGCCGCTTCCCGCAGCGTACGGCACGGACTCAGCGCAGGTTCTCGCCGGTTCGGGCCAGACCGACGGCGGCGGTTTCGAGCTCTTCGGCCGCCTGATTGATCCGCTGTGTGGTATGGGCCACTTGACGGCCGAGGCGCTGGACCTCGAGGAAGACCTTGACGGCGAGGACGCCGAGCACGGCGAGGCCGAGGAAGCCGAGGGCGATGGCGAGCATGGGCCAGAACATGGAACGAGCCTAGACGTTCGGGCAGGGAGGCCCGGACGGTGCGGGCCGCCTGGGCCGGACGGGGTCAGACGGTGGTGTGGAGGCGCAGGGTCCGGACGCCGCCGCCGGTGAGGAGTTCGACGATGCGCTCACCGGCCGGCTTGCGGACGGAGCTGCCGCACTCGGGGCAGGTGAAGGAGTAGAAGGTGGTGCGGCGGCTCGCCCCGATGGCGAGGCGCAGGGCGCTCGCGGAGAGTTCGAAGCGGGAACGGCAGTCGGGGCAGGCGGCCTTGAAGAGGACCGGGGCCACCGTCGCGGTAAAACCGTGCATCACCGACATTTCCCTCATCTCTCGTCTCCCCAGCTCTCCCGCGCCCACGCGCCCGCGTACGACCGCACCACGTCGGCGTACGGCCGCACCGCCTCGGCGTACCTCCGCACCCGGGCCTACGTCCGCACCACGCCCGCGTACGGCCGCACCGCGTCGGCGGCTACGTCCGTATCAGCGTCCCCCGGGCGGAGAACGTCACTCGCCGTCGTACGCGGCGAGCGCCGCGGCGGCCACCGTCCTCGCGCTGTCGGCGAGCTCCTGCGGCGCGACGATCCGCCCGTCGCTGCCCAGCCGCAGCGCGAGCCGGCGCAGCGACGCCGGGTCCGGAGTGCGCAGGGTGATCCGCAGGCCGCCGTCGGCCAGCTCGTCGGCCCGGTCGTGCGGGTAGTACTCGGCGACCCAGCGCCCGCCGGGACCGACCTCGACGACGACTTCCGGGTCGTCGGCGGACGGCTGGACGAGGCCCTCGGAGAGGTCGCGGAGCTCCAGCTCCGGCGGTGCCGCGTGCTCGTCGAGGATGCGGATCTCGACGACCCGGTCGAGCCGGAACGTCCGGCGCGCCTCGGAGAGCCGGCACCACGCCTCCATGTACGTGTGGCCGACCGCGAAGAGCCTGATCGGATCGACCTCGCGCTCGGTGAGCTCGTCGCGCGCGGGCGAGTAGTAGCGCACCCAGAGGCGCCGGCGCTCGGAGATCGCGCGGTCGACCTCGGCGAAGACCCCACCCTCGGACTCGAAGGTCACGGAGAGCCGGGAGCTGGCCCCGGCGGCCTCGCCGGCCGCTGCCTCCAGCTTGGCGGTGGCGCGGAGCAGCGCCTCGCGGTCGCTCTCGCGGAGTCCCGGCAGGGTGGCGACGGCACGGGCGGCGACCAGGAGGGCCGTCGCCTCGTCGGCGGCGAGCCGCAGCGGCGCGGCGGCCTCGGCGCTGAGTGCGCTCGGGTTGCGCCACCAGATCCGGTCGCCGTCGGTGTCGATGTCGAGAAGGTCCCCGCCGCGGAAGCTGGTGCCGCACATGGGCAGCACGTCCAGGTCGGAGATCAGCTCGTCCTCGGTGATCCCGAAGGCGCGCGCCACGTCAGCGACGTGAGCGCCGGGGCGCTCCCGGAGATAGGTGACGAGCGAGAGCATCCGCCTCGTCTGGTCGATCGCGTTGGCAGCCATGCGGTACGTCTCCCCCTCAGCCCTTGGCCACGGCGCGCAGCCGGTCCACCACGTCGGCCCGCAGATCGGCCGGTTCCAGTACGACGACATCGGGGCCGAACTCGACGAGCCAGGCGTCGAGCCCGTGCCCGTACGGGATCTCCAGATCGTCCCAGCCGTCGGCGCCCTCCTGTACGGACTGGGCGCGGGCCCGCAGCGGGTAGCCGCAGCCGGTGCGCAGCCGGATCCGGGCGGATCGGGTGGCGGTCTCCCCCGCCCAGCTCTCCACGGTCTCCCGCACGGTGACGACGTCGGGGACGGGCGCGGTGAAGGCTCCGGCCCGGGAGCGCACCTTGCCGGTGATCCGGGAGAGCCGGAAGACGCGCTCGGCGCCCCGGTCGCGGTCCCAGCCGGCCAGGTACCAGTGGCCGCGCCAGCATTCGAGGGTCCAGGGCTCGACCTGACGGGTCTCGGGGCGGGCGGCGTTGGCCTTGCGGTAGTCGAAGACGACGGGCCTGCGGTCGCGGCAGGCCAGCATCAGCGGCTCGAAGGCGGCCTCGTGGACCGGGATGCGCGGTTCGAGGGCGCTGGGCTGGGTGTCGTACGAGTCCTCCGCCTCCGGCATGCCGGCGGCGCGGAGCTTCTGGAGGGCGCCGCTGGCGGCCCCGGCGAGGCGGGCCTGCTGCCAGACCTTCGCGGCGAGGCCGAGCGCCGCGGCCTCCTCGGCGTCGAGGGTGATGGGCGGCAGCCGGTTGGAGTCGCGGCGGGCGAGGTAACCGGTCTCGCCCTCCAGGTTCTCGACGGTCTCGATGACCAGGCCGAGCTCGCGCAGATCGTCCTTGTCGCGCTCGAACATGCGGTTGAACGCGTCGTCCCCGCTCGCTTCGAGGTAGGCCTCGATGGAGCCGCGGAGTTCCCGCTTGCTCAGCGGGCGGCGCGTCCCGAGCAGGCACAGCGCGAGATTCATCAGCCGCTCGGACTTGGCAATCGCCATCGACGCCCCGCACCTCTTCTGCCGGATCCACTTGTCGGACGTCCGACCGTACCGCCCCGGGGTGTCGGGGCCCAAGCCGAGGGCCCCCGCCGTGGACGGCGGGGGCCCTCAACGTGACCGACCGGTCACGGGGTGCGCGGGTCAGCGCTTCGTCACGCCCACGAGGTCGCAGACGAAGATCAGCGTCTCGCCCGGGGCGATCTTGCCGCCGGCCCCGCGGTCGCCGTAGGCGAGGTGCGCGGGGATGACCAGCTGACGGCGGCCGCCGACCTTCATGCCCTGGACGCCCTGGTCCCAGCCCTGGATGACCTGGCCGGCGCCGAGGTTGAAGTCGAGCGGGGCGCCGCGGTTCCAGGAGGCGTCGAACTCCTCGCCGGAGTCGAAGGACACGCCGACGTAGTGGACCTTCACGAAGTCACCGGCTTCGGCGAGCTCGCCGTCGCCCTCCCAGATGTCCTTGATCTCCAGGTCCTTCGGCGGCTCGCCACCCGGGAAGTCGATCTCGGGCTTCTCGATGCTCACTGAACTGCTCCTCATACTGATGAACTGCGCGATCGGGACAGTCTTACATCTTCGTCAGGATGTCCACGGCGAACACCAGCGTGGAGTTCTTCGGAATGCCCTGCTGTTCCTTGTCTCCGAAGGCCTCCGACGGCGGGGCGACGATGAGGACGCGGCTGCCGACCTTCTTGCCGACGAGACCGTCCTTCAGGCCCTTCAGCGTGAGGTTCGCGAGCGGGAAGTTCGCGGGCTTGCCGGCGGTGTACGTCGAGTCGAAGACCTTGCCGTCCTTCCAGAGGGCGGCGACGTAGTTCACGACGACCGTGTCGGTCGCCTTCACGGCCTCGCCCTTGGACTCGACCACGTAGTTCGAGACGAGCTTGGTCGGCGCGTCGACCTTCGGAACGGTCAGCGTGGGTGCCTTGCCGTCGGTGTTCGTCCCGACCTTCGGCAGGTCCTTGTTCTCCTGGGCGACCGGGGTGCCGGTGGCGGACTTCGGGATCGTGACGGACTTCAGGATGTCCACGACGAACACGAGGGTGGCGTTGGGCTTGATGTCGCCCTGGCCCTGCGCGCCGTAACCGAGCTCCGGCGGGATGCCGATCTCGATGCGGCTGCCGACCTTCTGCCCCTCGAGGCCCTGGTCCCAGCCCTTGATGACGCCGCCGGCCCCGAGGGTCAGATCGAACGGCTGACCGCGGTCGAAGCTGTTGTCGAAGGGTGTGGCGGAGTCCCAGGCCTGACCCAGGTAGTTCACCTGGAGCGCGTCACCCTTCTTCGTCACCGCGCCTTTGCCCTCGCTGATGACGTTGACCTTGAGTTCCTTGGGCGGGTCGCCCTCGCCCTTGGAGAGGGTCGGCTTCTCCCCGAACTTGGCACCTGCCGTGATGGCGGGCAGTCCGTTCTTCATCGAGGCGGAATCGGAGCCCTTGTCGTCGCTGCCGCACGCCGCTGTCGAGAGCAGCAGCAGCGGGACGACGAGAAGGCCGGCAAGTCGGCGCACGTGTTCCTCAGATCTCAGACGGCACAAGTAGTTGTGCCGACACTCTAGGGGACCCTCCTGTCACGTCGAGGGCCCCGCACGTCTGATGTGCGGGGCCCAGCGGCCGATACGACCTGTCTACATTCCGGCGATCAGCTTTTCGACCCGGTCGTCGACGGAGCGGAACGGGTCCTTGCACAACACCGTGCGCTGCGCCTGGTCGTTCAGCTTGAGGTGGACCCAGTCGACGGTGAAGTCCCGCCGCTGCTCCTGGGCTCGGCGGATGAAGTCGCCGCGGAGCCTGGCCCGAGTGGTCTGCGGGGGCACCGACTTGCCCTCGAAGATCTTCAGGTCGTTGCAGATCCGCGCCGCCTGCCCGTTCTTCTGGAGCAGGTAGTAGAGCCCGCGACGGCGGTGGATGTCGTGGTACGCGAGGTCTATCTGCGCGACCCTCGGGTTCGACATGGTCATGTTGTGCTTGGCCCGGTAGCGCTCGATGAGCCGGTGCTTCATGACCCAGTCGATCTCGGTCTCGATCCGGTCGAGCCGCTCGCTCTCGATCGCGTCGAGCGTACGACCCCACAGTTCCAGGACCTGCGCGACCGTCCCGGACCGGATCCCGCGGCGGTCGACGAAGTCGACGGCCTTCTCGTAGTACTCGCGCTGGACCTCGAGCGCCGAGGCCTCGCGGCCGCTGGCGAGCCGGACCTTGCGCTGGCCGGTGATGTCGTGGCTGACTTCGCGGATGGCCCGGATCGGGTTCTCCAGGGTCAGGTCGCGCATCACCGTGCCCGCCTCGATCATGCGGAGCACCAGGTCGGTGGCGCCGACCTTGAGCAGCATGGTCGTCTCGGACATGTTCGAGTCGCCGACGATGACGTGCAGCCGGCGGTAGCGCTCGGCGTCGGCGTGCGGCTCGTCCCGGGTGTTGATGATGGGCCGCGAGCGGGTGGTCGCGGAGCTGACGCCCTCCCAGATGTGCTCGGCGCGCTGGGAGACGCAGAAGACCGCGCCCCGGGGGGTCTGGAGGACCTTTCCCGCGCCGCAGATGAGCTGCCGGGTGACGAGGAACGGAATGAGGATGTCCGCGAGGCGGGAGAACTCTCCGTGACGGGCGACGAGATAGTTCTCGTGGCACCCGTACGAGTTTCCGGCCGAGTCGGTGTTGTTCTTGAAGAGGTAGACGTCGCCCGCGATTCCCTCCTCGTGCAGGCGGCGTTCGGCGTCGACGAGCAGGCCCTCGAGAATGCGCTCGCCTGCCTTGTCATGGGTGACCAGTTCGGTCACGTCGTCGCATTCCGGTGTGGCGTATTCCGGATGCGATCCCACGTCCAGGTACAGGCGGGCGCCGTTCCGCAGGAAGACATTGCTGCTGCGGCCCCATGACACGACACGGCGGAAGAGGTAGCGCGCCACTTCGTCAGGAGACAGTCGGCGCTGTCCCCTGAACGTGCACGTGACGCCGTACTCGTTCTCCAGCCCGAAAATGCGGCGGTCCATGTCTGAACATTACGCCTGACGGCCTGTGCTGAAACCGGGTTGGACGTTCCCGTTTCGATCATTTTCCGATCAGTGCGTGTTCTTTTCGCTGTGTACGGAGGTGGGGGCGCCCGCACCGACGGCGTGTCGCGCGTCGGCCGCGGCGGGGCCGGAGCCCGTGGGCGCGCCGAGGACACGGCCGGTGGCGAGGAGGACGAGGAGGGCGACCAGGCCGCCCGCCCCGGCGACGGCGAATCCGGTGGCGGTCCCCGCGAGTTCGACGGCGGGTCCGGCGACGGCCGAGCCGAGGGCCGAGCCGACGCCGAAGGTGGTGACGAGCCAGGAGAAGGCCTCGGTCACGGTGCCGCGCGGCGCGTGCCGGTCCACGACGATGAAGGCGCAGGCGAGGACGGGCGCCAGGAACACGCCGGAGAGGACCGAGAGACCGGTCATGGCCACGGGCCCCGGCGTGAGCGCGAGCGGCAGGTAGCAGACCGCGAGGAGCAGGACGAGGACGCGCAGGCGCCGCTCGGGTTCTCCGGTCCACTGCCGGGCGCCGTAGGCGACACCGCCGAGGAGCGCGCCGAGGCCGAGGGCGGCCATCAGCCAGCCGTAGACGGACGGGGTGCCCCGGTCGTCGGCGTAGGCGACGGCGGCGACGGTGATGGAGCCGAGCGCCAGGCCGACGAAGAAGAACGAGCCGAGGAGGGCGAGGAGCCCCGGCGAGCGCAGGGCGCCCAGCCAGTGGGCCTCCCGGGGTGCGGAGCGCCAGGCGCGGGAGGGCTCGGAGAGGACGACGGCGAGGGCGCCGAGGACGCCGAGGAGGTTGATGACGAGGAGGGCTGCGGCGGGCGACCACAGGGAGACGAGGAGGGTCAGCAGCAGCGGGCCCGCGGTGAACATGACCTCCTGGGCGACCGCGTCGAGGGCATATGCCCGATGGACCCGGTCCTCGCGGCCCAGGACGCTCGGCCACAGGGCGCGCAGTCCGCCCTCCAGGGGCGGCGTGAAGAGGCCGGCGAGGACGACGGCCGCGTACGCGAGGGCGAGGTGACCGATGCCGGTGAGGGCGAGGAGGGCCATGCCGAGGGCGGAGAGGACGGCGGCGGGCAGCTGGACCCGGGGCTGGCCCTTGAGGTCGACGGCGCGGCCGAGGAGGGGCTGGCCGACGGCGGTGGCTACGCCGTAGGCGGCGATGAGGCCGCCGGCGAGGGTGTAGCTGCCGCCCTGGTCGCGGACGAAGAGGGTGAGGGCGATGGGGCCGGTGCCGTTGGGCAGTCGCCCGACCAGGGTGCCGGCGAGCAGCCGGGCGGCGTGCGGTGCCCGGAGTATGTCGAGATAGCCGCCTCGCGCCGGGGCCTCGGTGGCCATGTGGTCTCCCCTCGCCTCGGATCACCCCGAGGTTTTACGTATAACTTCCGTGGTCATACGTACCATGTCGCCTGTACGCGGGTCCACCCCGCGACCGGCCCGGGCCCCGCCCGTGACCCCGAACCGTCCGACGCGGAGGCGTGAGTGCAGACCCCGGAACCGCACGGCGGCGCCCGCCCCACCAGCCGGGACGTCGCCCGGGTCGCGGGCGTCTCGCAGGCCACCGTCTCCCTCGTGCTCGGCGACAAATGGCGCGGCCGTGTGTCGGAACGCACCGCCGGCGCCGTACGGGAGGCCGCCCGGAGCCTCGGCTACCGGCCCAACCTCGCCGCCCGCAACCTCCGGCTCGGCCGCACCAGGACCGCCCTCCTCGTCGTCCCGGCCCTCACCAACGAGTTCTTCGCACACGTCTACACCGGCGCCGCCACCGCGGCGGCCGCACACGGCTTCGGCGTCGTCCTCTACCCCTCCCCCGACGGCCTCGGCCCCGCCCGTGACCCCTTCGCCTCGGCGCAGGCGGCCCTCGACGGCGTGATCGCCTCCTCGATGGCCACCCGGGCCCTGGAGGCCTTCCGCGGCACCGACCTCCCGCTCGTCATGCTCGACAGCGACCCGGCCGACCCGGGCGCCGCCGCCCATGTGAACCTCGACGTCGCCGACGGGATGCGCCGCGTCACCGACCACCTGCTCGGCCTCGGCCACCGCCGCTTCCTGCACCTGGCGTCCGCCGCCCCGTCCTGGACCTTCGACGTACGGGCCGCGACCCTCGCCCACGCGCTGAGCGGGACGGACGTCCGCACCGTGCGGTCACCGCTGAACGTCGCGGACGCCTGGGAGGCGGCCGGCCGTGCCCTCGCCGCGGCCGGGCCCCGGCCCACGGCGGTGATCTGCGACGACGACATCCTCGCCGTCGGCGTCTGCAAGGCCGCGCGTCGGCTCGGGCTGCGCGTCCCCGAGGACCTGTCGGTCACCGGCTTCGACGACATGGCTCTGGCGACGGTGGTCGAACCGGAGCTCACCACCGTGCGACTGCCCGCCGAGGAGTTCGGCCGACGCGGCATGGAGGCGCTCCTCGCCGTCCTCGCCGGCGCACCGCCCCGGCCGCACTCCCTGCCCGTGGAACTGATCCCACGGGGCTCCTCGGGCCCCGCACCGGCCGCCTGAGAGGCCGTCTCCGCCCGAGGGCGGACAGACCGAAGGGGCCCCGGTCCGCTCACGCGCGCCGGGGCCCCTTCGATAAAAGCGCCTACTCCTCGGGAGCCTCGTCCGAAGGCTCGTCCGTCTTCGTCACCGCCGCGTTGTCCGCCTGCAGGAGGCGGGACAGCTGGCGGCCGACGATCCGCTTGAACTTCCGCTGCTGCGGACGCGTACGGTCCAGGACCGCCACCTCGAGTCGCTCGGCGGGGATCTCCCGCTCGCTGCCGTTGGTGTCCCGCGAGAGGGCCTGCACGGCCAGCTTCAGGGCCTCGGCCAGGGACATGCCGTCCCGGTGCCGCTGGTCCAGGAAGGAGCCGATCTGCTCCGCGTTGCCGCCGACCGCGACCGAGCCGTGCTCGTCCACGATCGAACCGTCGTGCGGCAGCCGGTAGATCTGGTCGCCCGAGGCGTCGTCGCCGACCTCGGCGACGACCAGCTCCACCTCGTACGGCTTCTCCCCCGCGCTCGAGAAGATCGTGCCCAGCGTCTGGGCGTAGACGTTGGCCAGGCCGCGCGCGGTGACGTCGTCCCGGTCGTAGGTGTAGCCCCGCAGGTCGGCGTAGCGCACTCCGCCGATGCGGAGGTTCTCGTACTCGTTGTACTTGCCGGCCGCGGCGAAGCCGATCCGGTCGTAGATCTCGCTGAACTTGTGCAGGGCGCGGGACGGGTTCTCACCGACGAAGACGATGCCGTCGGTGTACTGGAGGACGACCAGGCTGCGGCCTCGGGCGATGCCCTTGCGGGCGTACTCCGCCCGGTCGGCCATGGCCTGCTGGGGTGAGACGTAGAACGGAGTGGACACCGGCGGTCCGTCCCTTTCTTCTGGGCTTCTACAGGGCGACGAGTGGTCAGAGCAGGGCGGCGCGCGGCCCGTCGGGCTGCTCCAGGCGCCGCTCGGTGACCGACCGGGCGAGCCCGGAGGACTCGGGCTCGGTGAGCCTGCGGTAGCCCTCGTCCGTGATGACCGAGACGATCGGGAAGATCCGGCGCGCCATGTCGGGACCGCCGGTCGCCGAGTCGTCGTCCGCCGCGTCGTAGAGCGCCTGGACGACCAGGGTGGTGGCCTCCTGCTCGGTCAGGTCGGCGCGGTAGAGCTTCTTCATGGAGCCGCGCGCGAAGATCGAACCGGAGCCGGTGGCGGCGTACCCGTGCTCCTCGGAGCGGCCGCCGGTCACGTCGTAGGAGAAGATCCGGCCCTTCTCCTTGGCCTCGTCCCAGCCGGCGAAGAGGGGCACGACGGCGAGTCCCTGCATGGCCATGCCGAGGTTGCCGCGGATCATGGTGGAGAGACGGTTCGCCTTGCCCTCCAGGGAGAGCGTGACGCCCTCCACCTTCTCGAAGTGCTCCAGCTCCAGCTGGAACAGCTTCACCATCTCCACGGCGAGACCGGCGGTGCCGGCGATGCCGACGGCCGAGTACTCGTCGGCCGGGAAGACCTTCTCGATGTCGCGCTGCGCGATCATGTTCCCCATGGTGGCCCGCCGGTCACCGGCGAGGACGACCCCGCCGGGGAACGTGGCCGCCACGATGGTCGTCCCGTGCGGCGCCTGGACGATGCCCTCGGGGAGCGTCCGGTTGCCCGGGAGCATCTCCGGCGAGTGGCTGGCCAGGAAGTCGAAGAACGAGGACGACCCCGGCGTCAGGAAGGCCGCCGGCAGACGCCCGGTGCTACGAGGGTTGGCTTCCACGCGATTCCTTCCGGGTGGGAGAGTCGGCCAGCCGTGGGACGCGCGGGCCGATCTTGGTTGCTGTGCACGGACCTTACCCGTGCCACCGCTTGTCATCCGTCCCCGGACCCACGGCTTTCTCCGGGGCTCCGGGGACGGAGGACGACAGGCGCGTGAGGCGGCTACTCGCCGCCCTTCTGCACAAACGACCGCACGAAGTCCTCGGCGTTCTCCTCGAGTACGTCGTCGATCTCGTCCAGGACGGAGTCCACGTCCTCGCTCAGCTTCTCCTGGCGCTCCTGGAGGTCGGAGTTCGCCTCCGTGGTGGTCTCCTCGACCTCCTCCGTGGAACGCGTCGCCTTCTGCTGTCCGCCGCCGGTGTCCTTGGTCGCCATATCCCTCACCCCGCTCGAATCGGCCCGCTCGGTTGAGTCCGTACAAGATCAGACCCTATACGTCGGGTCTGACTTCGGCCCCGTGGTTTCCACAACGCCCGGGCACTGTTTCCATGATTCCCAGTGCCGGGGTATTTCAGGCCCGTGCCGGGCCTCCGATCAGCCGCCGGAGAGTACCCGGACCAGTTCCTCGGCCGTCCGGCAGCGGTCGAGGAGCGACTTCACATGCGCCTTGGTGCCGCGCAGCGGCTCCAGGGTGGGAACGCGCTGGAGCGAGTCACGGCCGGGCAGGTCGAAGATCACCGAGTCCCAGGAGGCCGCGGCGACGTCGTCGGCGTACTGCTCGAGGCACCGGCCCCGGAAGTAGGCCCTGGTGTCCTCGGGAGGCGCCGTCTCGGCCCGCTCCACGTCGGACTCGTCCAGGAGCCGCTTCATGCGCCCGCGGGCCGCCAGACGGTTGTAGAGGCCCTTCTCGGGGCGTACGTCCGCGTACTGGAGGTCCACCAGGTGCAGGCGGGCGGCGTCCCACTCCAGGTTGTCCCGGCGCCGGTAGCCCTCCATGAGCTCCCGCTTGGCGATCCAGTCGAGCTCGCCGGCCAGGCTCATGGGGTTGTTCTCGAGCCGGTTGAGGGTGTCCTCCCAGCGGATCAGGACGTCCTTGGTCTGCTCGTCGGCGTCCGCCCCGTACCGCTCCTCCACGTACTTCCTGGCCAGCTCGAAGTACTCCATCTGCAGCTGCACGGCGGTGAGTGTCCGGCCGCTGCGGAGCGTGACCAGGTACTGGAGGTCCGGGTCGTGGGAGACGTGGTGGAGGGTGCGCACGGGCTGGTCGACGGCGAGGTCGACGGTGATGAAGCCGTCCTCGATCATCGACAGGACCAGCGCGGTGGTGCCCAGCTTGAGGTAGGTCGAGATCTCCGAGAGGTTCGCGTCGCCGATGATCACATGCAGCCGGCGCCAGCGCTCGGCGTCGGCGTGCGGCTCGTCCCGGGTGTTGATGATGGGGCGCTTGAGGGTGGTCTCCAGGCCCACCTCGACCTCGAAGTAGTCGGCGCGCTGGCTGATCTGGAAGCCGTCCTCCCGGCCGTCCTGGCCGATGCCGACCCGTCCCGCGCCGGTGACGACCTGGCGGGAGACGAAGAAGGGCGTGAGGTGGCGCACGATGTCCGAGAAGGGGGTCTCCCGCTTCATCAGGTAGTTCTCGTGCGTGCCGTAGGAGGCGCCCTTGTTGTCGGTGTTGTTCTTGTAGAGATGGATGGGCTGGGCCCCGGGGAGCTGGGCGGCGCGCTCGGCGGCCTCGGCCATGATCCGTTCGCCGGCCTTGTCCCAGAGGACGGCGTCGAGCGGGTTGGTGACCTCGGGCGAGCTGTACTCGGGGTGGGCGTGGTCCACGTAGAGACGTGCCCCGTTGGTGAGGATGACGTTGGCGAGGCCGATGTCCTCGTCGGTGAGCTGGCTGGAGTCGGCGGCCTCGCGGGCGAGGTCGAAGCCGCGGGCGTCCCGCAGCGGATTCTCCTCCTCGAAGTCCCAGCGGGCGCGGCGCGCCCGGTGCATCGCCGCCGCGTAGGCGTTGACGATCTGGGACGAGGTGAGCATGGCATTGGCGTTCGGATGCCCTGGGACGGAGATCCCGTACTCCGTCTCGATGCCCATTACTCGCCGTACGGTCATGCGGCCCTCCTTGCCCGGCGGCGCTCACTGTGCGCGACTCGGCGGTACCGATGAGCCTAGAGCGGCTCCGCGCTTGTGGGGAGATCAGTTGCGTTTTTCCCTGTGATGCCGGGGGAAATGCTGGATGGAATGCGTCGGCTGCGGATGCCGGGTTTCCGGACATCCGCAGCCGGTGGGCGTTTTACAGGTACTGACCGGTATTGGCCACCGTGTCGATGGAGCGTCCGGTGTCCGCGCCCTGCTTTCCGGTGACGAGGGTGCGGATGAACACGATCCGCTCGCCCTTCTTTCCGGAGATCCGGGCCCAGTCGTCGGGGTTGGTGGTGTTGGGCAGGTCCTCGTTCTCCTTGAACTCGTCCACGCAGGCCTGGAGGAGGTGGGAGACGCGGATGCCCTTCTGGTTGTGGTCGAGGAAGGCCTTGATGGCCATCTTCTTGGCCCGGTCGACGATGTTCTGGATCATCGCGCCGGAGTTGAAGTCCTTGAAGTAGAGGACTTCCTTGTCGCCGTTGGCGTACGTGACTTCGAGGAAGCGGTTCTCCTCGGATTCGGCGTACATCTGCTCGACGACGGACTGGATCATGGCGTGGGCGGCGGCGGCCTTGGAGCCGCTGTGCTCGGAGAGGTCGTCCGCGTGCAGCGGCAGGGTGGCCGTGAGGTACTTCGCGAAGATGTCCTTCGCGGCCTCCGCGTCCGGACGCTCGATCTTGATCTTGACGTCGAGCCGGCCGGGCCGCAGGATCGCGGGGTCGATCATGTCCTCGCGGTTGGAGGCGCCGATGACGATGACGTTCTCCAGGCCCTCCACACCGTCGATCTCGGCGAGCAGCTGCGGGACGATGGTGTTCTCCACGTCCGAGCTGACACCGGAGCCGCGGGTGCGGAAGAGGGATTCCATCTCGTCGAAGAAGACGATGACGGGGGTGCCCTCGCTGGCCTTCTCCCGGGCGCGCTGGAAGACGAGGCGGATGTGCCGCTCGGTCTCTCCGACGTACTTGTTGAGGAGCTCGGGGCCCTTGATGTTGAGGAAGTAGGACTTCCCCGCGGGCTGTCCGGTCACCTCGGCGACCTTCTTGGCCAGGGAGTTGGCCACGGCCTTCGCGATCAGCGTCTTTCCGCAGCCGGGCGGGCCGTAGAGCAGGATGCCCTTGGGCGGCCGCAGTTCGTGCTCCTTGAAGAGGTCCGGGTAGAGGTAGGGGAGCTCGACCGCGTCGCGGATCATCTCGATCTGGCCGCCCAGACCGCCGATCTTGTCGTAGTCGACGTCCGGGACCTCTTCGAGGACGAGTTCCTCGACCTCGCTCTTGGGGACCACCTCGTAGACGTAGCCGGACCTGGAGTCGAGCAGCAGGGCGTCACCGGCGCGGATGGTGACGTCCAGCAGAGGCTCGGCGAGCCTCACCACCCGTTCCTCGTCGGTGTGCCCGACCACCAGGGCGCGCTCGCCGTCCTCGAGGATCTCCTTGAGGGTGACGATGTCCCCGGCGCGCTCGAACTCCATGGCCTCGACCACGTTGAGCGCTTCGTTGAGCATGACTTCCTGGCCGCGCTTGAGCTCGGCGAGCTCGATGCTCGGGCTGACGTTCACCCGGAGCTTGCGGCCCCCGGTGAAGATGTCGCATGTGCCGTCCTCGTTGGCCTGCAGGAAGACACCGAAGCCGGCCGGCGGCTGCGCGAGCCGGTCGACCTCCTCCTTGAGGGCCACGATCTGGTCGCGGGCCTCACGGAGCGTGTTCGCGAGTCGTTCGTTCTGCGCGGACACGCCGGCCAGGTTGGTCTGCAGCTCGACGATCCGCTCTTCGAGAATCCTCGTGTGTCGCGGAGAGTCGGCGAGCTTGCGGCGCAGGACGGCGATTTCCTGCTCGAGATAGGCAACCTGACCGGCGGGGTCCTCAGACCCTCGCCCCGGCCGGATGCCGCGGTTGATGTCGTCGTCGTGGGCTGCCACGGTCCTCACCTCCTCCAAGGGGAGCTGGACGCTTCCTGACCCTACCTGCGTGGGTGGTGATTGAAACCCCTAGATCAAAAAGACTCCGAGGTGTGTCCGATCTTCACCCTTGCGCTTCCCCTCTCGCCAGAGGGAATACCCACCCTTCACGGCTTGAAAGCGGGCGGTTGTATCGTCGTCATGGGCCAACACCCTTCGGAGGGGGCCCGACTTACCCGCGATATGCGATTCGAGAAGCAGGAACGGCAGGAGATATGACCGTGCAGCACGAGGTCCCGTCCGCGGGAACCGAGGAGGCCCTGGAGGTCTGGATCGACCAGGACCTGTGCACCGGGGACGGGATCTGCGCGCAGTACGCTCCCGAGGTCTTCGAGCTGGACATCGACGGGCTCGCTTATGTGAAGAGTGCCAACGACGAGCTTCTCCAGGACGTCGGGGCGACGACGCCGGTTCCGCTGACGCTGCTCCAGGACGTGGTGGACTCGGCGAAGGAGTGCCCGGGCGACTGCATCCATGTGCGGCGCGCCGCGGACAAGGTGGAGGTGTACGGCCCGGACGCGGAGTGACGGTCAGGCCCGCCGCGCGTCTGTCTCGCCGGAGCGCACGAAGGCGCCGTTCTGCCAGCGCCAGCTGACCTGCTCCTTCTCGTCGGGGCAGCAGCTGGGGACGTCGGGGGACGAGTAGCCGAGCAGGGTGGCCAGGACCGTTCCGTCGCGTACGTCGAGCTCGCTGACGTTCTTGCGCAGCCCGGGTTCGACGAGGGTGGCGACCACGCGCGCGGGGGCTCCGGTGGTCCTGTCGCGGGTGAGGACGTAGACGCCGCTCGGCGGGGTGCCGGAGCCGGCTTCGCAGTGCACGACCGCAACGGTCTCGGGGTTCCCGTCGCCGTCGAGGTCTCCGGACGCCCGCTTCGCGACGGTACGGGGTGCTCCCGCGCAGTCCAGCGGGTAGGCGGCTCCGGTGGCCTCGGGGGCGGGTGCGGGGCGCGGGGCGGTGCCGGGGGCCGCGGTGGCTCCGGCGGGGCCGGGCTGGAGCAGGCCCGCGAGGGCGACGACCGCGGCGGTCGCGGTGGCGGTGGCGAGCCAGTGGGCCGGCCGGGCGTGGGTGTGGGCGAGCTCCGCGAGGTCCGGGGCGGCGGAGGGCTGCACGCGAGACGTCTCCTGTGGGGGTGGTGCGGTGGGTTTCGGGGCATCGTGCCACACGTCACAGGGGGACGGAACAGGCGGGGTCGTACCGGCCGGCCGGCGTCTGTCGTGGGGTGAACATGAGGACGCCGCCGTCGAGTTCCCTCCCGTGGGCGGGGAACTGGACGGCGGCGTACCGGGGATGTCGTGACGTCAGCCCTTGTTGGGGCCTTCGTAGTCCTCGCCGTAGGCGCCCTTGGCGGGGCGGCGGCGGCGCATCGGGGGCTCGACCCCGTCCGCGAGGCGGCGGGCGGTGACGAGGAAGCCGGTGTGGCCGATCATGCGGTGATCGGGGCGGACGGCGAGACCCTCGACGTGCCAGTTGCGGATCATGGATTCCCAGGGCTGCGGCTCGGCGTAGCAGCCGAACTCGCGGATGGACTCCACGGTGCGGGCGAGCTGCGTGGTGGTGGCCACGTAGCAGCAGAGGATGCCGCCGGGGACGAGCGCCTTGGAGACGGCCTCCAGGCACTCCCAGGGGGCGAGCATGTCCAGGATGACGCGGTCGACGTCGGTGTCGGACAGGTTGTCCTGGAGGTCGCCCACGGTGAGCTGCCAGGCGGGGTGGGGTCCGCCGAAGTAGCGCTCGACGTTGCCCTTGGCGATCTCGGCGAAGTCTTCGCGGCGCTCGTAGGAGTGCAGCATGCCGCTGTCGCCGATGGCGCGCAGGAGGAAGCTGCTGAGCGATCCGGAGCCCACCCCGGCCTCCACGACGCGTGCGCCGGGGAAGATGTCGGCGAAGGCCAGGATCTGCCCCGCGTCCTTGGGGTAGACCACGGCGGCGCCGCGGGGCATGGACAGGACGTAGTCGGGGAGCAGGGGGCGCAGCGCGAGGTAGGCGACGTTTCCGGTGGTGCGGACAACGCTGCCCTCGGGGGCGCCGATCAGTTCGTCGTGCGGGAAAGAACCCTTGTGGGTGTGGAAGTTCTTTCCCTCTTCGAGCGTGAACGTGTAGTGACGGCCCTTGGGGTCGGTCAGCTGAACCTGGTCCCCGACCTTGAAGGGCCCGCGTCGGCGGGCGGCACCGGTCGGTTCGGACATGTGACCAGAATACCGGGGTTACGAGCCGGGTCGTGCCATGGCCTTGACGAAGGCGCGTTCCACGTCGGTGGTGGCGAGGACGCCGTAGATCTCGCCGGTGTCCTCGACGACGAGGTACTCGGTGGCGGGGCTGGCGCGGAGGTGGTCGAGGAGGGGCTGGCCGGTGAGTTCGGCGGGGACGCGCATGCCGTCGGTGAGGTCCTGGGCGAGGGTGCTGACGGCGACCCAGGGGCGGCGGTGCTGGGGGACGGCGGCGATGGCGGCCTCGCGGACGATGCCGGTGGGGTCGCCGTGGCCGTCGACGACGACGAGGGCGCGGGCTCCGGCCTCGTTGGCGCGGCGGAGGGCCTCGGAGAGGGGGGTGACGGGCTCGACGGGGATGGCGCGGCGGGTGAGGCTGCGGGCGGTGAGCTCGGGGAGGTGTTCGCGCAGTCGGGCCATGCGGAGGCTGTTGCCGGCGCCGGTCCAGATGATGGCGGCGAGGATGGCGGCGAGCAGGGCGTCGGTGACGGTGTCGAGGCCGCTGATGTCGTCGGTGGAGTTGCCGAGGGCGCCGGTGCGGGTGAGCAGGGGGAGGCCGATGAGGACGAGGACGGCGAGGGCGCGGCCGACCCAGGCGGCGGCGACGGTGCCGCTCATGGGCTTGCCGGTGATCTTCCAGATGACGGCGCGGAGCATGCGGCCGCCGTCGAGGGGGAGGCCGGGGAGCAGGTTGAAGGCGGCGACGATCAGGTTGGAGATCATCAGGCCGGCGAGGAGGACGCCGGGGACGGTGCCGGGCTCGACGGCGTACAGGGAGAGATAGAACACGCCGGCGAGGACGAGGGAGAGGAGGGGGCCGACGAAGGCGAGGACGAATTCGCGGCCGGGGGTCTCGGTCTCCTTCTCGATCTCGGAGACGCCGCCGAAGAACTGGAGCTGGATGCGGCGCACCGGGAGCTTGAAGCGGAGCGCGGCGATGGTGTGGGCCAGTTCGTGGACGAGTACGGAGGCGTAGAAGGCGACGGCGAAGAAGAGGGAGACGAGGTAGCGGGCGGCGCCGAGTTCGGGCAGGACGCGTTCGATCTGGTCGCCGAAGACCCAAGTGATGAGGGCGGCGACGAGGAACCAGCTGGGGGCGACGTAGACGGGCACGCCGAAGGGGCGGCCCATGAGGATGCCGCCGCCGGGCTCCTCGGTCCGCTGCGGCCTGGGCTCGTCCTGGTTCACGGGTTCCTTTCGTCGCGAGGTGTGACCCACGTCGCTGTGTCACGGTTCGATCATGCAGTGCGACAGGGTCCCGGGTCGATGGTATTCCGCTCGCTGTCGGTGGCGGGTCGTAGGGTCTTCGTCATGAGTACGAGCGAGCAGGTGCCGGCGGAGCCCCGGGCGCCCATGTCGTTGTCGCCGTCGCGGGCGAGCGATTTCATGCAGTGTCCGCTGCTGTACCGGTTCCGGGTGATCGACCGGCTGCCGGAGCGGCCGAGTGCGGCGGCGACGCGGGGCACGCTGGTGCACGCGGTGCTCGAGCGGCTCTTCGACGATCCGGCGGTGGAGCGGACGGCTCCGCGGGCGCGGGCGATGGTTCCGGGGCAGTGGGACCGGCTCCTGGAGTCGAAGCCGGAGCTCGGTGAGCTGTTCGCGGAGGATCCGGACGGCGAGCGGCTCGCGGGCTGGCTGGGTGAGGCGGAGCGGCTGGTCGAGCGGTGGTTCACGCTGGAGGATCCGACGCGTCTGGAGCCGGCGGAGCGTGAGCTGTTCGTGGAGACGGAGCTGGATTCGGGGCTGCGGCTGCGGGGGGTGATCGACCGGATCGATGTGGCGCCCTCGGGTGAGGTGCGGATCGTCGATTACAAGACGGGCAAGGCGCCGCGGCCGGAGTACCGGGACGGCGCGCTGTTCCAGATGACGTTCTACGCACTGGTGGTGTGGCGGCTGAGGCAGGTGATCCCGCGGCGGCTGCAGCTGGTCTATCTCGGGAGCGGGGAGGTGCTGACGTACGACCCGGTGGAGGCGGACCTGCTGCGGGTGGAGCGGAAGCTCCTCGCGCTGTGGGAGGCGATCCGGCTTGCGACGGAGTCGGGTGACTGGCGGCCGCGTCCGACGAAGCTCTGCGGCTGGTGTGATCATCAGGCGGTGTGTCCGGAGTTCGGGGGGACTCCCCCGGTCTATCCGCTGAAGATCGTTTCCGCGCGCCCGCCGGAGTCGGGCGAATCAGGGCAGGGCAGAATGGACCCGGCCCCGTCGGCACCGTAGTGCCGGCGCACCTCGTGAGCTCAGTCCCGTGAAGGAGCCTTTGTGACGATCCGCGTCCTCTTGGTCGACGATCAGCCGCTGTTGCGCACCGGCTTCCGGATGATTCTGGAGGCGGAGCAGGACATCGCGGTGGTGGGTGAGGCCGGGGACGGCCTCCAGGCACAGGATCAGGTGCGGGCGCTGCAGCCGGACGTGGTGCTGATGGACATCCGGATGCCGCGGATGGACGGGGTGGAGGCGACCCGGCAGATCACGGGTCCCGGCCGGGACGGTCCGGCGAAGGTGCTGGTGCTGACGACCTTCGACCTCGACGAGTACGTGGTGGAGGCGCTGAGGGCGGGAGCGAGCGGCTTCCTCCTGAAGGACGCTCCGGCGAACGAGCTGGTGCAGGCGATCCGGGTGGTGGCGGCCGGTGAGGCGATGCTGGCGCCGTCGATCACGCGGCGGCTGCTCGACAAGTACTCGGCGCATCTCCCGACGGGCGAGGAGCAGATGCCCGACAACCTGACCCGGCTGACGGACCGTGAGGTCGAGGTCCTGAAGCTGGTGGCGCGGGGCCTGTCGAACGCGGAGATCGCGGCGGATCTGTTCGTCAGCGAGACGACGGTGAAGACGCATGTGGGTCATGTGCTGACGAAGCTGGGGCTGCGGGACCGGGTGCAGGCCGCGGTGTACGCGTACGAGAGCGGTCTGGTGCGGCCGGGCGCCGGCGGCCAGTAGCGGGGACGGCGGGAGGGCCCGGTGCGCGGTGCGCGCCGGGCCCTCCTGTCGTGTGCGGGGGGGGGTCAGCCCTTGCGGATCTCCCAGAAGCGGAAGACGGTCGAGGCGTCGAGGGTCCATTCGAGGCCGGTGACGTCGTCGCGGGCGACGGCGTACTGCTTGCCCTGCCAGAGCGGCAGCAGGGGGAGCTGCTCGGCGACGAGGTCCTGGAGCTGTCCGTACTCGTCGGCGGTGGCGGCGCGGTCCGGGACGGCGGCGGTCTTCGGGAGGAGGCTGCCGGTGATGGTGGTGTTCTCGTAGTGGTTGCCGAGGACGTTGCCCTCGCCGAAGAAGGGAGCGGTGAAGTTGTCGGCGTCGGGGTAGTCGGGGACCCAGCCCTTGACGTAGACGCCGTACTTGCCGGCCGCGATGTCCTTCTCGTACTGGTCGTAGGGGATGGACCTGACGTCGGCGTCGAAGAGCCCGCTGGCGTTGAGCTGGCCCGCGATGGCCTTGAGCTCCTGGTCGGTGGCCGGGCCGTAGCGGCTGGGGGTGGACCAGAGGGTGAGCTTCACCTTGTCGGTGATGCCGGCGGCGCGCAGGGCCTTCTTCGCCTTCGCCTTGTCGGGGGCGCCGTAGGTGTCGTAGAAGGCGGTGTTGTGTCCGGCGATGCCGGCCGGGACGATCGAGTAGAGCGGGGTGGCCGTCGACTTGTAGACGCCTTCGACGAGGGCCTCGCGGTCGACGAGGTGGGCGATGGCCTGGCGGACGCCGAGCTTGCCGACGACCGGGTCCTTCATGTTGAAGACCAGGTGCTGGACCTCGGCGCTGCTGCCCTGGGTGACCTCGATGCCCCGTTCGCCGGTCGTGGCGGAGTTCTCGAGGGCGGCGATGTCGTCGGCGGAGAGACCTCGGTAGGCGACGTCTATCTCTCCGGCGGTGAGGGCCTTGGAGAGGGCGGAGCGGTCGCCGCGGTAGAGCTTGAGGGTGACGGCGTCGTTCTTGAGCTGTGCGGTGCCCCGGTAGGCGGAGTTGGCGGAGAAGGTGGCCTCGGACTCGCTGAGCGTGTTCAGCTTGTACGGGCCGGAGCCGGTGGCCTTGCCGTCGGTGCGGAGCGCGTCGGCCGGGTATTCGCGGTGGTCGACGATGGAGCCGGCGCCCGAGGCGATCTTGCTGGGGAAGGTGGCGTCGGGGACCTTGAGGCGGAAGACGACGGTCCGCTCGTCGGGGGTGTCGATCTTGTCGATGGTGGAGAGCAGCGGCGCGGGGCCGGCGGGGTCGGCGATCTTGAGGGCTCGCTCGAAGGAGTACTTGACGTCCTTCGAGGTGAGCTTGTTGCCGTTGGAGAAGGTGAGGCCGTCCCGCAGGGTGCAGGTGTAGACGGTGCTGCCGGCGGAGAAGCCGCACCTGTCGGCGGCGTCGGGCTCGGGCTCGGAGCCGCCCTTGGGGAAGGCGAGGAGGGACTGGAAGACGTTGTTGAACAGCAGCCAGGAGCCGGGGTCGTAACCGGCCGCCGGGTCGGCGTTGAGGATCTCGTCGGACATGCCGACGCGTACGCCGTTGCCGGAGTCTCCCGGGCCACCCTGCTCGGTGCCACAGCCGCTGAGGAGGGCGGCGGCCAGGCCCGCGGCGAGGGGCGCCGTCAGCCACTTGTTGTGCGTCTTCACAGAACGTGCCTCGTGATCTCTTGTCAGGCCGGCCGCGCGCGGGTGCGCGGCCGGTGTAACCGATCCAGTCGACGGGGTTAAGCGGTGCCTCGGCCCAGTTCCCAGAGCAGGAGGTCGGAGGACGTGTTGAGCGCGTACTCGACTCCGTTGAGGTCGTCTCGGGCGGCGACGTACTGCTTGCCCTGCCAGAGCGGCAGGACGGGCACGTCGCGGGCGACGATCTTCTGGATCTGGTTGAAGACGGGACCTGCGGCGGTGCGGTCGGCCTGGCGGCGCGAGCGCGGGATGAGCTGGTCGCGGACGACCTTGTTCACATACGGGGTGTTGAGGAAGTTGTCGCTGTCCAGGAAGGGCGCGATGTAGTTGTCCGGGTCCGGGAAGTCGGGGAACCAGCCGAGGCCGTAGACGGCGTAGTCGCCGCGCTTCTGGGCCGTGCGGAACTTCGACCACTCGGTGCCCTGGACGGTGGCGTCGAAGAGCTCGGTGGCGGTGAGCTGCTTCTTCAGCGCCTCGAACTCCTGGGCGGTCTCGGCGCCGTAGTGGTCGGTGGTGTAGTTCAGGGTGACCTTGACCGGGGTCTCGACGCCGGCGTCCTTCAGGAGCTTGGCGGCACGGTCGCGGTCGGGCTCGCCGTACTCGTCGAAGAAGGGGGTGGCGTGGCCCGTGATGCTGGAGGGGATGAGCGAGTACAGCGGCTCGGCGGTGGGGCCGTAGACCCGGTTGACGAGGGCGCCCCGGTCGACGACGGCGGCCATGGCCTGGCGTACGGCCTTCTCCTGGACGGCGGGAGCCTTGGTGTTGAAGCCGAGGTAACGGATCTCCAGGCCGGGGACCTCGATGATCTCGATGCCGTCCTTGGGCGTCTCGGTGAGGTCCTTGACCTGCTGCTGCGACAGGGAGCGGGCCATCATGTCGATGTCGTCGCTCTCCAGGGCGCGGCCCATGGCGTCGGGGTCGCTGTACGGCCGCAGTTCGACCTTGTCGTTGCGCAGGGTGATGTCGCCCTTGTAGGCCGGGTTCTTGGTGAAGACGAAGCGGGTGGCCTGCTCGCCCGCGCGCTCGACCTTCATGGTGTACGGGCCGGAGCCGTCGACGTCGAAGCCGTCGCGGAGCTTGTCGGCGGCGTACTTGTCCTTGCTGAGGATGCCGGCGACCGGGGTGGAGAGCTTGTACGGGAAGGTGGCGTCGGGGGTCTTCAGGTGGAAGACGACCTCGTCGGTGCCCTTGGTCTCGACGGTGTCGATGTTCGAGAGGAGGGCGGCCGTGCCGTTGTCCGACTTGATCTTCAGGACGCGGTCGACGGAGTACTTGACGTCCTCGGCGGTGATCGGGGTGCCGTCCGCGAAGGTGAGGCCGGGGCGGAGCTTGCAGCGGTAGCTCTCGCTGGCCTTGTCGGAGAATCCGCAGCTCTGGGCGGCCTCGGGGACGGGCTCGCCGCCGCCGCGGGGCACGTGCATCAGGGTCTGGACGGTCTGCCGCAGGATGTTCCAGGCGCCGGTGTCGTAGGCGAAGGCCGGGTCGAGCGGGGCGGGGGCGTCCGCCGTGGCGATGAACTGGTCCGTGGTGCCGACGACGATCGCTGCGCCGTCCTCGGCGCCGCCGCAGGCGGCGAGCAGAGGGGCGAGCAGTCCGGCCACGGCCGGCAGCACCAGGGTCTTGCGGTTCATCAGGGACGATCTCCTCATCCGGCACTGGGATACAGCGGTCAGTGGAACTCCGCCGCCGGCCGCCCGGTCGGGGCGGGAGCGATCGGGCCGGGTGTTGCGATCGGTCCTGTGTTCACGGCGACTTGGGTGTGCGCCGGTGCACGCGGATATGCGGCGAAGTACTCGCGAAAGATTAGTGGGCGGCGCACCTATTGCCGGACCACGGATCCGCGTGGGGGTAATCGCACAGTGATCATGAATGCGCGGCGCTCGATAGTCATGCGGCGGATGATGCGGACGGCAACGAGCTAATCGGGACACATGGGGACGCCGAAACAGCATCTTTTCGGACGCCGGTACGACGAAGGCCACCCACCGGCAGGCACGCTGGGTGACCAAGGTCACGCGGCGGCTCTTTCGGTGAATGGCCTGATCGTTTTCGCGGCCGAAAGGGCATTCCGCCGGCATGGCCCGCGGAAAGCTCAGGGCAAGCTCAGATTCTGGTGATCAGCGTGCGGAGAAAGGGCACGTCGACCTCTTCGAGGGACCGTACGACGACCCGGCCGGGAGAGGGCGCGATCGGCGCGACGGAGGGCACCGCGACCACCCGGCAGCCCGCCGCCTCCGCGGCCGCGACACCGGTCGCCGTGTCCTCGACGACGGCACAGAGCGAGGGGTCCGCCCCGACGCCGTGGGCGGCCGTCAGATACGGCTCGGGGTGCGGCTTGGTCCTGGTGACCTCGTCCCCCGCGACGGTGAGGGCGAAGCGGTCACGGCCGAGCGAGTCGAGGACCCGCTCGATGATCCGCCGGTGCGAGGCGGAGACCAGGGCGGTCGGGATGGAGTGCCGGGCCAGCTCGGCGAGGAGCCGCTCGGCGCCCGGCATGAGTGGCACGCCCCGGTCGATGCGCTGCTCGAACTTCTCGTTGAGCAGGACGGTCAGCTCGGCGAGGGTGATGTCGGCGCCGGTCGACTCGATGAGGTAGCCCGCGCTGCGGGTCATCGGGCCGCCGACGACGACGTCCCGCCAGGCCTCGTCCAGCCGGTGACCGAGGTCGGCGAAGACCTCCACCTCCGCGTCCCACCAGAAGCCCTCCGTGTCGACGAGGGTCCCGTCCATGTCGAGGAACACCGCCTGCAGAGCGGAGCTTCCGTTCGAACGGATCAGGGACGCGGGGACCGTACTGGTCATCCGGCACACCTCCATGGAGGGACGAGAAGGCCGGCCTCCCTCCCCGGTACGGGGAGGGCGACCGGCCTGCACTGGACCGACAAGTATACGTCCCGATCATCGCGGACGCGTGGATTTACCCCTCGCCGGTCACCTGGCGTTGAAGTACTTCGCCTCCGGGTGATGGATCACGATGGCGTCGGTGGACTGCTCGGGGTGGAGCTGGAACTCCTCCGACAGGTGGACACCGATCCGTTCCGGCCTGAGCAGCTCCGCGATCTTGGCGCGGTCCTCCAGGTCGGGGCAGGCGCCGTAGCCGAGCGAGAAGCGCGCGCCGCGGTACTTGAGGTCGAACATGTCCTGGACGTGCGCGGGGTCCTCGCCGGCGAAGCCCAGCTCGGCGCGGACGCGGGCGTGCCAGTACTCGGCGAGGGCCTCGGCGAGCTGGACGGAGAGGCCGTGCAGTTCCAGGTAGTCGCGGTAGGAGTCGGAGGCGAAGAGTTCAGCGGTGGCCTCGCCGATCCGGGAGCCGACCGTGACGACCTGGAGGCCGACGACGTCGGTCTCGCCGGACTCCTCCGGGCGGAAGAAGTCCGCGAGGCACAGACGGCGGCCCCGGCGCTGGCGCGGGAAGGTGAAGCGGGTCCTTTCGTTGCCGGCCTCGTCCAGGATGATCAGGTCGTCGCCCTTGGACACGCAGGGGAAGTAGCCGTGGACGACGGCCGCCTCCAGGAGGTTCTCGGTGTGGAGCTTGTCGAGGAGGCCCCGCAGGCGCGGCCGGCCCTCGGTCTCGACGAGTTCCTCGTACGTGGCCCCGCCCGCGCGGGCCTGCTTGAGGCCCCACTGGCCCTTGAACAGGGCGCCCTCGTCGAGCCAGGTGGCGTAGTCCTTGAGCGGGATGCCCTTGACGACGCGGGTGCCCCAGAACGGCGGGGTGGGCACCGGGTTGTCGACGGCGACGTCGGAGCGGCCGCCGGGCACCTCCGGCTCTTCCGCCTGGACGACCGGAGCGTCGCGCTTGGCGACCCGGCGCTGCTTGAGCTCGGGGAGGACGGCCCCGGGGACGCCGCGCTTGACGGAGATGAGGGCGTCCATGAGCCGCAGGCCCTCGAAGGCGTCGCGGGCGTACCGCACCTCGCCCTGGTAGATCTCATACAGGTCCTGCTCGACGTACGCCCTGGTCAGGGCGGCGCCGCCGAGGATCACGGGGTACTTGGCGGCCAGCTCGCGCTGGTTCAGCTCCTGGAGGTTCTCCTTCATGATGACCGTGGACTTCACGAGGAGGCCCGACATGCCGATGACGTCGGCCCGGTGTTCCTCGGCGGCTTCCAGGATCGCGGAGACGGGCTGCTTGATGCCGATGTTGACGACGTTGTAGCCGTTGTTGGACAGGATGATGTCGACGAGGTTCTTGCCGATGTCGTGGACGTCGCCGCGGACGGTGGCCAGGACGATCGTGCCCTTGCCCTCCGCGTCCGACTTCTCCATGTGCGGTTCGAGGTACGCCACGGCCGTCTTCATGACCTCGGCGGACTGGAGCACGAACGGCAGCTGCATCTGGCCCGAGCCGAACAGCTCACCCACGGTCTTCATGCCGTCGAGGAGGATCTCGTTGACGATCTCCAGGGCGGGGCGTTCGCCCAGCGCCTCGTCGAGGTCGGCCTCCAGACCGTTCTTCTCGCCGTCGACGATCCGGCGCTTCAGCCGCTCGTCCAGCGGCAGCGCGAGGAGTTCCTCGGTCTTGCCGGCCTTCATCGACTTGGTGTTGACGCCCTCGAAGAGAGCCATCAGCTTCTGCAGCGGGTCATAGCCCTCCGCGCGCCGGTCGTAGATCAGATCGAGGGCGGTGGTGACCTGCTCGTCGTCGAAGCGGGCGATCGGCAGGATCTTCGAGGCGTGGACGATCGCCGAGTCCAGTCCGGCCTTCACGCACTCGTCGAGGAAGACGGAGTTGAGCAGGATCCGGGCGGCCGGGTTCAGACCGAAGGAGATGTTGGAGAGCCCCAGGGTGGTCTGCACGTCCGGGCGGCGGCGCTTCAGCTCACGGATCGCCTCGATCGTGGCGATGCCGTCCTTGCGCGACTCCTCCTGACCGGTGCAGATCGTGAAGGTCAGCGTGTCGATGAGGATGTCGGACTCGTGGATGCCCCAGTTGCCGGTCAGGTCGTCGATGAGCCGCTCGGCGATCGCCACCTTGTGCTCGGCGGTCCGCGCCTGGCCCTCCTCGTCGATGGTCAGCGCGATGAGCGCCGCACCGTGCTCCTGCGCCAGGCGGGTGACCTTCGCGAAACGGGACTCGGGGCCGTCGCCGTCCTCGTAGTTGACCGAGTTGATGACGGCCCGGCCGCCGAGCTTCTCCAGACCCGCCCGCAGCACCTCCACCTCCGTGGAGTCGAGCACGATCGGGAGGGTGGAGGCCGTCGCGAAGCGGCCGGCGAGCTCTTCCATGTCCGCGACACCGTCACGCCCCACATAGTCGACACACAGGTCGAGCATGTGCGCGCCCTCGCGGATCTGGTCACGGGCCATCTCGACGCAGTCGTCCCAGCGCGCCTCCAGCATCGCCTCGCGGAACTTCTTCGAACCGTTGGCGTTCGTCCGCTCCCCGATCGCCATGTAGGCGGTGTCCTGCCGGAACGGCACGGTCTGGTAGAGGGAGGCGGCACCGGGCTCGGGGTGAGGGGTGCGCTCGGGGGGCGTGAGGCCGTGGACCCGCTCGACGACCTGGCGCAGGTGCTCGGGCGTCGAGCCGCAGCAGCCGCCGACCAGGGACAGGCCGTAGTCGCGGACGAAGTTCTCCTGCGCGTCGGCCATCTCGGGCGGCGTCAGGGGGAAGTACGCGCCGTCCTTGGTGAGTACGGGCAGGCCGGCGTTGGGCATGCACATGAGGGGCGTCCGCGAGTGGCGGGCGAGGTAGCGCAGGTGCTCGGTCATCTCGGCCGGGCCGGTCGAGCAGTTCAGGCCGATCATGTCGATGCCGAGCGGTTCGAGGGCGGTCAGCGCGGCGCCGATCTCGGAGCCGAGCAGCATGACGCCGGTGGTCTCGAAGGCGAGCGAACAGATCAGCGGGACGTCGATGCCCAGGGCGTCCATGGCGCGGCGGGCGCCGATCAGGCTCGACTTGGTCTGGAGCAGGTCCTGGGTCGTCTCCACGATCAGGGCGTCCGCGCCGCCGGCGAGGAGGCCCTCGGCGTTCTGCTGGTAGCCGTCCCGCAGGACGCCGTACGCGATGTGGCCGAGCGAGGGCAGCTTGGTGCCGGGGCCGATGGAGCCGAGCACCCAGCGCTGGCGGCCGTCCTGGGCACCGAACTCGTCGGCGACCTCGCGGGCGATCCGGGCTCCGGCCTCGGAGAGCTCGAAGATCCGGTCCGCGATGTCGTACTCCCCCGCGGCCGAGTGGTTGGAGCCGAAGGTGTTCGTCTCGACGCAGTCGACGCCGGCCTCGAAGTACTCCCTGTGCACCGAGCGGACGATGTCGGGCCGGGTGATGTTGAGGATCTCGTTGCAGCCTTCGAGGTTCTGGAAGTCCTCGAGTGTGGGGTCCTGGGCCTGGAGCATGGTGCCCATGGCTCCGTCGGCGACGACGACGCGGCTCGCGAGCGCCTCGCGGAGGGACGCGGCACGGTTCCGGCTGTCTGCGGAAGGGGTCGGCAACGAGGCCATGGATGAGCTCCCTGGAATGCGACGGCTGTCGGCTTTGCACCTCGGTGGAGGGTGCACGGGGCCAGCGTAACCGCGTGGGGGCCGGGGTGGACACGGCGTCCCACGGGCCGGACGGCATCCTGTGTGCGGGGACTCCCGGTCCGGCCCGTTCTTGTTCGACACTGTCTTATGTGACACGAGGTCGGCATCGACCGATAGTGTTCAGCATTGTCGAACAACGTGAGAGGAGAAGGCCGGGCGATGGCGAAGAACATCCAGTCGCTTGAACGGGCGGCGGCCATGCTGCGACTGCTCGCGGGCGGCGAGCGCCGGCTCGGCCTGTCCGACATCGCGTCCTCACTCGGGCTCGCCAAGGGCACCGCCCACGGCATCCTGCGCACCCTCCAGGCGGAGGGCTTCGTGGAGCAGGAGGCCGCCTCGGGGCGCTACCAGCTCGGCGCGGAGCTCCTGCGGCTCGGCAACAGCTATCTGGACGTGCACGAGCTGCGGGCCCGGGCCCTGGTCTGGACGGACGACCTGGCGCGGTCCAGCGGCGAGAGCGTGCACCTGGGGGTGCTGCACCAGCAGGGCGTGCTGATCGTCCACCACGTCTTCCGGCCGGACGACAGCCGCCAGGTCCTGGAGGTGGGCGCCATGCAGCCGCTGCACTCCACCGCGCTCGGCAAGGTCCTCTCGGCGTACGACCCGGTGGCGCACAGCGAGGTGCTCGAGGTCGAGCGGGAGGCGTTCACGCCCCGCACGACCACGGAGCTGACCGCGTTCGAGTCGCTGCTCGACATGACCCGGGCGCGGGGCTGGGCGGCGGACGTGGAGGAGACCTGGGAGGGCGTGGCCTCGGTGGGGGCACCGATCCACGACCGGCGCCGGATGCCGGTGGGCGCGGTGGCGGTCACGGGCGCCGTGGAGCGGCTCTGTCCCGAGGGGGAGCTGCGGCCCGAGCTGGTGGCGGCGGTACGGGACTGCGCCCGGGCCGTGTCGAGGGATCTGGGGGCCGGGCGCTTCTGAGCCTCGCCCGTCCCCGCCCGAAGCCTTCCCGGTCTCGCCTGAACCCGCCGGTAACGATCCCGTTATCGGCGGGTTTTTCACTTCCCGAACCCTTGACGCGCTGTTAACCAGGGGGCAAAACTTCCGTTCACCGGTCGGCATTGCCGAACACTTAACGGCAATACACGCTAGAGTGTGGCAGTGCCAAGGGCCGGTAACGCCCTCACACGAGGGTGCGGACCACGGAGGGACCCGGGGTTCGCCTTCCCCTGGACGAAGGACAAAGGAGTCGCGGGTGTCCAGCTCCGACATCTTCCTCGGCGAGACCATCGGTACCGCCGTTCTCATTCTGCTCGGCGGCGGTGTCTGTGCCGCCGTCACGCTCAAGGGCTCCAAGGCCCGCAACGCGGGCTGGCTCGCGATCACCTTCGGGTGGGGCTTCGCCGTCATGACGGCCGTCTACATGACGGCTTCCCTCTCGGGCGCCCATCTGAACCCCGCCGTCACGGTCGGAATCGCGATCAAGGACGGCACGTGGGGCGACGTCCCCGTCTACATCGCGGGACAGATGCTCGGCGCGATGATCGGTGCGGCACTGGTCTGGGTGGCCTACTACGGCCAGTTCCAGGCCCACCTCACCGATCCGGAGGCCGCCGCGAAGGACCCGATCGAGGGCCCCGGCCCAGTGCTCGGCATCTTCTCCACCGGCCCCGAGATCCGGAACACCTGGCAGAACCTGGCCACCGAGATCATCGGCACCGTCGTGCTCGTCCTGGCCGTGCTCACCCAGGGCCTCAACGACAGCGGCAAGGGCCTCGGCGTCATAGGCGCCCTGATCACCGCGTTCGTGGTCGTCTCCATCGGCCTCTCGCTCGGTGGCCCGACGGGCTACGCGATCAACCCTGCCCGTGACCTCGGCCCGCGCATCGTGCACGCCCTGCTGCCGCTGCCGAACAAGGGCGGCTCCGACTGGAGCTACGCCTGGATCCCGGTCGTGGGACCGCTGATCGGCGGCGCCGTCGCCGCGGGTATCTACACCATCGCGTTCGCCTGAGCCGTCCTTCTCCCAGACCTCCCTTGGAGCACACCGTGACCGACGCACACACCTCCGGCCCGTTCATCGCGGCCATCGACCAGGGCACCACCTCCTCCCGCTGCATCGTCTTCGACAAGGACGGCCGGATCGTCTCGGTCGACCAGAAGGAGCACGAGCAGATCTTCCCGAAGCCGGGCTGGGTCGAGCACAACGCCGCCGAGATCTGGACCAACGTCCAGGAGGTCGTCGCCGGCGCCCTGACGAAGGGCGGCATCGCCGCGGCCGACGTCAAGGCCATCGGCATCACCAACCAGCGCGAGACCACGCTCCTCTGGGACAAGAACACCGGCGAGCCCGTCCACAACGCCCTCGTCTGGCAGGACACCCGCACCGACGCGCTCTGCAAGGAGCTCGGCCGCAACGTCGGCCAGGACCGCTTCCGCCGCGAGACCGGCCTGCCGCTTGCGAGCTACTTCGCCGGCCCGAAGATCCGCTGGATGCTCGACAACGTCGAGGGCCTGCGCGAGCGCGCCGAGGCCGGCGACATCCTCTTCGGCACGATGGACTCGTGGGTCATCTGGAACCTCACGGGCGGCACCGACGGCGGCGTGCACGTCACCGACGTCACCAACGCCTCGCGCACCATGCTGATGAACCTGCACACGCTGGCCTGGGACGAGAAGATCGCCGAGTCGATGGGGGTCCCCCTCAACGTCCTCCCCGAGATCCGGTCCTCCGCCGAGGTCTACGGCCACGTCAAGGAAGGCGCCCTCGCCGGCGTCCCGGTCGCCTCGGCACTCGGCGACCAGCAGGCCGCCCTCTTCGGCCAGACCTGTTTCGCCGAGGGCGAGGCGAAGTCCACGTACGGCACCGGCACCTTCATGCTGATGAACACCGGTGACAAGATCATCAACTCCTACAGCGGCCTGCTGACCACGGTCGGCTACCAGATCGGCGAGCAGAAGCCGGTCTACGCCCTGGAGGGCTCGATCGCCGTCACCGGTTCGCTGGTGCAGTGGATGCGCGACCAGATGGGCCTGATCAAGTCCGCCGCCGAGATCGAGACCCTCGCGTCCTCGGTCGAGGACAACGGCGGCGCCTACTTCGTGCCGGCCTTCTCCGGCCTGTTCGCCCCCTACTGGCGCTCCGACGCCCGCGGTGTCATCGCCGGCCTCACCCGGTACGTCACCAAGGCGCACATCGCCCGCGCCGTCCTCGAGGCGACCGCCTGGCAGACCCGCGAGATCACCGACGCCATGACCAAGGACTCCGGCGTCGAGCTGACCGCGCTCAAGGTCGACGGCGGCATGACCTCCAACAACCTGCTGATGCAGACCCTCTCGGACTTCCTGGACGCACCCGTCGTGCGGCCGATGGTCGCCGAGACCACCTGCCTCGGCGCCGCCTACGCCGCCGGTCTGGCCGTCGGCTTCTGGCCGGACACCGACGCGCTGCGCGCCAACTGGCGCCGGGCGGCGGAATGGACCCCTCGCATGGACGCCGACAGGCGGGACCGCGAGTACAAGAGCTGGCTCAAGGCCGTGGAACGCTCCATGAGCTGGCTCGATGACGCATCCGAGGAGTAAGACATGACCACCCTGCAGAGCGTCCCCGCCCTTGGGACGCACCCGGCGTCCGGCTCCCTCCCGAGCCGCGCCGAGACCCGGGACCAGCTTTCCAAGGCGACGTACGACCTCCTGGTGATCGGCGGCGGCATCCTGGGCATCTCCACCGCCTGGCACGCCGCGCAGTCGGGCCTGCGGGTGGCCCTGGTGGACGCCGGCGACTTCGCCGGCGCCACCTCCTCCGCCTCCTCGAAGCTGCTCCACGGCGGTCTGCGCTACCTGCAGACCGGCGCGGTGAAGCTGGTCGCGGAGAACCACTTCGAGCGGCGTGCGGTCTCCCGCCAGGTGGCACCGCACCTCGCCAACCCCCTCACCTTCTACCTGCCCGTCTACAAGGGCGGCCCGCACGGCGCGGCCAAGCTGGGCGCCGGTGTCTTCGCCTACAGCGCCCTGTCGGCGTTCGGCGACGGCGTCGGGCACCTGCTCTCCCCCGCCAAGGCGGCGCAGGACGTGCCGGAGCTCCGTACGGACAACCTGAAGGCCGTGGCCGTCTACGGCGACGACCAGATGAACGACGCCCGCATGGCCCTGATGACGGTCCGCGCGGCGGTCGACGCCGGTGCCACCGTCCTCAACCACGCCGAGGTCACCGGGCTTCGCTTCACCCGCGGCCGGGTCACCGGCGCCGAGCTCAAGGACCGCACCAGCGGCGACGAGTTCGGGGTCAGCGCCCGTCTCGTGCTCAACGCGACCGGCCCGTGGGTCGACCACCTGCGGAAGATGGAGGACCCGAACGCGGCCCCCTCCATCCGCCTCTCCAAGGGCGCGCACCTGGTCCTCAAGCGGACCTCGCCGTGGAAGGCCGCCCTGGCCACCCCGATCGACAAGTACCGCATCACCTTCGCCCTCCCCTGGGAGGACATGCTGCTGCTCGGCACCACCGACGAGGAGTACGAGGGCGACCCCGGCCAGGTCGAGGTCACCGAGAAGGACACCGCCCAGATCCTGGACGAGGCCGCCTTCTCCATCCGCGACCAGCAGCTGTCGCGCGACCTCATCACCTACTCCTTCGCGGGCCTCCGGGTGCTCCCGGGCGGTCCCGGCGACACCTCCAAGGCCAAGCGCGAGACGGTCGTCACCGAGGGCCGCGGCGGCATGCTGTCGGTGGCCGGCGGCAAGTGGACGACCTTCCGTCACATCGGCCGTACGGTGATGAGGAAGCTGGAGCAGCTCCCCGGGCACCCGCTGGGCGAGGACTACGAGTCGGTGTCGACGCTGCCGAAGCGGCTGCCGCTGCCCGGTATCGCCAACCCGAACGCGGTCGCGCACCGGCTGCTCGTCGACGGTCCGGCGCCCGGGCCCCGGATGGCCGCCGACACCGCCAAGCACCTGGCGACGCACTACGGCTCGCTCTCCTTCGACATCGCCCGGATGGCGAACGAGAACCCCGAGCTCGCCCGCCGCATCCACCCGGACGCGCCGGAGATCTGGGCGCAGGTCGCCTACGCCCGTGACCACGAGTGGGCCGAGACGGCGGACGACGTGCTGCGCCGCCGCACGACGCTGACCATCCGCGGTCTGGCGACGGACGAGATCCGTGCCGGGGTCGAGTCGATGCTCGGGAAGTAACTCCCCCGGGTCGAGGGGCGGTTCCTCCTGGAGGGACCGCCCCTCGCGCGTGCCGTGTGCGGGGGCCGGTTCCTGGGTAGTCGATCAAGGCCGCACGGGTTTTCGGGGATGTCCGGGGGCTGCGGACGGACCTGGGGAAAGCCGTAAGGTTGGTCCGTACGACAGGAACTTCGAAAAGGAGGCGCTGGGTGATCGAGCTCGAGGGGGTACCCGAGCTGATCGACCCGGTCATGGTGGCCGCGTTCGAGGGCTGGAACGACGCCGGCGACGCCGCCTCCACCGCGGTCGCCCACCTGGACCGGGAATGGAAGGGCGAGGTGTTCGCGGCGCTCGACGCCGAGGACTACTACGACTTCCAGGTCAACAGGCCCACGGTCTTCCTGGACAATGGCGTACGGAAGATCACCTGGCCGACGACACGGCTCTCCGTGGTCCGGGTCGGCGGCGAGAAGCCCCGTGACCTGGTGCTCGTGCGCGGGATCGAGCCGTCGATGCGCTGGCGCTCCTTCTGCAACGAGATCCTCGCCTTCGCGCACGAGCTGGGCGTGGAGATGGTCGTGATCCTGGGCGCGCTGCTCGGGGACACCCCGCACACCCGGCCGGTCCCCGTCAGCGGGGTGACGTCCGATCCGGATCTGGCGCGCACGATGGACCTGGAGGAGACGCGGTACGAGGGACCGACGGGCATCGTGGGCATCCTCCAGGAGGCGTGCACGCACGCGGGGGTACCGGCGGTGAGCCTGTGGGCGGCGGTGCCGCACTACGTGTCGCAGCCGCCCAACCCGAAGGCGACGCTCGCGCTCCTCAACCGTCTTGAGGACCTGATCGGCCTGCGCATCCCGCTGGGCGAGCTGCCCGAGGACGCGCGTGCCTGGCAGCTGGGCGTGGACCAGCTGGCCGCCGAGGACAGCGAGGTGGCCGAGTACGTGCAGACGCTCGAGGAGGCCCGGGACACTGCGGAGCTGCCGGAGGCCTCGGGCGAGGCGATCGCCCGCGAGTTCGAGCGGTATCTGCGGCGGCGTGAGCCGGGCACCGGGCCCGGTCCCGGCGTGGCGACGGAGGGCGGCGACTCCCCGTTCCTGCGGGACGCGGGAAGCGGCCGTACCAGGCCGCCGAAGCCGGAGCAGCCGGGACCGGAGGCGGTACCGGGCACCGACCCGCCGGCTCCCGGGGCGGACGCGGGCGAGGCCCCGGGCCCGGCCGCGGAGGCGGGGCCGGAGTCCGGCGCCGAGACGGGCGTGGAGCCCGAGCCGCCCGCCGGGGACACGGACGGCGACGCCGAGGAGTGAGGGGTACGGGAGGGGTGGCGCTGCCGCCCCTCCCGTACGGCTTTCCGGGGCCCTTCGAGCCCGTGGCCGGCGAGATCAGACCCGGGGCACGGACACCACGTCGTAGGGGACGGCGGTGGGGTCCGGATCCAGGCGGAACCGGGCGTTGGGCAGGTAGATCCGGTCGCCCCAGGCCGCCGCGGTGGTCGGGACGCGGAACCGCTGGGGGTCGGTGATCCGGGCGATGGCGGTGCCCCGCGATCCGGTCGCGTCGAGCCGGACCACGTCGATCTGGTTGGTGTACTGCTGCACGATGTACAACTCTCGGCCGAGGAGGAGCAGTCCGTCCCCGTCCGGGATCCGCAGGTCCCCGAGGTCGACCGTGCGGGCGACACCGGTGCCCGGGTCGACCCGCATCAGGGAGCCGCCGTCATGGGCGCAGTTGACCACGAGCAGCGCCCGCCCGTCGGGGGTCCTCTCGATGCCGTTGGCGGTGAAGTCGGTGCCCTGCGTCCAGTCGCCGCGGAGGGGGACGGTGGTCACCTCGTCGCCGGGCGCGCCCGTGCGGTCGAGGGGGAGGCGGTAGAGCTGCGGCTGGAAGGAGTCGGTGAACCAGGCGGCGCCGGGGGTGAGGACGACGTCGTTGACCATGGTGGTGGCGGCGCCCAGCCCGGTGAAGTGGCGCAGCAGCGCGCCGGATCGGGCGTCGACGACGCGGATCTCCCGGCTCCAGCCGCCGGAGAGGAAGAGGCGCCGTTCGGCCCGGTCGATCTTGAGGCCGACGGTGGAGTGACCGTCGCCGAGCCCCTGGTGGACGATCCGGCCCTCGCCTGTGGCCAGCGAGGCCCGGTAGACGGCGCCGTTCCGGAGCGAGCCCAGGTAGGCGTACGGGCTGTGGCCGATGGCGATGCCCTCCGGCTGGAAGCCGGTGGCGAGTGCTAACGCGGTGGGCCACCGTCCAGCGGGTGCGGCCGCCTGCGCCGTTCCCGTGGTGAGGGGGCCGGTGAGAGCCGCCGCGCCGAGGGCGACGGCGGCTCCCAGGAATCCTCTGCGTGCGAGGAAGTGCTCCACGGAGTGCCCTTTCGTACGAGGGTTACTGGCACTCGCAGCTCATCACGACTCGGCCTTGACCCCGGGGGACTTGGCCGGAACTGACGGGGAGTGCGAGTACCACCCGCACGACGGGTTCCACCGGTACTACAAGGCGACGCCGAGGAGGGCGTCGACGGCGCGGGAGACGAGACCCGGGGCGGAGTCGTCGGTGCCGCCCCCGGCCGTCTGGAGCGCGGCCCAGCGGTCGACCGCGGCGAGCGCGGTGGGGGTGTCGAGGTCGTCGGAGAGGGCCTCGCGGAGCTCCTCGACGAGCGCGTCGGCCGGCGGGCCGTCGGGCCGGGACACGGCGGCACGCCAGCGGCCGAGTCGCTCCACGGCGTCCTGGAGGACCTGGTCGGTCCACTCCCAGTCGTCGCGGTAGCGGTGGGAGAGGAGCGCCAGCCGGATGGCGGCCGGGTCGACGCCGTCCCGGCGGAGCTTGGAGACGAAGACCAGGTTCCCGCGGGACTTGGACATCTTCTCGCCGTCGAGGGCGACCATGCCGGCGTGGACGTACGCCTTGGCCATGGGGAACTCGCCGGTGAGGGTCTGGGCGTGGGAGGCGCCCATCTCGTGGTGCGGGAAGATCAGGTCGGATCCGCCGCCCTGCACGTCGAAGCCCATGCCGAGGTGGTCGAGGGCGATGGCGACGCACTCGATGTGCCAGCCGGGGCGGCCGGCGCCGAGGCTGGCGCCGTCCCAGCTCGGCTCGCCCTCGCGGGCGGCCATCCAGAGCATCGGGTCGAGCGGGTTCTTCTTGCCGGGGCGGTCCGGGTCGCCGCCGCGCTCGGCGGAGAGGTGGCGCATCAGCTCGGTGCTGTAGTTCGACACCTGCCCGAAGTGCGGGTCGGCGTCGACGGAGAAGTAGATGTCGCCTTCGAGCTCGTAGGCGGCGCCGGAGTCCCGGAGGCGCTCGACGAGCGGGACGATGCCGGGTATGGCCTCGACGGCGCCGATGTAGTGCTGCGGGGGCAGCATCCGCAGGGCGGTCATGTCCTCGCGGAAGAGCGCGGTCTCGCGCTCGGCGAGGCCGACCCAGTCGATGCCGTCGCGGATCGCGCGCTCCAGGAGCGGGTCGTCCACGTCCGTGACGTTCTGGACGTAGTGCACCTGCCGCTTGGTGTCGAGCCACACGCGCTGAACGAGGTCGAACGCGTTGTAGGTCGCCGCGTGACCCATGTGGGTCGCGTCGTACGGCGTGATGCCGCAGACGTAGATACGGGCGACGGGGCCGGGGGCGAGGGTCACTCGTCCACCGGTCGCGGTGTCGTGGATCCGGAGGTCGCGGCCCTTGCCAGGAAGGGCGGGGACCTCAGAAGCGGGCCAGGCATGCATGCCCCGAGCGTAACCGGACAGGTGTTCCGGATACGAACCGGATCCGGGATCTTGACCGATTAGGCGCTCTTGCGGGTCGGAGGCGTGCGTGCATACCCCCTGGGGGTGGAGGGCCCTCCATTGACCTTGGCCGAAACCTTTCGGCCCCCGCTCAGACCGGCGGCCAGGGGATCGCGGGCCACTGCCCCGAGGGCTCCGGGTGCCGTCCGGTGGCCCGCAGCGCGCCCACGCGGGCGCGTACCGCCGCCACCTCGGCGGCGGTGAGCAGTTCCGCCAGACGGGCGGCGAGGGGCCCTCCCGGCGCCAGGGAGCCGTCGAGCGCGTCGAGCACCCCGGCCGCCTCCGCGGGCAGCCGCTCGCCCGCCCAGCCCCACAGCAGGGTGCGCAGCTTGTCCTCGATGTGGAAGCTGACGCCGTGGTCGATGCCGTAGAGACGGCCGTCGGGCGCCGGCAGCAGATGACCGCCCTTGCGGTCACCGTTGTTGATGACCGCGTCCAGGACGGCGAGCCGGCGCAGCTCGGGGGTGTCCGCGTGGACGAGGAGCGCGGTGCGTTCCTCGTCGAGCCGGGCGGGCCCGACCGCCTTCCAGCCCGCGCCCGCCTCCGGGTCCTCGGTGAGGGCGAGCAGGCGCGCCTCCGGGTCGGCCTCGATCCACAGCTGGACCATGCCCTCCCCGTACGGCCCGTCGCGGAGCACGGTCGGGGGGACCAGGCCCCAGCCGGTGGCCTCGGAGATCTCGTAGGCCGCGACCTCGCGCTGGGCGAGGGTTCCGTCGGGGAAGTCCCACAGCGGCCGCTCTCCCGCGACCGGCTTGTAGACGCAGAAGGCCTCCCGGCCCTCGTAGGCGACGGAGCAGTACAGGACGGCGTTGGAGGCCTCACGGACCTGGCCGCGCACGGTCAGCTCACCGCGGGCGAGCAGCTCGGCGTCCGGCGGCGTCGGGGGGCTGCTGCTCATGCTCCGCGGCGGTATCCGTTCTGGCGCGGGCAGACATGCCCCTCGGGGTCGAGCGGCAGGCTGCACAGCGGGCACGGCGGCCGGCCCGCGTTGACGACGTCCAGGGCCCGCTTGGCGAAGGCGCGCGCCTGGGCGCCGCTGAGGCGGACCCGGAGCATCGGCGGGCCGTTCTCCTCGTCCTGGAGCAGCCGCTCCTCGGCCTCCGCGAGGTCCTCCTCGGAGTCCACGTCGAGTTCGACGAGCGCCTGCGCCTCGACGATCATGCGCTGCTCGTCGCCGTCCCAGGCGAGTGCCATGGTGCCGACCCGGAACTCCTCCTCGACGGGCACGTCGAGGGGGGCGGTGTCGGCCACCTCGGCGGGGGCGACGGCGGGCACGGGCGCGTTGCCCCCGGTGCGGCGCACGACCTCGTCGAGGAGTTCGTCCATGCGTTCGGCGAGGGCCGCGACCTGCGTCTTCTCCAGGGCGACGCTGGTGACCCGGCCGCCGGCGGACGCCTGGAGGAAGAACGTACGGCGGCCAGGCAGTCCGACCGTGCCGGCCACGAACCGCTCCGGTGGGTCGTAGAGGAACACCTGACGGGACACGTTTCCCGGCTCCCTTGCGTCTCGACAGTCGTACTACAGCGGCGCGTCCACCCTACTGCGCGAAGGGATCACGGTGCGCCCGCACCGCCCCCGACCTCGGCCGTCCCACTGCTGTCGGGGTGGTCCCTGGGGGCGAATCCGCCGAAGTCGCCGGTGTCGCCGAGGCGGACGAGGAAGGGACGCAGGCGCGTGTAGCGGATGACGGTGACCGAGCAGGGGTCGACGTGGAGGCGCTGGAAGAGGTCGAGGTGGAGGCCGAGGGCGTCCGCCACGATCGACTTGACGATGTCGCCGTGCGAGCACATGACGTAGCAGGCGTCCTCGCCGTACTCGGCCTCGATCCGCGCGTTCCAGTCGTGTACGGCGTCGACGGCGCGGGCCTGCATCGCGCGCATGGACTCGCCGCCGGGGAAGGCGGCGGCTGAGGCGTGTGCCTGGACGACCTCCATCAGGGGCTCGTCGTTCAGTTCGGCCAGCTTGCGGCCCGACCAGTCGCCGTAGTCGCACTCGTTGATCCGGTCCTCGACGTGCAGCGGGAGGTCCGGGCGGGCGTCGAGGAGGGGCCGCACGGTCTCCCGGCAGCGCTGGAGGGGGCTGGAGACGACGGCGGCGAGCGGGACGTCCGCGAGGCGCCCGGGGAGGGCGGCGGCCTGCGCGGCCCCCCGCTCGTCGAGGGAGATCCCGGGCGTGCGCCCGGCGAGGACCCCGGAGGTGTTGGCGGTGGAGCGTCCGTGCCGGACGAGGATCAACGTGGCCATGGCGGCCAGCCTAGGCGGTGGCCCCTCGAAACCGGGCGGAGGAGGATCCGGAGGGCTCCGCGTGTGCATGACGCGGCCGTTCGGGGGGAGAATGCGGCGCGTGATCGTCGACTCTGCCATCTATCGGGACGGGCGCCGTACGGACGGGCCCGCCGACCTCTCGGACGCCCTGGACGAGGCGCGGGCCGCCGGTGACGCCTTCCTCTGGGTCGGGCTGCACGAGCCGACGGAGGCGGAGTTCGACCACGTCAGCTCCGAGTTCGCACTGCACCCGCTGGCCGTGGAGGACGCCCTGAAGGCGCACCAGCGGCCCAAGCTGGAGGTCTACGACGACAGCCTGTTCGCGGTGCTCAAGCCGATCGTGTACGAACCGGCGAGCGACCGGGTCTCCTCGGGCGAGCTGATGCTGTTCGTGGGCGACTCGTTCGTCGTGACGGTCCGGCACGGCGAGGGCGCGCCGCTCGCCGAGGTGCGCCGCCGTCTCGAAGCCGATCCGGAGCTGCTGAAGCACGGGCCGACGGCGGTGCTGTACGCGGTGAGCGACGCGATCGTGGACCACTACCTCGATGTGGCGGGTGAGCTCCAGGTGGACCTGGAGGAGCTGGAGGCGGACGTCTTCGCGCCCACCGGGGGCAACCCGGCGAACACCGCGGAGCGGATCTACACGGCGAAGCGCCAGGTCCTGGAGTTCCGGCGGGCCAGCGGTCCGCTCGCGGGGCCGCTGGCCAGGCTCACGGCCGGTTCGGTGCCGTTCGTGAACGAGCGCTCGCAGCCGTTCTTCCGGGACGTCAACGACCATCTGCTGCGCTCCAACGAGCAGGTGGAGGGGCTCGACCGGCTGCTGTCCGACGTGCTGTCGGCCCATCTCGCACAGATGGGGGTGCGGCAGAACGACGACATGCGGAAGATCTCGGCGTGGGCGGCCATGGCGGCGGTCCCCACGATGGTCGCGGGGATCTACGGCATGAACTTCGACCACATGCCGGAGCTGCGCTGGGTGGGCTCGTATCCGGTGGTGATCGTCGTGATGACGGGCATCGTCCTCGGGCTGTACCGGCTGTTCAAGCGGCGCGGCTGGATGTGAGGCCCCGCCCCGGGAGCCCGTGGGGCCCCGGGGCTCTCGGGGGGGGCTCCCGGGGCTCAGAAGACGGGGGCCGGGGTCGCGGGTCCGCCGAGGGCGTCGAGCCGGTCGGGCATCCGCAGGTCGACCATCCTGTGCCACCCGGCGGCGCGCTCGTACGCGTACATGCCGCGGATGCCGGCGGCGAGGGCCGCGCCCTTGGGCCGGGGCCAGCGCAGGATCCGCCCCATGTGACGCATCACGGCGAGGCTGACGTCGCGGTAGACCTGGATCTCGACGAGGGCTGACTCGCGCAGGGTCCGGTGGATGAGCCGGCCGTGGCCCTCGCGGGCGAGGCGGAGCAGTTCCTCGTGGCAGTAGGCGAGGTGGTTCGCCTCGTCGTTGTCGATCATGTGGATGGCCTTGCCGAGTTCGGGATGGTCCCCGAAGTACGTGACGAGCATGTCCATCTGGTCGGCGGCCCGCTGCTCGGTGACCCGGCTGTGGGCGAGGTAGACGACGATGTCCCGCTCGGTGAGCGGCTCGTCGCGGCGCAGCTTGTCGTGCGCGAGGCCGATGCCACGCTGTTCGAGCAGCATCGTGTAGTCGGTGTCGGGTGGTACGGGGACCGGCTCGAGGCCGCGCTTCCTCATCAACGCGTTGAAGATCCGGCCGTGCTTGTCCTCGTCGGCCCCGTGCCGGGTGATCTTGGGTGTCAGCTCCCGCATGCCGGGCGCGACGAGGGCCGCGATCCTGGCGTTCTCCCAGCCGCCCTGGGTCTCACCGCTCGCCGCGATGGAGCAGAAGAGCCGGAAGGCCTCGTCGTTGTCGATGATCTCCTGGAAGAGACCCTTGGCCGTGAGCATCGCCGCCACCTCCGTGCGCGTCGTCCGCACTCCGTACGCCCCCGGGACAGAACGAGTCAAAGACGGCCCGGGGCGGCGGGCAACAGGGGGGCCGTGCGACTCGGCCGAAAGAGTGAGTCCCGGGGGCGTAACCGGGGGCACGCCGGAGCCGTTGTGCTGCGTGACGGCCGTGGCGGGGAAGACCCCCGAGCCCCCACCACGGCCGCAGGCTTCCCTCCGGGGCTACGCGAGGCCCGCCCGCTCCATGGCCTCCACGCCCGCCCGCAGGGCCGTCACCCGCTCGTCCAGGGTGAAGCCGGCCGGGGCGAGGGTGAGGGTGGTGACCCCGGCCTCGGCGTAGGCCGTCATCCGGTCGGCGATCCGCTCGACGGAGCCGAGCAGCGCGGTCTGGTCGATGAGGCTGTGGGGAACGGCGGCCGCGGCGCCCGTCTTGTCGCCGGCCAGGTACTTGTCCTGGATCTCGGCGGCCTCCTTCTCATAGCCCATGCGCCGCGCGAGCTGGTTGTAGAAGTTCTGCTTGCGGCTGCCCATGCCTCCGACGTAGAGCGCGGTGTACGGGCGGAACACGTCCGCGAGGGCCTCGACGTCGTCGCCGAGGGCGAGCGGCACGGTGGGACAGACGTCGAAGCCGTCCATCGTCAGACCGGCCTTCTCCCGGCCGGCGCGCAGCGGCCGGAGCGCGGTCTCCTCCAGGTGGGCGGCGGAGGGGAAGATCAGCAGGGCGCCGTCGGCGATCTCGCCGGTCTGCTCCAGGTTCTTGGGGCCGATCGCGGCGATGTACAGCGGGATGTGCTCGCGCTGCGGGTGGACGGTGAGCTTGATGGGCTTGCCGGGGCCGTCGGGGAGGGGCAGGGTCCAGTGCTCGCCGTCGTGGGTGAGGCGCTCGCGGGACATCGCCTTGCGGACGATCTCGACGTACTCGCGGGTCCTGGCGAGCGGCTTGTCGAACTTGACGCCGTACCAGCCCTCTGAGACCTGCGGCCCGGAGACGCCGAGTCCGAGGCGGAAACGGCCGCCGGTGAGCGAGTCGAGGGTGGCGGCGGTCATCGCCGTCATGGCGGGCTGCCGGGCGGGGATCTGCATGATCGCGGAGCCGACGTCGATGCGTTCGGTCTTCGCCGCGACCCAGGCGAGGACGGTGGGGGCGTCGGAGCCGTAGGCCTCGGCGGCCCAGCAGACGTCGTAGCCGAGGCGGTCCGCCTCCTGGGCGACGGCGAGGTTGTCGCCGTCCATACCGGCGCCCCAGTAGCCGAGGTTGATGCCGAGCCGCATGTCCACGCACCCCTTACCCATCGGTAACGTCCCTGTGGGCCGGACTCTAGCGCGCGGTCGGGCCATCCGTCAGGACGCGGTTGTCCACAGGCTCTCTCCGCGTGGTGCCCTGGCCAGTAATCTCGCGGCCATGGAGCAGAGGCATCTCGGACGTACCGGCCTGCGTGTGTCGCGCATCGGACTCGGCACCCTCACCTGGGGCCGGGACACCGACGAGCACGACGCCGCCGAGCAGTTGAAGTCGTTCTGGGACGCGGGAGGCACACTCGTCGACACCGCCGACGTGTACGGCGGGGGTGAGGCGGAGTACCTGCTCGGCCGCCTCATGGAGCGGCTCGTCCCCCGGCAGGACCTCGTCCTGTCGACCAAGGCGGGCAGCGTGCCGGACCCCGACCGGCGGACGGACGGCTCGCGCGGCCATCTGCTCGCCGCGCTCGACGCGTCCCTCGCCCGGCTCGGCACCGACCACGTGGACCTGTGGCAGCTGCACGCCTTCGACCCGCACACACCCTTGGAGGAGTCTCTCCAGGCACTCGACATCGCCGTACGCAGCGGTCGGGCGCGGTACGCGGGCGTGGCGAACTTCTGCGGCTGGCAGCTCGCCAAGGCGGGCACGTGGCAGCTCGGCGGTGACCGGACCCGGCTCGCGGGGGCGCAGCTGGAGTACTCGCTGCTCCAGCGCGGTGTGGAGCGCGAGGTGCTGCCGGCCGCGCAGGACCTCGGGATAGGCCTGCTGCCGTCCTCGCCGCTGGGACGCGGAGTCCTGACGGGCAAGTACCGCGGAGGGACCCCCACGGACTCGCGGGGCGCGTCGGAGACGATGGCGCCGTTCGTGGAGCCGTACCTCGACGTGGCGGCGAGCCGCATCGTGGAAGCGGTCGCGACGGCGGCCGACGGACTCGCGACGACCCCGCTGCACGTGGCACTCGCCTGGGTCCGTGACCGGCCGGGCGTGACCGCCCCGATCGTCGGCGCGCGCACGGCGCGGCAGCTCACGGCCGCGTTGTCGGTGGAGACCCTTAGTCTTCCTGACGAGATCTGTCGGGCGCTGGACGATGTGTCGGCGCCCGTGCACCGCTATCCGGATCACGACTGGAGCACCTTGTGACCGAGCCTTCCGGGGAGACCGCGCCCGAGGCCGTGGAGCCCGCCGAGGACCTGCAGGAGGGAGCCACCGGGACCCCGGCCCCGGGGCCCGACGCGACCCAGGAGCCCGACGCGACCCAGGAGCCGGGCACGGCCGAGGAGCCCGGGTCCGCCGAGGAGCCGGCCGAGGGGGCCGGTACGGCCGAGGAGCCGACCGAGCCGGCCGGTACGGCCGAGGAGCCCGGACCCGCCGAGGAGCCGACCGAGCCGGCGGGCACGGCCGAGGAGCCCGGACCCGCCGAGGAACCGGCCGGTGGGTCGGGTGCGGCCGAGGCCGCCGCCGCGGCCGAGTTGAGCGACGCGCAGGCCGAGCTGGCCGCGCAGCGGGAGCTGCGGGCCAGGATCGAGGCGCGGAAGGCCGAGAAGGAGGGGCCCCTCGCGAGCGGCGCCAAGCTGAGCGGCACGGCGGCGGACCTGCTCGCGGCCGTCCGGGCCGTGGAGGGCGGCGCCGCGTCGGGCAGCGCCTTCTACGAGGCCCCCGAGCCCGCGCCCCGGCGCCCCGCTCCCGAGACGGCCCCGGCCGTGACCGTACGGCCCCCGGCACCGGTCCAGTCGTCCGAGCCCGCGCCCGGCACAACGGCCGCCGTGCGGGAGGTCCTCGCCAAGGGCGGCGCCCCCGAGGCGCTGGCCGGGCAGGTCGCCGCCGCGCTCGGCGAGGCCGCGGCCGCGGCCCTGCTCGACGACCCGTGGCTGCTGCTCGCGGTCCCCGGCGTGCGCCCGGAGCAGGCCGACGGCTTCGCGCGGGCGCTGCTCGGCCCCGCGTGCGGCCCCGGCGACCCGCGCCGGACGGTCGCCCTGACCGTGTGGCTCCTGGAGCGGGCCGCGCTCCAGGGCCACACGGCGCTGGAGATCCAGGCCGTCCGCGCCGGACTCGCCGGGCACGCGGTGCCGGATCCGCAGTCCGCCGTCGAGGAGGCGGTCTCGGCGGGCGCCGTCCTCGTCTTCCAGGAGGAGGAGACGGCGGAGGAGCAGCCCGAAGAGGACGAGGAGAGCGAAGGGGACTCGCAGCCGGCGGAGGCCGGCACCGGGGAGCCGGCCGCGCCCGTGCTGCTCGGGCTCGACCGGTACGCGCTGGCCGAGGAGAGCCTCGCGGACGCGCTCGCCCGGCTCGTCAGGACGGTGACGCCCGCGGAGTGGGACGGATCCGAGCTGGAGCGCGCGGCCGGCGCGCACGGCCTCGTCCTGCACACGGGCGGCGAGGCGTCCCGCGCCGAGCCGGTGGCGCTCGCCGTGGCGGCCCGGGCCCGCGGCCTTCGCACCCTGATCACCGTCCACGCGGGCGACGGGCGGCGCACGGCCGACGCCGCCGGGGTGAACGTGGTCACGGTCGCCGATCTGCTCTCCGGTGCGGTCGGTCCCGGCCGCGACGAGGAGGGCGCCCTCGCCCTCGACCTCCTCGTGGTGCTCGACGCCCCGCAGCTGGACGTGGAGACGGCCGCCGTACTGCTGGAGTCGCTGCCCGACGGTTGCCGACTGGTGCTGAGCGGCGACCCGGAGGTGCTCGGCGCGCCGGGCGCGGGCCAGGTCTTCGCCGACGTGCTCGCTGCCCGGGTGTGCCCGCGGATCGCCTCGCGCCTGCCCGACCCGGGGCCGCTCGGCGAGCTGGTCTCGGGCATCGGCGCCGGCGAGCTGAACCAGGTCGAGGCGCCGGGCAAGGAGATCGTGATCGTCCCGGTGCGGGACGCGGCCGAGGCCGTGCACCGTACGGTCCAGCTGGTGGCCGACTCGGTGCCCCGGGCGATCGGGGTGCCGTCCGAGCAGACGCAGGTGGTGACGGTCGGACACGGCGGCTCGGCCGGTACGCGCGCGCTGAACGCCGCCCTCAAGCAGCGGCTCAACCCTGGCCCCGGCCGCTTCGGCGGCTATGACATCGGCGACCGGGTGGCGTACGCGCCGGCGCCGGGCCGGACGGTGACGGGCACGGTGCTGTCGGCCGACGCCGAGGGGCTGCGGCTGCGGTGCGGGGACGAGGCGTTCCTCGTACCGAAGGAGCGGGTGGGGTCGGCGCTGCGGCACGGCTGGGCGGTCACCGCGCACCAGGCGGCCGGGACGCGCTGGCCGGCGGTGGTCGTGGTGCTGCCCGGTGACGCGGCCGGAGGCCTGAGCAGGCCCTGGGTGTACACGGCCTTCGGCCGGGCGGAGCGTCATCTGTCGGTCGTGCACGGTGTCGACCAGGCGCTGCCCCGCGCCGTGTCCGAGGGGGTGGCTCCGGAACGTACGACGCGGCTGCGGCCGCTCCTGGAGGCGCTGCTGGCCGCGCCGGCGGAGTAGCCGGGGCGGAACGGCGGAGGGCCGGGCACCGATCGCGGTGTCCCGGCCCTCCGCCGTCTCCCCCTCAGGAGCCGGAGCCGCCGGCCCCTTCCTCCTCGTCGCGGTCCCCTTCGTCCTCTTCCTCGTCGAAGACGGCACTGACGTCGAAGCGGCAGACGATCCGCTCGGGGTCGGCGTGCTCGAAGGGGGCGTTGAGCCACTCCCCCGGTTCCGGGAGTTCGTCGGCGGCGGTGACCCAGAGCGTGGAGTCGCCCTCCTCCAGGCCGAACTCCTTGTGCCGGGAGGCGATCTCGTCCGGTTCGTACTCGCCGAAGAGCACGCCGAGCGCGGCGAGTGGCGAGACACCGGCCCTGGCGGCCGGTCCCGGGGTGTCCGTGTCGCCCTCGATCTCGGCGACGCGGCGGGCCTGGGCGAGCAGTCGTTGCGGTTCCGCCACGGCGTAGTCGCGTCGGATCAGAAGGCTGACGGCATGGGGTTCGTCAGGTCCGGCGTAGGGCGGCAGGGCGCCGTCCGCTCCGGGGATCTCGAAGGGAGTGACCTCGTCGTAGCGGTCGTAGAGGAGTTCGTCGTACGCCTCGGCCGCCGTGGCGAGGGCGTTGAAGGCTTCGTAGACGGCCGTGTCGTCGTCCCCCGTGCGGCGTTCGACCGCCGCGAGGTGACGGTCCAGTGCGGCTTTGACCGCCTCGGCGGCGGCACGTACCTCGGCAGCGGTGGGCTGCGCAGCATCAGACATGGGACAGACGCTATCCGTACCGGGCCGGTGCCCGCACAATAGATGCGATGCCGGAATACGAATTTGTCGACGTGTACGTGCCGCGAGGTGTCTCCCGCAAGGAGGCGACGCGGCTGTTGACCGACCATGCCGAGTACGGACACTGGGAGTTGGACCGTCTGAGCCTGCACCGGGACGGGAGCCGCAGAGTGCGGCTGAAGCGGCGGATCATCCGCCAGGTCCGGGCGACCTGGTAGCGAGAAGAGGACAAACCGGAAGGGGCCCCGCGGTCTGCGGGGCCCCTGTGCGTGGTGCGTCGGACTCAGGCCGCGTTGCGGGCGCGGCGGTAGATCAGCGCGCCGGCGAGCAGCAGACCGGCACCGGCGGGGAGGACCACGCCGAGCGGACCCGAACCGGTCTCGGCGAGCTCCTCGACGGCACGGGGCGGAGTGACGCCGTGCTCACCGGGAGTGTTCGAGCCGCCGTCATCGCCGGGGGTGCCAGGGTTACCCGGGGTGCCGGGATTCCCGGGGTTGCCCGGATTCCCGGGGTTACCGGGGTTCCCGGGGTTCCCGGGGTTCCCCGGGTTGCCGGGGTTCCCCGGGTTACCGGGGTTCCCGGGGTTCCCCGGGTTGCCCGGATTTCCGGGGTTGCCCGGCTCCTCCTCGCCGTACCCCGTGTCCCCGCCGTTCGCGCAGTCGTTGCCCCCGGCGGCGTTGCCGAGGCCGATGCCCGTGACGCTGTTGCCGCACGCGTTCACCGGAACGTCGACCGGCACCTCCACGGTGTTGCCGGAGCCCACGCCCGGCGAGTCGCTGGTGTGCCCGCCGGCGGAGGAGCCGCCGCCCGGCTTGCCGGGCTTCGAGGTGTTGGCACAGGTGTTGCCCATCGCCGGATTCAGCAGTCCGACGAGGTTGACGGTGTTTCCGCAGGCGTTCACCGGTACGTGGACCGGAACCTGGACGGTGTTTCCGGACGCGATGCCCGGCGAATTCGTGGCCGTACCGTGCGCGCCGGAATCGGCGTGCGCGTAACCGCCGCCGACCGCGGCGAAGACGCCTCCGGCGGCCGCAACGGTGATAAGGCCCTTGCGGGTGACCTGTCGCATAGTTCGTTCCCTGCCTGCTCGGCTTCGAAAGACTGCCACCGGGCGGAACGCCCGGGGCGGAAATGGCGACCGGCCCCGGAGTGCATGGCACGCACTCCGGGGCCGGACCGGCTCACACCCTCACGGGGCGAGGCTCAACGTCAGGCGTTGACGCAGGTGTTGCCGAAGGCGGGGTTCAGCAGGCCGATGATGGAGACCGTGTTGCCGCACACGTTCACCGGAATGTGCACCGGCACCTGGACGACGTTGCCCGAGAGGATGCCGGGGGAAGCGAAAGCGGCACCCTGGGCGCCCGCGTCGGCGGCGGCCATGCCCGCACCCGCGAGAACGAGACCGCTGGCGGCAGCCGCAGCAGCGACGACCTTCTTGATCATTATTCCTCCTAGTTGGCAATGCGGCCCCAGCCGCGGACCGCACCACCTGTAACGAGGGGGATGGGAGGGAGCTACGAGCCCCCGTGTTCATTCACTCTTTCTGGTCATATACAAACGCGCGCGCGAATTCAGCAGGCGTCGATGAAGCGGTCCAGGACCCGGGCGCCGAACTTCAGGCCGTCCACCGGCACCCGCTCGTCCACGCCGTGGAACATGCCGGCGAAGTCGAGCTCCGGCGGCAGCTGGAGCGGGGCGAAGCCGAAGCAGCGGATGCCGAGGTCGTCGAAGGACTTCGCGTCGGTGCCGCCGGAGAGCATGTACGGCACGGCGCGGGCGATCGGGTCCTCGGCGCGCAGCGCCAGCTGCATGGCGTCCACCAGGGCGCCGTCGAAGTCGGTCTCCAGGGCCTTGTCGCCGTGGACGTCCTCGCGCTTCACCTTCGGCCCGAGGATCCGGTCGAGATCGGCGAGGAACTCCTGCTCGTAGCCGGGCAGGAAGCGCCCGTCGACGTGCGCGGTGGCCTGGCCGGGGATCACGTTCACCTTGTAGCCGGCGCCGAGCATGGTGGGGGCGGCCGAGTTCCGCAGGGTGGCGCCGACCATCTTGGCGATGCCGCCGAGCTTGGCGAGGGTGCCGTCCATGTCCTCGGGGTCGAGGGGGGTGCCGAGCGCGTCCGAGAGCTCGTCGAGGAAGGAGCGCACGGTCTTGGTGACCCGCACCGGCCACTGGTGGCGGCCGAGGCGGCCCACGGCCTCGCAGAGCTCCGTGATCGCGTTGTCGTCGTTGGTCATCGACCCGTGACCGGCCGTGCCCTCGACGGTGAGCCGCATCCAGTGCATGCCCTTCTGGGCCGTCTCGACCAGGTAGAGACGCAGGTTCTCGTTGACGGTGAAGGAGAAGCCGCCGACCTCGCCGATGGCCTCGGTGACCCCGTCGAAGAGGTCCCGGTGCTTGTCGACCAGGTGCCTGGCGCCGTAGGTGCCGCCGGCCTCCTCGTCGGCGAGGAAGGCAAGGACGATGTCGCGCGGAGGCTTGCGGCCGCTGCGCAGCCGGTCGCGTACGACCGCGAGGGTCATCGCGTCCATGTCCTTCATGTCGACGGCACCGCGCCCCCAGACGCAGCCGTCGGCGATCTCCCCGGAGAAGGGATGGTGGGTCCAGTCCTCGGCGTTGGCCGGGACGACGTCGGTGTGGCCGTGGATGAGCAGGGCGGGCCGCGACGGGTCCTCGCCCTCGATGCGGGCGACGGTGGAGGCCCGCCCCTGGTGCGACTCGATGATCTGCGGCTCCAGGCCGACCTCCGCGAGCTTCTCGGCGATGTACTCGGCCGCCGCGCGCTCGCCGGGGCCGGAGTGGTCGCCGTAGTTGCTGGTGTCGATGCGGATGAGCTCGCTGCAGAGGTCCACGACCTCGTTCTCGGCGGTCTCGGCGCTGACACTCCGGCCCGTGTTCGACTCGCTCACGCTGCTTCCTCCCACTACGTGCCCCACGTGGTTGCTTCGGTGCTCGCCCCATCCTCCCGCGTGGCCCGCTCCCGGCCCAAGGGCGCCCCTCCCCCGGCATGCTCCTGTCACATGTCGGGGGCCGACCGGGGTGGTGATCGGCCACCCCGAATGTTTGCTATGGTTTTCCTCGTCGGAAGGGCCCAGCGGCCAGGAAGACAGACACCTTGTCCGGGTGGCGGAATGGCAGACGCGCTAGCTTGAGGTGCTAGTGCCCTTTATCGGGCGTGGGGGTTCAAGTCCCCCCTCGGACACCAGCGAAAGACCCCACATGATGTGGGGTCTTTCTTGTTACGGCGGTTTCGGCGGTAGGACCCGGTGCGACGCAGATCCAAGGCCCCCTCCTCGCCCCTCCCCCAGCGGGACGGGATCGATCCGGTGCGGGTGCGGTTGCCGGAGGATCCCGAGGGGGTCTGGGGAACCGTACGGGAGCATCTGCTCGACCGGTACGCGGGCGCCATCGGTGCCGGGCGGGTCGAGGACATGCTGCTGAGCGGCCGTTTCGTGGGGACGGACGGCCCTGTCGGCGGCGACGAGCCGTACGCCGTGGGGCGGTACCTCTGGTTCCACCGTGACTTCCCCGACGAGACGCCGGTGCCCTTCCCGATCGGGGTGGTGCACCGGGACGAGCGGATCGTGGTCGCCGACAAGCCGCACTTCCTGGCGACGATGCCGCGGGGGCGGCACGTCACGGAGACGGCGACGGCCCGGCTGCGGCGGGAGCTCGGCCTGCCGTCTCTGCAGCCCGCGCACCGCTTGGACCGGCTGACCGCGGGGCTCGTGCTGTTCGTCGTACGGGCAGAGGACCGGGGGGCGTACCAGACGCTGTTCCGGGACCGGCTCGTGCGCAAGGAGTACGAGGCGGTGGCGCCGTACGATCCGGCGGTCGCGCTGCCGGCGACGGTGCGGAGCCGGATCGAGAAGGAGCGCGGGGTGATGGCCGCCCGGGAGGTGCCGGGCGAGCCGAACAGCGAGAGCCGGATCGAGCTGGTCGGACACTCCGGGGGGCGCGGACGGTACCGGCTGGTGCCGGTGACCGGGCGGACGCATCAGCTGCGGGTGCACATGAACGCCCTGGGGCTGCCGCTCCTGCACGATCCGGTCTATCCCGTCGTGCGTGAGGACGGGCCGGAGGACTTCTCGCGTCCGCTGCAGCTGCTGGCGCGGACGCTGGAGTTCTCCGACCCTCTCACGGGGCGCGCGATGCGCTTCGAGAGCCGGCTGGCACTCAGCTCCCTCGCTTGATCCACTCCTCCAGGTGCGGGGCCTCGGCGCCGATCGTCGTCGTCGCGCCGTGGCCGGTCCGCACCACCGTCTCGGGCGGCAGGGTCAGGAGCTTGTCGCGGATCGAGCCGACGATCGTCGGGAAGTCCGAGAAGGACCGGCCGGTGGCGCCGGGGCCGCCCTGGAAGAGGGTGTCGCCGGTGAAGACCGTGCCGAGCTCGGGGGCGTACAGGGAGACCGCTCCGGGCGCGTGACCCGGGGTGTGCAGGACCGTGAGGTCGGTGCCGGCGATGGTGAGGACCTGGCCGTCGGCGAGTTCGCCGTCGGGGCTGTGGTCGGGGTGGGTCAGCTTCCACAGCGGCTGGTCGGCGGGGTGGAGCAGGATGCGGGCGCCGGTGGCGGCCGCGAGCGCCGGGGCCGCGTCGATGTGGTCGTCGTGGGCGTGGGTGCAGACGATGGCCCGCAGGGCGCGGCCGTCGAGCGCGGCGAGGACGGCCCGGGCGTCGTGGGCGGCGTCGATGACGATGGCCTCGGTGTCGTCGCCGACGATCCAGACGTTGTTGTCGACGTCCCAGGTGCCGCCGTCGAGGCTGAAGGTGCCGGAGGTGACGAGGTGGTCGACGCGGGCGGCCATCACAGCACCACCACCGAGCGGAGGACGTCGCCCTCGTGCATGCGGGCGAAGGCCTTCTCGACGTCGCCGAGTGCGATGGTCTCGGTGACGAAGGCGGCGAGGTCGATGCGGCCCTGCTGGTGCAGGTCGATGAGCATCGGGAAGTCGCGGGAGGGCAGGCAGTCGCCGTACCAGGAGGACTTGAGCGCGCCGCCGCGGCCGAAGACGTCGAGGAGCGGGAGTTCCAGCTTCATCTCGGGGGTGGGGACGCCGACGAGGACGACGGTGCCGGCGAGATCGCGGGCGTAGAAGGCCTGCTGGTACGTCTCGGGGCGGCCGACGGCCTCGATGACGACGTCGGCGCCGAAGCCGCCGGTGAGTTCGCGGATCGCCTCGACGGGGTCGGTGGAGCGGGAGTTGACGGTGTGGGTCGCGCCCATCGCCCTCGCGGTCTCCAGCTTCCGGTCGTCGATGTCGACGGCGATGATCTTCGCGGCTCCGGCGAGGCGGGAGCCGACGACGGCCGCGTCGCCGACGCCACCGCAGCCGATGACGGCGACCGTGTCGCCGCGGCCGACGTTCCCGGTGTTGATCGCGGCGCCGATGCCGGCCATCACACCGCAGCCGAGGAGGCCCGCGACCTCGGGGGCGACGGCGGGGTCGACCTTGGTGCACTGGCCGGAGGCGACGAGGGTCTTCTCGGCGAAGGCGCCGATGCCGAGGGCCGGGGAGAGTTCCGTGCCGTCGAGGAGGGTCATCCTCTGCCGGGCGTTGTGGGTGTCGAAGCAGTACCAGGGGCGGCCGCGCTCGCAGGCCCGGCAGGTGCCGCACACCGCACGCCAGTTGAGGATCACGAAGTCGCCGGGGGTCACGTCGGTGACTCCCTCGCCGACCGACTCGACGATTCCGGCGGCCTCGTGGCCGAGGAGGAAGGGGAACTCGTCGTTGATGGCACCCTGCTTGTAGTGGAGATCGGTGTGGCAGACGCCGCAGGCCTGGATCTTCACGACGGCCTCACCGGGGCCGGGGTCGGGGATGACGATCGTCTCGACCCGTACCGGTTCGTTCCTGCCGGGGGCGATGACCCCCTGTACGTGCTGTGGCATCGCGAACTTCCCTTCCTCCGACCGGATCTTGTAAGGCTCCTGCGTACCACTATCTCCTGACAAAAGGCGAGACCCCCGCAGGCTGTGCCTGCGGGGGTCTCGCCCGGTCCCGTGGGGGGAGGTCAGTCCTGGTGGGACGCGGCGGTCGTACGGACCCGGCGGCGGACCAGGAACCAGCCGCCGACGAGGGCCGCCGCGATGAGCGGCAGGCAGGCGACGGTGGTGCGGCCGACGCCGCCGTCCATCCACATGAGGACGAGGACGGAGCCGAGGAAGCCCAGGGTGACGATCTGGGTGTACGGAGCCCAGGGCAGGTTGTAGCCGGGGCGGGTGACCCTGCCCTCCTGGGCGCGGCGCCAGAAGAGGAGCGAGCAGACCATGATCATGGCCCAGGTCCCGATGATGCCGATGGAGGCGAAGTTCAGGACCAGCTCGAAGGCGTCGTCGGGCATGACGTAGTTGAGGCCCACGCCGAGGACGCCGAAGCCGGCGGTGAGCATGATGCCGCCGTAGGGCACGCCGCCCTTGTTCATGACGCCGGTGAACTTGGGCGCGGAGCCGGCCAGCGACATGGAACGCAGGATGCGGCCGGTGGAGTACAGGCCCGAGTTGAGGCTGGAGAGGGCCGCGGTGAGGACCACGAGGTTCATCACGCCGGCGGCGCCGGGGATGCCCAGCTTGTCGAAGACGGTGACGAAGGGGCTCTGGTCGCCCGAGTAGGCCGTGTACGGCAGGAGCAGGGCGAGCAGGATCACCGAGCCGACGTAGAAGAGGCCGACGCGCCACATGATCGAGTTGATCGCCTTCGGCATGATCTTCTCGGGGTTCTCGGTCTCACCGGCGGCGACGCCGCAGAGCTCGACGGAGGCGTAGGCGAAGACGACGCCCTGGATGAGCAGCAGCATCGGCATGACGCCGCTGGGGAAGATGCCGCCGTTGTCGGTGATGGTGGCCATGCCCGGGGTGTGACCGCCGATGTCGTGCGAGGTCACGATGAGGAAGATGCCGATGAGCATGAAGGCGACGAGGGCGCCGACCTTGATGATCGCGAACCAGAACTCCATCTCGCCGAAGTACTTCACGGAGATGAGGTTGGCGGCGAGGACGACCGCGAGGGCGATCAGGGCGAGGATCCACTGCGGGACGTCGCTGAACATCGCCCAGAAGTGGGCGTAGGTGGCGGCCGCGGTGATGTCGGCGACGGCGGTGGTCGACCAGTTGAGGAAGTACAGCCAGCCGGCCGTGTAGGCGCCCTTCTCGCCCATGAACTCACGGGCGTAGGAGACGAAGGCACCGGAGGAGGGGCGGTAGAGCACCAGCTCGCCGAGGGCGCGCACCACGAAGAAGGCGAAGACGCCGCAGACGGCGTAGGCGATGAAGAGGGAGGGTCCCGCCTGGGACATCCGGCCGCCGGCGCCCAGGAAGAGGCCGGTGCCGATGGCGCCGCCGATGGCGATCATGTTGATGTGCCGGGACTTGAGGTCCTTGCGGTATCCGGCGTCGCCGGCGTCGACGTGGGGGGCGGCCGGGTTCGCCGGTGCGGCGGACAGCGGGTCGGCCGCGGTGACGCGGTCACTCATGGAGTTGTTCGCCTTCGTGAGGGGGGCAGAGCGGTACCCGGCCGTGCCTCGTGGGGGTCTCCCGGCACGGCCAGCGGACATCCTCACGGCAAGGGGCACCACCTGACTGTGGCGCATGTCACTGAACGCCCATATTTGAGCTAGTTCAGAGCTTTACGGGCCTCTTACGGCGTCGCGACGGGGGTCTTACGGAGCGAGGACGTCCAGTTCCTGGAGGGCGCCGACCGCGATCTGGCGGGTCAGCTCCTCGGCGCGGGCCGCGTCCCGCTCCCGAACGGCCTCGGCGACCTGGACGTGGAGGGTGACAGCGGCCGGGTCGGGGTCCTCGAACATGACGTGGTGATGGGTGCGACCGGTGAGGACCTCGGCGACGACGTCGCCGAGGCGGGCGAACATCTCGTTGCCCGAGGCGTTGAGCACGACCCGGTGGAAGGCGATGTCGTGGACGAGGTACTCCTCCAGGCGCCGGCCGCGCGAGGTGGCGACCATGCCGAGGGCCTGCTCGGTGAGCTGCCGGCACTGCTCGGGGGTGGCGTTCACGGCGGCCAGGCCCGCGGCGACCGGTTCGACGGCCGAGCGGAGCACGGTCAGCGAGCGGAGCTGGCGGGGGCGGTCTGCGCCGGCCAGGCGCCAGCGGATGACCTGGGGGTCGTACACGTTCCAGCTCGCCGTGGGGAGGACGGTCACGCCGACGCGGCGGCGGGACTCGACGAGGTGCATGGACTCGAGGACCCGGACGACCTCGCGGATTACGGTCCGGGAGACGTCGAAGCGCTGGGCCAGCTCGTCTGTGCGCAGCACGGTGCCGGGCGGGTACTCCCCCGCGGTGATCGCGAGGCCCAGGGTGGCGAGGACGTGGGAGTGGAGTCCCTGGGCCGGTGTCGTCATGGTGGCAAGCCTATGCGGGCCCGGCTCGGTGATCACATCGGGAATTAAAAGTACTACTTTTATGTCACAGCCTCTTGAATACGTCGTACCCAATGGGTTTCATGAGCGCGACGGATCGATGTCGAAGAAGACAGCGAGGCACCACCATGAGCACCACCCCCCACCCGCAGGTAGTCGTCGTGATGGGCGTCGCCGGGACCGGCAAGACGACGATCGGCCCGCTGGTCGCCGAAGCGCTGGGCCTCCCCTACGCGGAGGGCGACGACTTCCACCCGGCGGCGAACGTGGCCAAGATGTCCGCCGGCACCCCCCTGGACGACACCGACCGGGAGCCCTGGCTCGACGCCATCGGTGCCTGGGCACACGAGCGGGCCGGGCGCGGCGGCGTGGTGAGCAGCTCGGCGCTGAAGCGGAGCTACCGGGACCGGTTGCGCGCCGCGGCCCCCGGCGTGGTCTTCCTCCATCTGACGGGCGACCGGGAGCTCATCGAGCGGCGCATGGGCTCCCGCACGGGCCACTTCATGCCCACGGCGCTTCTCGACTCCCAGTTCGCCACCCTGCAGCCGCTGCAGGACGACGAGGCCGGCGTCGCCGTCGACGTCTCCGGCACGCCGGAAGAAATCACCGCCAGGGCCGTCGCCGCGCTGCGCCGGCTCACCCACTGACCGCAGAGGAACCCACCGTGACCAGTCTCAGCGTCGAGATCCTGGCAGCGGACGCCGCCGAGCCGATCACCTCGGCAGGCAACGCCCAGCTCGGGATCGCCGTGCTCGCCGGCATCGCCGTCATCGTCCTGCTCATCACCAAGTTCAAGCTGCACGCGTTCCTGGCGCTGACCATCGGGTCGCTCGCCCTCGGCGCGTTCGCCGGGGCACCGCTCGCGGACGCCATCAAGTCCTTCACCACCGGCCTCGGCAGCACCGTCGCCGGCGTGGGCGTCCTGATCGCGCTCGGCGCCATCCTCGGCAAGCTGCTCGCCGACTCGGGCGGCGCCGACCAGATCGTCGACACGATCCTGGCCAGGGCCAGCGGCAAGGCCATGCCCTGGGCGATGGTCCTCATCGCCTCCGTGATCGGCCTGCCGCTCTTCTTCGAGGTCGGCATCGTGCTGCTGATCCCGGTGGTCCTCATGGTCGCCAAGCGCGGCAACTACTCCCTGATGCGGATCGGCATCCCGGCCCTGGCCGGCCTGTCGGTGATGCACGGGCTCATCCCGCCGCACCCCGGCCCGCTCGTCGCGATCGACGCCGTCGGCGCCAACCTGGGCGTCACCCTCGCCCTCGGCCTGGTCGTCGCGATCCCGACCGTGATCATCGCCGGCCCGGTCTTCTCCCGGTACGCCGCCCGCTGGGTGGACATCCCGGCCCCCGAGCACATGATCCCGGCCCGTCCCTCCGAGGACCTGGAGAAGCGCCCCGGCTTCGGCGTCACCGTCGTGACCGTGCTGCTGCCCGTCGTCCTGATGCTGGTCAAGGCGCTCGTCGACATCGTCGTCGACGACCCCGAGAACGGCGTGCAGAAGGTCACCGACGTCATCGGCTCGCCGCTGATCGCGCTGCTCGCCGCCGTCATAGTGGCCCTCTTCACCCTGGGCCGGGCGGCCGGCTTCACCAAGGAGCGGCTGTCCTCGACCGTCGAGAAGTCCCTCGCCCCGATCGCGGGCGTCCTGCTGATCGTCGGCGCGGGCGGCGGCTTCAAGCAGACCCTGATCGACATCGGCGTCGGCCAGATGATCCTGGACTTCTCCAAGAACTGGTCCATCCCGGCGCTGCTGCTCGCCTGGCTGATCGCGGTCGCGATCCGGCTCGCGACGGGCTCCGCGACGGTGGCGACCATCTCGGCCGCCGGCCTTGTCGCTCCGCTGGCCGCGGGCATGTCGACGAGCGAGACGGCACTGCTGGTACTCGCCATCGGTGCGGGTTCGCTCTTCTTCAGCCATGTCAACGACGCGGGGTTCTGGCTGGTGAAGGAGTACTTCGGGATGAACGTCGGCCAGACGATCAAGACCTGGTCGGTGATGGAGACGATCATCTCGGTCGTGGGCATCGTGTTCGTGCTGCTGCTGTCGCTGGTGCTGTAGCCCCTTCCCCGAGGGCTGGGCGAAACCGGGCGTGAGGGCCGGTCGTGGCTGACAGACTGTCGGCCATGACCGGCCCTCACGCGCTCAAGCCGTTCCTCCTCGCCTTTCCCGGCCCGCTCCGCGACCGGCTCGTCGCCGCCGTCCTCTCCGGCGAGAAGACCGCCACGACCGGGCTCCTCGTGGAGTACGAGATCGAGAACGAGGAACTGCCGGAGGCGGGCGAGCGCTCGGCGCTCATCGACTCGGACGGACGTGAGGTCGCGGTCGTGGAGGTCACGGAGGTCCGCGTGCTGCCCCTGGGCGAGGCGGACCTCCGGCTCGCGCGCGACGAGGGCGAGGGCTTCCTGTCGGTCGCACAGTGGCGGGAGGCCCACGAGCGCTTCTGGCACGGTGCGGAGATGCGGGAGGCGCTCGGGGACCCGGGGTTCGTGGTGGACGACGCGACGATGGTGGTGGTGGAGCGGTTCCGGGTGGTGGAGACGCTTCAGGAGGGCTGAGGGTCGAGGACGGCGAGGAGTCGCTCGGCGAACACGCGGACATCGGCCGTCGCCGTCCCGGCCTCGCGCCTGAGCAGGGCGAGGAACTCCGGGTCGTCGCGTCGGACGTCGGCGAGGATACGCAGGGCGTCGCGTCTGACATCCGGATCCGGGTCGTGTGCCAGGCGGTCCCGGGCGAGGTCCAGCACCTCGGTCCTGTCGCCGCGCCGCCTGCCGAGTTCGCGCAGGGCGCCCGCCCGCACCGTCACGTAGTCGTCCTCGGCGGCCCTTGCGAGAACCTGCCGGACGGCTACCGGATCGTCGCCGTATCCGGCCAGCAGCAGGTGGCACGCCGTCCATCTGACGAGGTCGTCGGCGTCGTGTTCGGCCCGGTGCCGAAGAGCGTCGCATGCCTCGCCGTCCGCGATCTCGGAAAGGTACCGGAGGGCGCGGAGCTGGACATCGCCGCTCGGGTCGCGTCCGGCACGCTCAAGCAGCAGGTCGCGCAGGGCCGGCTCACCGAACCTCAGCCGCCGCCCCAGGGCCCCCACGGCAGCGGCTCGGACGCCCTCGACCTCGTCGTTCCGCATCCGCTCGACGATGAGGTCGAACGACTCCCCGCCCGTGTCCCCACGGTCCGCGAGACATCCCATCGCAGCCGTACGCACCTCGGACTCCTTGTGTCCGCAAAGCTCGTGGAGCAGCGTGCGCACGGTCGGATCGTCCGCCCTGACGTGTCGCAGGGCCCTGACACCGGCCGCCGTCACGTGAGGGATCTCCTCGTTCCACACACTGTCGAAGAGCAGGCCGCGCACGCCGGGATCGCGCCCCCCGACCTCGTCCACGGCGTCCAGTGCCGCTGCCCGGGTTCCGGGATCCGCGTCCGCCAGAGCCGTCCGCAGGGCCGCCGCGGCTTCGGCCGGGTCCTCCTTGTTCCCTACGAGCCAGTGGACCGCCCGGTACCGGACACCTGGGTCCGGGTCCCGCAGGGCGGAGTCGAGCCCGGCCCTGACGTCGTGGACGTCCAGGCGCTGGTGGGGAAGCGAGTCGACGGCGGCGCAGCGGACGTCCGCGCTGTCGTCATGGGCGAGTCGGTCCAGGGCGAGGAAGGTCCTCGTCTCGGCGTCGCCGTGGCGGACGTTCCTCATGTGCTCCAGGATCTCCACCCGCACGGTGTGGTTCTCCTCCTCCCGCAGGCGCCGCCGCACGCAGTCCCACACGGCGGGGTCGTCGCCGAGACGGCTCAGGAGATGGCGTACGGCGGCGATCCTCACCACCGGGCTCGCACTCCTGGTCGCGAGGGACACGAGCTCTTCGGTTCGGGACGTCTCCTCGCCGCCGCGCAGGAACAGCGTGATGTCCACCATGAGGTGTTCCGCGCTGTTGGCCGGCAGATACCGGAGACGCCGGGTCCCCGCACTGTCGTGCCGTGCCGCCTGCCACGAGAGGTACACGTCCCGGCCCTCCCAGTGCGGCCCCAGGGCGGCGAAGGACGGCCCCAGAGAAGCGACGTTCTGCCAGGGGTTGAACGAGCTCACTCCCAGCGCGTCGGAGAGGGTGAGCAGCCGGATCACCTCCCGCACCATCGCCACGCTCTGCGGGGCGAGCGCACCGAGCCGGCGGACCTCGGCCAGGGAGCGGGCCACGAACGCGACCTCGGTGAATGCCTTGTCGCCTCGTTGCTGGAGCGGCACACGGACGTCGCGCGGTGCCAGGAGCCGGTCGATCACACCCGCCACGAAGCGCTCGTGCAACAGGCCCACGAGCAGGAGCAGGACCTCGTGCCAGGCAGGGTCGTGGACCTTCGTCGCGAAGAGGTCCTGGAGGTCCGCCTCCGAGATCTCGCGCCGGTAGTTGAAGCGGTGGGCCAGGTCCGTCGCCGTGAGGTACTCCAGGAACGTGCGGTGGACGAAGCCGTAGATCTCGCCGCCGAAGCGGCTGAGGATGAAGTTGCGGTGGCGGAACTGGTCCAGCATCACCCGGGCCGCGGTGGCCGCACGGTCCGGAGGCAGCGCGTAGCGGTCCTTCAGGTACTCCTCGAAGCTCTTCAGGAGATCGGGGCCCGCGATGTGGTTGCCGGAGATGCCTCCGTGGCCCTCCTGCATCTGGCGGGCGATGAGCCTCAGGAGTTCACGTTTGTCCTCGGCGGCCAGGTAGGGGAGGTGTTCCTCGACCTGACGGTCCTTGAGGTACTTGCTCGGGTCCCAGTGCTCGACGAGGACGTCGACGGCGTGTTCGTACACCGTGCGCCGGTCGCGCGGGAGTTCGCGGCGCCGGCCGATGATGGCGAGGATCGTGAGGATGAGCGGGTTGCCCGCGAGCTCCCGGACGGAGGACGAGCTGTCCACGGCCGATGTCACTCGTTCGATCAGCCTCGGCACACCGGGGCCGTCATGGCACGCGACGGCGAACCACCGCTCCACGAAGGCACCGATCTGTTCCCGGTCGAGGTCCTGGAGCATGAAGTTGGTGAATCCCGCGCCGTCGAGGACCGTGCGCTGGTAGCCGTACCCGCGTGAGGTGACGACGATCCGGGCCTGCGGGTGGCGGGCGGCGAAGCCGGCTATGCGGCGGGCGACCGCGTCCCTGACGTCCCTCTCGAAGAGCTCGTCGAGGCCGTCGAAGATCACGAGAGCGCTGTACGGGCCCCTGCCGTCGAGGAAGGCCGTCAGCATGTCGGGCGGGAGGCCCAGACCCTCCGTAGCGTACTGGTGGGCGAGGAAGTCCTCGAAGCCGCGCTCCCGCCAGGCGGCCTGCGCGTAGCTGCGGAGTTCGACGATCAGCGGAAGCCTGCCGTGCAGTGCCTCGAGTCCCGGTCGCGGTTCCGGGGCCGTGAGGGCCAGCGTCAGGTAGCGGGCCAGGGTGGACTTGCCCGACCCGGGGTGGCCGAGGATGACGACGCGGTCGTGCTCGGGCGCGGCCAGGACGTCGAGAACGTCCTGGGGCGGACGCTCCTGGTAGGCGCGGCGGACGCGTTCGACCGTCTTCCGGTCGATGCCGGGCGGCAGGTCCAGGAGCTCCGCCTCGGCCGGCTCCATCAGGCGGCGCAGGAGTTCCTGGGGCAGTTCGACGGGCGGCGGGTCGGCACGTACGGACTGGGGGACGAAGACGTCGCCGAGGTGGACGACCGGGTCCTCGCCCTGTTCCCGGAGAGGGGTGAGGACTTCGAGGTCCAGGCGGCCGTAGCGCTGGCGCAGCCGGATGGCGTACCGCGCGCGGGCCGTCTCGATCTCGGGTGCTCCCGCCGGAGTCGGCTGGGGCGCGGCGACGACCGTGACGTCTCCCCGGACGCCCTGGATGAGGGTGATCGGGCCCTGGGTCGTGGCTCCCGCTGCCGACTGGGTCGTCGACGGGGATCTCTTCCAGCGGCTGAGGAAACGCCTCACGGCGTGGGCCTCGGCGGCTCGATGCGTACCGAACCGTCCACCCCGTCGATCTGGTGCACGTCCCCCGCCGTACGGACCCCGTGGGCCGACTGCGTTCCGCCGCCCGGGCCCTCCGCCGGCGGGGCGGTGGAAGGTGTGCCGCCCGTGCCGCCCGCGCCGGCGATGACCACGTCACCCGTGACGTTGCGGATCTGATGCAGGGAGCCGCCTGTCACGGCGTGGTCCGCCGACTGGGTGGAGCCCCGCGTGACGAAGCCCGCGAGAGCGAGGGCGAAGCCCGCCACCGTGAAGAAGAGGCTGAGGACGCTGCTCCACTTGTCGGCCTCGTCCAGGCCTTGGAGGACGAGGAAGCCGGCCAGGCCGCCCAGGGACAGAACCACACCGATGACGGTGAGCAGTAAGCGTTTTGTCACCCCGTCATCTTGCCCCTGTCGCGGGCTCGCCGTCTCCCCGTCGTCGCCTCCGCGTCAGCCGACCTGCTTCGCCGCGGCCCGGCCCGCCGCGCGGCCCGAGAAGATGCAGCCGCCGAGGAAGGTGCCTTCGAGGGAGCGGTAGCCGTGGACGCCGCCGCCGCCGAAGCCGGCCGCCTCGCCGGCCGCGTAGACGCCCTCCAGGGGCTCGCCGCCCTCGGTCAGGACGCGGGAGTCGAGGTCGGTCTCCAGGCCGCCGAGGGACTTGCGGGTGAGGATGTTGAGGCGTACGGCGATCAGCGGGCCCGCCTCGGGGTCGAGGATGCGGTGGGGGCTCGCCGTGCGGATGAGCTTGTCGCCCAGGTATCTGCGGGCGCCTCGGATCGCCGTGACCTGAAGGTCCTTGGTGAAGGGGTTGGCGATCTCGCGGTCGCGGGCGGTGATCTCGCGGCGCAGGGCGGCCTCGTCGATCAGCGGCTCGTCGGTGAGTGCGTTCATGCCGCGGACGAGGGCGGAGAGGTCGTTCTCGACGACGAAGTCGACGCCCTTGTCCATGAACGCCTGGACCGGGCCCGGCACGTCGGCGCGGGCGCGGCCGAGGACGTCGCGGACGGACTTGCCGGTGAGGTCGGGGTTCTGTTCGGAGCCGGAGAGGGCGAACTCCTTGCCGATGATCCGCTTGTCGAGGACGAACCAGGTGTGGTCGTGGCCGGTCCGCATGATGTGTTCGAGGGTGCCCAGGGTGTCGAAGCCGGGGAAGAGGGGGACGGGCAGCCGCTTGCCGGTCGCGTCCAGCCAGAGGCTGGACGGGCCGGGCAGGATGCGGATGCCGTGCCGGGCCCAGATGGGGTTCCAGTTCTCGATGCCTTCGGTGTAGTGCCACATCCGGTCGCGGTTGATGTGGCGGGCGCCGGCCTTCTCGGCGACGCCGAGCATCAGTCCGTCGACGTGCGCGGGCACTCCGGAGAGCATCCTCGCGGGCGGGGTGCCGAGGCGCTCGGGCCACTGCGCGCGGACCAGGTCGTGGTTGCCGCCGATGCCGCCGGAGGTGACGATCACGGCCTGGGCGCGCAGCGCGAAGGCGCCCGTGGGTGTGCGGGTACTGGCGGTGCCGCGGGCGGCGGGTGAGGGTTCCAGGATCTCGCCGGTGACGGTGTCGACGGCTCCCGCGGTGCGGCCGAGGGCGGTGACCCGATGGCGGAAGCGGAGCTGGACGAGGCCGCGGGCGACGCCCTCGCGGACCTTGCGTTCGAAGGGGGCGACGAGGCCGGGGCCCGTACCCCAGGTGATGTGGAAGCGGGGGACGGAGTTGCCGTGTCCGTTGGCGTCGTAGCCGCCGCGCTCGGCCCAGCCGACGACGGGGAAGAAGCGCACCCCGCGCGCGTGGAGCCAGGAGCGCTTCTCGCCGGCGGCGAAGTCGACGTACGCCTCGGCCCACTTCCTGGGCCAGTGGTCCTCGGTCCGGTCGAAGCCGGCGGTGCCGTACCAGTCCTGGAGGGCGAGGGCGTGGCTGTCCTTGACGCGCATCCTGCGCTGTTCGGGCGAGTCGACGAGGAACAGGCCGCCGAAGGACCAGTGGGCCTGGCCGCCGAGGGACTGCTCGGGTTCCTGGTCGAGGAGGATCACGGTGCGGCCGGCGTCGACCAGCTCGGCGGTGGCGACGAGGCCGGCGAGGCCGGCCCCGATCACGATCACATCAGCGTCGTAGGACATGGACCGCATCTTGGATACACGGATGTATCCAGTCAACCGTTTCTCCGGTCTCCCGCCCCTCCCGTCTTCTAATGTCGAGCATTAATATGGGCGCATGGCGAGAACATCGGGTCCTGAGACCCGGGAGAAACTGATCCGCTCGGCGGAGGAGCTCTTCGCCGCCCACGGCGTCCACGGCGCCCAGCTGCGGGACGTCGTGGCCCGTGCCGGCCAGGCCAATCCCTCCGCCGTGCAGTACCACTTCGGTTCGCGCGACGGACTGCTCGACGCGGTGATGGCCGGCCGCCAGGCGAGGACCGAGAGAGCGCTCGCCCCGCTGCTCGCGGCCGCCCCCGACGAGCTGCGCGCCCTGGTCGCGGCCCTCGTCACGGCCGAGGCGAGCGAGCTGCGCACCGACCGGGGCCGTCGCTGCCTGCGGATCTCCGCGCAGCTCAGCCACGAGAGCGGCGTACGCACCCGGACCCCGCATCCCGCGCTCGCCGGCACCGGCTACTGGCGGCTGATCGAGCGGATCGCGGACCGCCTGGCCGCCGGCGGACTGCCCGAGCCCCTGCTCCTGGAACGCCTCGACCTGGCACTCACCCTGGTCGGCGCGGCGATGGCGGACCGGGCCCGGCAGTACCTCGACGGCACCGAACCGCTCACCGGAGAGGCGCTCTTCCTCGCCGATCTCGTCGAGACCACCACCGCCCTGCTGCGCGCCGCGCAGCCGGAGCAGGCGCACCAGCGAAGGGACCCTTCATGAACGACCTCACCGGCAGGACCGTCCTCATCACCGGCGGCGCCCGTGGCCTGGGCGCCGAAGCCGCCCGGCAGGCGGTGGCCGCCGGCGCGAACGTCGTCCTCACCGACGTCCTCGACGAGGACGGCAGGGCGACCGCCGACGCGCTCGGCGAGCGGGCCCGCTTCCTCCACCACGACGTGACCTCCGAGGAAGAGTGGGCGGCGGCCGTCGCGTACGCGGTGGCGGAGTTCGGCGGGCTGCAGGGTCTGGTCAACAACGCGGGCATCTCCACCGGCGCCTTCCTGGAGGCCGAGTCCGTCGAGCACTTCCGCAAGGTCCTCGACATCAATCTGACCGGTGTCTTCATCGGCATGAAGGCCGCGATCCCGGCGATGAAGGAGGCCGGCGGCGGCTCGATCGTCAACATCTCCTCGGCCGCGGGCCTGATGGGCCTCGCCCTGACCGCCGGATACGGCGCCTCCAAGTGGGGTGTGCGCGGTCTCACGAAGATCGGTGCGGTCGAGCTCGGCACGGCGGGGATCCGCGTCAACTCCGTCCACCCGGGCATGACGTACACCCCGATGACGGCGTCCGTCGGCATCGAGCGCGGCGAGGGGAAGTACCCGAACACGCCGATGGGCCGCGTCGGCGAGGCCGACGAGATCGCCGGCGCCGTCGTCTTCCTGCTGTCGGACGCCGCCTCGTACGTGACCGGCGCGGAGCTCGCGGTCGACGGCGGCTGGACCACCGGCCCGACGGTCAAGTACGTCATGGGGCAGTGAGCCCGCGGGTGCGTCCGGTCGCCGGGCCGTTTGGTTGGATGACGGCATGAGCGCCGAAGAGATCCTTGACGTCGTCGACGAGCACGACCGGGTGATCGGACAGGCCCCGCGCGGCGAGGTGTACGCGCGGGGTCTGATCCATCGCTGCGTCTTCATCCGCGTCCGGGACGCCGAGGGCCGGGTCTTCGTCCACCGCAGGACGCCGACGAAGCTGGTCTTCCCCTCGATGTACGACATGTTCGTCGGCGGCGTAGTCGGCGCGGGCGAGTCCTACGAGGAGGCGGCTCTGCGCGAGGCCGAGGAGGAGCTGGGCGTCTCCGGGCTCCCCCGCCCCGAACCGGTGCTGCGTTTCCTGTACGACTCCGGGGGCGTGGCGGGGAAGTGGTGGTCGGCGGTGTACGAGGTGCGGTGCGAGCTGCCCGTGGCCCCGCAGGCCGAGGAGGTCGCCTGGCACGCCTTCCTCACGGAGGAGGAGCTCGCCGGTCGACTGCTCACCTGGGAGTGGGTGCCGGACGGCCTTGCCGCGTACGAGCTGCTGAAGGCCCGCGAGACGGGCGGCCCTGCCCCTAGGGTGCAGGGGTGAGCAACTTCGTACAGAGCCTGCGGCTGTGGTTCGCACCGCAGCGGATCCGGGACGAGGGAGAGACCCCCGACTACCGTTTCTCCCTCGCCAACGAGCGGACCTTCCTCGCCTGGATCCGGACCGCGCTGGCGCTGGTCGGCGGCGGGTTCGCCGTGGACCAGTTCCTGCCGGACCTGCGCTGGGGCGTCCGGGTCGGGCTCGCGCTCGCCCTCCTCGCGGCCGGGGTGCTGTGCGCCCTGCGCGCGGTGAACCACTGGGTGCGCTGCGAGCGGGCGATGCGGCGCGGCGAGGACCTGCCCGGGTCCCGGTTCCCTGCGGTCCTGAGCCTCGCCGTGGCGGTGGTGGCGCTGACGATGGTGGTCGTCGTGCTCTTCGGCTGGGCGGAGCGGTGACGACGCCGGTGGTCGAGGCTCGCGATCCCGGGCTCCAGCCGGAGCGGACGCGGCTCGCCTGGCGGCGTACGACCCTGTCGTGCACGGTGGTCGCGGTGCTCGCCGTCAAGGTGGCCCTCCACGACGACATCACGGCGGTGGGACTCACCGGGCTCGCGCTGTCCGCCCTGGTGTGGATCGGGTTCCTGGCCGTCGCCCACCGCCGGATCCGGACCCTGAGCGCGGTCAGACCAGCTCCCCTCTCCCACCGGGGCGCGCTGCTCGCGGCGGTGTGCACCCTCGCGCTCGCCGTGTTCGGGGCGGCGATGATCTGGTGACGGTGGACGTGACCGGCGGGACGGTGCTGGGGCGGTGCGGTGTGTGGCCGGTCGTGGCACGCGGGCGCGGGCGTGGCTTTCCCGTGGGCTCGGCCGACTGGCACTCTTCCCCTGTCCGGTCAGACTCTCCACCGGGGGAATCCCTTTGTCCGCCACCACCGATCCCTATGTGGTCACGCTCGCTCCGCATGTCCACGCCTTCGTCCAGCCCGACGGCGGCTGGTGTCTGAACAACGCCGGCTTCCTCGGCGACGCGCGTGAGTCACTGCTCGTCGACACCGCCGCCACCGAGCGCCGGGCGCGGCTGCTGCGCCGGGCGGTGCTCGCCGAGGGGCTTCCGCTGCCGGGGACCGTCGTCTCCACCCACCACCACGGCGACCACACCTACGGCAACGGGGTGTTCCTGCCGGAGGCGCGGATCGTGGGGCACGAGAACTGCCGGAGCGAGCAGCTCGCGGCCGGCCACCAGCTCCATCTCCTGTGGCCCGGAACCGACTTCGGGAAGGTCGACATCCTGCCTCCGTCGGTCACCTACCGGGACCGGTTGACCCTGTACGTGGGGGACATCGAGGTACGGGTGATCCACCCGGGTCCGGCGCACACCACAGGGGACTCGATCGTCCACCTCCCCGAGCAGGGCGTGGTCTTCACGGGCGACCTGGTCTTCCACGGCGGGACGCCCTTCCTGCCGATGGGTTCGCTCGCCGGGTCGCTCCGGGCGCTCGCCCTGCTGCGCTCGCTGGACGCGCCGACGGTGGTGCCGGGGCACGGGCGGGTGACCGGCCCCTCGGCGTACGACGCCACGGAGCGGTATCTGACGTGGGTACGGGAGCTGGCCGCAGAGGGCTGCGCGCGGGGAGCGACGCCGCTGGAGACGGCGCGGCGGGCGGAGCTCGGGGAGTTCGCGGGGTGGCGCGAGAGCGAGCGGCTCGTGGCCAACCTCCACCGGGCGTACGCGGAGCTGGAGGGTCTTCCGGAGGGGGCTCCGCTCGACCCCGTGGCGGTCTTCGGGGACATGGCGGCGATGAACGGCGGGGAGCCGGTGGCCTGCCACGCCTAGGGGGTGTCTTGTCGATCAGGCCGGGCTCGCGGCGTCCGGCACCGCACCTCGCCGCGTTGCCCGGCAGGCGGCGGGGGCCTGCCCGCTCCGCCGTGGGCTACCACCTGCCCGGGGTCCAGTCCGGGGCCGCGGCGCGCATCGCCGCCGCGTCGTCGCGGTCCCGCAGGGTGCCGTCGTCGTCGAGCCAGCGGCGGTGCAGGGCGGCGAGGGCGGGCCGGTCGAGGTCGACACCGAGGCCGGGAGCGTCGGAGACGGCGAGCCGCCCGTCCCGGAAGACGGGGCGGGTGGTGACGACGTCCTCGGTCTGCCACGGGTAGTGGGTGTCGCAGGCGTGGTGGAGCTCGGGGAGGGTGGCGGCGACCTGGGTCATGGCGGCGAGGCTGATGCCCAGATGGGTGTTGGAGTGCATGGAGAGCCCGATGCCGTACGTGCGGCAGAGCGCGGCCAGTTCGCGGGTGCGGTGCAGTCCGCCCCAGTAGTGGTGGTCGCAGAGGACGATCCGTACCGCTCCTTTCGCGAAGGCCTCCGGGACCTCCTCGAAGGTGGTCACGCACATGTTGGTGGCGAGCGGCACGTCGGTGCGGGCGGCGATCTCGGCCATGGCGCCGGTGCCGCTCGCGGGATCCTCCAGGTACTCCAGTACGTCCTTGAGTTCGCGGGCCACGGCGAGCGAGGTCTCCACGGACCAGGCGCCGTTGGGGTCGAGGCGGAGCGGTCGGCCGGGGAACGCCTCGGCGAGCGCGCGGATGGCGGCGACCTCCCGCTCGGGTTCGAACACGCCGCCCTTCAGCTTGAAGGACCGGAAGCCGTGGGCGCGGTCGAAGCGCTGGGCCTGGGCGACGATGCCGGCCGGGTCGAGGGCCGGGCCCCAGTCGTCCGCCGGGGTGCCCGCGCCCGGGTGGGCGGCCCACCGGTAGAAGAGGTAGGCGCTGTACTCGACGGTGTCGCGGACCTTGCCGCCGAGGAGGGCGTGGACGGGCAGGCCGAGGGTCTTGCCGAGCGCGTCGAGACAGGCGGTCTCGAATGCGGAGACGACGGAGAGGCGGAGCTTGTCGGCGGTGCGGACTCCGCGCAGTCCGCCGGCGTTCACTCCCGCGTCGGGCTCGTCGACGGCCCCGGCCGGGTGAGCCGCCGCCGGATCGACGGCTGCCGGGTCGGCTGCCGGTCCCTTGGCAGGAACGGCCGCCGACCGGCGGACCGCCGGATCGACCGCTGCGGCCAGGGCGAAGAGCGCGTTCACGTCCGTGACCGAGTGGCCCGGCAGAGCGTCGGCCAGCGGGCGGGCCAGGTCCAGGTAGACGGTGTCGCCGTACGTCTCGCCGAGACCGCTCACCCCTCCCCTGGTGATCACTTCGACCACGAGCCGGGGCGTATAGGGCTGATGGACCCCCTGGACGTTGAGCAGGGGCGGGTCGGAGATGAGGATCGGGGTCAGGCGGACTTCCTCGACGATCAGCTTCGCATCCATATGTGAACCCTATTCAGGGACACGACCGGAGACCAGAGTGCGGGAGGTGCTTTCCGCGCTCCCCCTGGACGACATACCGACTGGTCGGTCATCATGAACGCCGACCGCAGTCGATCCGGAGGTACGCACGTATGAGTTCCGCCCCGCCGCCAGGTCTCGACCCCGAGCGGCTGCGCCGCTTTCTCGACCGCGAGCGCCCCGGCCTGGTGTCCGGCCCTCTCGAAGCCCGGCTGATCGAGGGCGGCCGGTCGAACCTGACGTACGTCGTCACCGACGGCACCGGCCGCTGGGTCGTCCGCCGGCCGCCGCTCGGCCACGTCCTCGCCACCGCCCACGACATGCGGCGCGAGCACCGCGTCATCAGCGCGCTGCACACCACGGACGTGCCCGTCCCGGAGACGCTGCTGCTCTGCGAGGACGAGTCCGTGCTCGGGGCGCCCTTCTACGTCATGGAGTTCGTCGAGGGGACGCCGTACCGCTCGGCCCGGGAGCTCGCCCCGCTCGGCCCGGAGCGCACCCGCGCCGCCGTCCTCGGCCTGGTCGACACCCTCGTCGACCTGCACGCCGTGGACCCGGCCGCCGTGGGGCTCGGCGACTTCGGGCGCCCCGACGGGTTCCTCGACCGGCAGCTGCGCCGCTGGGGCAAGCAGCTCGACGCCTCGCGCGGCCGCGACCTGGCCGGGATCGACGAACTGCACGCCGCCCTCGGCCGGTCGCTGCCGTCCTCGCCGCCGCCCACCGTGATCCACGGCGACTACCGGCTCGACAACGTCCTCATCGACGGCGACGACCGCATCCGGGCCGTCCTCGACTGGGAGATGTCCACCCTCGGCGACCCGCTCACCGACCTCGGCCTGCTCGTCATGTACAGCACGCCGCTCGGCCTGCCGGACTCCCCCGTCTCCACCACAGCCACGGCCCCCGGCCACCCGAGCGCCGCCGAGCTGGTCGAGCGCTACGCGGCCCGCTCGGGCCGCGACACCTCCGCCCTCGCCTGGTACACGGCCTTCGCCTGGTTCAAGCTCGCGGTGATCCTGGAGGGCATCCACTACCGCTGGACCCTCGGGCAGACCGTCGGCGCGGGCTTCGACCGCATCGGCGACCTCGTCCCCGTCTTCATCGAGCACGGCCTGACCACCCTTCAGGAGGGCTGAACCACCATGGACTTCGCCTACGACGCCCGCACCGAGGAACTGCGGGCGAAACTCCTCGCCTTCATGGACGAGCACGTGTACCCGGCCGAGACCGTCGCCGAGGAGCAGCGGGCACTGCTCACCTCCCCGTGGGACACCCCGGCGGTCGTCGAGGAGCTCAAGGCCGAAGCCGGGCGGCAGGGCCTCTGGAACCTCTTCCTGCCCGACGCGGAGTACGGGGCCGGGCTCACCAACCTCCAGTACGCGCCGCTCGCCGAGATTACCGGCCGCAGCCCTCATCTGGCCCCCACCGCCCTCAACTGCGCCGCCCCCGACACCGGGAACATGGAGCTGCTCGCCCAGTTCGGCGACGAGGCGCAGAAGAAGCAGTGGCTGGAGCCGCTCCTCGCGGGCGAGATCCGGTCGGCGTTCGCGATGACCGAGCCCGAGGTGGCCTCCTCCGACGCGACGAATGTCGAGACGCGGATCCGGCGGGACGGCGACTCGTACGTCGTCGACGGACGCAAGTGGTACATCTCCGGGGCGATGAACCCCGACTGCAAGGTCTTCATCGTCATGGGCAAGACCGACCCCGAGGGGGCCGACCCCCGGCGCCAGCAGTCGATGATCCTCGTGCCGCGCGACACCCCGGGCGTCGAGGTGCGGCGGGCGATGCGGGTGTACGGGTACGAGGACCACTCCCACGGCGGCCACGCCGAGGTGATCTTCGACGGCGTCCGGGTCCCGGCCGCCCATCTGATCGGCGAGGAGGGCGGCGGCTTCGCCATCGCTCAGGCGCGGCTCGGCCCCGGCCGCATCCACCACTGCATGCGGCTCATCGGGATGGCCGAGCGGGCCGTCGAGCTGATGTGCCGGCGCGCGGTCTCCCGTACCGCCTTCGGCAAGACGCTCGCCCAGCAGGGCGTCGTGCAGAACTGGATCGCGGACGCCCGGGTGACGATCGAGCAGCTGCGGCTCCTCGTCCTCAAGACGGCCTGGCTCATGGACACCGTCGGCAACCGGGGCGCGCACACCGAGATCCAGGCCATCAAGATCGCGACCCCGCGCGCGGTCGTCGACATCATCGACAAGGCCGTGCAGGCGCACGGGGCGGGTGGGGTGTCGCAGGACTTCCCGCTCGCCGAGCTGTGGGCGGCGGCGCGGACGCTGAAGCTCGCGGACGGGCCGGACGAGGTGCACCAGCGGTCGCTGGCGCGCCGGGAGCTGAAGAAGTACCTGTAGCGGCACGGCGGAGGGGCCCACGACCGGCTGGGTCGTGGGCCCCTTCGTCATGGGCGCGCCTCAGGGGCGCAGGGCCCGCAGGAGGAGGTCGGCGAGGTGGCCGGCGACCTGTTCGGGGGTGAGCGGGCCGTCCGGGCGGTACCAGGTGGAGAGGTGGTGCACCGAGCCGAAGTGGTAGTCGACGACCAGGTCGGCGGGGGTCGCGGAGGAGAACACTCCGGTGCGCTGACCCTCCTCGACCAGGGCGCGGAACCGTTCGTGGTAGCGGCGGCGCTCGGACCGGACCTGCTTGTTCTTCTCCGGGCTGAGGTGGTGCATGGAGCGGAAGAAGATGGCGGCGTCGTCGAGGTTCTCGATGGTGGTGACGACCACGTCGGCGGCGGCGGAGCGCAGCCGGTCCTCGATGGGCGCGTCTGCGTCGGCGTAGGCGTCAAGACGTTCCTGCTGGAGGCGGAGTACGCGCGCGTAGACCTCCTGGAGGAGGTCCTCCTTCGAGCCGAAGTAGTGGTAGAGGGCGCCCTTGGTGACCCCTGCGGCCTCGACGATCTCCTGGACGGAGGTGCGGTCGTAACCCTGCTCGGCGAAGAGCCGGGTGGCGGCGGCGAGGAGCCTCTGGGGGACGGGTGTACCGCTCCCGTCCGTCGTCCTGGCCATGCTCCGCCGCCTTCCTTGGTGATCGTTTTCGGTCACGGGAACGCGTTCCCGCCGGTAGATCTTCCCATCGATCGTGGCACCGGTTAACGGGTACCGGTCTCCCAGGCCTGCTGGACGTGGTTCATCGTGGTGAGCCAGCGCTCGGGATCGGTGGCCCGGTTGCGGTAGTAGCCGGCGACCTCGGGGTGCGGAAGGACGAGGAAACGGTCGGCGGCGATGGCGTCGAGGAGGGCGTCGGCGACGTCCTCGGGCTCGATGGCGGTGGGGGCGAGGACGAGTTCGCCGGCGGTTCCCGCCGCGGTGAGCATGTCCGTACGGACGCCCTGCGGGCAGATGGCGTGGACCGAGAGGCCGCGGTGCCGGTAGGTGAGGGAGAGCCACTCGGCGAAGGCGTACGCGCCGTGCTTGGAGACGCTGTACGGCGCCGCGCCGATCATCGTGAGCAGGCCGGCGGCGGAGACGGTGGAGACGAACCGGCCGCTGCCGCGCTCCAGCCACCCCGGGAGGAGCGCGCGGGCCGCGCGGACGTGTGCCATGACGTTGACGTCCCAGGCGGCGGCCCAGACGTCCTCGTCGGCGAAGGCGTCGCCGGGCGAGGAGAGGCCGGCGTTGGCGCACCAGATGTCGACGGTGCCGCCGAGGGCCTCTCGGGCCTCGTCGACGACGGCGGAGGCGTCCCCGGGGACGGCGAAGGCGCCGATCTCCTCGGCGACGGCCTTGGCGCGGACGGGGTCGAGGTCGTTGACGACGACCCTGGCCCCCTCGGCGGCGAACCTCCGGGCGAGGGCGGCTCCGATGCCGCCGCCCGCTCCCGTGACGACGACTCCCCGGCCCTGGAGCTCGTTCGTGTCCGCGTTCATGGACCCACCTCTCGGCTGTGACGACCCGGACAGACTAACCAGTCGGTATGGAAAGGGGGAAGACCCGTTCCGCACGCCTCGTTCCCCGGGGCCGCCAGGAGCGCTAGCGTGCGTGCCCATGTCACCCCGAGGAGGTTCCATGGGCCTGTCGCGACGGAGTCTGCTGGTCGCCGGAGGCGCGCTCGGGGCGGTGGCGGCCACCGCGCCCACCGCGTCCGCCGCCCCCGGGCACGGCCGCGTACGGACCGGCTTCGAGCGGCTCGCGGCCGACGGGTACGCACTCCTGGCCGGCGAGCGGGTCGGCGTCGTCACCAATCCGACCGGGGTCACCCGGGAGGCCCGGCACGTCGTGGACGTGATGCACGCCGACGAGCGGGTCGACCTGATCGCCGTCTTCGGCCCGGAGCACGGGTTCCGCGGCACCGCGCAGGCGGGCGGCTCCGAGGGGCGGTACGACGACCCCGCGACCGGACTGCCCGTCTACGACACGTACCTGAAGAGCGGGCAGCCGCTCGCGGACGTCTTCACCGCCTCCGGCGTGGACACGGTCGTCTTCGACATCCAGGACGTCGGCGCCCGCTTCTACACCTACATCTGGACCCTGTACGACTGCATGGTCGCCGCCGCCCTGGCCGGGAAACGGTTCGTGGTCCTGGACCGGCCGAACCCGGTGACCGGGCGGGCCGCGCTCGGACCCGTCCTCGACCGGGCGTTCGCCACGTTCGTCGGACGCGAGCCGATCGCGCAGGCGCACGGCATGACGGTGGCCGAGCTGGCCCTGCTGTTCAACGGCGAGTTCCTGACCCGGCCGGTCGCCCTGGAGACGGTACGGATGACGGGCTGGCGGCGCACGGAGTTCTTCGACGCGACCGGGCTGCCCTGGGTGCCGCCGAGCCCGAACATGCCCACGCCGGAGACCGCGCTCGTCTACTCCGGCACCTGCCTCTTCGAGGGGACCAACCTGTCCGAGGGCCGGGGCACCACCCGCCCCTTCGAACTCCTCGGCGCCGAGGGGATCGACCGCCGCTGGGCGGAGGCGGCGAACGCGCTCGCCCTGCCCGGAGTCCGGTTCCGGGAGGCGTACTTCGCGCCGACCTTCTCCAAGTTCCAGGGGAGGACGGTGGGCGGGGTGCAGCTGCACGTCCATGACCGGGACTCCTTCGACCCGGTACGGACGGGGATCGGGCTCCTGGTCACCGCGCGGAGCTCGTGGTCCGGCTTCGCCTGGCGGGCGGACCACTGGATCGACAGGCTGACCGGCTCGACCCGGGTGCGGACGCTGATCGACGCGGGCGCGGGCGTCGACGAGACCGTGGGGGCGTGGCGGACGGACCTGGCGGCCTTCCGGGCGGTGCGGGAGGAGTATCTGCTCTACCGGTGAGGGCCGTTGGGGCGCGGTCGACCGTTGGGGCTGCTGGAGCGGTGTCGGCCGGTGAGGGCGGCTGGAACGCCGTCGACCGGTGCGGGACCGGTGTCGACCGGGGGTTGTCCCCCGGTCGACAAGGGTGCGGGCGGGATGTCCCCCGGGGTGCCCCGCCGACCACGCTGGTCCCATGAACCTCTCCTTACGACGCCGCCTGCCCCTCGTGGGACTCCTGGTCGCCGCCTGCCTCGGCACCCTGGCACCCGCCGCCGGGGCCGCCCCTGCTCCCGCCGCACCCGACCCCGCTCGTGAACTCGCCCGCACGGCCCAGCCGCTGACCGACCTGCGCCCGCTCGACCGGATGATCGGCTCGGCCAAGGTCGTCGGCATCGGCGAGGCCACCCACAGCTCGGCCGAGTTCTTCGCCACCAGGCACCGGATCTTCGAACACCTCGTGGAGCGGCGGGGCTTCACCACCTTCGCCCTGGAGGCCAACTGGTCCACCGGACTCCTCGTCGACGCCTGGGTCCGCACCGGCCGCGGCGACATCCGGGCGATCATGCGGGACGAGTTCCAGGAGTCGTACCGCCTCTGGAACACCGAGGAGTACCTCGACCTGTTCCGCTGGATGCGGCGGCACAACCAGCTCCACCCCGGCCACCAGGTCCGCTTCATGGGCAACGACCTCGGCTACGCGGGCGCGAACCTCTTCGACGAGGTCACCTCGTACGTGGCCCGCACCCACCCCGCGCTCCTTCCCCGCTTCCAGGAGCTGTACCGGGCCTCGCGCCCCACGGGCGAGGTGGAGGCGTGGATGAAGGGGTACATGACCAGGCCGCTCCCCGAGCGGCGGCGGATGGCCGGCGAGGTGAACACCGCCCTCGCCCTCCTGGAGCGGCAGCGGCCCGGGAAGGGCGCACGCGCGCGCGAGGACGCGGCGTGGGCGGTCCAGCACGCGCGGGCCATCGCCCAGGTCGGCACCGAGTACGCGCACGACATCCTCTCGGACACCGGGATCGCCGACGCGATGCTCTACCGGGACCGGGTCATGGCCGAGAACACCGTCTGGTGGCAGCGGCGGACCGGCGACCGGATCGTGCTCGCCGCGCACAACATGCACGTGGGCTACGAGACCGCGAAGGCGGACCAGTACCCGCGCGTCCAGGGCGCCTTCCTCCGCGACGCCCTGGGCCGCGACTACGTGACCGTCGGCACCTCGTTCGGACAGGGCTCCTTCAACGCGCACGACACCGGGGCCCCGGGCGAACCGCTCCGGTCCTTCACCGTCGGCACGCTCGGCCCCGACAGCAACGCCCACACCCTGGACCGGGTCTCGCCGGACCCCTTCTACCTGGACATGCGGCGCGCGACACCGGCCTCCCGTGACTGGCTCGGCACCCACCGGCCGAACCGGACCATCGGGACCGCGTACCCCTGGCCGGGTGCCGTGGTCCCGGTCCGGCTCTCCACCGCGTACGACCTCCTCCTCCACTTCCCCCGGATCACGGCGGCCAGGCTGCGCTGAGGCCGCCTCGTACGTCTGGACGGCGCCGTGCGCGGGCATGCTGGCCATGGAGCCGCCGCCCGCGCACGGGCGCACCCGGCGTTGCGGCCCCCTCGACGTGGAGGGACGGTCGGGCCGTTGACCGGGATGAGTGTGGAACCGTACCGGGAGATCACCTTCGACAAGGAGGGCGACGGACCGGCGGGGCAGTCCGCGTCCCTCGCCGCACTGGCCCGCCAGGGGGTCACCGACCTGGTGGTGTTCGCGCACGGATGGAACAGCTCACCGTCCGGCGCCACCCGTCTCTGCTCCGAGTTCTTCGCTCCCTTCCCCGCTCTCCTCGCTCCCGGCGTCGAGGCCGGGTACGCGGGCGTGATGTGGCCGTCGATGATGTTCACCGGTGAGCCGGTGCCCGACTACCGGGCCCTCGTGACAGTCCTCCCGGAGAAGGAACCGGTCCTCGACCGGCTGACGGAACTCCTCGCGACGGCGCCCGCCGAGGAGGGCGCGTTCGCCGAGTTCGGGGCGCTGCTGCGGGAGCTGACGGACGTGGCCGGCGGGGGTGTCCCGGAGGGCGCCGCCGGGTCCGGCGAGCCGGTGCCGGAGTTCCTGGTGACGGACACGGTGGAGGTCTGCGCCCTGTTCACGGAGGCGCTGGAGACGGAGACCGTCCCGGCGGGGGGCTTCGGCGAGGGCGGCGTCCCGACGGAGGGCTTCGGCGAGGGGCTCGGGCGGTACTGGAAGGGGGCCAGGGAGGCCCTGCGGCAGGCCACCTACTACGTGATGAAGAAGCGGGCCGGACGGGTGGGCGAGGCGGGCCTCGGGCCTCTGCTCGGCGAGGTCGCCCGCGCCGCTCCCGGCCTCCGGGTCCACCTGGTCGGCCACAGCATGGGCGCCCGGCTCGTCGCGTACGCGCTGAAGGGGCTGCCGTCGGGGGCCCGCCCCGTCGCCTCGGTGACGCTCCTCCAGGGCTCCTTCTCGCACTACGCGTTCGCGGGGCGGCTGCCGCACGATCCCGGGCGGTCCGGCTCGCTGCGGGACATGCAGCTGCGGGTCCGGGGGCCGCTCGTGGCCTGCTACTCGCGGCACGACACGGCTCTGCGGGTGATGTACCCGCTGGCGTCCAGGCTCGCGCGCGACTCCGAGTCGTTCGGGGGCCTGCCGGGGCTGCCCGGGGCGGGCGATCCGCGCTGGGGCGCGATCGGGTACGACGGCGTCCAGGCGGTGCGGGGGACGGTGGTCCGGACCCTGGCGGCGGTCCTGCGCGAAGGGGTGCCGGCCTCCGGGTGCGTGAGCGTGGACGCGGCCGAGGTGATTCTCTCGCACAGCGACATCCGCCACCCCGAGCTGGCACGTCTGGTGGTGTCCGCGGCCCGGGCGGGCCGTTAGGACTCCTGGTCAGAGGCCTGCCGGGGCCGACCGGGCGCATGGGTTCGGTCGGGCTCCAGGGGGTCTTTCCGCGCCACTGATGGCTGCCATACGAATTTCGATGGAACACGGCGGCGCGCTCGTTCGTCCCTCTGATATCGCGGAATGACCAGCGACGGAGGTGGCGAGGGATGGCCGGTTTCCGGAGTCTCGCGAGACAGGTGCGCGATCCGGGGTGCGACACGGCGCTGCGCAGGTACTCGCTGCGCAAGTGTTTGGAGCGGTTCGCGCCGTACGGGCACCGGGCTACGTGGGACCACCTGTGCCGCAGGCACAGATTCGGACCCGAGGACCGGGAGCTCGACCCCGGGCGGCTGATCGCCGCGCTCGACGAGCTGGAGGAGGCGCGGGCCGTGTGGCTCGCGTACGAGGAGGAGTTCGCCGCCCGGCGGCGGCGCGAGAAGCAGGAGGGCCTGCGCGGGCTCGGGGCGCTCGACGACTGGCACCGGCGGGTCTGGGGCGGCAACGGGGTGGTCCGGTGCGGCGATCCCGCGGTGCACCCGTCGGACCCGCTGCCCGAGGTGCTGCGGCGGCTGATCACGGCCCTGGAGCGCGGACCCGGCGAGGGATGCCCGGTGTGCGCGGGGCCGCGGATCGAATGGGCGGGCCCGGGAGAGCCGTGGCACGGCCCGGTCTGCGGGGACTGCGGGGTGGGCGTGCCGCGTGCGGTGCTCACCTCGGGGGCGCTGGCCCGCGCCCGGGAGGCGCGGAGCCGGTCGCTGGCCTCGGCGGCGTGAGCGCGGTGGCGGACACGGCCGGGCCCGGTCCCGCCGGGCCGGAGGTGGGGACGCCCTCGTCTGGCGGGACGGCACACCGGCACGCTCCGGCGCCGGGCGGGCGAGGGCGGCCCCCGAGGACCTGACGGGACGTCCGGCGCGGCGGCAGGAGGCCGCGGGGCCTCAGGATTCGGGCGTACCGTCCGGGGCGGTCCTGCGTACCGGCAGCAGGCGGGAGCCCGCCATCCGTTCGCCGATGACGTCGTCGGGGTTGGACAGGACGCAGGTCTCCAGCGACAGGCAGCCGCAGCCGATGCAGTCCGTCAGGTGGTCGCGGAGCCGTCCGAGCTGTTTGATGCGCTCGTCGAGTTCCGTGCGCCAGGCGCGCGAGAGTCTGGCCCAGTCCTCGTTGGTGGGGGTGCGCTCCTCCGGAAGCTGGCTGAGCGCGTCGCGGATCGTGGCCAGCGGGATGCCGACGCGCTGGGCGGCCCGGACGAAGGCGACCCGGCGGAGGGTGTCGCGGCTGTAGCGGCGCTGGTTGCCGGTGGTGCGGCGGCTGCTGATGAGCCCCTTCGCCTCGTAGAAGTGAAGGGCGGAGACGGCGGCCCCGCTACGGGCGGAGAGCTGGCCGACGGTCAGCTCGTGAATCTTCTCTGGAATCTGCGGCACCCCGCGACCCTACTGGTCCGTTGACAGCGGCCCCCTCACCCCACATGCTGAGCAAGCGCTTAGATACCGACCGTTGGGTATGCCCGTACCAGAAGGGACCAGGAACATGGCCGAGCCGAGGATCTTCACCTCCGCCGAGGAGCTGCGCGCGGGAGTCGGCGAGCAGTTGGGGCACAGCGACTGGCTGGAGGTCGACCAGAAGCGGATCGACCTCTTCGCGGAGGCGACCGGGGACCACCAGTGGATCCACGTGGACCCGGAGCGCGCCGCCTCCGGCCCCTTCGGCACGACGATCGCGCACGGCTATCTGACCCTGTCGCTGCTGCCGCTGTTCGTCCCGCAGGTGCTGCGGGTCGAGGGCATGAAGATGGGCATCAACTACGGCACGGAGAAGGTGCGTTTCCCCGCACCCGTGCCGGTGGGCTCGCGGGTGCGCGCGACGGCCGTCCTGACGAAGGTCGAGGAGGCCGGCGGCGGTGTGCAGGTGACGGCCGCGGTGACCGTGGAGCGCGAGGGCGGCGACAAGCCGGTCTGCGTCGCGGAGTCGGTCTCCCGCTACTACTTCTGAACGCCGGCCATCCTGAGGACGAGGTCGGCGTAGAGCGCGCCGACCTCGTCGGGCGTCCTGCGGCCCTGGGTGTTGAACCAGCGCGAGACGTCGATGCAGAGGGAGAGCACGGCGACCGTCGTGCCGGCGACGTCCGGCACGTCGAACTCGCCCGCCGCCACACCCTCTTCGATGATGCGCCGCACCGCCGCGTCGGACTCCCGGCGCAGCTCGACGATCTCGGCGCGGTGCTCGGGGCCGAGCGCGTCGAGCTCGTACTGGACCACCCGGGCCGTGGTGTGGCGCTCGGCGTGCCAGCGGACGAAGGAGCGGACGGCGTCGGCAAGGCGCTCGGCCGCGGTGCCGGGGCCGTCGGCCGAGGCCCGGAGGATCTCCAGGGCCTTGTCGTGACCGATCCGGCTGATCCGGTGGAGCAGCTCTTCCTTGGTCTTGTAGTGGATGTAGAGCGCCGCCGGGCTCATCCCGGCGCGGCCCGCGATGTCCCGGGTGGTCGTGGCGTGGTAGCCCCGCTCGGCGAACGCCTCGACGGCGGCCACCAGCAGCCGCCGGGCGGCCTCGGGCGTGACCTCGCCCCAGGGCATGTCCTCGGCCCCGGGCGTCTCCTCCGCCACGCTCATCCCGCACTCCTTCTCGACCCCGTCAGGACGAACACCATACAACGAGGGTGAGCAAGCGCTTAGAGATCGGCGGCCCGAAGATCACCGGCAGGCGCTCGGCGACCCGGGGTCCGGCGGCTCAGAGCTTCTGGAAGGGGTCGTGCTCGGCGAGGAGCTTCTCGAGGCGGGCCTGGTCGACCCGGCTGACGATCTGGCCGGCCTCCTGGCGGTCACGGACGACCTTGGCGAGCGTGAACGCCGAGGTCGTGAGGTAGAGGACCGCGACCGCCAGGAAGGCCCGCACCCAGGCGCTGGCCTCCAGCTGGAAGATCCCGATGGCCACGGCCGCGAGGGCGATCCCGAAGGAGAGGACGGCCTGTGTGTAGTAGGCGGCGGTGTTCTGCTGCTTGACGGCTGTGTCGCTCATGAGGACAGCATCGGACGGATGTGGCGGGTGCCACATCCGTCGGCGTACTCAGGGACGTACTCAGAAGCGGGAGGTTCCGAAGCAGGGGGGCCGAAGGGCGTCAGAAGGCCGACACCCCCGTCAGCGCCCGTCCGATGATGAGTTTCTGGATCTGGCTGGTGCCCTCGTACAGGGTCATCACGCGGGCGTCCCGGAGGAGTTTGCCGACCGGGTACTCGTCGATGTAGCCGTAGCCGCCGAAGACCTGGAGGGCGTTGTTCGCGGCGCGGACGGCAGCCTCGGAGGCGTACAGCTTCGCCTTGGAGGCCGCGGTCGCGAACTCCTGGCCCCGGTCGACCAGGTCGGCGACCCGCCAGGTGAGCAGCCGGGCGGCGTCCACGTCGACGGCGATGTCGCTGATGAGTTCCTGGACGAGCTGGTACGAGGCGATGGGCTTTCCGAACTGCTCGCGCTCCCCCGCGTACCGCACGGCGGCGTCGAGGGCGGCCTGGGCGATGCCGACGCAGCCGGCGGCGACGGACATGCGCCCCTTGGCGAGGGCGGACATGGCGACGGTGAAGCCCTTGCCCTCGGGGCCGAGCATCGCGCCGGCCGGGACGCGGACGTCCTCCAGGACCAGTTCGGCGGTGGCCTGGCCGCGCAGGCCGAGCTTGCCGTGGACGGGGCGGCGGGTGAGGCCCGGGGTGTCGGCGGGGACCAGGAAGGCGGAGACGCCCCTGTGTCCGGGGGTGTCGTTGGTGCGGGCGAAGAGCAGCACGACATCGGCCCAGGTGCCGTTGGTGATGAACATCTTGGTGCCGTTGAGCACGTAGTCACCAGCGGCGCCGTCCCGGACGGCCCGGGTGGCGAGGTTCCCGGCGTCGGAGCCGGTGCCGGGCTCGGTGAGGCCGAAGCAGCCGAGCGCCTCGCCCGCGGCGAGCCGGGGCAGCCATGCGCGCTTCTGCTCCTCGCTGCCCCAGGAGGCGATCGTCTTGGCGACCAGGCCGAGGGAGACGGAGACGATGCCGCGCACCGAGGAGTCGCCGCGTCCGAGTTCCTCGGTCACGAGGCAGTACGCGAGGTGGTCGCCGCCGGAGCCGCCGTACTCCTCCGGGATCGTGAGTCCGAGGAAGCCGACGGCGCCGAGCTTCTTCACGATTCCCCGGTCCACCTCCTCCGCGCGGTCCCACTCCACGGCGTGCGGGGTCACCTCCCGGGCGACGAAGTCCTCGGCGAGCCGCCGTACGGCGTCCTGCTCCTCGCTCAGTGCCAGATCCACCGTGTCACCCCTCACCCGGGTCGCCGCCCGGCCGCTCGTTAATTACCACTGCTAGTTTTCAGGTGCAGGCCTACTATGTGCGCCATGGCCCGACCGCGCAAGCCCCTGCTCAGCCGAGACCGCATCGTCGAGACGGCGGGCGCGCTGGTCGACGCGGAGGGGCTCGGCGCGCTCTCCACCCGCCGGCTCGCGGCCGAGCTCGGGGTGAGCGGACCCTCGCTCTACAACCACTTCCGCACGAAGGACGAGATCCTCGACGCCGTCGCCGACGCGGTGAGCGCGAAGATCGACCTGTCGATGTTCGCGGAGGGCGACGGCCGCGACTGGCTCACGGCGCTGCACGACTGGGCCGTCTCCTACCGCGCCGCCCTCGCCGACCACCCGCACATCGTCCCGGTCCTCGCGCAGGGCCCCGGCCGCCGCCCGGCGGGCCTGCGCGTCGCTGACGCCGTCTTCGGCGCCATGGTCCGCGCGGGCTGGCCGCCGGCCCAGGCCACCTCCATCGGCGCGCTCATGCGGTACTTCATCACCGGCTCCGCCCTGGGCTCCTTCGCCCGTGGCTTCGTGGACGACGAGTCGGCCTACGACCCGGCCGACTACCCCCACCTCGGCCAGGCCCACCTCCTCGCGGAGCACCGGCAGAAGGTCGACGAGGGCGCCTTCTCCACCGGCCTGCGGGCCCTCCTGGACGGGCTGCGGCTCCAGTACGAGGCGCTCGCCCGCCGGCCCGGGAACCCGCTCGACACTTCGGCCGCCGCCGAAGCGTGAGTGCGGGAAGCTGGGCTCATGGCAGCCAGTGACCTCGCCGCGCTCGCGGCGCTCTTCGCGGACGAGACCCGCGCCGCGTTCCTGCTCGCCCTGCTCGACGGCCGGGCCTGGACCGCCGGGGAACTCGCCCGGCACGCGGGCGTCGCGCCGTCCACCGCCAGCGAGCACCTCGGGAAGCTGGTCGCCGGCGGGGTCCTCGCGGAGGAGCGGCAGGGGCGCCACCGGTACGTACGCCTCGCCGACACCGGGATCGCGCACCTCGTCGAGGACCTGGCCGCCCGCGCCGAGCCGGCGGTGGCCCCGCCGCCCCGCTCGCTGCGGGCCGCGAACGCCGGCCGGGCGATGGCCAGGGGGCGCACCTGCTACGACCACCTCGCCGGACGGCTCGGCATCGTCGTCACCGAGGCGATGACCGCGCGCGGACTGCTGCGCCAGGACACCGGATTCGCGCTCACGGACCGGGGTCTGGCCTGGTTCGACGAGCTGGGCGCTCCCCTCGTGTGCCAGGGGCGGCGGCCCGTCGCGCGCGGCTGCCTCGACTGGACCGAGCGCAGACCCCACCTGGCGGGGCTCGCGGGCGCCGCGCTGTGCCGGCACGCGCTGGACGCCGGATGGTGCGTACGGATCGGCTCGGAGCGGGCGGTGAGGGTGACCGAGGAGGGCGAGTGCGCGCTGTACGCGTCCCTGGGGATCCCGGCGGCGGAGCTGCGGTGAGCCGGGGGGCCGGGCGGGACGGGTGACAGCCCGGGGCGGGGGCGCCGGCGATATTGCGGTGAACGCCGAAGCGTCCGCGTCCTACGGTCGAGCCATGCAGAAGCAATCCTCGCGGCTCGCCCTCGCCGCCGCCGGTGTCACCGTCGTCCTGTGGGCCTCCGCCTTCGTCTCCATCCGCAGCGCCGGGGCGGCCTACTCCCCCGGCGCCCTCGCGCTCGGGCGGCTGCTCGCGGGGACCCTGGTCCTCGGCGCCGTCCTCCTGGTCCGGCGGGAGGGACTGCCGCCCCGGGCGGCCTGGCCGGGGATCGTGATCTCGGGCCTGCTCTGGTTCGGGGTCTACATGGTGGCGCTCAATTGGGGCGAGCAGGAGGTGGACGCGGGCACGGCGGCGATGGTGGTGAACATCGGGCCGGTCCTGATCGCCCTGCTCGGCGCACGCTTCCTCAAGGAGTCGCTGCCGCCGCGGCTGCTCGCCGGCATGGCGGTCTCCTTCGCGGGCGCCGTGGCCGTGGGCCTCTCGATGTCCCGCACCTCCTCCGGCGGGCACGCCTCGGTGCTCGGGGTGGTGCTCTGCCTCGTGGCGGCGGTGGCGTACGCGGGCGGGGTCGTGGCGCAGAAGCCGGCGCTCGCGCACGGCAGCGCGCTCCAGGTGACGACCTTCGGATGTCTGGTCGGGGCGGTGGCCTGTCTGCCCTTCGCCGGGCAGCTGGTCGACGAGGCGGGCCGTGCCCCGCTGTCGGCGACCCTGAACATGGTCTATCTGGGCGTGTTCCCGACCGCGCTCGCCTTCACCACCTGGGCCTACGCCCTGGCGCGTACGACCGCGGGCAGGATGGGCGCCACGACGTACGCCGTACCCGCTCTCGTCGTCCTCCTCGCCTGGCTGCTCCTGGGCGAGTTGCCGGGGCTGCTCACACTCGCCGGGGGTGCGCTGTGTCTGGCCGGTGTGGCCGTTTCCCGCTCTCGGCCGCGGGCTGTCGCCGCCGCCGGAACGGCTGAATCCACCTGACAGGCCATACCCCCGGTTCCGGTCACTTCGCGGACGGCCGGCGCGCGGAGACCCCCCGCGACCTGGAGAGGAGACGCCCGTCAAGCCCCCGTTTCGGCCCCTCGGACGAGAACCCACGTTTCGTGGCCGCCCGGCCGGATAGTTTCGAGTCGGTCACAGGCGTGGGCCGGAACATAACGCTCCGGCACGCTCTCGCAAGCCGACGGGGGATCTCATGGCGATACAGCAGCGGGCGGAACGCACAAGACAGGACATCCTGTCGGCAGCCGCGAGGGTGTTCGACGGGTTGGGGTACGAGCGGGCGTCTCTCGCCAGAATCGCCGGCGAGGCCCGGGTGACGACCGGAGCGCTCGTCTTCCACTTCGCGACGAAGGCGGATCTGGCGACGGCGGTCCGCGGGCGGGCCCGTGCGGTCACCCAGGTCACGGTCGAATCGGCCTGCCTGTCCACCGAGGGGGTGGGCGGCACCGCGATCGACAAGTTAGTGATCGCCACGCACGCGCTGATCCGGCTCTTCGAGACGGATCCCATGGCGCGTGCGGGCGAACGGCTCGCGAGAGAGCTGCAGTTGACCGATCCGGGGCTCTCCGGTGACTGCCCCTGGCGGCGCGAGGTGGCGCGTCTGGCGCGTAACGCGGCGGCCGAGAAGGCCCTGCGCCCCGGCGTGGACGCGACGGCGGTCGCGGCGCTCATCGGCTATGTGATCACCGGGGTCGAACTGGAGATGCGCTGCCCCCGCACGCCGACGGACGAGCTCTGGTCCGTCGAGGAGTCCCTCACCACCGAGAGCGGCGTTCTGCACTGCCGTGCCGAACAACGACTCGGGAGCATCTGGGAGTTGATCCTCCCCGGCCTGATCCACCCGGCCGCGGACACCGCACGGCGGCTGGGCCTGGTCCCGCCGGCCGCGGGCCAGCACGGCGCGTAGGACGAGACCGCCCGGCGGCTGAGGCCGCCGGGCGCTCCGGCCCCCGGTCCGCCGAGGCCCGCTCGGCACTCAGACCCTCGATCCGCCGAAGCCCGCTCGGCCCTCAGGCCCTCGATCCGCCGAAGCCCGCTCGGCCCTCAGGCCCTCGATCCGCCCGCGCCACCCGTACGGCATGGAGGCACCGGAGCCCGCCCGTACGCCTTGGAGGCGCCGAAGCCCCGCCCGTACCGCATGGAGGCGCCCGAGCCCCGCCGTACGGCACGAAGGCCCGGCCACACCGAACCCGCCCCGGGCGTCCCCGGGCCACACACTGCGCCGCCCCCCGCCCTGCCGCGCCCGCAGCCCCTCCCTCACACCCCCGAGCGCAGCAGGTGGCGGGCGAAGTCCGCGAGGGCGCGGCCGATGCGCTCGGTCGAGAGGCCGAGTTCCTGGCGCTGGAACTGGAAGAGCTCGGGTGACAGCGGGCCGAGCGCGATGTCGATCATCGGGTCCGGGTCCCGGACGCCGTGGTCGACGAGCAGGACGCGGACGTGCACGCGCCAGAAACCGTAGGCGCCCGTCCGGAAGCGCGCGGGGCCGGTCTCCGCCCCGAGCGCCAGCGGCAGATGCCGTTCGAGCAGGTCGAGCATCGCCAGGTAGAACGCGGCGAGCCGCTCTCCCGCGGGGGCGCCGGGGCCCAGCGGCGGAGGGCCGTAGATGAGCTGCCCCTGGAGCCGGCGCTCGTGCTCGTCGAGGAGCGCGACGGCGACCGACGACGGATCGGGGAAGCTCCGGTAGAGCGTGGCACGGCCCACTCCGGCGGCCTTGGCGATCTTGTCCATGGTGACCGCCCGCGGGTCCTGCTCGGCGAAGAGCCGCTCGGCCGCGGACAGGATCTGGGCGCGGTTGCGTTCCGCGTCCGCACGCCTGCGGGGGGCGACCGGCTGCTCCTCGGCCGCCTGAAGATCGCCGAGGAGCCCGCCGACCCGGTGCACGGAGGCGGACCCGCGTCCGCGCTGCTCGTCGTCGCTCATGGACCAGACCTTACTTCCCTCCAAGCTAAGTGGACACCTTGTCCGCTTGGTGTCTCCCGTGGCATGCTAAACGGACTCAGTGTCCACTTAACCGCTCACCATCCCCGCCCCAGGGAGATCAAGATGCACACCGCGCTTCTCGCCGCGGCCCTGCTGGTCGGCTGCCTCCTGGCCGTCCAGGCCTCGGTGAACCTCCAGCTCAACTCGGCCGTCGGCACTCCGTACGGCGCCTCGACCATCCAGCTCGGCGTCGCGACCGGTCTGCTGACTGTGCTCGCGGTGGTGGCCGGGGCACTCGGCGCGCTCGGCAAGCTGCCCGACGTCGAGCCCTGGCAGCTCCTGGGCGGACTGGCCAGTCCGCTCTACATCACCAGCGGCATCCTGCTCTTCCCGCGGCTCGGAGCCCTCGCCGCCGTAGGGCTCTTCGTCACCGGCCAGATGTTCGCCTCGCTCGCGCTCGACCTCTTCGGCCTCCTCGGTCTGGAGCAGAAGGACCTCAGCGCCGGGATCGTCATCGGCGCCCTCGCCGTGCTCGCCGGCATCGTCGTGATCATCCGCGGCATGAAGGCCGCCGCCCCTCCCGGCGCCCCGAAGATGTCGGGCGCCGGGCGCGCCGGCTGGCTCGCCCTCGGCGTCATCGCCGGCGCCGTGCTGCCGGTGCAGGGCGCGGTCAACGCCCAGCTGCGCGCCCAGCTCCAGGAGCCCATCACCGTCGCCGTGATCAGCTTCGCCGTCGCGACCTTCACCATCGCCGTCGTCCTGCTCGTGCTCTACGCGACCCGGCGCACCCCCAAGCCGAAGATCGCTCCGCTGAAGAAGATGCCCTGGTGGGGCTGGCTCGGTGGCGCCTGCGCCGCCGCCTACGTCACCGGCACTTTCCTGCTCATCCCCTCCATCGGAGCGGCGGTGACCATCGCGCTCACCGTGACGGGACAGCAGCTCACCTCGGCGCTGATCGACCACAAGGGCCTGTTCAAGCTCCCGCAGCGCTCCCTCACGAAGCCGCGCGCCCTGGGCCTCGGCCTGCTGATCGCCGGCTCCCTGACCATCCAGCTCGTCTGACCCGGGCCACGCCCTCCCCAGGAGCACGCCCGGGGACCACGGCCCGCTCGGTGCGTCATGAAAGGTGTGTCATGAAAGCGTCCTACACCGCCGGGCCGGACATCCACGTCCTCCCCTCGGCGCTGCCCATACCGGGTCTCGGCGACCAGCCGGTCAACGCCTTCCTCCTGCGGTCCCGCCAACCGGTCCTCGTGGACACCGGCATGCCCGTGGACCGGGAGGACTTCCTGGACTCCCTCTGGTCGCTGATCGACCCGGCGGATCTGCGCTGGGTCGTCGTCACCCACGACGACCGCGACCACACGGGCGCCCTCGCCGCCGTCCTGGCGGCCGCGCCGCACGCGAAGGTGCTCGCGAACGCGATATCGGTGACGCGAATATCGGAGGAGTTCAGCATTCCCGGTGACCGGGTGGTGACCGCGAACCCGGGAAGCCGGGTGAAAGTCGGAGACCGTGAGCTGAGTTTTCACCGGCCCCCCACTTTTGATTCACCCGGCACACTCGCCGTGTTCGACCATTCCGATGGAACGCTCTACAGCTCCGACAGTTTCGGGACCGTCGTCGAGGAAATACGCCAGGAGTTCACCGAAATTTCCGAGGAGGAATTCTTCCACGGCTTCGACGTCCTGAACCGTGCGATAGCCCCGTGGACCGCGCTGGTCGACGAGGCGAAGTTCCTCCGGCCGGTGCGCGAGCTGGCCGCCCTGCGTCCCGCGCGACTGCTGAGCGCCCATGGGCCGACCGTCCGGGAGGCCGCCGTACCGCGGCTCCTCGACGCGATGGCCCGCATCCCCTCCCTGCCCGCCTGGCTGCCGGACGCCGACCTCGATCTCGAGGCGGCGCTCGACGCCATCGAGACACCCGCCGGCTGAGCCCCGCTCCGCCGCGTACGAACGAGGAGAACCATGTACGACCCGACCACCGCCGATCTGACCCCGCCGCGCGGAGTCATCACCGTCTTCTCCGACATCTGGTGTTCCTTCGCGCACATCGCCGTCCACCGGCTGCACACCACCCGGGCCCGGCTCGGTCTGGAGGAGCAGGTCTCCTTCGACCTGCGCGCCTTCCCCCTCGAACTGCTCAACGACGCTCCGAGCCCGCGGCCTGGCACGGACAGCGAGGTCGCCCGGATGGCGAGCCTCGAGCCGGCCGCCGGCTGGCAGCTGTGGCAGGCCAAGGACTGGCTCTACCCCTCGACGACCCTGCCCGCCCTGGAGGCGGTGCTCGCCGCCAAGGAGCAGAGCCTGAAGGCCTCCGAGCAGCTCGACCTCGGGCTGCGCCGGGCCTTCTGGGCCGAGTCGCGCTGCATCAGCCACCGCAAGGTCATCCTGGACGTGGCCGCGGACACCGGCGCCGTCGACGTCGACGCCCTCACCGAGGCGCTGGACGACGGGCGCGCGCGCCGGGCGCTCGCGGACCAGGCCGCCCAGTCCGGGACCGACCGGATCAACTGCAGCCCCCACCTGTTCCTGCCCGACGGCTCCGACCAGGCCAACCCCGGTGTCGACGTGGGCTGGGAGGGCTCGTACGGCATCGGCTGGCCGGTGATCCACTCGGACGACCCGAAGGTATACGAGGACATCCTCCTGAAGGCCGCCACTGAATAGTTGAAAACGTCGCCAAAAGCGGCGGACGATACGAGAACGACGGCCAGGCATTCCTGATCGAGGAATGCCTGGCCGTCGTTCCTTTTTTCCGCCGGCAGAACATCGCGGTGATTATTAATTGCGTGACCCGGCCGTTATTCGCAAGGCCGCTCGAAGCTCCTACAGTCGTTCACGCCGCCGGAATTCCGGACGGAGATTCGTATCGACAGCGGGAGTTCTCATGTCGTTGACCGACAAGGCAGACGTCAGCACGTTCGTCGACCTCACCCAGCACGAGATCGAAGCCCTGAAGACCCGGTTCAACCTGGCCGACGCGCACACCCACCAGCGTCAGTCCGCGTCCCAGGAGCGGATCGTCTCGCGTCTCCCCGAGCTCTGGCACGAGTCCGAGTCGAAGCAGCAGGCACACTTCGAGCGCCAGTTCCTCGACGCCTTCTTCCGACTGCACCAGCAGCCCACCGCCCGTGCGATGGACCGCACGCTCCTCTCCTACTCCGCCAGCGTCTCGACCATGGTCGCCGGCATGTTCCTCAAGCAGCGCGGGATGTCCGTCCAGCTCGTCGAGCCGTGCTTCGACAACCTGGTCGACCTGCTGCGCAACATGCAGGTGCCGATCTCCCCGCTCGCCGAGTCGGCGCTGCACGAGAAGGACGCCATCTACGAGCGGCTCGTGGAGCAGGTCGACGCGGACGCGATCTACCTGGTCGACCCCAACAACCCCACCGGGTTCACCCTGCTCGCCGAGAAGCTGGAGGGCTTCCGGGAGGTCGTCCGCTACTGCGTCGACCACGGCAAGGTCCTGGTGATGGACTTCTGCTTCGCCTCCTTCGCGCTCTGCGACGAGGGCATCGGCCGGGTCGACATCTACCAGCTCCTGGAGGAGTCCGGCGTCACGTACATGGTCATGGAGGACACCGGCAAGACCTGGCCGATCCAGGACGCCAAGTGCGCCATGATCACGGCGAGCCGGGACATCCAGGAGGAGGTCTACAACCTCCACACCAGCGTCCTCCTGAACGTCTCGCCCTTCGTCCTCAACATGGTCACCCAGTACGTCGAGGACTCCATCTCCGACGGCTTCGCCTCCGTGCGCGACATCATCCGGACCAACGGCGAGGCCGCCCGCGAGGCCCTCAGCGGCTCCATCCTGGAGTTCCAGGAGCCGGTCGTCGGCACCAGCGTCGCCTGGTTCCGCATCAAGCCGGAGCACCTGACCGCGACCCAGCTCCAGGCCGTCCTCTTCGACGAGGAGGTGTACGTCCTGCCCGGCACCTTCTTCTACTGGAACACCAAGGAGAAGGGCGAGCGTTTCGTCCGCCTCGCCCTGGCCCGCGAGCCCGAGGTGTTCGCCGGCGCGATGGAGCGGATGCGGAAGGTGCTCGAGCGCTATGCGGGCTGACGCGGACCCGGTGGTGTTCGTCGACGCCACGCTCTTCATGGGCATGCACAGCAAGGACGACGCCGTCCGCCTGGCCGCCAAGGCCTTCTTCGCCGGCCGGCTGGCCGCCGGGGACGCCGGGCGGGTCCTGATGAGCTGGGAGCAGGTCGGCCGCTGCGACGACCTGGTGTGGGCGTACGAGCGGGGGGTGCAGGACGACTACTACCCCTTCATGGACGTCCTCCACACCGACCTCACCATCGAGCGGATCGGCTACGACGAATCCGACGTCCGCCGGGCCCTCACCACCCCCGCGCTCGACGGCCTGCCCATGCACGAGCGGCTGCTGCTCGCCCAGGTCATCGGCCGCGGCGGCGTCCTGCACACGGCGAGCCCCCGGCTGACCGGCACGACCGGCCTGCCCGTCGTCCCGGCCGTGCCGGCCGGCGCTCGCGGCCCTGCCGGGGAGGCCTCGTTCCCCGCGTACCTGGAAGACCTCTACCAGCGGTCGCTGGTGCTGACGGTCGTCTCCGAAAACCTCTGAAGACATTCCGAAGGGCACCCCTCTCATGCCTGACACCTACTCCGGGACCGTCGTCCCGCTGATCACCCCCCTCGACGAGCACGGCACCGTCGACGAGCAGAGCGTCGCCCGCCTCCTGGACCACGTCCGGGCCGAGGTCTCCGGCCTCATGCCGGCCCTGACCTCCGGCGAGGGCTGGAAGCTCGACGCCCGGCAGTGGCAGGACATCGTCACGTACACCGTCAAGCACGCCGCGGGCCTCCCCGTGCTCGCCGGCATCCAGCTCCCCGACACCGCATCGGTGATCGACCGGGCCCGCACGGCCGCCGAGATCGGCGCCGACGCGGTCGTCGTCACGACGCCGTTCGGCGCGGACGTGACGCAGGACCAGATCGTGGACCACTACCGGGCGATCCGCGCGGCCCTCGACATACCGCTCTTCCTCTACAACGAGGAGGCGCTGTCGGGCAACCGCATCGAGTTCGACACCCTGCTGCGGATCTGCGAGATCCCCGGGATCGTCGGCATCAAGGAGTCCAGCGGCGACGCCGCCTTCACCCGGAAGATGGCCGAGGCCGGCACCGGCATCCCGGTCTTCGAGGGCTGGGAGAACCTGCTCGTCGACGCCCGCGGCATCCAGGGCTTCATCGGCCCGCTGGCCAACCTCGAACCCGGCCTGTGCAACGCGATGCTGGTCGACCCGACCCCGGACCGCCAGGCGGAGATCAACACCGTCTGCGAGCGGTACGGAGTCTTCCGCGACGACTGGTACCGCTGGGTGAAGAAGGAACTGCACCGGCGCGGCGTGATCTCCTCCCCCACCACGCACGAGGAGGCGAAGGCGGCATGAGCACGCCCTCGTCCCACCTGTCCGTGCCGGTGGCCGCGCACTCGGTCACGGCCCCGGCCGCGACCGCGCAGCGCGAACTGCACAGCCTCTACCGGCGGGTGCCCAACCTCGGCGACTACGGGTCGATGGCCGCGATCGAGGAGCGGTGGATCCTGCCGAAGGCGCGGGCGTACGAGGCCTCGGCGCCGCCGTTCGGCTCGGCCGGCGAACTGCTCCAGGCGCTCAAGGGGTTCCTGGGCGAGGAGGAGGCCGCGATCCCGGAGAGCGCGACCTTCCTCGCCGAGCACGCGACGCTCGACCAGTTCAAGATCGTGGTGGGGCAGTTCGCCCTGGACGGTCTCACCGAGTCCGAGTCGCTGCTGCCCGTCGTGCCCCGGCTGCCGTACCGCTCGGCGATGGCGGTCTTCCGGGTGCTCATCGACGAACTCGGCTGCGGCAACGAGGAGAAGGCCCACTCCCAGCTCTACCGGGACCTGCTCACGGAGCTCGGCATGAGCCTCCGTCTCGACGACTACCTCGACGAGACGGTCCCGGAGTGCTTCGCGTACGTCAACATGTTCCACTGGCTGGCGAGCCGGGCGCCCTCTCCCCAGTACTTCCTGGGCGCGTACGCGTACTTCGAGACCAGTGTGCTGTACGCCTTCCAGAGCTTCGCGCGGGCCGCGCGGCGGCTCGGGATCAGCCACGACGCCTACTACACCGAGCACCTCTACATCGACTCGTACCACAGCAACCACATGCGTACGGCGATCCGCGCTCTCGAGGAGCCGGACCTGGCGAAGATCTGGGCGGGGGTCCGGCTGGCCTCCGACATCGTCGGCACGGCCACGGAGGCGGCCGTCGCCCGGGCGCGGGAGACGGTCGCGTGACGGCCGTGCCCGCCGGGCGGCGGAGCTCCGACGAGCCCACCGTCCGCCAGGTGACCGAGGAGCTCGTGCTGGTCGAGGTCGGCGGCCGCAAGGTCCTCGCGGCCGCCGTCTGCCCGCACCGCGGGGGCCGGCTCAAGTACGGCAGGGTCGACGGGGACAGGCTGCGGATCACCTGCCCCCTGCACCACACGGTCTTCGACCTGACGAGCGGGGAGCGCTTGTCGGGGGCGGCCTGCGCGGCCCTCCGGGTCGTCGACGTACTGCCCGGCGAGCTCTCCGGGGACGGCGAGCTCTCCGGCCAGGGACCGACCGGGGACGGCCGGCCCGCCGGGCAGGCCGGAGACGGGCGGCCCACCGACCGGAGCGCGGCCGGGGACCGTCAGCCCTCCGGGCGGAGCACGGCCGGGGGCGCTCCATGACCACCACACCGACCGGGGCGGTGTCCGTCGTGACGCCGCCCCGTGCGGGGGCCGGCCACGACGGCATCGCCCCGCTCCCCGAGGCCGAACGCACCTCGGCACCCGGCGACTTCGGGTGGATCTGGCCCTCCGCGCAGTTCTCCTTCGGCACGGTCGTCCTCGGCGCGCTGCCCGTCGTCTTCGGCCTCGGCTGGTGGGCCTCCGCGAGCGCCATCGCCGTGGGCGTCGCCGTCGGCACGGTGCTCCTCGCGCCGCTTGCCCGGTTCGGCGTCCGTACCGGCGCCAACGACCCGGTGGCGAGCGGGGCGCACTTCGGCGTGCGGGGCAGGATCGTCGGCAACGTCCTCACCGTGGTGACCGCGCTCGGCTTCTTCGCGATCGCCGTGTGGACGGGCGGCACCGCCGTCATGGTCGCGGGACACCGTCTCCTCTCCACCCCCACGGGGCCCGGCGCGCTGACCGTCGCCATGTTCGTGACGGCGGCGGCGGTCGCGCTGGTCGCCGTACGCGGCCACGAGGCACTGGTACGCACCTACAAGGTGACCGCGGTCACCGGCGGCGCGGTCCTCCTCGCCACCGTGCTCGTCCTCGCCCCGGACTTCGACGCGGGGTACGCCGGCGGGGCGCTCGCCCTCGACAGCGCCTTCCACACCTGGCTGCTCGCGGCGACCGCGTCCGCCACCGTGCCCCTGTCGTACGCGACCTTCCAGGGCGACTACACCCGCTTCATGCCCGCGTCCACGCCGACCGGCCGGGTCGTGCGGGCCAGCGGGATCTCCATGTTCCTCAGCAGTCTCGCCGCGCTGCTCACCGGCGCGTACGTGACGACGCTCTTCCCCGTCCCCGACGAGCCGTGGCTCCAGGGCCTGACGGACGCGGTGCCCGGCTGGTTCGCCGTGGCCGTCGTGCTCTTCGGCTTCGCGGGCACCCTGCCGCAGGCGGGGCTCTGTCTGTACGCGGCCGGGCTCTCCGCCAACTCGGTCTTCTGGCGCTCCTCACGGGCGGCCGTGACCACGGTGGTCGCGCTCCTCGCGGCGGCGGTGCTCTATCTCGGGGCGGTGGTGTACGACGCCATGGACGCGATGTCGGCGTTCGTGACGCTGCTGCTCACGGTCGTCGCCCCGTGGGCCGCCGTGCTCTCCGTCGGGTACGTGCTCCACCGGGGCCGGTACGACGCGGAGGCGCTGCGCGCCTTCACCACCGGAGGGGGCGGCCGGTACTGGTACAACGGCGGGATCAACCCCCGGGCCGCCGCCGCCTTCGCGGCCGGCTCCGTCGTCGGGGTGCTGTGGGTCAACAACCCGCTCTACACGGGGCCGTTGACCGGCCTGACGGACGGTGTCGACCTGAGCCTGCCGGCCTCCTTCCTGGTCGCGGCGGCGCTGTACGGGGCACTGTGCCGGGTGTGGCCGGAGCCGCTGCTGCCGCCGTCACGAACTACGAGGTGATGCCATGTCCATGCTGACGGTCCGGTCGGCCGTCCGGGAGGCCGAGGGTGTCCTGGGGCTGCTGCTCGCCGACCCCGCGGGCGCGGAGCTCGCCCCGTGGGAGCCCGGCGCGCACCTGGAGGTGACGCTGCCGTCCGGGACGGTCCGGCACTACTCTCTGTGCGGCGACCCGGCGGACCGGAGCACGTACCGGCTCGGGGTGCTGCGCGAGCCGGCCGGCCGGGGAGGCTCCGAGGAGATCCACACGGCCGTCGGGGAGGGCACGGTCCTCGGGGTGCGGGGCCCGTTCAACCGCTTCCCGCTGGTGCCCGCCGAGCGGTATCTGTTCATCGCCGGCGGCATCGGCATCACACCGCTCCTGCCGATGATCCGCTCCCTTCCGGCGGGATCGTGGTCACTGCTGTACGGCGGACGGAGCCTCGCCTCCATGGCGTACCGCGAGGAGCTCGCCGGGCTCCGGGGAGTCACGCTCGTCCCCCAGGACACGGCCGGGCCGCTCGACCTGGACGGTGTCCTCGGCGGACTGTCCGCGGAGACGGCCGTCTACTGCTGTGGCCCCGAGGGGCTGCTCCGGGCGGTGGAGGAGCGGTGGCCCGGGCCTCTGCACACGGAACGGTTCGGTGCGGCGCCCTCCGAGGTGGCCACGCCGTCGGGCGCGTTCGAGGTCGAGCTGCGGCGGACCGGACGGACTCTGCGCGTGGAGCCCGGACGGACGCTGCTCGACGCCGTGCGCGAGGTGGTGCCGGGTGTCGCGTACTCCTGTGAGGAGGGCTGGTGCGGCACCTGTGAGACGAAGGTGATCGCCGGGACGCCCGAGCACCACGACTCCGTCCTCAGCGACGAGGAGAAGGCCTCGGGTACGACGATGATGCTCTGCGTGGGCCGCGCGTGCGGCCCCCGGCTCGTCCTGGACCTCTGAGACGCAGGCGCACAGGCCCGTACCGGCTGCGGCTGATCCGCCGGTACGGGCCTGCTCGCGTGCTGTCAGTCGAAGACCACCAGGGCGCGGCCGCCCTTGCCCGCGAGCATGTTGTCGAAGGCGCCGGGGATGCCATCCAGGGTGATCCGCTCGGTGACGAGGGCGCCGAGGTCGAACCGGCCGGCCCTGATGTGCTCGGCGAGGACCGGCAGGTCCTCGGCCGGGTTCGAGTTGCCGTAGACGCAGCCGGAGAGGGTGCGGCCCCAGTGGAAGATCTCCAGGGCGTTGAAGGTGACCTGCTGGTCCTTGCCGCCGATGCCGACGACCGTGGTGCGGCCGCCGCGCCGGGTGGAGTCCCAGGCGGTGCGGATGGTGACGGCGCGGCCCACGCACTCGACGGCGACGTCGACGCCCTGGCCGCCCGTCAGCTTCCGGATCTCCCTCGCGGTGGTCTCGGAGGCGACGACGTACTCGGTGGCTCCCGCCGCCCGCGCGAGGGCCTCCTTCTCCGGGGAGACGTCGACGGCGACGATCGTGGACGCTCCCGCGATCCGGGCGGCCTGGAGGGTGGCGAGGCCCACCCCGCCGACGCCGAAGACCGCGACGCTCTCGCCCTCGCGGACCCGGGCGGAGTGGTGGACCGCGCCCCAGCCGGTGAGGACGGCGCAGCCGAGCAGGGCCGCGTCGGTGAGCGGGACGCCGTCGGGGACGGGCAGGACGCACTTCGCGGCGACGACCGTCTCCTCGGCGAAGGCGCCGACGTTGAGCCCCGGGTGGAGCTCCGTGCCGTCCTCGGTGCGGGCGTGGACGTTCGCGGCGCCGGCCAGGGCGTCGGCGCAGAGCCAGACCTCCCCGAGCGCGCACGGGTGACAGTGTCCGCAGGACGGCGCCCAGTTGAGGACGACGCCGTCCCCGGGGGCGACATGGGTGACGCCCTCACCGACGGAGACGACGGTGCCGGCGCCCTCGTGGCCGAGGACGGCGGGGACCGGCAGGCGCATGGTGCCGTCGGAGAGGGACAGGTCGGAGTGACAGACGCCGGCGGCGGCGAGCCGGACCCGGACCTGGCCGGGGCCGGGCTCCGGGAGCTCGATGCCGGTGATCTCCAGCGGAGAGCCGACGGCGGGCAGGACTGCGGCGCGGATCACGCTCACGTGTGGTGCTCCTCGGGGCTCAGAACTGGAGGGACTTGGTCTGGAGGTACTCGGAGAGGCCGTGCGCGCCGAGTTCCCTGCCGACGCCGGACTGCTTGTACCCGCCGAAGGGGGCCAGCGGGTTGAACCGGCCGCCGTTGATGTCGACCTGGCCGGTCTCCATGCGGCGGGCGAAGGCCACGGCCTCCTCGGGCTCGCCCCAGACGGCTCCGGCGAGGCCGTAGACGGTGCCGTTGGCGATGGCGAGCGCGTCGGCCTCGTCCTCGTACCGGATGAGGGAGACGACCGGCCCGAAGATCTCCTCCTGGGCGATGGTCATCTCCGGGGTGACGTCGGCGAAGACGGTCGGGGAGACGTAGTAGCCGGTCTCGCGCGGGGCCTCGGGGCCGCCCGCGACGAGCCGGGCGCCCTCCTCGACGCCCTTCTCGATGTAGCCGCGGACGCGCTGCTGCTGCTTGGCGTTGACGAGCGGGCCGACGCGCTCGCCGGGGACGTACTTGGCGACGGCTTCGGCGGCGAGCGCCACCGCCTCCTCGTACCGGTCGGCGGGGATCAGCATCCGGGTCCAGGCGCTGCACGTCTGGCCGGAGTTGGACATCACGTTGGCGATGCCTACGGCGACGGCCTTGGGGAGGTCGGCGCTCGGCAGGATCACGTTGGCGGACTTCCCGCCGAGTTCGAGGGCGACCCGCTTGACGGCCCCGCCGGCGAGGGCCCCGATGCGGCGGCCGACGGCGGTGGAGCCGGTGAACGAGACGAGGTCCACGTCCGGGTGCTCGGCGAGGGCCTGTCCCGCGACCGGGCCGAGCCCGGTGACCAGGTTGAACACACCGGCGGGCAGGCCCGCCTCGTGCGCGGCCTCGGCGAAGAGCTGAGCGGTGAGCGGGGTGTCCTCGGCGGGCTTGAGGACGGTGGTGCAGCCGGCGGCGAGAGCCGGGGCGACCTTGGCGACGATCTGGTGGAGCGGGTAGTTCCAGGGGGTGATCGCCGCGACGACACCGACCGGCTCGGAGTAGACGGTCGAGTTGCCGACCTTCTCCTCGAAGGGGTGGGTGGCGGCCAGTTCGGCGTACGAGCCGGCCACGGCGATCGGCAGTCCGGCGTGGACGGCGGCGGCGAGCTGCGGCGGCGCGCCGAGTTCGGCGGTGACGGTGGCGGCGATCTCCTCCGCGCGGGCGGCGAGCGCGTCGCGCAGGGCGGCGATACGGGCGCCGCGCTCGGCGGGCGGGGTCGCGGCCCAGCCGGGCAGCGCGGCCCGGGCGGCGCGTACGGCGGCGTCGACGTCCTCGGCCGTGCCGGCCGGTACGTGTCCGATGGCCTGTTCGTCCGCCGGGTTGATGACGGCGATCCTGTCGGGGCCTGACGCGGGGCGCCACTCCCCGCCGATGTACATCGCGTCGTGCGCGTCGTGGGCCTTCATGCGCTTCCCTCTCCTCACCCGGCCGACCGGTTCGGCGGCACCGACCCAAACTAGCGCCGTTAGTTTTGTGGCGCCAGGGTCCCGGAACGTGCCCCCGGTCTCAGTACCGGACCGATCGTGCCGCCCCGGCGCGGCACTGTCCACGGCGGGACCGGACAGCCACCGGGCCCGGGATCTGGCCCCCGGCTCCTGGACAGGAACGCGCACACGCCACCGCGCCCGGCGGGCACGCCGGAGGGCGGGCCCGCCGGACGCGGCGGGGAGGGGCGGGGCCGACGGAGCGGCTGGGATCCGTCGGACCGGTGGCCGGACGAGCTTCGGTACGGAACTCCCGGCGGCCCTCCGGTCAGATCTTCTGGGCGATGTCGGTCAGGTGGGCGAAAACGACGATGTTCGCCTCGTAGCCCGTCTTCCGGTCGAAGGCTCCACCACAGGTCAGCAGCCGCAGTTCGGGCCGCCCGGTGGCGCCGTACACCTCCTTGTCGGGGAACTCCGCCTTGGTGTACGTACGGATGCGGTCGACCGTGAAGACGGCGACCTTGCCGTCGGCGCGGGCGACCCGGATGGTGTTGCCGGGGCTGAGCGAGTCGAGGTTCAGGAACACCGCGGGCCCGGTGCGGGTGTCGCGGTGACCGACGACGACGGCGGTCCCCCGCTCACCCGGCGTGGCGCCTTTCGCGTACCAGCCGACGACCTGGGGGTTGTCGACCGGCGGTGTGGCGAGCCGCCCCGCCGCGTCGAGACCCAGCTCGATCACGGGCGCCTCGATGGTGATCGCCGGGACGGCGACGGTGGTCGGGCGCGAACGGGCCAGCGGTGCGGGCGGGGGCGCCGGCCGGGGCGGCGGGGTGACCTTCGGCGGGGGCGCGGTCCGCGCCTTGTGGTCCAGAGCGGCCGGCGCTCCGGCCGGCCCGGGCCCGCCGGGAGCGGCCGGGCCGGCGGCGAGCGCCGGACCGGCCGGTTCCTCGTCGCCGGCCCACCAGACTCCGCCGGTCACCAGGACCACGGTGACCGTCACGGTCCTGGCGAGCCGGAACAGGCGCCGACGCCTGCGCGTGAGGCGGGAGGACCTACGCGGCGCCATCGTTGCGGCGGCGCGAGCGGCGGATCATGACCAGTCCGGCCGTACCGGCGAGACCGGCGGCGACGGCCGCCCCGACGCCGAAGGCGGAGGAGTCCTCAGCCGCGATCTCCGCGCTGCCGCCGCCACCGGCGCCGACCGGGCCGTGCGGGGGCTTGTGGTGGCCGCCGTTGCCACCGTTGCCGTTGCCGCCGTTGCTGCCGTGCGGCGGCTTGACGTGGTCGCAGTCGACCTTGAAGACCTTGCTCTTCTTGGCGCCCTGCTGGGTCGGCCAGGTCCATTCGATCTTGTACATGCCGTCGGGGAGTTCGATGTCCGGGGTGAGCCCGTTGCCCGCGGCGTCGATGGTGATCGCACCGGTTCTGACCGCGCCGCCCTTCGGGGGCTGCGGCGCGATCGACCAGTTGAGCAGCGGGAGCCCGTCGAAGCCGAGTGCGGCGACGTAGAAGGTGCAGACCTTGGGCTCGTTGCGCTGGTCGGTCGGCCACGTGCGCGGCGACTCGTCGGGGCGCCCGGCGTGGTGGATCTTGACGTCGCCGTCGTCACCAGGGGCGGCGAACGCGGCGGGTGCGCCCGAGAAGGCGAGACCACTGAGGGTGAGAGCGGCCGCGGCGGCGGTCAGGGGCCGGGCGAGACGAACGGACATGAGGTTCCTCCGGGAAGGATGTCGTCGGACATTTCAACCGATAGTCCGACTATCAGTCATGAAACCGACACGGAGGGTGGCGACATGCGCGTCGCCACCCTCTGTTTCCCCCGTCCGGCCCAGACCGCCCCGAACCCCTCAGGCCACCGGGCCCTCAGATGATCCCGAAGAGGAGACCCGCCCCGAGCACCACGAGGGAGGTCAGCGCGGCCCACTTCACCGTGAACCGGGTGTGGTCGCCGAACTCCACCTTCGCCATGCCGACGAGGACGTACACGGCGGGGACCAGCGGGCTCGACATGTGCAGGGCCTGCCCGACCAGCGAGGCACGCGCGATCTCCAGGGGGGACACGCCGTGGGCGGCGCCCGCCTCGGCGAGCACCGGCAGCACACCGAAGTAGAAGCCGTCGTTCGACATGAAGTAGGTGAGCGGGAGGCTGAGCACACCGGTCACCAGAGCCATGTGCGGGCCCATGCCCTCCGGGATGGCGCCGACGAGCCAGTCGGCCATGTGCTTGACCATGCCCGTACCGGTCAGGACCCCGGTGAAGACGGCGGCGGCGAAGACCATGCCTGCGACGTTGAGGACGTTGTCGGCGTGGGCGGCGATGCGGGCCTTCTGCTCGTCCATCTTCGGGTAGTTGACGGTGAGCGCGAGCGCGGCGCCGAGGAGGAACAGCACCGGGATCGGCAGCAGTTCGAGGATCATCGCGGTCAGCAGCGCGAGCGTCAGACCGGCGTTGAACCAGTACAGCCGGGGGCGGAGCGTCGCACGGTGCGGGTCGAGGCCCTGGAAGCCGTCGCCCGTGCCCGAGGGCGTGGTCGCGCCCGGCGTGTCGCCGGAGCCGCCCGCCGCCTTCTTGGTGAGGTCCACGCCACCGCCGCCCACCGCGACGAGCACCGTCTCGGTCTCCTTCTCGGGCACCAGGACCTCGTCGAGCGTGAGGTAGCCGATGCGCTTGCGCTCGCGGCGTCCGAGGACATACGCGAGGGCGAAGACGAAGAGCAGGCCCATGCCGAGCGCGGGGATCATCGGTACGAAGATGTCGGCGGCGTCCAGCTTCAGCGCGGTCGCGGCCCGGGCCGTGGGGCCGCCCCAGGGCAGGGTGTTCATGACGCCGTTGGCGGTGGCGGCGACACCCGTCATGACCACGAGGCTCATGCCGAGCCGCTTGTAGAGCGGGTACATCGCCGAGACGGTGATCATGAAGGTGGTGGAGCCGTCGCCGTCCAGGGAGACGATCGCGGCGAGCACCGCGGTACCCACGACGACCCGTACGGGGTCCGCCTTGCAGAAGCGCAGGATGCCCCGGACGATCGGGTCGAAGAGGCCGACGTCGATCATGACGCCGAAGTAGACGATGGCGAACATCAGCATCGCGGCGGTCGGCGCCAGCTTGCCGACGCCTTCGATGACGTAGTCGCCGAGCTGGGCCCCCTGCCCGACCGCGACGCAGAAGAGTGCGGGGATCAGCACGAGCGCCGCGATCGGCGACATCCTTTTCATCATGATCAGGACCAGGAAGGTCGCGATCATGGCGAAGCCGAGGACGGTCAGCATGGAGGGCACCTCACGTTCACCGTTGAACTGCCGCCGAGCGGCGGTCCGGATGACGGTAGGTGCCCTCTTCTGCCGTTAACAAGATGTTGACGCGTGAGCAATACGAGCAAAACCCCAGGTCAGGACCGGGGAGCGCAGGACGGCCGTCACGGCAGGGGTGATACCTCGACGGGGAAGCCGTTCAGCACGGCCGTACCCGACAGGGGGTCGAGCCGAGAGCCGTCGAGCAGCTGATTGACGTTGACGCCGGGGCGTGCGGACGCCACGGACAGCCGGGTGCCCGGCCGGTCGTGGCCCCAGCCGTGCGGGAGGCTCACCACTCCGGGGCGGACCCCGTCGGTCACCTCGACCGGCACCTCGAGCTCACCGCCCTCACCCTTGACCCTGGCCCGGCCGCCGTCGGCCAGTCGCAACCGGGCCGCGTCCTCGGGATGCACCTGGAGGGTGCAGCGGTTCGAACCCCCGCCGAGCGCGGGGGTGTTGTGCAGCCAGCTGTTGTTCGAGCGCAGGTGGCGGCGCCCGACGAGCCGGAGGGCGCCCGGGTCGGGTACGGCGTCGAGTCCGGCGCGCAGCCGGGGCAGGTCGGCGGCGACGGGGGCGGGGAACAGTTCGATCCGTCCGCTGCGGGTCTTCAGGACCTGGTGAAGACGCGGCTTCAGGGGGCCGAGGTCGATGCCGTGCGGGTGGGCGCGCAGCTCGTCGAGGGTGAGCCCGTACGGGCCGAGGCGCAGCATCATGTCGAGCCGGCGCTCGGCCCCGGTCTCCCCGGTGAGCCGGGCGGCGAACTCCTGGGGGTCGGCGCCGTACGCCGGCGAGTGCTCCTGCGTCACGGCCTTGGCGAGGGTGGTGTCGATGGCGAGCTGGTCGACGGCGGACGGCGGGAGGCCGCCCTCCCCCGGGCCCCCGGCTTCGCCCGCGCCGGAGACGGCGAGGATCAGCCGGGCGTGGATCTCGCACTCGTCCATGCGGTCCGCTTCGAGGGGGACGGCCGCCGGGGTGTAGCGGACCTGGTTGCGTACGGCGAAGCCGTTGAAGGCGAAGTCGAAGTGGGCGCTGCGGGAAGGGGGCGGCGGGGGCAGCAGGACGTCGGCGTGGCGGGTGGTCTCGTTGAGGTACGGGTCGACGGCGACCATGAGGTCGAGGGAGCCGAGGGCCGCGTCGAGGCGGTCCCCGTCGGGCGCGGAGAGGACGGGGTTGGCGGCGATGGTGATCACCGCGCGGATGCGCCCCTCCCCCGGTGTCTCGATCTCCTCGGCGAGCGCGACCAGCGGCAACTCGCCCTTCACCTCGGGGTGGTGGGAGACCCTGCTGTGGCGGCGCCCGAGGGCGAAGCCCCTGCCCGGCCCGGCGGGGCGCGGGGCGGGCGCGGTTGCGGAGAGCGGGAAGAGGGCGCCGCCGGGCCGGTCGAGGTTGCCGGTGAGGATGTTGAGGACGTCGACGAGCCAGTTGCCGAGGGTGCCGTACTCCACGGTCGAGCTGCCCATCCGCCCGTAGACGGCGGCGGTGGGGGCGGCGGCGAGTTCTCGGGCGAGGGCGCGGATGGTGTCCGCGTCCACGTCACAGGCGGCGGCGACCGCCTCGGGGCTGAACTCCCGTACCGCTGCCTGTACCTCCTCGACGCCCTCCACCTGGGCGGCGAGCGGGCCGAGGTCGGTGAGGCCCTCCTCGAAGAGGGTGTGGACGAGCGCGGCGAGCAGGAGTGCGTCGGCGCCGGGGCGGATCGCGACGTGCCGGTCGGCGAGCCGTGCGGTGCGGGTCCGCCGGGGGTCGACGACGGTAAGGGTGCCGCCGCGCCGTCGCAGCGCCTTGAGCCTGCCGGGGAAGTCGGGGGCCGTGCACAGACTTCCGTTGGAGTCGAACGGGTTGGCTCCGAGGATCAGCAGGTGATCGGTGCGGTCCAGGTCCGGCACGGGGACGGCGAAGGGGTCTCCGAACAGCAGGCCGCTGGAGACGTGCTTGGGCATCTGGTCGAGCGTGGACGCCGTGAAGAGGTTCCGGGTGCGCAGCGCGCCGAGCAGCAGGGGCGGGTAGAGGGCGCCGGCGATCGTGTGCACATTGGGGTTGCCCAGGACGATACCCACGGCGTCCGGCCCGTACTCCTCGATGATCGGACGGATTCCGGCGGCGATCGTGTCGAACGCCTCCTCCCAGGTGGCCTCCTGGAGGCGCCCGTCCTTGCGGACGAGGGGGCCGCGGAGCCGGTCCGGATCGGCGTCGACCTCGGGAAACGCCACCCCCTTGGGGCAGATGAACCCCTGACTGAAGACGTCGTCGCGGTCGCCGCGCGCTCCGGTGACGCGGGTCCCCTCGATCGTGAGGGTCAGTCCGCAGGTCGCTTCACAGAGGGGGCAGATGCGCGGGACGGTGGACATGGCGTCTCCCTGGAGCGGCGTCGGGTGGCCGAGCATACCGACCGGTAGGCACGTACGGGAGGGGTCTGCGGGTGGTTACGAGAGCGAGGGCGCCAGGTAGGCGTGGAGCACGTGACGGGTCTCGGCGATCAGCGCCGGGTCGCCGGCGGGGTCCGCACGGAAGGCGAGCCGGACAAGGGCGTCGGCGGTCTCGACGCCGACCAGGACCTTCCGCCGCAGGTCGTCGTCGGCGGGACGGTTCAGATGGGTGGCGAGGAGAGCGCAGATCCGTTCGGCCACCAGCCGGTTGGGGTCCTCGACGGCGCCCGAGCCGTCGCCGATGCCGTCGCCGTCGCCCGCACTTTCGCCGGGTGCGGTGGCGGGGACCCCGAAGTCGACGAGCGCGAAACCGGGGACGGTCCGCTTCATCGCGATGAACTCGTCCAGGACGCCGTCGATGGCCCCGTACGCGTCGAGGAGCGGTGCCTCGACGAGACGGTCGGAGACCCGCCGGGCGTACTCGTCGAGGTTGCGGTGGGCGAGGGCGGCGACCATCGCCCGCTTGTTGCCGAAGAAGCGGTAGACGGAGCCGATGGGGACTCCGGCACGGCCGGCGACGGCTCGGGTGCTCAGCTGCTCGTAGCCGGTCTCGTCGAGGAGCGCGGCACAGGCGTCGAGGATCCGGGCGAGCCGCTCGGCGCTGCGCTGCTGCACCGGTGCGCGGCGGAGGGCCGGCGGGGTGTGGGGGCGGGTCTGGGGCACGGGGACCATGATGCCGCTCCGGTCGGAGTCGGGCGACGGACGGGGGCGAGTGCCTGGGCGGGAGGGCCGAGGAAGGCGAGCGCCGGACGCCCGGCGGGTTCAGGCGATCAGCAGGCCGATGCCACCGAGGGTGTACGCGATCATCAGCGCGAACAGGGGGAGTTGGCCGGCGACGGCGCGATGGGGCGGGAAGAGGCGCACGGACCGGTCGTGGGCGGCGATGACACCGAGGACGTGGCCGGTGACGATCGCGCCGACCTGAAGCGTCGCGAGGCCCGCGGGCCCCAGGAAAGAGGCGGGTGCGAGGGCGTTGTCAGTGCCCCCTGCCATGATGACTGTGCGTGGTCCTTCGGTGACGAGGAGCGAGAAGTAGTGGGCTGTCAGATAGCCCAGGGCGATGGGCAGGAGCGAGTGGGCGAAGGAGGTGAGCGGAGTGGTGAGGACGGGGTTCATCAGGCGGAGGGCGCCGGCGCAGAGTCCGTAGCAGGCGGCGGCGAGGGCGACGGCGGCGAGGAGGCCGAGCGTGGCGGTGGAGGTCGGCCCGAGGGGTGAGGTCTGGAGGGTGGTGATCCAGCGGGGGTTGTCGGAGAGGCCGTCGTAGGCGGTGGAGCCGAGGAGGACACAGACGGTGGCGACGAGGCCAGGGGTCTGCGGGGTGGCGTCGAGGCCGTGGAAGGGAGAGCGCAGGACCAGTCGGCCGTCGGTACGGCGGCCGAGCGGGGAGAGCCGGGCGAGAAGGGAGGAGTACACCTCGAAGGGGTCGGCGTGGGCGAACCACCGGTCGCCGTGGCGGGCGGCGCCGAGGAGCTGGACGCCGGTGTGGACGGTCAGGGCGATCAGAAGCGTGGAGGAGAAGGTGTTGTCAGGGGCGACGAGTTCGAGCCAGGTGAAGAGGAACAGGCCGACGGCGGCCGGGCGGATGCCGAGTGCGGCAGGCACGGGGCGGGGGTTCCGGGGCGGGTGCAGGGCGAGCAGGGCACGCAGGGGGTTGAGGAGGCGCCAGACGGGGCCGAGGAGGAGGGAGGCGGGGACGAGTCCGACCCAGAGCAGGACGTAGAGGGCGCCGGGCGCGGGGTTGCGGTCCGGGTCGTCCGGGCCGAGAAGGAGGTGGAGCAGGAAGACGAGAGCGGCGGCGGCGCCGACGAGGCGGAGCGCGGTACGGGTGGCGGGGGCGTCGGCGGCCCGTTGGAGGGCGGCGGGGAGCGGGCGTCCCGCCTGGTCGCCACGGAAGCGGGAGGAGGACCAGAGCAGCCCGAGGGCGAGGAAGGAGACGAGGAGCGCGGCGAAGGCGCCCGCGTAGGCGTAGAAGGGCGAGAGGGGGAGGTCGTGCCGGGAGCCCACGCCGTGGGCGAGCGGAAGGCCGAGCGCGGGGGCCTGGGCGGCGTGGGCGTGGATGCCGGTCATCGGACGACGAGTTGGGTCAGCACGAGTCCGGACTCGTGGGTCTCCACCTCGAAGAGGCCGGTGCGGTCCGCGGTCAGGGTGAGGGTGGCGGGTGTTCCGGGAGAGAGGGGCAGTTCGCGGTCGTAGCCGTGCACATGGAGGGTGTCGGCGCGGTCGCTGGTGACACGGAGGGTGAGACGGTCGCCCTTCTTCAACTCGATGCGGGAAGGGGGTGGTGAGACGGTCGTTCCGGTCACGGTGAGGGTGACGGTACGGCCGGGGTCGGGTGGACGGGGCACGGTCGGGCGGCGGCTCGCGGGCACGGAGGAGGGGGGCGTCGACGGGGCGGACGTCGCGGGAGCGGATGTCGAGGCAGCGGCGGAAGAGGGGGCGGGGAACGAGGAGGCGGGGGTGCCGTCCAGACGGACGGTGGTCTGGACGGGGGTGCCGGCGGCGGCCCAGACCGTGTGGTCGTCCGCGTGGAGCCGGACGGTCAGGGTGCGGACGCCCGCCGGTACATACGCCCAGGGGCCGTACAGGCGGCCCGTCTCACGGCCGTCGACCAGGAGGCGGGCATGGCCACGGCCCGGGAGGGCCGCGCCGCCGGTGCTTTCGGGGGTGAAACGGAACCTCTCCACCGTGAGGTGGACGTTCCAGCCGCCCTCGCTGTCCGGACGGGCCACGGCCCTGACGGTGGGCGCGTCCGCTGCCGGAAGCTCCCGGAGCCGGTGCCCGCCTTCGTCACGGGCCGACAACAGGGTGCCGCTACTGCCGGTGGCCTCCTGATGGCTGGTGCCGGGTTTGTGATGGGTGGTGGCCCGGCCGCCACAGCCCGCCACCGCCATGGCTACGGCCATGAGTACGGCCGGGATCAGCGCCCAGGACGCCGTCGGGGTGCCGAGGGGCTTCCGGGAACGTCTCCGTATCCGGGTGAGGAGGGGCGTGGCCCCGTTCTGGCGCGTCACACCGTCCCCTCCCCACGCGGCCGTTCCTCGCCGAGCAGCCGTGCCTCACCGCGCCCGAAACCAGAGCCCGCGTCCGCACCGCCGGGGGCCGGGTCGTGTCGGGAGGTCTGGTTCTGTCCCGAGACCGGGGTCTCTCCGGAGGCCGAGGCCGAGGCCTGCCGGGAGGTCGAGGCCTGGCCGGAGGCCGGGGCGGGGCCGGAGGCCGGGGCGGGGCCGGAGGCCGGGGGCCGGTCGGCGGTTTCCGGGGGTCGGGTTCCCGCTGCCGCCACCGCCCACAGCACCCAGACGACGCCGAGCAGGAGGCGGAGCCAGGCGGGGCTCAGGGGGATGCCGGGGATCATGAGGACCGCCTTGTCGAAGGCGTCGAGCAGGGTGAGGGCGCCGAGGGTCACGGTGGTCCAGGCGAGGACGGGGCGGCCGGGGCGCAGCGTGAGCCCGAGGAGGGTCCACCCGACCCCGGTGAGAAGCAGCGCGAGCGCCGGGACGGCGGTCGGGGTGAGGGCGAGGGTCGAGCCGGCCACGTCGAGGGCCAGGCCGGTGAGGCCGATGAGGGTGGCCGCGCCGGCGAGTCGGCTGTGGCGCAGGCGGCGCCACCAGAGGGCGAGGCCGGCCAGGGCGAGCACGAGGGCGCTGCCGAGGGCGAGTTGGGTCTCGACGCGCTGGAGGCCGCGGGCGCCGTACCAGTCGCAGCCGGCGGGGAGGCGGCGCGCCTGGACGTCGTAGTCGGCGCAGACGAGGAGCTGGGCGAGTTTGACGGGTTCGCCGACGAGTCGGTCGGTGTTCCCGGAGACCTCGCCGCGCTGGGCGCCGCAGCCGGGCAGGGCGCCGGGCGTGGCGGCGCCGGTGTCGGTCTGCCAGCAGTTGCCGCTGCCCTGGCCGTCCCACCAGACGTCGCTGCGGTTGGGGCGGGGGGTTCCGGCCTGGTCGACGCCGAGGTGGTTGGCGGCGTAACGGTTGTGGTGGGAGGTGTCGGTCTGCTTGCCCCAGGCGGATTCGCCGCGGATGAAGGCGGGGACGGCGCTCAGGTAGAAGGCGGCACGCTGGTGACCGTAGACCCAGTTGTCCTCGTACAGGTTCCAGTTGCCGCCCGCGGTGATGATGCCGGTGCCGGGGGGCATGGAGATCTGGGGGCAGACGACGCCGTTCTCGTAGCCGCGTTCTACGGGCGGCTTGGCGCAAGTGCCGTCGGCGACGTACGGGTAGTAGTTCTGGTTGTTGTCGTGGATCAGGTTCCGTTCGAACTTCGCGTGGTTCTGCGGGAGTCCGGGGTGGCCGGGGAAGGCCGAGTCCATGGAGGCGCCGCCCATGTTGTGGTCGAACTCGTTGTCGTGGACCCAGACGGAGTCTCCGGCGGTTCCGGAGTAGCCGACCATGTTGTGGTGGCTGCGGCAGCCGGTGATCTCGATGGAGTAGCGGGGGACGTCGTAGCCGCGGCCGTTGTTGATGTCGGAGGCAGAGCCGGGGTAGATGCCGGAGTCGCCGTTGCCGTAGGACTCGCAGTTCTTGTAGAGGCCGTGGTCGGAGGCGAAGGTGAGGAAGCCGTACTCGTCGTTCCAGCGGGTGAGGACGTCGTCGATGACGAAGCCGTCGGCGGCGAGCACGTACAGCGAGTTGAACGTGGTGCGCTGGGCGGTGAAGTTGCGGAAGTAGACGCCGTCGGAGCCGTCGGCGCGGAGGGCGTTGAGCTTCTGGTACTTGGCGTCGACGACGACGTCGAGCCGGGAGGCTCCGGTGCCTTCGATCTGGAGGTTCTTCTTGCCGAGGATGGCGACGAGGTTCTGGTTGTGGGGGCATTGCCGCTGCTGCTCGTAACTGAGGATCTGGTAGCCGAGCGCGGACTTCGGGGCCCTGAGGGTGGCGCAGGCCCCGGTGGGCGGGGGCAGTGAGGGCTCCTCCTCGTAGAGGCCGGGGAGGATCGCGATGGTGAGGCCGGGGCGGTCGACGGCGTCGACGGCCTGCTGGATGTGACGGTAGCCGTCCCGGACACAGCGCTCGTGGAGGGCGAGGTTGCGGGCCTTGAGCGGGGCGGGGAAGGCGGAGATCCGGCGTTCGAACTCGGTCCTGTCGGTCTTGCAGACGACGAGGTCGGGTTCTCCGGTGCGGAGCTTCGGCACGCTGCCGGAGCCGTCGGGGAAGGTGACGGGCCGCTCCTCGTGGGCCTGGGCCCCGGGGGCGGTGAGCAGGGCCGCGGCGAGCGCCGCGAGCACGACCGAGAGCGCGAGGACGAACCTTCGGGTCCAGCACATGCGCGTGAGAGTAGAGCATTGTTCATCTTTTCTGACCCCCTCGCGCAGAGATCCGTACACGGCGATCGGCGGCCCCTTCTCCCCGTGCCCCGTTGACGGGAGCCTCGCGGAATCCTACGGTCATCCATAGGATTCCCTTGTGGGCTCAGGACAGGAGCGGGCGATGACCACGGAGCAGGCCAGGAAGACGGCCGAGGCGCTCAGCTACAGCACCGGTTTCGGCAACGAGCACAGCTCGGAGGCGGTCCCGGGCGCGCTGCCGCACGGCCGTAACTCGCCGCAGCGGGCACCTCTCGGCCTCTACGCCGAGCAGCTCAGCGGCAGCGCCTTCACCGAGCCGCGGGCTCACAACCGCCGTTCCTGGCTGTACCGGATCCGCCCCTCGGCCGCGCATCCGCCGTTCACCCGGACCGACAACGGCGCCCTGCGAGGCGCCCCCTTCACCGAGACCGTGCCCGACCCGAACCGGCTGCGCTGGGACCCGCTGCCCGAGCCCGCGCCGGGCACCGACTGGCTCGCCGGCCTGTGGACCCTCGGCGGCAACGGCGACGCGACCCAGCGCACCGGCATGGCCGTGCACCTGTACCACGCCAACGCCTCCATGGAGCGGGTCTTCGGCGACGCCGACGGCGAGCTCCTGATCGTCCCCGAACGCGGCGGCCTCCTCCTGCGCACCGAGTTCGGCCTGCTCGCCGCCCACCCCGGTGAGGTCGCACTGATCCCGCGCGGGGTCCGCTTCCGCGTGGAACTTCTCGAGGAGAGTGCCCGCGGGTACGTCTGCGAGAACTACGGCGCCCCGTTCCAGCTCCCCGACCTCGGCCCGATCGGCGCCAACGGCCTCGCCAACGCCCGCGACTTCCGGGCCCCGGTCGCCGCCTACGAGGACGTCGAGGGTCCGGTCGAGGTGGTCAACAAGTACTGCGGCAACCTCTGGTCGGCGACGTACGGCCACTCCCCGCTGGACGTCGTCGCCTGGCACGGCAACCACACGCCGTACGTCTACGACCTGCACCGTTTCAATGTCATCGGGACGATCTCGTACGACCACCCCGACCCGTCGATCTTCACGGTCCTCACCTCGCCCTCCGACACCCCGGGGCTCGCGAGCGTGGACTTCGTGGTGTTCGCCCCGCGCTGGCTGGTCGGTGAGGACACCTTCCGTCCGCCGTACTTCCACCGGAACGTGATGAGCGAGTACATGGGCCTGATCGAGGGCGCGTACGACGCCAAGACGGCCGGGAAGGGCGGTTTCGTGCCGGGCGGCGGTTCGCTGCACAACATGATGTCCGCGCACGGCCCCGACCGGGAGACCTTCGACAAGGCCAGCGCCGCGGAGCTGAAGCCGCAGAAGATCGACGACGGCCTGGCCTTCATGTTCGAGACCCGCTGGCCGGTGACGGCGACCCCGCAGGCCGCGAACGCCGACCATCTGCAGAAGGGGTACGACGACGTATGGCAGGGTCTTGAGCGCCACTTCCGGCCGTAGTGTCTCGGCCGTAAGCCCGTAGCCTTCGTACGGAGAACCCGTGACCGCCTTCGCTCCCGACTCGCTGGTCCTGAACCGCAAGCTGCCGCTCTGGTATCAGGTCTCGCAGTCGCTGCGCGCCTCGATACTGGGGCGCACGCCCGACGCCTCGCTGCGGCTGCCCACCGAGGAGCAGCTCGCCGCCCACTACGGCGTGAGCGTGCTCACGATGCGCCAGGCCCTCAAGGAACTCGAGGAGGAGGGCCTGATCAGCCGGCACCGCCGGCGCGGCACCTTCATCGAGCCGGGCGCCCGGCGCTCCACCCCGCGCCGGCTGCTCGGCTCGATCGACGCGATCGTGGCCCAGCAGTCGGGCGAGCGGACGACGGTCCTCGGGCACGGCACCGCGCCGGTGCCGGGTGAGCTCGCGGAGTACTTCCCGGACGTGACGGAGGTCGTGGCGTACCGGCGGCTGCGCCGCGACGGGGAGAGCGGCGAGCCGACGAACTGGGCGGAGAACGCGGTGCTCCCCGGGCTCGCCGCCGCGATCGACCCGGCCGATCTGGAGCGCTGGCCGATGACGAAGGTGCTGCGGGATGTCGTCGGGGTGCGGATCAGCCGCATCACGGACACGGTCGAGGCCCGCCTCGCCGATCCGGAGACGGCGGCTCTGCTCGAGGTCCCGCTCCTCTCGCCGATCCTCCACTACACCGGCGTGACCTATGCCGAGGACGGCAGGGTCGTCGACGTGGCGCGCATCCGCTACCGCGGCGACCGCTTCTCCTTCACGGTGACGGTGGAAGCCCAGTAGCCCCCTTGAGTCGAGCCGGCTTCCTTCGCGGTGACGGTGGAAGCCCAGTAGCCCCCTTGAGTCGAGCCGGCTTCCTTCGCGGTGACGGTGGAAGCCCAGTAACCCCATGGGGCGGCCCAGGCCCCACCGCGGTCGTTAGCATGCGGGGCGTGACGGAAGCCCCCGGAGCGAACGACGACGACCTGCCCCTCCTCGACGAACTCATGCCGTGGTCCGTCGCGCCGCTGCGTTTCGGCCGCTCGTGGATCGTGGCGCCGGACGCGCGGACGCTGCGGTCCCGCTGGGACCGCCTGGTGGCGGCGGAGGGCGCCGAACGGGAAGCCCTGTTCCGGCCGAGCCGGGCGCGGACCCCGGCGAGCGCGGTGGCCGCGCTGCCCGGGCAGCGGACCGGGACCGTGCGCTGGGCCCGCGAGTCGGGGCCGTGCCCGGAGCCCGTACGGGTCGCGCGGGGTCCGTTCGACGAGCAGTGGCTGCTGCCCGACCACCGGCTGATCGACACCGCCCGGCCGGAGCTGTGGCGGGTCGCCGGGGATCCCCAGCTGTTCGCAGTCGAGCAGGGATACGTACCGGGGGCGGTGGGGCCCGCCCTCCTGGTGACGGCCGCGCTGCCCGAGGGCCGCTCCCCCGCGGGCCGGCCGGGCCGTATCCGCCCGCTGTTCCGGCGCCCCGGGGGCCGGGAGCCCAATGTCGCGCCCGGTCTCCTCGCCTTCCTCGGGGAACGGTACGGGCACGAGGTCGACGCCCTGGAGTGGCTCGCGTGGACCGTGGCGGCGGCCGGGCCCTCCCCCGCCGGGTGCCGTGTACCGCTCCCCGCGGACCGGGAGGTGTGGGCGGCGGGCGTGGCGCTCGGCCGGGACCTCCTCGACGTGCAGGCACGGGGCGCCCTGAGCGGGACGAAGCCGCGACTGCCGGGCGGGCGCCGCCCCTATGTGCGGGCGGCGGTCCCGGCACGGCCGGCGACGGTGACGTACGAGGCCGGGGACGAGACGCTGTGTCTGGACGGGGGCCGGATCTCGCCCGTACCGGAGGAGGCCTGGGAGTTCCGGGTGGGCGGGGCGCGGGTCCTTGAGCAGTGGTTCGCGCACCGGACCGCACCGGTCGAGCCCGGTTCCCTGGAGGCGATCGGTCCCGCGGCCTGGCCGCAGGAGTGGACGTCGGAGCTGCTCGACCTGATCACGGTTCTCGCGCTGCTCGGCGCCCGGGAGCCGGAGCGGGCCGCCTTCGCGGCGGGGGCGACCGGCCGGGAGGAGCTGAGGGCGGCGGGGGTGCTTCCCCCGCCGCCGGGATCCCGCCGTCCCGCGTCCGTCCTGGACCATCAGGAGGAGGGGCCGGAGGGGCAGTTCATGCTCCTGTGACAGGGGGTGCGAACGAGTCGAGGAGGCGGGCGATGCCCAGGGCGAAGATCTCGTCCGCGTCGACGGGGGCGGGGGACTCGGCGAGCAGCCGGGCGAGGTGGGGGTACCGTCCGCTCGCCACCTGCCCCGCGAGATAGGCGCCGCGCACCGCCTGCTCCTCCTCCTCGGACCAGGGCAGGCCGCGGGCCCGCTCGGCAATGGCCTGCTCGTTGGCGACGGTCACCATGACCGTGCCGTTGACCATGGCGATCAGCTGCATCTTCAGTCCGGCGGGGGCGTCCAGGGGCTCGAGACAGCTCAGGCACCACTCCAGGAAGCGGAGGGCGTTGGGGCTGAACCCGTAGGCGGTGGTCATCACCCGGGCGAGCCAGGGGTGCCGGTACATGATCGCGCGGCCCTGGTGGGCGATCGCGGTCATGTCGGCGCGCCAGTCGCCGCTGGGTTTCTCGGGGTACGTGTACTCGCCGCTGACCGCGTCGACCATCAGCTCGTAGAGGTCCTCCTTGCGGGGGACGTAGTTGTAGAGCGACATGGTACCGCAGCCGAGTTCGCCGGCGACGCGGCGCATGGAGACCGCGTCGATGCCGTCCGTGTCGGCGATGCGGACGGCGGCGTCCACGATGTCCCGCCGGCTGTACGCCGGTTTCGGGCCTCGGCCCGCGCGCTCGGGGCGCGCCCAGATCACTTCCGGTTCGGCCGTTCGGCCCGTCATGGATCATCACCTCGCCCCCCATCCTAGTTACGTACACCGTACGGAGTGCGGTACGGTCACATCATGACAACTACGTACGCCGTACTTAGTGAAGGTCTGCAGAAGCGTTACGGCGAGGTCCATGCGCTCCGCGGCCTCGATCTCGCCGTTCCCGAGGGCTCCGTCTGCGGCGTCCTCGGCCCCAACGGCGCGGGCAAGACCACCGCCGTCCGCGTCCTGACCACCCTCGTCACGCCCGACGCCGGGAGCGCGCGGGTCGCGGGGTACGACGTGGTGCGCGACCCGGCGGGGGTGCGGAAGCGCATCGCCGTCACCGGGCAGTACGCCTCGGTCGACGGCGATCTCACCGGCGCCGAGAACCTGCGGCTCTTCGCCCGCCTCCTGCGCGCCCCCCGCGCCCGCGCCGACGAACTCCTGGAGCAGTTCGGCCTCACCGCCGCCGCAGGACGGCCCGCCCGCACGTACTCCGGCGGCATGCGGCGCCGGCTCGACCTGGCGGCGAGCCTGCTCGTACCGCCGCGGGTCCTCTTCCTCGACGAGCCGACGACCGGGCTCGACCCGCACAGCCGCAACGGGATCTGGGACGCCGTACGGGAGCTGGCGTCCCGGGGCACGACGGTGCTGCTGACCACGCAGTACCTGGAGGAGGCCGACCAGCTCGCGGACGACATCGTCCTGATCGACGAGGGACGGGCCGCCCAGCGCGGCACCCCGGCCGAACTCAAGGCGCTCGTCGGCAGCTACGCCGAGGTCGTCGTCGCCGACCCCGCCTCCCTCGGCGCGGCCGCGGCCGTCCTCGACCAGCTGACCGGCTCGGCCCCCGCCCTGGACGCCGAGCGCGGCACGGCCGGCGCGGTGACCACGGACACCACCCTCACCCTCCCCCGGATCGTCCGTGAACTCGACGCCGCCGGAGTCCTCATCATCGACGCCTCCCTGCGTCCGCCCACTCTCGACGAGGTGTTCCTGCGCCTCACCGACCGGAAGGAGCTCGTCGCGTGAGCGCCCTCGTCCACGACGGGACGGCCGTCCTCGGCCGTCACCTCCAGCGCGTCCGGCACGCGCCCGCGATCACCGTCATGACCCAGACGATGCCGATCGTGTTCCTGCTGTTCTTCGGGTACGTGTTCGGCAGCGCGCTCGCCATGCCGGGCGCCGAGTACCGCTCCCAACTGGTGCCGGGGCTGCTCGTGGCGACCGCCGCGGGCGGCCTCATGACCGGCATGTTCCAGGCCGCCCAGGACGCCCACCGGGGCGTCATGGACCGCTTCCGGACCATGCCCGTGAGCCGGGCCGCCGTCCCCCTCGGGCAGGCGCTCGCCGATCTGGTGACCAGCGCCGTCGGCACGGTCCCGCTGCTCCTGGTCGGCCTCGCCATGGGCTGGCGCATCGAGGGAACGGCCCTGGAGGCCCTGGGCGCCCTCGGTCTGCTGCTGCTCTTCCGCTTCGCCACGACCTGGGTGGGCATCCTGCTCGGCCTGGCCTCGAAGAGCGAGGAGGCGGCGGGGCAGCTCGGCAGCGCCACGTTCATGCTGCCGCTGCTGTCCAACGCGTACATCCCGACGGACAACATGCCGGAGTGGCTGCGCACGGTCGCCGAGTGGAACCCGATCTCGGCGGTCACCACGGCGGTACGGCTCCTCTTCGGCAACGCGCCCGTACCGGCGGACGCGGCCTGGCCGGTGGCCCACCCGGTCGCGGGGGCGCTGCTCTGGTCGCTCGCCCTGCTCGCCCTCTTCGCGCCGCTCGCGGTACGCCGTTACGCCCGGGGCTGACCCGGCCCCCGTGACACACGTCCCCGTGACGCACGTCCCGGTGACAAGGACCGCTCCCGCAGGGTAGGCAGGGCTTCCATGAGCACTCAGCCACTCCCCCTCGAAGGGATCACGGTCGTCGCCGTCGAGCAGGCCGTCGCCGCCCCCTTCGCCACCCGGCAGCTCGCCGACCTCGGCGCCCGCGTCGTCAAGATCGAGCGCCCCGACGGCGGGGACTTCGCCCGGGGGTACGACACGGCCGCCCGGGGCCTCGCCTCCCATTTCGTGTGGTGCAACCGGGGCAAGGAGTCCGTGGCGGTCGACCTCAAGGACCCCCGCGGCCTCGCCCTCGCCCGGCGGATGGTGGCCGGCGCGGACGTCTTCGTCCAGAACCTGGCCCAGGGGGCCGCTGCCAGGCTCGGCCTCGACGCCGCCACCCTGTGCGCCGCGCACCCGCGGCTGATCGCGGTGGACGTCTCGGGGTACGGGGCGGCGGGCCCGTACGCGCACAGGCGGGCGTACGACATGCTCGTCCAGTGCGAGGCGGGCCTGGTGTCCGTGACCGGTACGCCGGAGCAGCCGGTCAAGTCGGGGATCCCGGCGGCCGACATCGCGGCCGGCATGTACGCCTTCTCCGGCGTTCTCGCCGCGCTCGTACGGCGCGGGACGACCGGCCGGGGCGGGGCGGTGGAGGTCTCCCTGCTCGACTCCCTCGCCGAGTGGATGGGGCATCCGTTGCACCACAGGATGCATGGAGGCACGCCCCCGGCGCGTACGGGGCTCGCGCACGCGGTGATCGCGCCGTACGACGCCTATCCGACGGCGGACGGGGGCCTGGTGCTGCTCTCCGTGCAGAACGACCGGGAGTGGCGGCGGCTTGCCGAGCAGGTCATCGGACGCCCGGAACTCGCCCACGCCCCGGCGTTCGCGACGAACGCGGCACGGGTGGCAGGACGCGCGGCGACGGACGCGGTGGTCGCGGAGGCGCTCGCCCCGCTGACGGCGCCGGAGGCGCTGGCCCGGCTCGACGCGGCGGGCATCGCCTGCGCCCGGCTCAACTCGGTCGCGGAGCTCGCGGAGCATCCTCAGCTGACGGCGCGGGACCGCTGGCGGGAGGTGGGGTCACCGGTCGGGCCGCTGCGGGCACTGCTGCCGCCGATCGTGTTCCCGGACGCGCCGGAGCCCCGGATGGACCGGATCCCGGCCCTCGGACAGGACACGGACGAGGTGCTCACCGGGCTCGGGGTGACGGAGGCGGAGATGAAGGAGCTGAGGAGCGCGGGCGTGATCGCCTGACACCGCGCGGGCTGCTTGACGGTGCCGTCAGCTCGCGGGCTGCCTGCTCGGGGCCGTCAGCGCGGGCTGCTTGTCGGGGCCTTCACCGGGTACGACTGAGCGCCGGACGGGCGGGGACACGTCCGGCGGTGTCGCAGTCGGAGTCGTACGGGCGCGGCGGGCGGGAACCTCGGGTGCCGCGACCCGGCGACGTCCTAGGGGGTGTCTTGTCGGTCAGGCCGGATCAGGGAGCGGCGTCTGGTGCCGTGCATCGCAAGGCGGAGGAAGGAGGCATGGCGGAGCCATGCCGACTGACGACAACGCGGCGAGGTGCGGTGCCGGACGCCGCGAGCCCGGCCTGATCGACAAGACACCCCCTAGCGGCGCGTTCCGAAGAGGGAGCGGCGCAGACGGCGGAGCGGGGCGAAGAGCGAGACCCGCGCGCTGCGGCTGCGGTGACCGTGCACCGGCGCCTCGTGCGTACGCGTCGTCAACTCCCGCATCAGCAGCGTCGCCTCGGCCACCTCACGCTGGGGCACGGCGGGTCCGCCGAGCACCGCGAGATGGCGGTCGAGCCGCGAACTGGTCGCGCTGCTCCCGCAGGTGATGGCAGGCACGCGAGGCCTGCTGCGCATTGCTATCTGTTCCATGTCACTCCCCACCCGTACAAGGGCACCCGACCCAGGGCAGGTTAACCCTATCGCCCCGCCATGACACCCGTGTATCCCGCCGACGGTATGCAGCGCACTCGTACGAGGGTTGACGGTCACTGTCCGAATCCATCTGATTCCAGGGCGAGTTGGACAGGGTTCGAACATCTGCCGAACCGTCATGAACCATCCTGCACTCCGGGACCTCGTCCACGGGAACCCGGACCCGTGTGATCTCCACCACCAAGATCCTTCCCACCGCGCGGCCGACGGACCGGCGCCGGCGGGACACCCCTCGGCTACCGTGGATCCATGACGGTGATCGCGGGTCGTTACCGGCTTCTGGACGTCCTCGCCGAGGGGTCGGCGGGCACCGTCTGGCGTGCCCTGGACGAGACGAGCGGCCAGGACGTGGCCCTCAAGGAGTTCCGGGCCCCGGCCGGACTTCCCGCGGACAAGGTGCCACTGCTGTACGCGCGACGCGAGCGTGAGGCACGGGCCGCCGCCCGGATCGCGCACCCCGCTGTCGTACGCGTCCTCGGAGTGGTCACCGAGGACGGCCGGCCCTGGGTCGTGACCGAGCTCGTGCGGGGCCTCACCCTCGCCGAGACGCTGGAGGCCGCCGGCCCACTGCCCGTGCGCGAGGCCGCACGCACCGGCGCCGAGGTCCTTTCCGCACTCCGGGCGGCGCGGGAGGCCGGCGCCCCCCACCGGGGCGTGCGGGCGCGGCACGTCCTGCTCGCCAACGACGGGCGGATCGCCGTGACCGGCTTCGGTGCGACTCCGGGGGACGCGCCGGAGCCGGAGGCGGAGTTGCGGTCCCTGGGAGAGCTTCTCGACGGAGCGGTGTCCGCCCTGCCCTCGGCGGACGACCGGACCGTGGCGCTCCGCGCGGTGGTCGAGGGCCTCACACATCCGGACCGGGCGCGTCCACTGACGGCGGACCGGGCCGAGGAGGAGTTGCGCCGGGTGGCCGGGGGCGGGGCGCGGCCCCCTCGGACGGAGTCCGGCGCTCCGGTGGGCGGGGCTCCCACCGGTGGCGAGCCGGGCGGGCCGGAGGCGGTGGACGCCCCCAACGGCCCTCCGGCGGCGCCGCGTTCGGTTGCTCAGCCACAACGGAGGCGGTCACCGCGCCGGAGTCATGTGCTCCTCGCCGGGCTGGTCGGCGCGCTCCTCATCGCGGCGGCTCTCGCGTATCAGGCGGTACGGGAGAAGGACCGTGGCGCCGGGCCCGGTCCGGTCGGTGTCACGAGCACCGCTCCGGCCGGGCCCGGCGCCCTGGGTGCGGGCGGCGGCGGGGGTTACACCACGTTTCTGAACGAGGGCAGGTAGCCGCCCGACTGTCCGGCGGCGGTCGGGTGGTAGGACTCGCCGATGTTGAGCCAGTTGACGCTGTGCAGCCAGGAGGAGCCGGAGCAAATCTCGTGTCCGGTGAAGGCGGGGACGACGCTGGAGAAGGTGTAGCCGTGGTCGGCCGCGCGCTTGGCGACCGCCGCGTTGAGATGGTCGGCGGCGCCGTTGATGGCCTTCCGCTCGTTCTCGGTGAGGCCGGCGACGCAGCTGCCGGCCAGTTGGTAGAAGCGCGGGTAGCCGAGGACGACCACGCGGGCGGCGGGTGCCTTGTTCCTGATGGCCGTGTAGACGGAGTCGAGCTTGCCGGGCAGCGTGGTGTCCACGTAGCTCTTGGCCTGATTCACCCGGCTGATGCAGGTGGCTTCGGACTGGAGCACACAGGTCGTCATGACGTCGGCGAATCCGGCGTCATTGCCCCCGATCGTGAGGGAGACCAGGTCGGTCGCGGCGGAGAGCGGACCCAGCTGATTGGCGGTCACGTCACCGGTCCGGGCGCCCGAGCAGGCGGTGAACGCGAAGGAGGAGGGGGCGTTCGCGTTCTTCCACAGCACCGGATAGGCCTTCGTGGAGCGCTTGCAGTCACCGCTGGCGCTGTCGTAACTCCCGGCGCCCACCCCGGAGGAGTACGAGTCACCGAGCGCCACGTAGTCGAGTGCGGCGGTCTCGGCGGCCTGGGCGGCGCCCGCCCCGGTGAGGGCGAGGACGGCACCGAGCAGGAGCGAGGACGAAAGGGCGGTGATACGGGACAGCCTCATGGAACCTCCCTGTAGCAGGATCTCTGCGCTACCAGGTAGTAGCATCGGATCCGCCGCGCCGGAAGTGTTCATGTCAAAACTGGGGGTGAACGCCTTCCGATCCTCCGTCAGGGACCGTCGAGATCAGGCCAGCTCGGGAACCGGAGGCTCCGGTCCCGCGGTGCGCTCGAACGAGATCGCGACACATTCACACAGCAATGCACAGAAGTGCGATCACGCCCCACTGTTCCTCGCAGGTAAACGGATTGATCAAATCCGATCGGGACGGTTGCACTTCTGACCGGCGAAGCTTCGCCAAACTACGGAAAAGCGGGCCACGGATCCGGGACTTGCCATACAGTCCCATTCATCAATACCGTCGTACATCTCACCCGCACCGGACCATCACGCACAGCGGCTCAGGGGAGGGCTCCAGGCGTCGCGATGAATCCGGGGTGGGGCGCGGTAGGGGGGTGCCGTGCTCGGTGTTCGTACGTGCGCCGAGTCGCGGGTGCCGCGCGGCCGGACATGCCAACTCACCGATCCCGCAAGGAGTTCCTTTCCGCGCGGGCAAGGCGAGAACCCCCCTTTCGAACCGGACACACCATCGGACCGCCCAAGGGGTGGGCGGCCCACCGGACGAGAGGGAAACCAGACCCATGAGCTCGTTCCTGCGCCCGACCGCCACGGGCCGAGAATTGACCGAGCCGAGTCGAATAGCGGCCCAGTACCGGGCCATCACCTCGCATCTGGCGATCACTCCGCCGGTGAGCGTCGTCATTCCCGCGATGAACGAAGCAGAAAATCTTCCGTACGTCTTCAAGACGTTGCCGGAATGGATTCATGAAGTCGTCCTCGTCGACGGAAATTCCACCGACAACACGGTGGAGGTCGCCCGTGAACTCTGGCCGGACGTCAAAGTCGTCAAACAGGTCGGCAAGGGCAAGGGCGACGCCCTGATCAGCGGCTTCGCGGCCTGCACGGGCGACATCATCGTCATGGTCGACGCGGACGGCTCGGCCGACGGTCAGGAGATCGTCTCCTATGTCTCCGCCCTCGTCGGCGGCGCCGACTTCGCCAAGGGCTCCCGTTTCGCCAACGGCGGCGGCACCGACGACATGACGACCATTCGCAGACTCGGCAACTGGGCCCTCTGCACCCTCGTCAACCGCAAGTTCGGCGCCCGGTACACCGACCTCTGCTACGGCTACAACGCCTTCTGGCGCCACTGCCTCGACAAGATCACCCTCGACTGCACCGGATTCGAGATCGAGACCCTGATCAACATCCGGGTCGTCACCGCCGGTCTCAAGGTGCAGGAGGTACCGAGCCACGAGTACAACCGCATCCACGGCGTCAGCAACCTCAACGCCGTGCGCGACGGCATCCGTGTCCTGAAGGTCATCCTCAGGGAGAAGTCCCTCGCCAAGGCGGCCCGCCGCCGGCCCGCCCCGTTCTCGGTCAACATCCCCCGGGGAGAGGTGTCTTGAACGACCGCACGTCCCCGAACGGCTTCTCGGTGGTGATCTGCGTCTACACAGAGGAACGGTGGGAGGACATCCTCGCCGCCGTCGACTCCGTCCGGAAGCAGTCACTGCCGCCGCTGGAGACGCTGCTCGTGGTCGACCACAACGAGCGGCTCCTCTCCCGGCTCACCGAGGAGTACGCGGACCAGCGGCTCAACGAGGAGGTGCGGGTGCTCGCCAACGCGGGCCCCCGCGGCCTCTCCGCCGGCCGCAACACCGGGATCGCCGCCTCCCGCGGCGAGTTCGTGGCCTTCCTCGACGACGACGCCGTCGCCGAGCGGGACTGGCTCCACCACTTCGCCGCCGCCTACGACGACCCGCGGGTCATGGCCGTCGGCGGCCGGACCCTGCCCGCCTGGGCGTCCGGCCGACGCCCGGCCTGGTTCCCGGAGGAGTTCGACTGGGTCGTCGGCTGTACGTACCGGGGCCTTCCTCCGGGCCGCGTCCCCGTCCGGAACGTGCTCGGCGGCAACGCCTCCTTCCGGCGTACGGCCTTCGACGCGGCGGGCGGCTTCGCCACGGGCATCGGGCGCGACGGCGACCGGCGGCCCCTCGGCGGCGAGGAGACCGAACTGTGCATCCGGCTCTCCAAGGCGCTCCCGCGGGCGATCCTCCTCATCGACGACCGGGCCGTCATCCACCACAAGGTGCCCGAGGTCCGCGAGCGCTTCGGCTACTTCCGCACCCGGGTCTACGCCGAGGGGCTCTCCAAGGCGCTCGTCGCTCGGAGCGTCGGCGCGCAGAAGGGCCTGGAGTCCGAACGGCGCTACACGACACGGGTGTTGCCCTCCGGCGTCCTGCGCGGGGTGCGCGACGCACTGCGCGGGCGCTCCGGGGGCGCGGGCCGCGCCGGGGCGATCGTGACCGGGGTGACGGTCGCGGCCGGCGGCTACGCGCTGGGCACGCTCCGGGCCCGGCGGAGCGGAACGACCTTCGCTTGGGGACCGATCGAACAGACCACGAACGGGGAGGCCGGGGTCGGGGAGCCCGGAAACGGGAACGTCGGCAGCGGGGAGGCCGGTCACGGCACCGGCGAGAGCGGCGCCGGAGAAAGCGGCACCGTGGAAAGCGGCACCGTGGAAAGCGGCACCGGAGAAGGCGGCGCCGGGGCCGCCGAAGGGAGGAGGGCCCAGTGAACGACACCACCGCCGTGCCCGTCCTCATGTACCACGCCGTCGCCCCGGATCCCGCCCCCGCCACCCTGGGGCTCTCCGTCACCCCCGAGGCCTTCGCGGCACAGATGGAGGTGGTCGCCGAGCGGGGGTTCACCCCGCTGACCACCGCCGCGCTCGCCGCCGCCTGGCGCACCGGCGGCCCGCTGCCCGCCCGTCCGCTCCTCGTCACCTTCGACGACGGGTACGAGGGCGTGCACCGGTACGCGCTTCCGGTGCTCGCCCAGCACTCCTTCGTGAGCACCGTCTTCGTCTCCACCGGCTGGCTGCCCGGCCGGCACACGACGGGCGGCGCCCTCGACACCATGCTCGACTGGGCGCAGGTGCGGGAACTCGCCGACGCGGGAACGGAGATCGGCGGTCATAGCCACACCCACCCGCAGCTCGACCAGCTCGACGCGCGGCGGCTCCGGTTCGAGACGCTGCGCTGCCGGGAGATCGTCGGCGAGGAGCTCGGGACCGCCCCGGTCTCCTTCGCCTACCCGTACGGGTACTCCAGCCGCCGGGTCCGCCGTACCGTCCGGGAGGCGGGCTTCACCCAGGCGCTCGCCGTCGGCAACGCGCTGGCCAGACGCCGCCAGGGTCCGTACGCCCTTGAGCGGGTCACCGTGCGGCGTTCGACGGATGTCGAGGAGTTCACGCGGCTCGTCGAGGGCCGGGCGATCGGGCGGAACTTCGCGGCCGACCGTGCCCTGACGAAGGGGTACGCGCTCGCGCGGCGCGCCCGGGGCGCGGTGCGGGGCCACTGGATCTGACGTACCGCCGGACCAGCGGACTTGGGGGAACGCCCCCTTCAAAACCCGGTGCACGCCATGCCCGGTTGCCGGATCATGGGCGCCATGGCTGACACCCCACCGGTACCGTCGGAGCCCCAGCGGTCGCTGCCGATCCGGCTCAACCTCGACGACAGCGACTCTCCCTCGGACGTCGTCGACGCGCTGTTCCTCGGCCGCTTCGCGACCGGGGAACAGCCCCACGCGCACAGCACCACCCTGGACCGGGTCAGGCCCGAGGCGACCCTGCTCCCGGCGGGGGCCACGGTGCTGCGGGCCGCGAAGGACGACGACCGGAGTGCCCTGCTCGCCGAGGGAGAGGGCTGGACGCTCCTCGTCTCCCGCTGGAGCCGGGGCGCGGACGTCACCGTCACGGCCGCCGACGCGGAGCTCGCCGAGCGCGTCCTGAAGGAGGCGACCGACGGGGCGAAGGACGAGCCGGAGCCTCAGCCGGAGAACGTGACGATGGGGTTCTGGTACGTGTCGCCCCGGCGCGGCCCGCACCGGACGACCCGGCAGATCAGCGCCGGGACGTGGGAGGAGGTCAGGCCCAACTACTCGGCGCCGGTGGCCGAGTCCATGGACCGGCTGATGAAGGTGACGCCCGAGTCGATCGCCGGCCGGCTCCTGCTGCTGCACGGCCCGCCGGGCACCGGCAAGACGTCCGCGCTGCGGACGCTGGCCCGGTCCTGGCGCGACTGGTGCCAGGTGGACTGCGTGCTCGACCCGGAGCGGCTCTTCAACGACGTCGGCTATCTGATGGACATCGCCATCGGGGAGGACGAGGGCACGGCCAAAGGGCGCTGGCGGCTGCTGCTCCTGGAGGACTGCGACGAGCTGATCAGGGGCGAGGCGAAGCACACGGCGGGGCAGGCCCTCTCCCGGCTCCTGAACCTGACGGACGGTCTGCTCGGACAGGGGCGCAACGTCCTGGTGGGAGTCACCACCAACGAGGACCTGGAGCGGCTCCACCCGGCGGTGGTCCGCCCGGGCCGCTGTCTGGCCCGCATCGAGGTGGGCCCGCTGACCCGGGCGGAGTCGGTGTCCTGGCTCGGCCGCGAGGAGGACGTGCCGCGCGAGGGCGCGACGCTGGCGGAGCTGTTCGCACTGCGCCGCGGAACGCCCCCGACGGGCCTCCCCGAACCGCGCACGGCGGGGGCGGGGCTGTACCTGTAGCCGCCCCCGCCGGCGGTCGGCCGCCGCACGCCGGCACGCGGGCGAGGTCAGCTGTCGTACGCGGCCCTCAGAGCCTCGTTCAACGCCGCCTCCGCGGCCTCTCGGCTGAGCCCGAGGCGGCGGGCCTCCTCGGCGAACTGGGCGGCGGCGGTGGCGGCCCTGCGGGTCGCCGCGTCGCCCGCCGCCGCGACGAAGGTCCCGTGACGACCGCGCGTCTCGATCACCCCGTCCGCCTCCAGCGCCTTGTACGCCTTGGCGACCGTGTTCGCGGCGAGGCCCAGCTGCTCCGCGAGCCCTCGTACCGTCGGCAGCTTGTATCCGACCGGCAGTCTGCCCGACCGGGCCCGCTCCGAGATCTGGGCACGCAGTTGTTCGTAGGGAGCGGTGGTGGATTCGTGGTCCACGGCGATGGTGAGTGTCACCCCGCCGATTCTGCCCCCACCCCACCGGAAAAGGGGAGGCGGCGGCGGGCCCCCGGCCCGTAGCGTGCGACCCCATGACAGTGATCGTGCGTGATGTGCGGGCCGAGGACGCCGAGGGTTTCGCCCGGGTGCGTCGAGCGGCCCTCCCCTTTATGCTCTGCACCGCCGAGCAGCTCGTCTTCGACTGGGCCCGTGCCCACCCCGACAGCCACTACCGCCCGCTCGTCGCCGTGACCGAGGCCGACGGGATCGTCGGGACCGCCCAGGTCGGCATCGCGCACGACGCGCCGAAGCCCGGGATCGGCTACGCCAACGTGTACGTGGACCCCGCCCACCTCGGGCAGGGTGCGGGGACGCTGCTGCTGCGCGCCGCCGAGGAGTATCTGGCCGAGCGGGGGGCGCGGACCCTGTACAGCTGGGCCCTGGACGCGCCGGAGAACCTCGCCTGGGCCGCGCGGCGGGGGTACTCCCCCAGCCGTTCCGCCTACTTCCTCCGGCTGGACCTCACCACCGCCGAGCTGCCGCCGCTGCAGGCGCCGCCGGCCGGTGTCGAGCTGCTCACGGCCGAGGACTTCGCGGCCGATCCTCGGCCGCTCTTCGAGCTGGACGCGCTGACGTCGGCCGACGAGCCGGGCGACGTGGGCGTCGAGCTGGACGACTTCGCGCACTGGCGGGCGACGACCTGGGAGCACCCGCTGCTCGACCGGGCGTTGACGACGGTCGTGGTGGTGGACGGCGTCCTGGCGGCGTTCAGTGCGGCGCAGACGGACGGTCTGGGCCGGTACAACTCGGGGATGACCGGCACCGGGCCGGCGTTCCGGGGGCGCGGGCTCGCGAAGCTGGCCAAGAACACGTCGCTGCACCGGGCCCGGGCCGCGGGCTGCACGGAGGCGTTCACCGGGAACGACACCGGGAACGAGCCGATGCTGGCGATCAACAAGTGGTTCGGTTACGAGGTCGGAGCGCGGGAGGTACGGCATGTCCGGACGATCGGTTGAGGTCACCCTGACGAAGGCGGGGCGGACGAAGATCCGTTATCCGGCGGAGGTGCTCGCGGAGGACGGTGGCCGGCTCTCGGTGCGTGCTCCGTGGGCGGCCGAGGGCGTACGGGACTTCGGCTTCGTGCGGTTCCAGCCGGGGGACGTCTTCGTGGAGCACTACTGGCGCGACCGCTGGTTCACCGTCAAGGAGGTGTGGTCCGACGAGGGCGTCCTCAAGGGCTGGTACTGCGACATCACCCGGCCGGCCGTGTTCGACGGCCAGGGCGTGCTGGTCGAGGACCTGGACCTGGACCTGTGGGTGTCGGCGGACGGCAGCGAGGTGCTGCGGCTCGACGAGGACGAGTTCGTGGCGAGCGGGCTCGCCGCCTCCGACCCGGAGGCGGCGGCGTGTGCCGTCGTGGCCCTCGACGAGCTGGAGGAGCTCGGCCGTGAGGGCCTGATCGACCTACTGCGGTAGCGGGTCCCGTCGTCAGCGGAGTTCGACGGCCGAGTCCTCGACGACGAGGAACCTGGGCTCCGGCAGGCCCGACGCGCCGGTCGTGAGCTGCATGAGGGTGGCCTGCACCTGGGCCGCGCCCGGCTGGTAGGCGGGGTCCTTCACGACGGAGGTGTTGATCCACTCGTGGAGGTGTCCGTCGCAGACGGCTCTGGTGCCGCCGATTCCGGCGGAGCGGTCGCCCTGGACGAGGGTGGAGCTGACGAAGACGGGGCCCGCGCTGTCGTCGAGGCAGCGGTAGGTGCCGGAGAGGGTGACCGTGCTGTCCTTGCCGACGGTTCCGTAGCCGAAGACGGAGAGGTCGTCGGCCCCTTCCGCGTGGGCGAGGGGGACGGCGGCGGCCAGCAGGGCGCCGGTGGCGAGGGCGAGTCGGACGCGCATGAGCGGGGTCCTTTCGGGGTGGGGGATGACGCTGCCCGCCAGGGATATCGGATCCGGTCGCCGCTTGTCCGAAACTCACCCCATCGGGGGCGCGTTGAGGAACTTTCGGTAGTGAATACGGTCGTACGGTCCGTCCGCACGCCGCTCGACGACCTCGTAGCCGTACCGCTCGTACAGCTTCTGGTTCTCCCACATCATCGCGTTGGTCAGCAGCCGCACCTCGGGCAGGCCGAGCTCCCCGGCGTGCCGCTCCACCCAGTCGAGCAGCAGCCGGCCCAGACCCGTGCCCTGGGCGTCCGGGTGGACGGCGATCTCGTCCAGATAGAGGTGATCGGCCTCGTGGATCACCACCACGAGGCCGGTCACCGGGTCGCCCGTGACGAAGACCCGCCCCGCGGCCACGTTCGCCGTGTGGTCGTACTCCATCGGGGCCGGTACGAGACCGATCCGTTCGATGTAGTGGTGGAAGGCCGCGTCGGTCACGGCCTTCACGGCGGGCACGTCCGCGGCGACGGCGGGACGGATCAAGGCGTCTGTTATACCGTCACATTACGACGGCGGATGATCACCTTCCTCAGCAGGGGCCAGGCGAGGAGCAGCACCACGACGGCGTACACGGTGACCGCGAACGGGGTGTTCACCAGGCCCGTCACCGAGCCGTCGCTGATCTGCAGGGCGCGGCGCAGCTGCTGTTCGGCGGCCGGGCCGAGGATGACGCCGATGACGGCCGGCAGCACCGGCAGGCCGTAGCGCCGCATGCCCAGGCCGATCAGGCCGATGACGAGCAGGACGACCAGGTCGAGCGCCTCCCCGCCGACCGCGTACGCGCCGACGGCGGCGAAGAAGAGGATGCCGGCGTAGAGGTAGGGGCGCGGGATGCGAAGCAGCTTGGCCCAGACGGGCGCGAGCGGCAGGTTGAGCGCGAGCAGCAGCACCATGCCGACGAACAGCGAGGCGATCAGGCCCCAGACCAGGTCGGGCTCCCGTTCGAAGAGGAGCGGTCCCGGCTGGATGCCGTACTGCTGGAACGCGGCCAGCATCACGGCGGCGACGGCCGTCGTCGGCAGCCCGAGGGTCAGCATGGAGACGAGCGTCCCCGCCGCCGAGGCGGAGGCGGCGGACTCGGGCCCCGCCACGCCCTCGATGGCGCCCTTGCCGAACTGCTCCCTGTGCTTCGAGAGACGTTTCTCCGTCACGTACGAAAGGAACGTCGGGATCTCCGCGCCGCCGGCCGGGATCGCGCCGAACGGGAAGCCGATGAGCGGACCGCGCAGCCAGGACTTCCAGGTGCGCTTCACATCGTCCCTGCCCAGCCACGGGCGTCCGACCGGGATGGCCTCCCCCGCGGTGCGGCGCAGGTGCGCGGCGACCCAGAGGGCCTCGCCGATGGCGAAGAGGCCGACCGCGACGATGACGACGTCGACGCCGTCGGCGAGCTGGAGCGAACCGAAGGTGAGGCGCTGCTGTCCCGTCATCTGGTCGAGGCCGACCAGGCCGATCGTGAGACCGATGAGCAGGGAGGCGAGTCCCCGGATGCGGGAGGAGCCGAGTACCGAGGTCACCGCGATGAAGGCGAGGACCATCAGGGCGAGGTAGTCGGGGGCGCCGATGTCGACGGCGAGCGCGGCGACCGTCGGGGCGAGGGCGACGAGCAGGATCGTGCCGATCATGCCACCGGCGAAGTGACCGATGGCCGCGGCGGCGAGCGCCTGCGCGCCGCGGCCCGCCTTGGCCATCGGATTGCCCTCGATGGCGGCGACGACGGCCGCGCTCTCGCCGGGGGTGTTGAGGAGGATCGAGGTGGTGGAGCCGCCGAACATTGCGCCGTAGTAGATGCCGGCGAACATGATGAACGCGCCGGTCGGTTCGAGCCCGTACGTCACCGGGAGCAGCAGGGCCACGGCCATGGCGGGGCCGATGCCGGGCAGGACGCCGATGGCGGTGCCGAGGAGCACGCCGATCGCGGCCCACAGCAGGTTCATCGGCGTGAGGGCGGTCCCGAAGCCGTCGATGAGGGAGTTCAGGGAATCCATGGGTCAGATCACTCCCATCAGCGGGCCGCCGGGCAGCGGGACACCGAGCAGCTTGTCGAAGACGACGTAGGTCAGGAGCGAGAGGACCGCCGCGATCAGCGGGTCGCGAGGGAGATGGCGGCTGCCCAGGGCGTAGGCCGCGCCCCAGAAGAGGAGCGCTCCGGCGACCGGGAAGCCGACGGGTCCGATGAGGACGGCGAAGGCGAGGAAGACGCCGGCGAGGAGCAGGACCGTACGCCAGTCGGCGGGCTCGCTCAGGTCGACGTCCTCGCCGGCCTCGGCCTCGCCGCGCCCGCCGCGCAGGACGTCGACGGAGAGGAGTACGGCGACGACGAGCAGGCCGCTGCCGACGACGAGGGGGACGGTGGCGGGGCCGACGGGTCCGCGACCGGTGAGGTCGGCGTCGAGGGTGAGGGCGTCGGCGAGGACGAGGACGCCGAGGAGGAAGAGGAGGGCGCCGACGCCGAGTTCGGAACGCTCGCGCAGCCAGGACGTCACTGGGGTCTTCACAGCCCGAGCTCCTTCAGTACGGAGCCGACGCGCCGGTCCTGCTCGTCGAGGAAGGTGCCGAACTCCTCGCCGGGCAGGAAGGCGTCGTCCCAGCCGTGGGTCTTCAGCGACTCGCGCCACTGCGGGGAGTCGTGGAGTGCGGTGACCAGCGTGACGAGCTTCTCGCGCTCGGCGTCGGAGAGGCCCGGCGGGGCGACGATGCCGCGCCAGTTGGTGAACTCGGTGTCGAGTCCGGCCTCGCGGAGCGTGGGGGCGTCGAGGCCGGGGACACGCTTCGGACCGGTGACGGCGAGGAGGCGCAGCTCGCCCGCCTTGATCTGGTCGAGGTACTCGCCGACGCCGGAGACGCCGAAGGCGACCTTGTCGCCGAGGATCGAGGCGAGCAGCTCGCCGCCGCCGTCGAAGGGCACGTAGTTCACGTCCTTCGGGGCGATCCCGGCGGCCTGGGCCATCAGCATCGGGGCGAGGTGGTCGGGGCCTCCGGGCGAGGAGCCGCCGCCGACGGGCAGCTTGCCGGGGTTTTTCTTCCAGGCGGTGAGCAGGTCCTGGATGGACTTGTACGGGGAGTTCTTGCCGACCACGACGATGTCCTGCTCCTCGGTGAGCCGGGCGATCGGGGTGGTGTCGGCGAGGGTCCTGGGGGTCTGGTTGGTGTGGACGGCGCCGACGACGCCCAGGCCCATGGACATGGCGAGCCGGCCGTTGCCGCGTTCGCCGACGAGCCGGGTGAGGCCGACGGTGCCGCCCGCGCCGGGCAGGTTGAAGACCTCGATGTCGCCGGTGAGGTCCGCCTCCTCGGCGTTCTTCGCCGCGGTACGGGCGGTGATGTCGTATCCGCCGCCGGGGGTGTTCGGGACCATGAAACGCAGGCCGGGTATCCGGGTGCCGGTGTCGGAGCCGCTGCCGGGGCTGAGCAGCGGCGGAGCCACCAGGACGAGCAGCGCGGCCCCGAGGAGGGCGAAGGGAGTGCGCAACCGCACGTGTGCCGCCTCTCAGGTTGAAGGGGAAAGGGGGTGTGAGGTGGCCCACATGTTGCCCCGGCGTTAAGAAGCTGTCTCTCTTCCGCAACCAACGGACGTTGTGGTCGTTGTGGTCGGGACCTAGCGTGGGTCGGCGTGACGAGAGTGCTGGTGGTCGACGACGACTTCATGGTCGCCAAGCTGCACTGCCGCTATGTGTCGGCGGTGGCGGGCTTCTCGGTGTCCGGAGTCGCGCACAGCGGCGCGGAGGCGCTGCGGGCGGCCGAGCGGCTGCGGCCCGACCTGGTGCTGCTCGATGTCTTCCTGCCCGACATGGACGGCGTCCAGGTGCTGCGGGAGCTGCGTGCGGCGGGCCTGGGCATGGACGCGCTGTTCATCACGGCGGCGCGGGACGTGGGCACGATCCGCGCGGCGCTGCGGGCGGGGGCGCTGCACTATCTGATCAAGCCGTTCAGCCAGGCGGCGCTGCACGAGCAGCTGCGGCACGTGGCCTCGCTCCGCAGCCGCCTCGACGAGCTGGACGAGGCCCGCCAGGAGGACGTCGACCAGATCTTCGGCACCCGCCCCCGCGGCTCCCGGGAACTCCCGAAGGGCCTCGCCGCCCATACGGCCGATCTGGTCGACTCGGTCCTCCGCGCCCACCCGGAGGGCCTCTCGGCCACGGAGTGCGCGGAGGCCGGCTCCCTGTCCCGGGTGAGCGCCCGCCGCTATCTGGAGTACTTCGCCGAGACGGGCCGCGCGGAGATCACCCTGCGGTACGGAGGGACGGGACGCCCGGAGCGGCGCTACCGGCGGCTGGGGTAGGCGGCCGGTTCCTCAGACCTCGCTTAGCGGTCCCTTAAAGCGGTCCTAAGAATCGGCGTCTCCCCTTCTTCACCGGCTTTTTCGCGGACGGCGGCGGCTAGCTTCCTTGCAGCCCCCCGCCTCACCCTCGTGAAGGAGCTGTCCCCCCATGACCTCTCGTCGTACCGCCGCAGCCGTCACCGCCGGCACCGTGCTCGCGTTCTCCGGGCTCGCTTCCGTTCCCGCGTCCGCGCACGGGTCGATGACCGATCCGGTGAGCCGGGTCTCGGCCTGTTACGCGGAGGGGCCCGAGGCTCCGCGGTCGGCGGCCTGCAAGGCGGCGGTGGCGGCGAGCGGGGCGCAGGCGTTCTACGACTGGAACGCGGTGAACATCGCGAACGCCGCGGGGAAGCACCGGGAGCTGATCCCGGACGGCGAGCTGTGCAGCGCGGGCAACGACAAGTACCGCGGGCTCGACCTGGCGCGGGCCGACTGGCCGGCGAGCGGCATGAAGTCCGGTGCGCACACCTTCCGTTACCGGGGGACGGCGCCGCACCGGGGCACGTTCGCGCTGTACGTGACGAAGGACGGGTACGACCCGTCGAAGCCGCTGAGGTGGTCGGACCTGGAGGCGGAGCCGTTCGCGACGGTGACCGACCCGCGGATGGAGAGCGGTGACTACGTCTTCGAGGGCACAGTGCCGAAGAGGTCCGGGCGGCACCTGATCTACTCGGTCTGGCAGCGCTCCGACTCCCCGGAGGCGTTCTACACCTGCTCGGACGTGGTGTTCGGTGAGGACGACGGCGGTACGGCCCCTGCGCCGAGCGCCTCCGCGCCGAGCGACGAGCAGATCGAGGCGGGCCAGGGCGAGTCCTCGGTCGAGCACGGCGGGCACGGGGACGACGACCCGGCCACGGGCGCCGGGGAGACGTCGGCGGCCCCGGCCCCGGCGGCCACCACGGCCGCTCCAGTCCCGTCGGCCACGGTCACCACGGCTCCCGCCCAGGAGGCCGCCCCCAACGCGCCTGTTCCCGCGGCCGCTTCGGGCTCCGGTGCGGAGCTGGCCGAGACCGGGGGCGACACCGTCACCTCGTATCTCGCGGTGAGCGGCGCCGCCCTGCTCGCGCTCGGCGCGGCCGTGCTCTTCGGGCTCGTCCGGCGGGGGCGGACGAGCCGGTAGGTCCTAGCCGATCACCGAGAGGCAGGTGGTCGGGGTCGCGCGGGCCGGGTCGAGGGCGTTCGCCACCTCGTGGAAGGTGACCCGGTCCACCGTGCCGATCGCCACGTGCTCGGACAGGTCGAGGGCGCACTTGTCCTGGATGAGGACGTTGGTGACGTCCGGGCCGCTCAGGAACTGCGAGCGGTACGGGGTGACGACCTCGTCGTAGCGGGTCGCGATGACGTGGTAGCGGACCCCCGGCACGGTGTCGCCGCCCTCGTTGAGCTTGGTGAGGAACGGCGAGCCGGCGATCTGGTCGGCGAGCCCGGGGGTGCCGGCCTTGATCAGGTCCTCGGCGCCGGGGAAGTACGGCAGGAGCTCGGTGAGGCCGAGCAGGGTGGTGCCGTGGTTGTCGGGGGCGATCCCGACGAGCGCGTTCACCTTCTCGGCGCCGCCGAGGAACTTGAGGTACCAGCGGGGCATCATGCCGCCCTGGGAGTGCCCGACGAGGTCCACCTCGGGGGCGCCGGTGGCGGCGAGGACCCGGTCGACGTAGGTGTCGAGCTGTCCGGCGGAGGCCTCGATGGGGCCGAGTCCGTGGAAGAACGGCACGTTCGGCAGCTGGCCGTAGTCGAGCGAGAAGACGCAGTAGCCGCGGTTGACCAGGTACGGCGCGAGGACGAGCCAGTTGTCGACGGAGTTCCCGAAGGTCCCGTGGACGAGGACGACGGGGCGCGGGTGGGCGGCGGAGGGCTTGCAGGAGAAGTCGTTCCAGCCCCGGCTGGTGGTGGCGGTCTCGGCCTGGGCCGAGGCGGCGGTGGTCGGGGCGAGGGTGGCGGCGGCGGTGAGGAGCAGGACGGACAGCGCTCTGACGACGTGCTTCCAGGGGGTGCGGGGGCTCCGGGGCAGCATCGGGCGATCTCCTTGCGGCTCAAGGGGAAAGGTGGGGTGTGACGCCCTGCGGTCCGGACCACAAGTGGGGATGCGCTTCAGCCAAGCTACGCACCGGTAGCCTCGGCTGGGAAGTTACGCGTCGGTAAAAAGTGATGTGTCGTCAAGAAGGCGTGGTACCAGGGCTGTCAGGCCGCGAGCGAGCCCGGCAGGATCGCCTTCGGGCCGAATTTCGCCCGTGCCCGGTCGGCCACCGCCTCGATCCGCCGGGCCTTCTCGTCCGCCGGGTCCAGGGACAGCTGGTGCGCGGCCCCCTCGGCGCCCGTCAGCCCCTCGGCGCGCAGGGCGATGCCGCGGACCCGGGCCCGCTGGAGGCCGAAGGAGTCGTGGACGGCGTACGCGAGGGTGGTGAGCGCCGCCGAGTGGGCGGTGGGTTCGGGCAGGGTGCGGCTCCGGGTGGTCGTGGTCCGGTCCGCGTACCGCACGGTGACGGCGAGGCCGCGGCACACCTGCCCCTCGGTCCGCAGCCGGGCGCCCAGCTCCTCGGCGAGCGAGAGGAGGGCCCTGCGCTGCTCCGTCCGGTCGGTCTCGTCGCGCGGGAAGGCGCGTTCGGCCGCGACGGACCGGGAGGCGGCGTGCGGGACGACGGGGGTGCGATCGACGCCCCGGGCCCGTTCCCACACCTCGCGGCCGGCTTTCGCGCCGACGAGCCGCTGGAGCACGGCGAGCGGCGCGTCCGCGACGCGGCCGGCGGAGTCGAGGCCGTAGCCGCAGAGGGTGCGGGCGGTGGCGCGGCCGACACCGTCGAGCAGGGCGACCGGCCGGTCGCGCAGGAAGGCCGCGGGGTCGTCGACGACGAGGGTGGCGCCGGGCCGGGCCTCGCGGGCGGCCATCCGGGCCAGCATCGGGTTGGGTCCCGCGCCGATGACGCAGTCGACGCCGTACAGGGCGAGCGCCCTGACCCGGATGACGGAGGCGAGTTCGGCCGGGGTCCGGTCGAAGTAGCGCAGGGCGCCGCGGACGTCGGCGAGCGCCTCACCGGGCGGGGCCGCCTCGACGGTCGGAGTGAACTCGCCGAGGAGGTCGACCAGTTGCGGGAGGAGGGCTTCCCACATCGGTTCGAGACGGAACCGTACACAGAGGATCATCCCGCGCTCCCCGGGCTGCTGTGCCACAGCTTCCTTCCGCTCGGGGCTCCTTCGCCCGCCGGCTTGAGGTCGGCCCAGGGGTTCATCTCGTAGCCGGTGGGCATAGTGATGCGGCGGCCGGAGTCGCCGCTCCCCGCGGACGGGGCGGACGCGGCGGGCGGCTCGGGTTCGGCGAGGCGCTCCCCCACCGCGTCGAGGCCGCCGGACGCCCGCAGCTCGACGAGTTCGGCGAGGTTCCAGGCGGCGGCGCCGACCACGCTGACGCTGCGGGGGCCGCGCCGCTGCACCACGCCCCGGACCAGGAGCAGCCAGGAGTGGAAGACGGTGTGGGCGCAGCGCTCGTGGGCGTCGTCGAAGAAGGCGAGGTCGACCAGACCGGTGCCGTCGTCGAGGGTGGTGAAGATGACCCGCTTGCCGGAGCGGATCGGCGGGGTCTGGGTGGCGGCCTTGGCGCCCGCGACGAGGACGGTCCGGCCGTGCGGGGTCTCGCGGAGGCGCTGGGCGGAGACGACACCGAGCTCTTCGAGGAAGGCGTGGTGGTCGTCCATGAGGTGGCGGGAGGCGTCCATGCCGAGGATGCCGAGTTCGGCGCTGAGGCGTTCCGTCTCGTCGAGGTCGGGCAGGCCGACGGGGGCGGTCCTGCCGCCCTGGGCGAGCGGGAGCTGTCCGCCGTGGGAGGCGGCTCCCCGGTGGACGCGCCGGAGTTCGGTGAGATGGAGGAGGAGGTCGCGGCGGTTGGCGCCGAAGGCGTCCAACGCGCCGACCTGGGCGAGCCGTTCGGCGACGGGGACGCGGGGGCGGGCCCGCTCCCAGAAGTCGAGGAGGGAGGCGTAGGGCTGTCCGGCCTCGATGCGGGCGCTCTCGGCCTCGCCGATGCCGTGGACGTCGGTGAGTCCGAGCCGAAGTCCCCACCGCACCGGCGAATCAGACACCAGTTCGATACGGTGAGCGACCGCCGAGCGGTTCACATCGAGCGGCAGCACCGGCACCCCGCGCCGCCGTGCGTCCGCGAGCAGCAGCCGCTTGGGGTACATGCCGGGGTCGTGGGTGAGCAGCCCGGCGTAGAAGGCGGCCGGGTGGTGCGCCTTGAGCCAGGCCGACTGGTAGGTCGGCACGGCGAAAGCCACCGCGTGCGCCTTGCAGAACCCGTACGAACCGAAGGCCTCCACGATCTCCCAGGTCCGGGCGACGACCTCGTCCGCGTATCCGCGCGCCGAGGCCTGCCGGGTGAACCAGAGCCTGATCCGGCCCTGCGACTCGGGATCCGAGAGCGCGCGCCGGACCTGGTCGGCCTCGTCACGGCGGCAGCCGGTCATGATCCGGACGATCTCGATGATCTGCTCGTGGAAGACGACCACGCCATACGTCTCCTTCAGCGCCTCCTCCAGGTCGGGGTGCGGGTAGCGGACGGGGGCGCGGCCGTGCCGGGCCTCGATGAAGGGGCGGACCATGTCGGCGGCGACCGGCCCCGGCCGGAAGAGCGAGATGTCGACGACGAGGTCGTGCAGGGTCGCGGGCTGGAGCCGGCCGACCAGGTCCCGCTGGCCCGGCGACTCGATCTGGAAGCAGCCGAGGGTCTCGGTGGAGCGGATGAGCCGGTATGTCTCGGGGTCGCCCTCCGGGATCGCGTCGATGTCCGGCCGGGTGCCGGTGGCCCGCTCGACCTCGGCGACGGCATGGGCCATCGCGGACTGCATCCGCACCCCGAGGACGTCCAGCTTGAGCAGCCCGAGGTCCTCCACGTCCTCCTTGTCGAACTGGGACATCGGGAAGCCTTCCCCGCTGGTGGGCACCACGGGGGTACGGCTGAGCAGCGAGGCGTCCGAGAGCAGCACCCCGCAGGGGTGCATGGCGGTGCCGCGCGGCAGCGCGTCGAGCGCCTCGACCAGCTCCCAGAGCTTGCCGTACTTCTCCTTCTCCCCCGCGAGCGCGCGCAGCTCGGGCAGTTCGTCGAGGGCGGCGAGCGCGTCCCGGGCGCGGATGTGCGGGAAGGCCTTGGCGATCCGGTCGATCTCGGCCGGGTCCAGGGAGAGGGCCGCGCCCACGTCCCGTACCGCGTGGCGGACCCGGTAGGTCTCGGGCATGGAGACGGTGGCGACGCGGGCGGTGCCGAAGCGGTCGATGATCGCCCGGTACACCTCCAGGCGGCGGGCGGACTCCACGTCGATGTCGATGTCGGGCAGGACGGTGCGGCGCTTGGAGAGGAAGCGTTCCATCAGCAGGCCGTGCTCGACCGGGTCGGCGTGGGCGATGCCGAGGAGGTGGTTGACGAGGGAGCCGGCGCCCGAGCCGCGGGCGGCGACCCGCACACCCATGCCCCGGACGTCGTCGACGACCTGGGCGACCGTCAGGAAGTAGGCGGCGAAGCCGTGGTGGGCGATGACGTCCAGCTCGCGGTGCATCCGGTCCCAGTAGCCGCGCCGCTTCTCGTACCCCTTCAGGACCATGCCGGCGGCGGCCCGGGAGGTGAGGACGCGCTGGGCGGTGCGGTGCTCGGCGCCGACGAGGTGCGGTTCGGGGAAGTGGGCGGAGCCGATGCCGAGGTCGTCCTCGGGGTCGACCAGGCAGGCGGCGGCGACCGCCGCGGTCTGCCCGAGGAGCCGGTGGGCGGTGTCGCGGCGGAAGCCGGCGGCCTCGACGATCCGCTCGGCGGCGGCCAGCATGCCGTCGGGTCCTTCGAGGCCCTTGAGCCAGGCCTCGCCGCTGTCGAGCTCCTTGCGGGGGTCGATGGGGACCAGGCGGCGGGCGGAGTCGAGGACGTCGGCGACCGGGCCCTGGCCGGAGTCGGCGTAGCGGACGGCGTTGCCGAGGACGGGCCGGACGCCCTGCTCGGCGGCGAAGCCGACGGTACGGGCGGCGAGCCGCAGGGAGCCGGGCCCCGCGCCGGTCCGGCCGTGGTCGACGGCCATGAGCCGCAGCGCGTCGCCGTACCTCTCGCGCCAGGGGGCGAGCAGCCGGGCGGCCCGGTCGGGGCGGCCGGCCGCGAGGGCGCGGCCGGCGTCGGACGCGGGGCCGAGCAGGACGAACACGTCGTCGTCGCGCAGAGCGGACCAGGGCAGCAGGGGCCGCTCGCCTCCCCCGGCGTGGGCGGCGGTGACCATCGCGCAGAGGGAGGCCCAGCCGGCGCGGGAGCGGGCGAGGAAGACGGCGCGGGGCGCGGACTCGTCGACGAACGCGCCGCCCCGGACGGGCACCCGTCGTACGTCCCGCGCACCCCCGGGACCGGCGGGCCCGGGCGCCGATCCCGGCGCGACCGCCTCGTACGCCAGGTCCACGCCGAAGAGGGGGCGGACGCCCTCCTTCGCGCAGGCCTTGGCGAAGCGGATCGTGCCCGCGAGGGTGTCGCGGTCGGTCAGGGCGAGCGCGTCCATGCCGCGCTCGGCGGCGCGGGCGGCGAGCCGCTCGGGGTGCGAGGCGCCGTAGCGCAGGGAGTAGCCCGACGCGGTGTGCAGGTGCGTGAATCCCGGCATGGCGCACCTCCCGCACTCCCGCATCGATTCGTACGTGTGTTCCCACCCCCTCGCTCTTCACCATAGCCCATTTCGAACGTCCGTACGATAATCGAGACCGGCCCCTCTCCCTTCAGCCATTCGGGCGCCTCCCACCTGCGGAAACACCCTCCGCCCCGGAGCGTGAGGGCATGAGCCTCGTCGACGAACTGAAAAGCGCCGTCACGCCCCGAGCCGCCCTCCTGGTCGTCGGCGTCCTCGCCCTCCAGCTCCTCTTCATCGCCTCGTACGTCGGAGCCCTGCACCACCCCAAGCCGAGAGACGTGCCCTTCGGCGTCGTCGCGCCGCGACAGGTCTCCGCCCAGCTCCTCGGGCAGCTGGAGAAGCTCCCCGGCGAACCGCTCGCCCCCCGTACCGTCGCCGACGAGGCCGAGGCACGGAGGCAGATCCTGAACCGGGACATCGACGGCGCCCTGATCGTCGACCCCCGGGGCCGCACCGACACCCTGCTCGTCGCCTCCGGCGGCGGCACCGTGCTCTCCTCCGCCCTGGAGACGATCTTCACCCGGGTGGAGGCGGCACAGCAGCGCACCGTACGGACGGTCGACGTGGCCCCCGCCTCCGCGGCGGACTTCGACGGGCTCTCGGCCTTCTACCTCGTCGTCGGCTGGTGCGTCGGCGGCTACATCTGCGCCGCGATCCTGGCGATCAGCGCGGGCTCCCGGCCCGCCAACCGCGAGCGCGCGATCATCCGCCTCGGCGCGCTCGCCGTCTACTCGGTCCTCGGCGGCCTCGGCGGCGCGGTCATCGTCGGCCCGGTCCTGGGCGCCCTGCCCGGCAGCGTCGCCGCCCTGTGGGGCCTCGGCACCCTGGTCGTCTTCGCCGTCGGCGCCGCCACCCTCGCCCTGCAGTCGGTCTTCGGGATCGTCGGCATCGGCCTCGCGATCCTCCTGATCGTGGTCGCCGGCAACCCCAGCGCGGGCGGCGCCTTCCCGCTGCCGATGCTGCCCCCGTTCTGGAACGCGATCGGCCCCGCCCTGCCCCCGGGCGCGGGCACCTGGGCGGCGCGCTCGATCGCGTACTTCAAGGGCAACGCCATGACCGGCCCGATGCTGGTCCTCGCGGCCTGGGCGGTCGTCGGCGCGGCGGTCACCCTGGTGATGTCCTCGCTGAGGCGCGAGCCGGAGGCGGAGCCGATCGCCGGTGAGCTGAACGGCGTCAGGGCCTGAGACGCGGACGGGAGGCCCCCGGCGCCGGTGCGCCGGGGGCCTCCCGCTGTGCTCCCGGGGGCTGTGTGCCGTGTGTCGGCTAGTAGAGGCTGACCCGGTACTTGGCGAGGGCCTCAGGAACCGGCTGGTAGAAGGTGGTGCCGCCGGTGGAGCAGTTGCCGCTGCCGCCCGAGGTGAGGCCGAGCGCCTTGGTGCCGTCGTAGAGCGCGCCGCCGGAGTCACCGGGTTCGGCGCAGACGTTGGTCTGGATCATGCCGCGGACGGTCCCGCCGCCGGAGTAGTGGACGGTGGCGTTCAGGCCGGTGACGGTGCCGCTGCGGGTGCCGGTGGTGGAGCCGGAGCGCTTGACGGACTCCCCCACGTAGGCGTCGGCGGCGGTGAAGCCCCCGGTGTGGGCGAGCGAGGCGTTGTCGTAGCGGACGAGCGCGTAGTCGTTGCCGGGGAAGCTGGACCCGACGGTGGCGCCGATCAGGGTGGACTGGGCCGAGTTGGCGTACCAGGTCTTCACGACGTTGCCGCAGTGGCCGGCGGTGAGGAAGTAGTAGGTGCTGCCGCTGCGCACGTTGAAGCCGAGCGAGCAGCGGTAGCCGCTGCCGTAGATGGCGTCGCCCGCGCCGAGGAGGGGCTTGAAGACGCCGGGGGTGCGCTGGACCCGCAGGGCTCCGGCGTCGGCACCGGCCGCCTTGCGGATCTTCGCGATTCCCGCGTCGGTGACGGTGGAGTCGGCGGTGACGACGACCCGGCCAGCCGCTCTGTCCACGTACCAGGCGGTGCCGCCGACATCGGCGGCGTCGACGGCGGCGTCGGCGCGGGCGAGCTGGGCGGCTCCGGCCGGGCCGGGGACGGGGGCGGCCTGGGCGCCGGGGAGACCGACGGCCGTCACGGCCGCGATTCCGGCGACGAGGGCGAGCAGACGGGTGCGGGTGTTCCTCACAGTGCTCCTCACAGTTCTCCTTCTGGGAAAGCGGAGGGGCCCGTGGGTTGGCGGGCCCGTGAGGCGCCATCAGGTGACGTGTTCCTGACATGCACCATCAGCGATAGTGGCCCTCCCTGAGCGGACGCACAAGACCGCAGAACGGACGGATGCCCCCGCCGTCCCGGCCGGGGGCACCCGTCATCCCTGCCGCCTCCCGTCGAAGCCCTGGTCAGAAAGGGTTCAGCCGCCGCTCCCCCGCCGGGACGGCGGTGTCGAGCGTGTTCCCGGGCGGCGGGAACGGGCAGATGAAGTGGTCGACGAAGGCGCACGGCGGCAACAGCGCGCGGTTGAAGTCCACCGTCACCGAACCGTCCGCCGCGGGGGCCGCCGGGCGAAGGAAACGGAAGCGGTAGCTGTCCCTGCCGCTGGTGGCGTCCGCGAAGACCGCCCACAGGGAGCCGTCGTCCTCGACGGCCACCCGCAGGGTGTGCTCGCCGCCGTGCAGCTCGAAGACCAGCTCCCCGGAGAGGCCGAGACCGCGCTCCCTGCCGTCGGCGTTCTCGACCCGCACACTGCGGGTCTCCCCGTACGGGCGGAAGACGCCGGGCACCACCCAGCGCTCGTCGTACGGAGTGGCCTCGATGCCCCGGAAGGCGCGGCGCGCCTCCGAGCCGGGGTCGAAGTCCCGTACCGCCCAGTGCCCTTCGCGCCGCAGGACCACGAGCCGCCGTCCGGCCGACTCCACCCGGGACTCATGGATCGGCCCGTGGTCGGCGGTGAGCCTGACCGTGCCGCTGAAGGGCCTGCCGTCGACGGTGAGCGCGTCCTCGGCGCCCGCCGACAGGAGCACCTCGGCGCCGTCCTCCCGCCACTCACCGGGAACGGCCGGAAGCCTCCCCTCCGGGAAGTCCGCGAGCCAGTGGGTGCCCGTGAGGGAGAGCGGGCCGTACGAGGAGGAGACCGCGGCCTCGCGCTGCTCGTGCCAGTGCTGCCAGTCCTGCTGTGGATCCGTGCTCATGGTGTTCCAGCCTTCCATACGGGCCGGGGAAGCCCGAGGTGCTCCCGGAGCGTCGTGCCGGAGTACTCCGTTCGCCTCCGGGAGCGCCCGCGCGGGACGGGTGCGGGATCAGCCGCTCGGCGGCGCCGGGATCCGGCACCCCTGGTCGCGCAGAAACGTCAGCGCGGCCCGTGCGGTGACGTCGTTCTGCCGGAAGGGAACCCCTCCGGTACGGGGCCGGGTGAAGGCGCTGTCGGTGCGGGCGGTGGTGTGCGGACCGAGCGCGAAGCGGCGCGGGTGCGGGATTCCGTCGCGCTCCAGCACCCGGCCGTCGACGGGGTCGACGACGAGGAGGCCGCTGGTGGTGGCCCGTGTGCCCTCCTCGTACAGGGCGCGGAGGAGCGGGCTGCCGGTGAGTTCGAGGGTGGGGCCGGGGAGCCGGGCCTCGACGAGGGCGCGGGCCTCGGTCCACTCCCCCGGTACGGCTGCGGACGCGGCCCGGAAGCGTCCGCGTGCCTCGTCGGCCTCGACGGTGACCCGGGGCCCGAGGAAGCGGACGACTCCGGCGTGGGAGAGAGCGAGGAGCCGGCGCAGCCGGGGCCCGGGCGGCCCGGAGGCGAGACAGTTGAAGAAGCCGTGCCACCAGCCGCCGAGGTCGATGCGGTCTCCGAGTCGCAGGAGCTGTCCGTGGACGGAGAGCAGGCCGGCGAGGACGGCGGCGTCGGAGCTGTGCGCGGGGTCGTGACGGCGGATCAGGTCGTCGGTGACGTAGGCGCGCAGTCCGTGCTGGAGGGCGTGCGCCGAGGTGAAGCGGATGCCGTCCAGGGGGTCGTCGAGGGCCTCCAGGTCGAGCCGGTCGGCGGGGTCGGGGACGGCCGCTGCGACGAGGGCGGCCAGTTCCGCCCCGCGCGGCGGCGCCGCCTCGTAGGCCCGCTCGAAGTCGGACCAGGCGAGCGTGGTCCGCTCGGGATGGCTGGCGAAGAGCCGGTGGTAGTGGGCCCAGCCGAGCTCCTTGTCGACCAGGGGCCACACGTCACGCCGGAAGTCGACCGGTACGCGCTGTCCCAGCAGGGCGTCGGTCTGCCCGGGACCGAAGAAGCGGGGCAGTGGGGGCCGTTCGCCGTCGAGGACGTAGCCGATCTTGGAGTGGTACGGGACTCCCCGCCGGGATCCGACGTGCAGCACCGGCTCCTTGCCCGAGGGCACGTAGACGAGCGCGTCGCCCTCGCCCTCGTACCGCCCGCCGCGGCCCTCGGTGAGCAGCACCATCAGGTCGACGAAGGCGAGCCCGAAGCCGCGGACGAGGACGGACTCGCCGGCGGGCAGCGCTGTGAGGTCGGCGTCGGCGGTGAAGCCGGGCGGCAGGTGGACGAGGCCGTGGCGGGCGGCGAAGTCGCTCAGGGCCCGCTGCTCCGGGTCGGGTTCGGCGTCAAGGTGGCCGACGGTGAGGACGACGAGGTCGGCGAGGAGGGGCGCGGCGCCGCCCTCCAGCCAGACCCGCTGGCGTCCCTCGCGGGGGCCGCCGATCCGCACGGCGGTGGTGCGGTGGTCGTGGACGGTGACGGAGGCGGGCAGCGCGGCGCGGGCCCGCTCGTGCACCCAGCGCAGATAGGCGCCCTGCTGGGGGCGGGTGGGGAAGGCGCGTCCTTCGATGCCGGCCCATTCGGCGACCGTGGGTCCGGGCCGGACGGGGCCCGCCAGGTCCACCGTCTCGTCGGTGAACATGGTGACGTCCTCGGCCCGGGAGTTCGTCCAGAGCAGCGGGGACTGCGCGGTGCGCCAGATCCGGCCGGGCCCGGGTGGGTGCGGGTCGACGAGGTGGAGGTCGAGGGGGCTGTCGCCGTACAGCTCGGGCAGGTTGGCGGCGAGCCGTTCGAGGAAGCCGGTGCCCCGCGGCCCGGCACCGACGATCACGATCGACGGACGGGTGCTCACCGGGCACCGGCCGCGCCGCGGGCGTGGCGCCGCTCGGCGTGGCGCCGCTCGGCGCGGTGCCGCTCGGCGTGGCGCCGGCCGAGGGCCGTGGAGAGGGTTCTGACGAGGGTCGCGGACATGGCGATGACTCCGTGGATGCCAGAGGCGGATCGCACACGGGGGTGCGCCTTCACACGCACTGAGCACGGATCGGGCCCCTCAGCCCGATCCGCCCTTCGAGGCTAGGCGCTCAACACGGCCCGCTGTCAAGGATGTCCGCGCTGCGAGCCGTCGTCTCATCAGGTTCCGCCAACACGCCGTCAGCAGTCGCAGCCACAGCTGCAGTCGCCGCAGCAGCCCTCCCCCTCGCAGCAGGAGGAGCAGTTGCTGCAGCAGTCACAGCAGTCGCAGCAGTTGCCGGGGTCGCACTGCTGGCAGAGTCCGTCGCGCCGCTGACGGCTCCAGGGGTCCTCGAAGGACCCGCAGCACATCTGGCAGGTGCAGGCCAGACCGACCCAGAGGGCGCATCCGGCGATCAGTCCGCGCCGGTTCGGCGGTCCGGGCGGGAGCGGCCCGCCGGGACCACCGGGGCCGCCGGGGCCGGGTGCGTACGGTCCACCGGGGCCGCCGGGCCCGCCGGGACCGGGGGCGTACGGGTTGCCCGGGACGGGGCCGGGGCCGTTCGGAGCGTACGGGTTTCCCGGCACCGGCCCCTGGCCGTGGACGGCTCCGTGGCCCTGCCCCGCCTCAGCCCCGGGCGCCATGTGCGAGCAGCTCGTCGTGCCGAAGGCGCGGTTCACCGAGGTGCGGAGCTCGTGGGCGAGGAGGACGTGGGCGAGCTTGCCGTCGGCGAACTCGGCGTCCCGCAGCGCGAGCCGGATGCCGTGGAGGGCGTCGTCGGCGAGCCGGCGGGCCTCCTCGCGGGAGGTGCCGGTCGCGGTGAGCGGGTTCCAGGCACCGCTCGCCGCGTCGGCGGCCTGGTCCTCGACGGCGTCCAGGAGGTGGGCGAGGCGACCGAAGAGCCGGCCCGCCTCGGCGAGCGGCTCCGCGTTCCCCGGCCGTCCGGCGAGAACGGCGGTATGGGCGAAAGCGGCCGCGGTCGCGGTCTCGGTCGGTTCGGTCACGGCGAGCAGGGAGGTGCCGGGCCCGGCGAGGGCCTCGATCCCGGTCTGGCGGTCGACGGCGTCGACGAGCACGGCGGTGTCGAAGCCGAGGGCGCGGCCGGTCCTGGCTCCGGCCCGGTCCCAGGAGCGGGCGACCCGGCGGGCCGCGGCGGCGACGGGCCGCCGGGCCAACAGGCCGTCACGGTCGGCGACGTGGTCCCGTACCTTCGCCGACGCGAGGACGAGCGAGACGGCGGCGGCGAGGCGTGCGCCCTCGCCCTGGGCCACGGGAGCGGTCCGCATGCCGCGCAGCGGGCAGGGGCCCGCGGTACGGCGGCCGCTGGTGACCGCTCCGGTCTGAGCCTCCGTCAGGACGGAGACGATGAGCCCGTCGTAGTTGGTGACGACACGGGCGAACTGGCCGTGGTCGGCACGAAGTGCCAGGCAGAGGCCGCAGAGGTGGGCCATCCACTCGACCTTGAGACCGTCGGTCAGCCGATGTGCGCAGGGCCTGACGATTCCGAACAAGAGACTCCCCCGTGGGCTGTGCGCGGCGCCGCCGAGCGGCCTCGCGGCATGGTAGCGAGCGGGTGCGTTCACCCGTACGCGCCCATCGTCACCCTTCCAGCCCGACTTTCATATTTTCAGCTACATGGCTCACTCCCAGCTCCCGCATACCGCATGTTTCCTGACGAATCGCCAGAAGACGGTGCTCACGTTCTGCACCAGTACCGTCACGAATCTCCAGCGCGGCGCCCAACCACTTGGCGCGCGATCCGCATCATGGACGACGATAGGGACATGCGGAACCACAAGTGACCGCGCGAAAGGAGGCGTCCATGGGATCGGTGCGCAAGGCGAGTGCCTGGCTGGGACTCGTCGAGGACAACGACGAGCGTTACTACGACGACGAGTACGCCGACGGTGCCGAGGGCGGCGACACCTGGGTGACGGACCCCCGCGTCCGGGTGGCCACGGACACCGCCGAGGAGCGGGGCCGCCGGATCGCCACCGTCTCCCCGGACGGCTTCCGGGACGCCCGGGGCATCGGCGAGCTCTTCCGGGACGGGGTTCCGGTGATCGTGAACCTCACCGCGATGGAGCCGAACGACGCCAAGCGCGTGGTCGACTTCGCCGCCGGTCTCGCCTTCGGTCTGCGCGGATCGATCGAGCGCGTGGCGACGCGGGTCTTCCTGCTGACCCCGGCCGACACCCAGATCGTCACCGGCGAGACGGGCCGACGTCGGCAGGACGGTTTCTTCAACCAGAGCTGAGCGGGTCCGCCGGTACGGCCGGGCACCTCCCGAACGATCGGGTCAGTGCGCCGGACGCCCCGAGCCGGCGGGCTCGATCGCTTCCCGGGACGCGGGCACCCGCGGCTCGGACGACAGGGCGAGCCCGGCCGGTCCCACAGCGGCGACCGCCGCCGGGGGCCCCGAAGGTTCCGAGGGCCCCGAACACTCCACCCGCTTCGAAAGACCCCGCACCACCGGCTCCGCCGTCTCTTCCCGAGCCACCGAAGCCACCGGATCGACCGAATCGACCGAATCGACCGGGCACTCCATCACCCGGGGCAGCCGCCGCGCCATCACCGCGCCCAGGAGCAGCAGCCCCGCGCTCACGAAGAGCGTGATGTGCAGCCCGTTCACGAAAGCGTGCCGGGCCGCCTGGTGGAGCGCGCTGCCGGCCGCGCCGCCGAGCTGGTCGGCGACCTGGTAGGCCTCGCCGAGCGAGTTCGCGGCGGCCCTGCTCGCCTCTTCGGGCACCCCGGGGACGGCGGCGAGCCCGGGGCCGTAGGCCGCGTTCATCACACTGCCGAGCAGGGCGATGCCGATGCCCGCGCCGAGCTGGTACGAGGTCTCGCCGATCGCCGCAGCACCGCCCGCGCTGCGCTGCGGCGCCTCGCTCAGCATCGACTCGTACGCCGAGAAGAGCGTGGTCTGCAGGCCGAAGCCGAGCAGGACGAAGCCCACCGTGAGCAGCAGCGGCCGGTCGTGCTGCCCCATCAGGGTGAGCAGCAGCACGGCGGAGGCGGTGAGGACGAAGCCCCAGCCGACCATCCGGCGCGGCCCGATCCTGCGCAGGGTGTACGAGCCGGTGGCGCCCGCGGCCATGGCGGCGAAGGTGAGCGGGAGCAGCCGGAGCCCGGTCTCCAGGGGGGTGAGGCCCAGGACCAGCTGGAGGTACTGGACGGCGATCAGCTCCAGGCCGACCAGGGCCAGCATGCCGATGACGATGCAGCCGACCGAGGTGGTGAAGGCCGCCCGGGAGAACAGCCCCATGTCGATCAGCGGGTGCGGGCGCCGCCGCTGGCGCCGCACGAAGAGGACGAGGAGCACGGCGCCGAGCAGCAGCGGCCCCGCGGTCGGCAGGGCGAGGAACGGGTCGCCGGCCCCGGCGCGCTTGACGCCGAGGACACAGCCGAGGACACCGGCGGCGGCCATGAGCGCGCCGAGGACGTCCCAGGGTCCGTCGGCGGCCCCCCTGGACTCGGGGAGGAGGCGGCGGCCGAGCGGCAGGATCAGCGCCATCAGCGGAATGTTGATGAGGAAGACGGAGCCCCACCAGTAGTGCTCGACGAGGAAGCCGCCGAGGACCGGTCCGGCCGCTGCCCCGACCGCGGCGACCGCGGTCCAGACGCCGATGGCGGTGGCGCGCTCCCGCCGGTCGGGGAAGACCGCCCGGAGGATGGAGAGCGTGGCGGGCATGATCATGGCGCCGCCGACGCCGAGCAGCGCGCGGGCCGCGATGAGGACCGAGGGTTCGGTGGCGAGCGCGGCGACCGCCGAGGCGATGCCGAACAGCGCGTAGCCGAGGAGGAGGATCCTCCGCCGTCCGACCCGGTCCCCGAGGGTGCCGAAGAGGATGAGGAGCGAGGCACAGATCAGGGGGTAGGCGTCGACGATCCAGAGCAGCGCGGTGGAGCTGGGGCGCAGGTCCTCGGTGAGCGAGGGGACGGCGACGTGGAGGATGGTCGCGTCGAGGGCGACCAGGAGGAGGCTGACACAGAGGACGAGGAGAACGACCCAGCGGTTGACTCCGCCGGCGGCGGCGGGCGTTCGCTCTTGGGCCGTGTTCGTCCGCGACATGTACGTACCTCCCAGTGAAGCTCTCGCGCTCGGCGGGCCCCGACCAGGGCTTATGCCCCTGGAGCGGCCCGGCATCGACGGGCGAGTGAGCCGTCAGCGTACGCGAGTCCGAGGCCCGAGCGCGTGGTGCAGCTCTCACCCCGGCGGCCCCGCGGGTGTGGCGTACGCCACTCGGAGCGGCGCGCGCGTCGCATGGAATTCCGTACGGACGTCTGTTTGACGTAATTCCCGCGCGTTCAAACACCCTTCCGGAATGACCCTTGCGGCAATAGGGCGGAAGGTCATCGGATTTCCCGACGGACGTCGGTAATAGGCCGCCCACTGAGACCTACTCCACATCACATCAACATCACGAAGGGAGCGGATCGACCGGGTCTGCTTCTCACTCCCTGTAACGTCGATTGGGTGCGTACCGACATCTTTGCCCGGCTGGACCGGGAGCCGGAACCGCCGAAGATAGAGGTCCCGCGGATGACCCGCACGCGTCTCGCCCTCTTCGGCGGGACGTCGGCGTTCTATCTCGCCATGGTCATCGCCGTGCTCCTGTCGACCTGGCTGGTGACCCTCGACTGGAAGATCATGCTCTTCCGGCCGTACCAGCAGTGGCCCGGGATCCACGGCTTCCTCGACTACTACGTCGTCCTAGGTCAGCGCGGCCCCACGGCCGTCATGGTGGCCGCCTGGCTGGGCTGGCGCTCCTGGCGCCAGCACACCCTCCGCCCCCTGCTGTGCCTCGGCGCCGCCCTCCTGCTGCTCAACGTGTCGGTCGGCGCGGTCAAGCTCGGGCTCGGCCGCCTCGGACCGCACTACGCGACCCAGGTCGGCTCCGCCGAGCTCTTCGCGGGCGGCGATATATTCCCCTCCGGTCACACCGCCAACGCGGTGGTGACCTGGGGCATCCTCGCCTATCTGGCGACCACGCCGCGGGCCAGGCGCTATCTGTCGGCGCTCTCCGCCGTGGTCGCGCTCGGCGTGGGTCTCACCACCGTCTACCTGGGCACGCACTGGCTGAGCGACGTCCTCCTCGGCTGGGCGGCGGGGCTCCTCATCCTTCTCGCGCTGCCCTGGTGCGAGCCGGTCCTCGCCGTGGCGGAGTCGTGGATCCTCGCGGTGCGCGACGGGATGCGGGAGCGGCTGCGGGACCGCCGCCGTCTGGTGCCCTCGCTGCCCGTGGCCTCCGGCGGCCCGCGCCCCGGATTCTTCCCGCCGCGTCCGGCCGGCTCGGAGGAGCCGGTCCGGGAGGCCGTGGGAGTGGCCGGCCGCCGTACCCCGGCGACCCGCGGCTGACCACCACCGCCTCGCGCGGGACACACGACGAAAGGGCCCCGGCCGTCATCGGCCGGGGCCCTTCGCGTGTCTCTCAGCCGACCCAGCAGCGGGTGACCCTGCCGTCCTCGACCTCGAAGTTGATGCGTCCGACGAGGTATTCCATCGTGATGATCGAGCCCGGCGGCAGGGACCTGACCGTGCTCCAGCCCCTCGTCCTCGCGAGCTGGGCGGCGCCTTCCGCGTCGAGGCCCACATAGGACTCGGGGCTGTCGCGGGGCGGTTCGGGAGTGCGCGATGTGGGTGCCATGATCCTCACGTTAGTACCTCTGCGGTCACGCTTGTGTCACAAGTTACCGACACCTGTTCGGCTTGAGCGCCATCGCTCGGAGAGACGGTTTCCGGCCGTTTCTCCAGTAATTCCGCGAGAGCGCGGGCAGTTCACACGAAGAGGTCCTGAGCGGGCACGGAAGCGCCGACAGGAAAGGCCCCATTCCCTCTTCCCAGACACCCGACCGGAATTGCGTCGGCGACGCGCACGCGAGGCGCTCACTCTTCCCTTACACAATGCTTACGCTGTCCGGACGCCCGGAGACGCGGAGCCGGGACGACGGCGAGGCGGAGGCAGCCATGGGCATCGGGACAGTGACCGCGACCGCCGAATCGGCCCGGCAGCGGCACGGCCGCGTGGTGATCGACTGGCTGACCACGACCGACCACAAGAAGATCGGCCACCTCTATCTCGGGACCTCGTTCGTCTTCTTCCTGATCGCCGGGCTCATGGCCATGCTGATGCGGGCCGAGCTGGCCCGGCCGGGGCTCCAGATCGTCTCGAACCAGGAGTTCAACCAGGCCTTCACCCTGCACGGCACGATCATGCTGCTGCTCTTCGCGACGCCCACCTTCGCCGGCTTCGCCAACGAGCTGGTGCCCCTCCAGATCGGCGCGCCCGACGTCGCCTTCCCGCGGCTGAACATGCTCTCGTACTGGCTGTTCCTCCTCGGCGGCCTGATGGTCCTCGGCTCGCTGCTCGTGCCCAGCGGGCCGCCCGCCTTCGGCTGGACCGCGTACACACCCCTGAGCGGCCTCGAACGCTCCCCCGGCATCGGAGCCGACCTGTGGATCACCGGGCTCGCGCTCTCCGGCTTCGGCACGATCCTCACCTCGGTGAACTTCCTGGCGACGATCATCGGGATGCGGGCGCCCGGCATGACCATGTTCCGCATGCCGATCTTCACCTGGAACGTGCTCTTCACCGCGGTCCTGGTGCTCATGGCCTTCCCGGTCCTCGCCGCGGCGCTGCTTGTCCTCGAATCGGACCGGCGCCTCGGCTCCGTGGTCTTCCAGCCTTCGAGCGGGGGCGCGCTGCTCTGGCAGCACCTCTTCTGGTTCTTCGGCCACCCCGAGGTCTACATCATCGCGCTGCCGTTCTTCGGGATCGTCAGCGAAATCATCCCGGTCTTCGCCCGCAAGCCGATCTTCGGGTACACGACGCTGATCGGCGCCACCATGGCGATCACCGGTCTCTCGGTGGTCGTCTGGGCCCATCACATGTTCGCGACGGGCGCGGTGCTGCTGCCGTTCTTCTCGATGCTCTCGTTCCTCATCGCGGTGCCCACCGGGGTGAAGTTCTTCAACTGGACCGGAACGATGCTCCGGGGCTCGCTCTCCTTCGAGACCCCGATGCTGTGGTCCGTCGGCTTCCTGGTCTCGTTCCTCTTCGGCGGCCTCACCGGAGTGATCCTGGCCTCGCCGCCGATGGACTTCCACGTCACCGACTCGTACTTCGTGGTGGCCCACTTCCACTACACGGTCTTCGGCACGGTCGTCTTCGCGACCTTCGCCGGCTTCTCCTTCTGGTGGCCGAAGTTCACCGGCCGGATGCTCGACGAGCGGCTCGGGAAGATCCACTTCTGGACCCTCTTCACCGGCTTCCACCTGACCTTCCTCGTGCAGCACTGGCTCGGCGCGGAAGGCATGCCCCGGCGGTACGCCGACTACCTGGACGCGGACGGCTTCACCGCCCTCAACACCGTCTCCACCATCGGCGCCTTCCTGCTCGGCGTGTCCACGCTGCCGTTCCTCTACAACGTGTGGCGGACATGGCGGTACGGGGCGAAGGTCGACGTGGACGACCCGTGGGGCTTCGGGCGCTCCCTGGAGTGGGCGACCTCGTGCCCGCCGCCCCGGCACAACTTCACGAGCGTGCCCAAGATCCGCTCGGAGGCCCCGGCCTTCGACCTGCACCACCCGGATTTCGCGGAGTACGACCGGATGCGGCTCACGAGTCCGCCGCCGGAGCGCCGGCCCGCCGGTCGGGAGCGCGGGACAACAGGTCCCTGAGCGCCGCACCCGGCCGGCCGGACGGTCCTGCGGGTGGCCGTCCCGCCGTGGCCGCGATACTCGAAGCGCGGGTCAGCGGAGGCGGCGGACCAGCCGGCCCACCTTCGCCTTCAGGGTGTAGACCGCGTCCACGGCCCGGCCGACCTCCCGGTGGAGCGACGCCTTGGCCGGGGGGTGGGTGCGCCGGCCGGCACCCCGTTCGACGAGCTCCGTCCAGAGCGCCTCGTGCCGGGCGGCGATCCGGGCCGGGTCGAAGCGTTCGGAGGCGGCGAGCGCCGCCCGCGCCGTCTTGGCGCGCAGCTCGTCGTCCTCCACGAGCCGGCGCAGCGCCCGCGCGAACGAGGCGACGTCGTCGACCGGCACCAGGAGCCCGTCGACACCGTCCTCGATGATCTCGCGCGGTCCGTGCGGGCAGTCGGTGGAGACGACCGGGAGTCCGCAGCGCATCGCCTCGACGATGCTCATGCCGAAGGACTCGCGCTGCGAGGTGACGGCCGCGATCGAGCCCTTGGCCCACGCCGGTTCCATCGGAGTCACGGAGCCCATGAGGAAGGCCTGCCCGTCGAGGCCCCGGTCCTTGATCTGCCGGGCGAGGGCGCCCTTGACGTCCTGGACCGCGTCGCCGGCTCCGTAGATCCGCAGCTTCCAGTCGGGGTGGTCGGCCGCCACCTCGGCGAAGGCGTCGATCAGCAGGTCGTACCGCTTGACGCGGGTCAGCCTGCCCGCCGCGACGACGGTCTTCGCCGCGGGGTCGGCGGCCGGCACGGAGGGTGCCGGCACGCTGTTCGGCACGGCCTCGATCCGTACGCCGGGCAGGCCGAGGCGCCGGTAGGTGCGGGCGTCCGCCTCGGTGACGGTCGTGACGGCGTCGAGGAGCGGGTACTCGTGGCCGATGTCCCGGCGGAGCCGGAAGCTGTGGCCCTCCAGGATCAGATGCTCCTGCCCGACGAGGACCGGCCCCCGCCGGGCCTGCCGGGCGAGGTGGACGTTGAGCCCGGGGCGGGTGCCGACGAGGACGTCGGCCTCGACGCCGCGCAGGTGCTCCCCGATCCGGGCGTCGGTGAGCGCGCTGTACTGCTTCCAGCGTCCGTCGCCGCGCGGAAAGACCTCGGCGGGCCGGTGGAAGTCGGGGTGGTCGCCGTCGTACCCGGGGCTGTCCTCGCGCAGGTCGACGAGGTGGCGCAGGGTCACCCCCGAGGGCAGGCCGAGGCGCGGACGGTCGCGGTGGCGGAACACGGAGACGATCTCGACCTCGTGACGTTCCGCCAGTTCCTCGGCGAGGGTGAAGGTCGTGCGGATCGTGCCGCCGTAGTGGTAGCCGTTGTGGAGCAGAAAGGAGATACGCATCGCGCTGCCGGTTCCCCCCGGTCAGTTGATCGGTCGCCCGACTGTACTGCCGGTGACGGGCCGCCGTTCACGGGCGCGGCCCGGCGGGGGTCACGGCCGGTAGCCGAGCTGGGGCACGGTCGCGCAGTTCTGCGTCATCTCGCCCTGGCTCACCCAGCCCCGGCCGTCCTGCCAACGGGCCACGGACAGGCAGGTGTTCCGGGTCGCGGGCGGCCGCGCCAGGTGCTCGTAGCGGACGGGGAGCAGGAGTCCCCGCGCGGTGTACGGCTCCGGACGGTTCATGAACCCCTCCACGCACTCCCGGGTGAGTCCGCCTCCGGCGAGGCAGGAGCGGGCCGCGTCGGTGAACCACATCGCAGCGGCCCATCCCTCCAGCTGCCACTGGGACAGCGGCCGCCCTCCCATCGCCGCGCGGAACTCGCGGACCGCCGGGTGCCCGGTGTCCTGGTGGTTGCGGCTGGATCCGGTCGCCCACAGGGCGTCCCGGCAGCCGGGGGCGCGGGCGTAGTCGCGGGCGACGGACGAGGACCAGTTCTGCGCGTGGGTGACCTTGGCGGCGACCCGTACCCCGAGGGTCTCCATCGCCTCGCAGAGGCGCACGTTGCCGTGGGTGTCCATGGCGTCGAAGAGGACGTCGACGTGCTGGGCCCGCAGATCGGCGGCGACCGCGCGGAAGTTGGGCAGGGCGAAGTCCACCTGTTCCTCGACGACCCGGTAGCCCTCGGCGCGCAGCCCCCGGGTGACGAGCCGGGCGTAGGCGGCGGACGCGGCCTGGTTGTAGGAGACGACGGCGGCGGTCCTCGCGCCCCGCTCCTTCGCGAACCAGCGGTAGACCTCGGTCCCGCCGTACAGGACCCCGCCCCAGCCGGGTTCGCCGCCGGTGCGCGGGGCGGAGCTGCCGTAGATCCCGTAGAGGTGCGGATACGTGTCGTACGCGGGGGTGAGCGGCTGACCGCCGATGTCGGGGACGCCGGCGCGGGAGACGAGCGGCGCGCCCGCGTAGTCGAGGGCGGTGGTGGCGACGAGGGCGAAGACCCGGCGTTCGTCGACGAGCCGGTGCACGCACGCGTTGTTGCCGACGCCGCTGCCGCCGTCGTCGCAGGTCTCGAGCTCGATCCGGCGCCCGTCGAGGCCGCCGCGGGCGTTGAGGGCGTCGAACCAGGCGCGGGCCCCGTCGCGGGGGCCGGTGAGCGCCTGCCCGCCGACCGGGCTGGTGGCGCTGGTGATGATCCCGACGCGGAGCGGCTCACCGCCGGAGGGGTGCGCGGTGGGCCGCGTCTCGAAGGCGCGCTCGGGGAGCCGGCTGCCGCAGGCCGTGAGGAGGAGGGCGAGCGCCAGGAGCAGCGCCGCTCCCGCCTCAGCAGCCCTGGACGGTGACACCGCTCAGCTCGACCAGGCCGCACAGGGTCTTCACGGAGACCTTCCAGGTGTCGTCCTGGAGCACGGAGGTGCCCTGCGCGCCGGGCAGGGCCGGGTTTCCGCCGACCAGCAGGTCGTAGGTCACGTTCGCCCCGGTGGCGGAGGTGAACTCGACGCCCGTGACCTTCGCGGAGGTCATGGCCGCGTTCTTGTCACCGGCGAAGGCCCCGAGGACTCCCCGCATCCGCTCCCCGTCCTCCAGGAGCCCCACCTTCTCGGCCTCGGGGGTCTTCGGGTCGAAGAACGCCGTCCAGTTCCTGGTGATCTCCGCCTCGGCCGCGGCGGGGTCGTCGGGCTCGTCGGCGCCCGGGGGCTCCGCCGTCATCCCGGGCGGTGCCGAGGTTTCGATCGTCTGCTCGGAGCGGCCCTCGCCGTCGTCGGCGCAGCTCGCGAGGGCGGGTGTCAGGCCGAGGACGGCGGCGGCCGCGAGGGCCGCCAGGCGGGGACGTCGGCCGGGTCGTTCGGAAATCATCTGGCTCACCACCGGGTGTCCCTCGGGGCCGTACGGCCGGATGCTTCCAGAGTGGGACGAATGGGGGCATGGCGCAAGATCGGGCATAGTGCGAGGAAGAGGCGAGGGAGGCTCCGTGCCGACATCCCGGATCCTGCTGTGGAGCGGTCTCGTGGCGGCCGTCGGGGGCGCCGTCCTGTGCGTACTCGGCTGGTACGGGATCTCCGGCGAGCGGTTCGCGGAGCGGCAGCTGCCCTATCTGGCCTCGTGCACGGTGCCGGGGGCGGCGCTGATCGTGGCGGGAGCGGTGCTCGTCGTCGCGGCGTACGCGCTTCCCGTACGCCCTGCCGAGCCGCGCGTGGCGGAGGAACCCTCCCCGCCGTCCCCGGCCCCCTCCTCCGACGGCCCGCCGCTCCGCGTCCCGGGCGGGGCCCTCGCGCACCGGCCTGACTGCCCGCTCGTCGCGGGCAGGGAGACGGCCGTGGAGGCGGCCGGAGACCCGTCCCTGAGGCCCTGTCCGGTGTGTGAGCCGTGGCCTCCCTGACGTACGAGCTGACGCTCGCCGGCCTCGCGGTCGGCAGCGCCGCCGCGCTCACCGGGATCGGCCTGATCGTCACCCACCGGACGACCGGCGTGCTGAACCTGGCGCACGGCGCCGTGGCCATGTTCTGCGCGTACGTGCTGCGCCAGCTGGTGGTCGACGGCGGCTGGCCGCTGCTCCCCGCCGCCCTCCTGACCCTCCTGGTGGTCGCCCCCGGCATCGGTCTCGTCCTGGACCGCGCGGTGTTCCGGCCCCTCGCCCGGCGCGGGGCGAACCCGGCGCAGTCGCTGGTGGCCTCCGTCGGCGTCTTCGTCCTGCTCGTCGGCGCGGCGGTGCTGCTCTGGGGACCGGGAGCCCGGGACGACGCGCCGGTCCTCCTCGGCGACGACCCCTGGGCGCAGCTCGGAGCGGTGGTCGCGCTCGCGTGTCTGGTGGGGGCGGTGACCCGGTGGACGCGGTTCGGGCGGGAACTGCGGGCCGTCGTCGACAACCGGCCGCTCGCGGTGCTCTCCGGGATCGACGCGGACCGGGTCGCGGCGGCCGGCTGGGCGTTCGGCTCGTTCACCGCCGGCCTCACCGGGGTCCTGCTCACCCCGTACGTGCGGCTCGACCCGTACGGGATGCCGCTGCTTGTCATCGAGGTGATCGCGGTCGCGGTCATCGCCCGGATGCGGTCGCTGCCGGTCGCGGTGGCGGCCGCGCTCGTCATCGGCGTGGCCCAGGCCCAGCTGACCCGGCTGCATCCGGAGGGCTGGGCGGGCCCGCTGCTCCAGGCCGTGGGGGCGAACCTGTTCGTGGTGGCGCTCCTGGTCGCGGCACTCGTGCTGCCGGGGATCGGTGGCAAGGGCGTGGACGCGCTGCCACCCCCGGTGCGCTCCGGGCGGGTGCCGGGAGGAGTGTGGGTCGTCGTCGGTGTCCTGTTCCTCCTCCCGCTCGGCTTCGCCGGATCGGACCTGCGCACGGCGATCCAGGTGCCCGCGCTGTCGGTGGTCCTGCTGTCCCTCGTGGTGGTCGCGGGGCGGGGAGGCCAGATCGCGCTGGGGCAGGCGGCGTACGCGGGCCTGGGCGCCCTGTTCACTGCGCTCCTGACGGCACGCGGGGTGCCCGGCCTTGTGGCGCTCGGCCTCGCGGTGCCGCTGGTGGCCGTCGTGGGCCTGCTGACCGGCCGGCCGGCGATCCGGCGGCACGGCCTCGCCCTGGCGCTCGTGACCCTGGCGACCGGGGTGGCGGTGAGCCGCTTCGTCCTCACCCAGCCGTACGCGACGGCGGGCCTCTCCCTCGGCCGTCCGGCGGGCTTCTCCGACGACCGCGCCTTCTACGCCCTCGAACTCCTCGTCCTCGCGGGCTGCCTGGCCCTGGTGGCGGCGCTCCGTCGGGGCCGCACGGGCCGCGCGCTCGCCGCGCTGCGGGACCACGAGCCGGGCGCGGAGGCGGCGGGCGTCGCCGTCCCCCGTCTCAAGCTCCTCGCCTTCGTCCTGGGCGCGGCCCTCGCCGCCCTCGGCGGCGGACTCCTCGGCATGGGCCTGCGCGCCTTCGACCCGGAGGCGTACGACCCGGTGCGCGGCCTGCTCTGGTGTGCGGCGGTCCTGGTCCTCGGCGCCGACAGCCTCCTCACCCCGATGGCCGCGGCCGCCCTCCTGGTCACCCTGGACGCGGGCCCGTACGCGGGCACGGCGGCCGCTCTGCTCGGTCTCCTGGCCGCCTTCACGGGCCGTGTCCCGCCCCTGACGAACCTGCTGCCGCAGGGAGGACGGCCGGACACGAGAGCACCGGGGACAAGCCGGCCGGCCGCGCCGGGTCCGACGGGGCCGAGGGGGATCCGGCCGGTCCGGACGGTCGACCGTCGTCCGTCCGGCCCGCCGCCGGCCGCCGGCGGCGCCGCGCCGCCCACGGGAGAGCCCGCACCTCTTTCGACCAGTGGTTCGGGTGGTGCGGCCGGGGCCCATCCGGCCGGAGGACGGACGCGCCTCCGCCGGCCCGCACCCGGCGACGTGCCCCCACCGGTCCCGACCCTCCGCGCCCACCATCTCACCCTCACCTACCCCGGAGGGCTCACCGCCCTCGACGACGTCACCCTCGACCTCGCCCCCTCCCGCATCACCGCCCTCATCGGCCCCAACGGCGCCGGCAAGTCCACCCTCTTCGACTGTCTCGCCGGCGCCCTCCGCCCCCACCGGGGGCGGATCACGCTCGGCGGAACCGACATCACCTCCCGCACGGCCCACGCCAGAACCCGCCTCGGCATCGCGCGGACCTTCCAGCGACTCGCCGTCTTCCCCTCGCTCACCGTCGAGGAGAACGTCCGCCTCGGCGAGGAGCAGGGCCATGTCCGCAACGACCCGGCCGCCGTCGAGCGCAGCCTGCGGCTGCTCGGGCTCGCCGGGCCCGTACGGCACGAGACGGCGGCGGAGCTGCCCACCGGGACGCTGCGCCGGGTCGAGCTGGCCCGCGCGCTCGCCGGGCAGCCGCACACGCTGCTGCTCGACGAGCCCGCCGCCGGTCTGGACGCCGCCGAGACGGCCGCGCTGGCCCGGATCCTCGCCGCCCTTGCCGCCGACGGCCTGACGGTCCTGGTCGTCGAGCACGACCTGGACCTCGTCGCGGGGATCGCCGACACGGTGCACACCATGGAAGGCGGCCGGATCGTGTCATGAGCGTCGAGATCGCCCTGAGCGCCGCCCGGGTCCGCTACGGCCCCCTGGAGGCCTTGCACGGCCTGGACCTGCCCGTGCCGGCCGGTACGGTCACCGTCCTCCTGGGCCGCAACGGCTCGGGACGTACGACGGTCCTGCGCGCCCTCGCGGGCACCGTGTGCCTCTCCGCGGGCCGGGTCGTGTGGCGCGGCGCCGACGTGACCCGTCTGCCGGCCCACGACCGGGCGCGCCGGGGGTTGTGCTACGTACCGGATCTGGAGGCGGTGTACGCGCACCTCACCGTCGCCGAGAACCTCGCGCTGGCCGTGGCCGCTACCGGGCCCCCGAGCACATCCCGGGCCGCTCCCCCGTACCCGGAACTCGTCCCCCTGCTGTCCCGGACAGCCGGAACGCTCTCCGGCGGCGAGCGCCGCATGCTGGCCCTCTCCCGCGCCCTCCTCGCGGCACCCGCGCGCGTGGTGCTGGTCGACGAGCCGTCGCTCGGCCTGGCCGCGCCGGTCGCGGCCCGTACGTACCGGAGGCTCGCGGCGCTCGCCCTGGAGGGCGGGGCCGCGGTGGTCCTGGCGGAGCAGCGCGTACCGGACGGGCTGCCGCCCGGCTCGCTGGTGCACGAGCTGCGGCGCGGCTCCCTCGCGTTCAGCGGGGAGGCGGCCGAGCGCGCCGGACCGGCCGCGCCCGGCTGAGGACGCCTCAGAGCGGGTGGAACCGCAGCATGGTCCCGACGACGATCCGGTTCGGATCGGCCCCGATCAGGTCGCGGTTCGCCGCGTACAGCGCCTGCCAGCCGCCCTTGACGCCGAAGCGGCGGGCGATCGAGCTGAGCGTGTCACCGGGCTGGACGGTGTGGACGCGACCGCTCAGCCCGTACCGCTTGGAGCAGACCGGCCAGGCCCCCCACCCCTGGGTGCGGAGGACCTCCTCCGCGACGGCGATCTGCTGCGGGCGGGTCGCCAGGTCGGCGCGGGGGGCGTACTTCAGTCCGCCGTGCTCGACCCAGGTCGGGTGCCAGAACTGGAGTCCGCCGTAGAAGCCGTTCCCGGTGTTGATGTGCCAGCGGCCGCTGCTCTCGCACTCGGCGACGCAGCCCCACGGCCACTGGTCCTTCGCACAGGCGTACGTGGGCACGGCGGCGGCCGTGCGCAGCCCGTCGGACACGTCCCGCAGCACGGCGGACGCGTCCCGGGCCCCCACCGGCACGTCCCGCGCCGAGGCGGGCGCCGGGGCGAGAGTCAGCAGCGCGGCGGCGGACGCCGCCACGAGGGAACCGGTCGTCCAAAATCGGATCTTCGACATCGGGGCAGGCTAGGCAGCCACCCGGCGCCCCCGGTCCGTGCCGCGCGGAACGCTGTTCACATCCCACCCGGTCGGAGTCACCGGCCCCGCCGCACGAGCCGGTGGCAACTTGCCTCGCTTCCGCGCGTGACCCCGGCCGAGCCTGACCCGTTGAACTCGGCATGAGACGACCGGGAACGGCCCGGCGTCCGCCCGTACCGAGTCCAGGGAGCCCCCCGTGCCGCGCATGCTCGACGTCAGCGAGGACGTACGCGCCGAGATCGGCGACGAAGAAGCGGACCGGCTGCTCGCCGGCGACAACGCCCCGGGCAGCTACGACTGCACCTCCTGCCGCACGCCGGGCGACTCCGAGCAGGAGCGCACCAGCACGGTGCTGTTCGTCGGCGAGGAGACGGCGGTCCTCGCGTTCGCCCACGCCAGCTGCATCCCGTCGCAGGTCGTCCGGGTCGCGGAGGAGCAGCTCCAGGGCGCCGTCGCCTCGATCACCGCGTCGGACGCCGCCGACGCCCTCTCCGCCGCCCACCCCGAGCAGGCCGTGCTCGGCGTCACCAGCGGTCTCGTCCTGATCGACGGCGAGCTGCACCCGGCGCTCGTCGTGGAGCCGACCGCCCCGGTCGCCCGGCCGGGTTCCGACGGTCTCACCGACGAGTTCCTCTCGCTCCTGACCGAGCAGGGATTCCAGCAGGTCATGAACCTGAACGAGCGTCCGGCTGCGCTGCCGGGCTGGTCGGTCCTGGTCGCCATGGGCCAGCTGCACTCCGTCCTCCAGCCGGGCCCGAACGGCGCCGGTCAGGCCGCCTGGTGGCAGGCGCACCAGCCGCTCCAGGTCACGGAGGGCTGGCGCGCGGCGGCCAACAAGTCGCACACGGTGCTGGTCTTCGCGGCCCCGGTGGGCTCGATCGGTCAGCAGCCGCGTGAGGACCTGCTGCGCGACGCGCTGGAGAAGGCCGCGGCGAACGGGCGCCTGGTCGCCGCCGCGATGCCGCTGGCCGGTACCTGATGGACGCCTCCCGGCCGGGCATAGGGTGGGCGCGGGTCACCGGCGTGCCGGCGGGTCCTGCGGGGCCGGTGGCCCCGACCGTGCCGCGTCCCCGGCGGGCAGCCCATTCGGACAGCCGCCCGCATCCGACGGGCGGCGGGGTCGTTGGCACCTACGTGCACCCATACGACTCCCTCCCCCAGCCGTATCCGAGTCAGATCCCTTCGATGCGCCCCGCGCAGGACGTCACGGCGGGCGCTTCGCCCACGCCGATCTACGACGCCCTGTACTCGGAGTACCGCAGGTCGTTCCGCACGCTGCCGGGTGACCGCAGCGGCGAGGAGGAACTGACCTTCCGGGCCTTCGGTACGACGGTGAGCACGGGCGTCTACGGACACGGGCAGGGACACCGCTACGCGTCGGCGTATCCGACGGCGTGGTCTGCGTCGCAGCACCCCCCGACGCAGACGCAGGCGGCGCTGCCGCCGGGGCCCCGCAGGGGCTTCTAGGCGGTACGGGGGGACACGGCTGAGGGCCGGAGCTGAACGCTCCGGCCCTCAGCCGTGTGCCACCTCGTGGCTGCTACTTCTTGCGGCCGCGCTTCTCGCGCACCCGCACCGAGATGTGGATCGGCGTGCCCTCGAAGCCGAACTCCTCACGGAGACGGCGCTCGATGAAGCGCCGGTAGCCGGCCTCGAGGAAGCCCGAGGCGAAGAGCACGAACCGGGGCGGCTTGGTGCCCGCCTGCGTACCGAAGAGGATGCGGGGCTGCTTGCCGCCGCGGATCGGGTGCGGGTGGGCCGCGACGATCTCACCGAGGAAGGCGTTGAGCCGGCCGGTGGGGACGCGGGTCTCCCAGCCGGCGAGCGCGGTCTCGATGGCCGGGACCAGCTTCTCCATGTGGCGGCCGGTCTTGGCGGAGACGTTGACCCGGGGCGCCCAGGCGACCTGCTGCATCTCGGTCTCGATCTCGCGCTCGAGGTAGTAGCGGCGCTCCTCGTCGAGCTCGTCCCACTTGTTGTAGGCGATGACGATGGCGCGGCCCGACTCGACCGCCATCGTGATGATGCGCTGGTCCTGGACCGAGATGTTGTCGGTGGTGTCGATGAGGATGACGGCCACCTCGGCCTTCTCGACGGCGGCTGCCGTCCGCAGGGAGGCGTAGTAGTCGGCGCCCTCCTGGAGGTGGACCTTCTTGCGGATACCGGCGGTGTCGACGAACTTCCACGTCACGCCGCCGAGCTCGATCAGCTCGTCGACCGGGTCGCGGGTGGTGCCGGCCAGCTCGTTGACGACGACGCGGTCCTCGTTCGCCACCTTGTTGAGCAGGGAGGACTTGCCCACGTTCGGGCGGCCGATGAGGGCGATGCGGCGCGGGCCGCCCACCGCGTTGCCGAAGCGCTGCTCGGGGGCCTCGGGCAGCTTCTTCAGGACCTCGTCGAGGAGGTCGCCGGTGCCGCGGCCGTGCAGCGAGGAGACGGGGAACGGCTCACCGAGGCCCAGGGACCAGAGCATGGCGGCGTCGGCCTCGCCGGACTGGCCGTCGACCTTGTTGGCGGCGAGGACAACCGGCTTCCCCGCACGGCGGAGCAGCTTGACGACGGCCTCGTCGGTGTCGGTGGCACCGACGGTGGCGTCCACGACGAAGAGGCAGGCGTCGGCGGCCTCGATGGCGTACTCGGCCTGGGCGGCGACGGAGGCGTCGATGCCGAGGACGTCCTGCTCCCAGCCGCCGGTGTCGACGACCTTGAAGCGGCGCCCGGCCCATTCGGCCTCGTAGGTGACGCGGTCGCGGGTGACGCCCGGCTTGTCCTCGACGACGGCCTCACGGCGGCCGATGATGCGGTTCACCAGGGTCGACTTGCCGACGTTCGGGCGGCCGACGACGGCGAGGACGGGGAGCGGGCCGTGGCCGGCCTCCTCGATCGCGCCCTCGACCTCTTCGACGTCGAAGCCCTCTTCCGAGGCGAGCTCCATGAACTCCGCGTACTCGGCGTCGCCAAGTGCTCCGTGGTCGTGCTGGTCGTTCATGAAGTCCGTTCCTTGATCATTCGTGGTCGGTGGGTCCCCGGGCCGCGGGGCCCACTACTGAAAGTCTCGCTCAGCGCCCGGTGAGGCGCCTGGCGTTTTCCAGGTGGTCGGTGAGATTCCCCTGGATCCGTACGGTGGCCTCGTCCAGCGCCTTGCGGGTGCGGCGGCCGGAGCCGTCGCCCGCCTCGAAGGCGTCCCCGAAGACGACGTCGACACGACCGCGCAACGGAGGCAGTGCCTTGACCAACCGTCCCCGGCGCTCGGTGCTTCCCAGGACGGCGACCGGGACGATCGGCGCGCCGCTGCGGACGGCGAAGTACGCCAGACCCGCGCGGAGCGAGGCGAAGTCTCCGTCGCCCCGGGTGCCCTCGGGGAAGATCCCGAGGACGCCGCCCTGCTCCAGGACGCCCAGGGCGTTGCCTATCGCGTTCCGGTCGGTGCTGTCGCGGTCGACCTTGACCTGCCCGATGCCTTCCAGGAAGGGCCCGAGGGGCCCGACGAAGGCTTCCTTCTTGATGAGGAAGTGCACGGGGCGGGGGGCGGTGCCCATGAGCATGGGGCCGTCGATGTTGTGCGCGTGGTTGACGGCGAGGATGACGGGGCCGGAGGCCGGCACCCGCCAGGCGCCGAGGACGCGCGGCTTCCAGAAGCCGTACATCAGCCCGATGCCGATGCGTCGGCCGACGGCGGCGCCCTTCTCGGAGGGCAGGGTCACTTGGCGCCCGCCCGCTTCTCCTCCACGAGGGTGACGACGCACTCGATGACCTGGTCGAGGGTCAGCTCGGTGGTGTCGACCTCCACGGCGTCGCCGGCCTTGGCCAGCGGGGAGGTCTTGCGGCTGGAGTCGGCCGCGTCCCGCTTGATCAGGGCCTCCTGCGTCGCGCGCACGTCGACGCCCTTGAGCTCACCGGAGCGGCGGGCGGCGCGGGCCTCGGGCGAGGCGGTGAGGAAGATCTTCAGGTCGGCGTCGGGCAGGACGGTGGTGCCGATGTCCCGGCCCTCGACGACGATGCCCTGCTCCGCGCCCTTGGCGATGGTCCGCTGGAGGTCGGTGATGAGCGCCCGCACCTCGGGGACGGCGCTGACGGCGCTGACCTTGGAGGTGACCTCCTCCGTACGGATGGGGCCCGCGGCGTCCGCTCCGTCGACGGTGATGGTGGGGCGGGACGGGTCGGTGCCGGAGACGATGACCGGCTTGGAGGCGGCGTTGGCGACGGCCTCGGCGTCGGCCACGTCCACGCCGTTGCTGATCATCCACCAGGTGATCGCCCGGTACTGGGCGCCGGTGTCGAGGTAGCTCAGCCCCAGCTTGGCGGCGACCGCCTTGGAGGTGCTGGACTTGCCCGTGCCGGAGGGCCCGTCAATGGCGACGATCACGGATTCCACGGTGGGAACACCTTCCTGGGTGAGTGGCGGGACCCGGCGGAGATGCGGGGGGCCACCACAAGGTTACCGAGTCCCCGGCACCCGTTCGGCCCAGCGCCCCCGAGCCGCCCGTCCCACGGCCCGGCCACCCACCCGGTGCGGCCCCGGAACGCCGCCACCGGCGTGCCTTGCACGGGGCCGGCCACCCTGCCTGTCCCGCTGGGGCGGTGCCCGCCCAGCGGCGCCGGCCGCCCGGCCCGCCACCCGTGTGGGCAGCCGCCCACGGCTCACCCCCTCGTGGGCTCAACCGCCCACGCACCCGCCCCCGTGTGGGCAACGCCCGCGCATCCACCCACCCCACCCCCGCGTGGGCAACCGCACTCCGCCCACCCCCACCGCCGTGTGGGCAATCGTCCCGCAGGGCGGGACGGGTGGGCACACGGGACGGCGCCCTTCGGCGGGCGCCTCCGCCCCTTGTACCTGGACCCGCACCACCAGGTGCGCCGCGCTCGGGGTGCGGGTTCAGGCGCGGAAGCCTGGGCCCGGCAAGGGGCGCCGTCCGTTGTGCCCACCCGTTCCGCCCCAGCGGAACAGATGCCCACAACGAGGGGCAGCGGGGACGCCAAGGGTGGGTGCCGCCCCGGCGGGGCAGATGGCCACAACGCGGGGTGGCGGGGGCACCGCCCCGGCGGGACGGAGGCCCCACCGTGGGACGGAGGCCCCACCGTGGGACGGAGGCCCCACCGTGGGACGGAGGCCCCACCGTGGGACGGAGGCACCGCCGCAGGGCGGCGGCACCCGCCGTGCGGTGGGGGGACCGCCGTGGGCGGAGTCAGCTCGTGCGGAGGGACCAGCCTCGTTCCTGGAGGGCCGCCCCCAGCCCCGGCGCCGCCGACGGTTCCACCATCAGCTGGACAAGGCCCGCCTGCTGCCCGGTCGCGTGCTCGATGCGGACGTCCTCGATGTTGACCCCCGCCCGGCCCGCGTCGGCGAAGATGCGGGCGAGCTCGCCCGGCCGGTCGCTGATGAGGACGGCGACGGTCTCGTACACCGTGGGGGCCGCACCGTGCTTGCCCGGGACGCGCGACCGTCCGGCGTTGCCGCGCCGCAGGACGTCCTCGACGCCCGAGGCGCCGTCCCGGCGCTTGTCCTCGTCGGCGGACTGCAGGGAGCGCAGGGCGCGGACGGTCTCGTCGAGGTCGGCGGCCACGCCGGAGAGGACGTCGGCGACGGGGCCGGGATTGGCGGAGAGGATCTCGACCCACATGCGCGGGTCGGAGGCGGCGATCCGGGTGACGTCCCGGATGCCCTGCCCGCAGAGGCGTACGGCCGACTCGTCGGCGTCCTCAAGGCGCGCGGCGACCATCGACGACACCAGCTGCGGAGTGTGCGAGACGAGGGCGACCGCCCGGTCGTGGGCGTCGGCGTCCATGACAACGGGCACGGCCCGGCAGAGGGCGACGAGCTCGAGCGCGAGGTTCAGGACCTCGGTGTCGGTGTCCCGCGTGGGGGTGAGGACCCAGGGACGTCCCTCGAAGAGGTCGGCGGTCGCCGCGAGCGGGCCGGAGCGTTCCTTGCCGGACATCGGATGCGTACCGATGTACGCCGTGAGGTCGAGGCCCAGTGCCTCCAGCTCCCGCTTGGGGCCGCCCTTGACGCTGGCCACGTCCAGGTAGCCGCGGGCGAGCCCGGCGGTCATGGCCTCGGCGAGTGTGGCGGCCACGTGGGCCGGGGGGACGGCGACGATCGCGAGGTCCACAGGCCCCTCGGGCGCCTCGTCGGTGCCCGCGCCGAGCGCGGCGGCCGTGCGGGCGCGCTCCGGGTCGTGGTCGCGCAGGTGGACGGTGACGCCCCGGCCCGCGAGGGCGATCGCGGCGGAGGTGCCGATCAGTCCGGTGCCGATGACGAGCGCTGTTCTCACTGGGCGATGTCCTTGCGGAGGGCGGCCGCGGCGCCGAGGTAGACGTGCGCGATGCGGGACTTGGGAAGATCGGTCTCGACGTGGGCGAGGAGCCGGACGACTCTCGGCATCGCCCCTTCGATGTCGAGCTCCTGTGCGCAGATCAGGGGGACGTCCACGATCCCGATGTCCCGGGCCGCGGCGGCGGGGAAGTCGCTGTGGAGGTCGGGCGTGGCCGTGAACCAGATGCTGATGAGGTCGTCGGCGGTGAGGTCGTTGCGCGCGAGGACGGCGGTGAGCAGCTCCTCGACCTGCTCGCGCATGTGTCCGGCCTCGTCCCGCTCCAGCTGGACGGCTCCTCGGACCGCTCGTACCGCCACGTCGTGCTCCTTCGCCTGCGTTCAGTGCTCCGTTCAGCCTAGTCAGGGGCGGGGGCCGCGCGCGGCGGCGCCCGCCCTCCGAGACGGAGGACGGACGGCCGGACATGCCCCCTGGGGCGGTCAGAGCCGCTGCTCGCGGATGATGTCCTCGAGGGAGCCCTGGGGCACCGAGCCGTTCGGGGTCAGCTTGTCGACGGCCTCCGGCAGCGTCTGCGCGATCCGGTCGGCCGCCTCCTGCGGGCTGACGCCGGCGTCGGCCGCGACCTTCTGGAGGGTGCCGTCGGAGAGGGCCTCGGCGATCTGTGCGCCGCTGACGGGCTTGTTCTCACCGGTGCCGACCCAGGACTGCGTCTGGTCGGTGAGGCCCGACTTCGTGAGCATGTCGAGGAGCCCGCCGAGCGGGTTCGCGCCGCCGGCGCCCGTGCTCTTGCCGCCGGCGAGGGCACCGAGCAGGGAGCCGAGGAGGCTGCCGGCACCGCCGCTCTGTCCGCCGGTGCCGCCGAGGAGGCCGCCGAGGAGACTGCCGAGGTCGTTTCCCGCCATGGTCCTGCCTTTCGTCCGGTTCGAGACAGGCTCAATGTCACCCGAACCGGGGTGTTCCGCCACTCGGCGTAGGGGGCGGCCGGGACGGCCGTGTGGGGGAGCCGGGCGCCGGGTGCAGGCGTGTTGCGGGACCCTGGTGCGCCGCGCGGCCAAGCTGGCGGCATGACTTCACGCGCCACCCCTCGCCGTACCGTCCTGTTCGCCGCCGCGGCCCTGACGACGGGCTGCGGCTCGGACGGTGGGGGTGACGGCGGTACGAGCACCGACACCCCGGCCACGCCGAGCGCCCCGCCCGCCACGTCCGCCTCGCCGGCGTCACCCTCCCCCGGGTCCCCCTCGGCCGCGGCCTCCTCTCCCGCCGCCGGCGCCCGGCTTGCCGGCACCTCCGAGATCCCGGTCGGCGGGGGCATGGTCTTCGCGAAGGAGAAGGTGGTCGTCACGCAGCCCGCGGCTGGGGAGTTCAAGGCCTTCTCCGCGATCTGTACCCATCAGGGCTGCACGGTGAACAAGGTCGCGGACGGCACCATCGACTGTCCCTGCCACGGTTCCAAGTTCCGTATCGCCGACGGTGCGGTGGCGAACGGGCCCGCCACCCGCCCGCTCCCGGCCGAGCGGATCACCGTATCCGGGGACACGATCACTCTCGCGTAGCCTGACCCGCATGACCCGCATGACTCCGGACGACCTGGTGCGCCAACACACGATCTACTCCTGCGTCATGGGCTCGCGTGCCTTCGGTCTCGCGACCGAGGACAGCGACACGGACGTCCGGGGCGTCTATCTCGCCCCGACGCCGCTGTTCTGGCATTTCGAGAAGCCCCCCGCGCATGTGGAGGGGCCCGGCGAGGAGCAGTTCAGCTGGGAGCTGGAACGATTCTGCGAGCTGGCCCTGCGCAACAACCCGAACGTCCTGGAGTGCCTCCACTCCCCCCTGGTCACGCACGTCGACGAGCTCGGCCGTGAACTCCTCGCACTGCGCGGGGCCTTCCTCTCCCGGCAGGCCCATCAGACCTTCGTCCGTTACGCCGGGGGCCAGCGCCGCAAGCTCGACGCGGACGTGCGCCAGTACGGCCATCCGCGCTGGAAGCACGCCATGCACCTGCTGCGGCTGCTGACCAGCTGCCGCGACCTGCTGCGCACGGGCGAGCTCCGGATCGACGTCGGCGAGGAGCGCGAGCGTCTCCTCACGGTCAAGCGCGGCGAGGTCTCCTGGAAGGAGGTCGAGTCCTGGATGGACCGCCTCCAGGAGGAGGCGGACCGCGCCCACGACACGACCCCGCTCCCGGCCGTGCCGGACCACGCGCGCGTGCAGGACTTCCTGATCCGCGCGCGCCGCGCCTCCGCCCTCCACCCGCTCTAGAGAACGTCCCGCCGGGCCCGTACGACGAGGTCGGGCAGCCGGGCGGACGCCTCGGCCACCTCCACGACCAGGGCCGGCAGATGCGCCTGCACCTCGCCCGAACGCATCAGGTGGATGCCCGTGAGCAGCGCCCGACGGCGGCGAGGTCGGCGTCGAGCGCGGAATCCGGGGAGAGCGTCATGGATCAAGCGTCCCAGAGCGCGCCGAGGGTCAGCAGGTCGCTCCGGTACTCGACGCGCTCCGCCCACTCCTTCGGCCAGGCGTCGGCGCCGAGGTGGGCGCCGGCGAACGCTCCCGCGAGGGCGGCGATGGAGTCGGAGTCACCACGGGTGCAGGCGGCGCGGCGCAGCACGGTGAGGGGCTGCTCGGGGAAGAGGAGGAAGCAGAGGAGCCCGGTCGCAAGGGCTTCCTCGGCGATCCAGCCGTCACCGGTGTACGTGCAGGGGTCGAGCTCCGGGTCGGCGGTGCGCTGGACGGCGTCCAGGCGCTCCAGGATCGCCAGGCACTCGTCCCAGCCTCGCTGGACGAACGAGAGGGCGGAGGGGTCCTGGGAGCGGGTCCAGAGGTCGCCGAGCCAGTGCTCGTGGTAGCGGGAACGGTTGTCGTACGCGTACGAGCGCAGCTGCCCGACGAGTCCGGCGGGCTCCACGCCCTGGGCGAGGAGGTACACGGCGCGGGCGGTGAGGTCGGAGGCGGCGAGCGCGGTGGGGTGGCCGTGGGTGAGGGCGGCCTGGAGCTGCGCGGCGCCCGCCCGCTGCTCCTCGCTCAGACCGGGGACGAGCCCGATGGGGGTGACGCGCATGTTGGCGCCGCAGCCCTTGGAGCCGATCTGGCTGGCGTCCTGCCAGGGCGTGTCGAGCATCAGGAGCCGGCAGGCGCTGAGGCAGGTGTTGCCGGGGGCGCGGTTGTTCTCCGGGGAGCGGTACCAGTCGATGAACTCCTCCCGTACGGGCCCGGCGAGTCGCTCCGGGGCGAGCACTCCGCGGTCCATGGCGGTACGGATGCCCCGGGCGAAGGCGAGGGCCATCTGGGTGTCGTCGGTGACGTACGCCGTGCCGTCACGGACGGGCAGCGCCATCTCACGCCAGGGGCCGGTCTTCGCGAGGATCGACGGGACGTCGTTGAACTCGGTCGGGAAGCCCAGCGCGTCGCCGAGCGCCAGCCCGATCAGGGAGCCGGTCGCGGCCTGCTTGGTCGCGGTGCGTGTGAGGTTCATACGGGGCGTCCTTCCGGTCGCAGGAGGGGCGGGTGGAGGGTGGTGGCCCCGCCCGCCCGGTAGAGAGCGGCCGGTTTCCCCCGTCCGCCGGTGAGGCGCGGAGGTCCTGCCACGGCCTGGACGAAGCCGGGCGTGGTGAGGACCTTGCGCCGGAAGTTGGGGCGGTCGAGTTCGACGCCCCAGACCGTCTCGTAGACCTGCCGCAGCTCGCCGAGGGTGAACTCGGGCGGGCAGAAGGCGGTCGCGAGGCAGGTGTACTCCAGCTTGGCGCCGACCCGTTCATGGGCGTCGGCGAGGATCCGGTCGTGGTCGAAGGCGAGACCCCGGACGGTGTCGTACGGCAGCCACCGCGCCTGGGCCGCGTCGCCGCCGCCCCGGGGCTCGGGAGGGTCGGGGACGAGCGCGGTGAAGGCGACGGAGACGACCCGCATCCTGGGGTCGCGGTCCGGCTCGCTGTAGGTGCGGAGCTGTTCGAGGTGGAGTCCGGCGACGGTGGCCTCGGAGAGGCCGGTCTCCTCGGCGAGTTCGCGGCGGGCTGCCCGCTCGGCGGACTCGCGCGGCAGCACGAATCCGCCGGGGAGCGCCCAGGATCCGGCGTACGGCTCCTGGCCGCGCTCGACGAGCAGGACGTGGAGGCGCTCCTCGCGGAGGGTGAGGACGGCGAGGTCGGCGGTGACGGCGAAGGGCTCGAAGGCGCGCGGGTCGTAGCCCTCGGGCACGCGGTGTCCGGTCATCGGCGCTCCGGCAGGGGGTCGGTGAGGTGCCACCCCTCGGCGAGCAGCGCGTCCACGGCGGCGACGGCGGCCGCGAGCCGTTCCTCGTGGGGGCCGCTGAGAACGGCCGTACGGCGGCCGCTGTGGGCGAGCTGGGTGAGGAAGCGGGCGGTCATCCAGGGCCGGAGGTGTTCCCCGTCGCGCAGTCCGTCGTCCTCGAAGTCGACGCCCCGGTGGTCGGTGAGGAGCCAGAGGTGCTGCCGCCCTCGGGCGGCGATCTCACCGGTGGCGGCGCTGGTGGTGCCCATGTACCGCTCGTGCCAGATGGTGGTGGCGAAGGCGTCGGTGTCGCAGAACAGCACGGGTGAGCCGTCGCGGGCCGCCTCCTCCTCCAGTTCGGCCTGCCGCTGGGCGATGACGGGGAAGTCGGAGGAGTGGAAGGTGACGTCGGCCCAGGTCGCTTCGGGGCGTTCGGCGCGGAGTTCGGCGAGCTTGAGCTCGCTGTACTCGCGGCCGTACTCCGGTACGCACCGGGTGCGGGCCCAGACTCCGCCGCGCCGCCGGTAGTGGTCGGCGAGGGCGAGGGCCATGGTGGTGGTGCCGGTGGACTCGGCGCCGAGGACGACGATCCGCCGGGTGAGCGCGGCCCGCACGGGCGGTGCCAGGAAGTCCCAGCAGCCGGCGGGGTCGGCGCGGACGGCTGTGCCGGAGACGGGGAAGCGGGTGCGGTCGGGGTCGACGCACACGGAGTCGGCGCCGAAGCGGCGGGCGAGCTCCTCCCCGTACGGCTCCGAGGTGAAGACCGCGTCGACGGGCTCGGGCACGGCGGCCCGGAAGACGGCCATGTGGGCGTCCCACACGTCCGGGTCGTGGAGGTCGACGGGGATGTCGTCGACGGCGCCGACGACGAGGGCTTCGGGGTGGATCTCGCGCATCCAGGCGACGCGTTCGTCGAGCGGGACGGACTCCACGGAGGAGGCGCAGACGAGCACGGTGAGGCGTTCGCAGCGGTCGAGGGCGGTGGTGACGAGGTGGTGGTGGCCGGCGTGCGGCGGATAGAACTTGCCGAGGACCAGCCCGTGTCCGTAGCGCTTCACGCCGCCGCCCGCCGTGTCGTCGTGCTTCGTGCCGCCGCCCGCCGTGTCGTCGTGCTTCATGCCGTCGCCTCCACCGGGAGGGCGCGCCGGGCGCCGAGGTCCTTGGTCCAGCCGCGCAGGCCGAGGACGCAGAGCGTCAGGAAGCCGACGTACAGCAGGGAGGTGAGGTACAGCTCCTTGTGGGCGTACAGCGGTATGTAGACCACGTCGGCGGCGATCCACAGCCACCAGGACTCGACGCGCTTGCGGCACTGGCCATAGGTCGCCATGAGAGAGAGCGCGGTGGTCAGGGCGTCCCAGAAGGGGACGGTGGAGTCGGTGGCGCGGTCGAGCAGCAGGGTGAGGGCGAGGGTCCCCACCACCCCCGCGGTGAGCAGCCACGTCCACTCGGTGCGCGTGGTGCGGCGCACCGGGAGGGCGTCGGAGCCTGGTCCACCCCCGTGGGTCCAGGTCCACCAGCCGTACACGGCGAGGGTGATGAAGACGATCTGGAGGCCGGCGTCGGCGTAGAGCCCCGCCTGCGAGAAGAGCAGGACGAAGAACAGGTTGTTGGCGATGCCGATCGGCCAGTTGGCGAGGTGCTGGCGGGCGACGAGCCAGACGCAGAGCGCTCCGCTGCCGAATCCCAGGACCTCGGTCCAGCTGACCGGGGTGTCCAGGACGGTGAAGAGGGGCTGTTGCAACGGTGCGAGTACGTCTGCGAGGCTCACGCCCGCCTCCTTAAGAGTCACCCTGACTATAAAGCGGGACGACCTTCGGCCACAAGACCGAAAGGAACGTGACCGGAACACGGCGAGGCACGAACACGGCGAGACCGGACACGGCGAAGCCCGTGACCGCCGGACGGTCACGGGCTTCGCCGCGTGGAGCGGGGGCCTTACATGCCGACTTCCTTCATCAGCATGCCGACCTCCGTGTTGGTGAGCCGGCGCAGCCAGCCCGACTTCTGGTCGCCGAGCGCGATCGGGCCGAACGCGGTCCGGACCAGCTTCTCGACCGGGAAGCCCGCCTCGGCCAGCATGCGGCGCACGATGTGCTTGCGGCCCTCGTGCAGCGTGACCTCGACCAGGTAGTTCTTGCCGGTCTGCTCGACCACGCGGAAGTGGTCGGCGCGGGCGTAGCCGTCCTCCAGCTGGATGCCGTCCTTGAGCCGCTTGCCGACCTCGCGGGGCAGCGGGCCGGTGATGGCCGCCAGGTAGGTCTTCTTCACGCCGTACTTCGGGTGCGTGAGGCGGTGGGCCAGCTCACCGTGGTTGGTGAGCAGGATGATGCCCTCGGTCTCCGTGTCGAGCCTGCCGACGTGGAAGAGCCGGGTCTCACGGTTGTTGACGTAGTCACCGAGCGACTGGCGGCCGTCCGGGTCCTCCATGGTGGAGACGACACCGGCCGGCTTGTTCAGCGCGAAGAACAGGTACGACTGGGTGGCGACGGTCAGGCCGTCCACCTTGATCTCGTCCTTCTCCGGGTCGACGCGCTTGCCCTGCTCCAGGACGATCTCGCCGTTGACCTCGACCCTGGCCTGCTCGATGAGTTCCTCGCAGGCACGCCGCGAGCCCATGCCGGCACGCGCGAGGACCTTCTGCAGCCGCTCGCCCTCCTGCTCGGCGCCGGGGAAGGTCTTCGGGGTCTTGATCTCCGGCCGGCCCTCGTACCGCTCCCGGTTGCGCTGCTCGATCTTGGCGTCGAGCTCGCGCGAACGGGCCGGGGCCTGCCGCTGCCCGTGCGGGCCGCGACGGGGCGGCGTACCGCCCTGGGGGGCCTTGGGGCCACCCTTGGCGCCGCCGCGGGCCGCGGAGCCGCGCCCCTTCTTGGGGGCCTCGGCGGGAGGGCTCACGTCGTAGGAGCGCTCCTCGGGGCGAGGCCGGCGCGGGTTGCTCGGGCGCTGGTCGTCCCGGCCGCCGCCACCGGCACCCCGGTAGCCACCGCCGCCGCCACTGCCGCCGGAGCCGCTGCCACCGCGGTAGCCACCGCCGCCACCGGAGCCGCTGCCGCCCCGGTAGCCACCGCCACCGGAGCCGCTGCCGCCACCGGAGCCCCGGTAGCCGCCACCGCCGCCGCTGCCGCTGCCACCACGGCCGCCACCGCTGCTGCCGCCGCGGCCGCCGCTGTTGCCACCACGGCTCCCGCCGTTGTTTCCGCTGCTGTTCCTGCCGCTGCTGCTTCGCATCAAACTTCCGTCTTGTCGTCGTCGTCCTCACGATCCGGTGCATCCGGATCGAACGACGGAACCCCTTCGAGCGAGTCCGGCTCGACCGCCTCCGCCTCGGGGAGGAAGGGCGCGAGCTCGGGGAGCTCGTCCAGGCCGCGCAGGCCCATCCGCTCCAGGAAATAGTTCGTCGTCCTGTACAGGATCGCACCTGTTTCGGGTTCCGCGCCCGTCTCCTCCACCAGACCCCGCTGCAGGAGGGTCCGCATCACCCCGTCGCAGTTGACCCCGCGGACTGCGGAGACCCGGGAACGGCTGACCGGCTGGCGGTACGCGACGACCGCCAGGGTCTCCAGGGCCGCCTGGGTGAGGCGGGCCTGCTGCCCCTCCAGGACGAAGGCCTCGACGGCCGGGGCGTACGCGGGGCGGGTGTAGTACCGCCAGCCGCCGGCCACGTGACGCAGCTCGAATCCGCGGCCCTGGGCGGTGTACTCGTCGGCCAGCTCGCGCAGGGCATCGGCCACCTCGTGGGGCGGGCGCTCGAGGACCTTGGCGAGATGGGCCTCGGTGGCGGGCTCGTCGACGACCATGAGGACGGCTTCGAGTGCGGGCTTGAGGTCGCTCACGCGGTGGCCTCCTGGTCGAATTCGTCGGTCACGGCCGCGGACGGGTCCGCCTCCCCGCCGGTCCAGGAGACCGTGAGGTCCCCCAGGGCGGTCTCCTGGTCGAGGGCGACGGCCTTCTCCCGGTAGAGCTCCAGGAGGGCGAGGAAACGGGCCACGACCGTGAGGGTGTCGTCGCCGGCGTCCTCGATCAGCTCCCGGAAGAGCGCCGTCCCGCGCCCCCGCAGCAGCGCGACGACCACGGCGGCCTGCTCGCGGACGCTGACGAGCGGGGCGTGGATGTGGTCGACGTACACCTGCGGCTCGGCCTTCGGCTGCATCGCCTTGGCGGCCAGCCGGGCGAATCCCTCGGCGCCGAGGGAGATGACGACCTCGGGGAGCAGGGCGGCGTGGTGCGGTTCGAGTCCGACGGTACGGGGATGACGGCGGCCCTCGGCCTCCCAGCGCTCCTCGAAGATCGCCGCGACGCGTTTGTACGCCCGGTACTGGAGGAGCCGGGCGAAGAGCAGGTCGCGCGCCTCCAGGAGCGCGAGGTCGGCCTCGTCCTCCACCTCGGCGGCCGGCAGCAGCCGGGCGGCCTTGAGGTCGAGCAGGGTGGCGGCGACGACGAGGAACTCGGTGGTCTGGTCGAGGTCGCCGTCGGGACCGAGGGCGCGCAGGTGGGCCATGAACTCGTCGGTGACCCGGGAGAGGGCGACCTCGGTGACGTCGAGCCGGTGCTTGGTGATCAGCTGGAGCAGCAGATCGAAGGGTCCTTCGAAGTTGGCGAGCCGCACGGTGAACCGCCCGTCACCGCCCTCGGCGGCCCCGGAACCGGCCACGGCCACGGCCACCGGCTCCGCCGCGACGTCGGCCCGGGCCGCGGCCCCGCGTCCCGTCTCACGCTCCGCAGCGGCCCCGGGGCAGGTCACCCCGGCTTCTCCGGCCTCCGCGGGCCCGGCGGCCTCCACGGACACCCCGGACCCGGCGGCCTCCACCGGCGCCCCGGACCCGGCGGCGGACGGCGGCGCCTCCGCCTCCCCGTCGCCCGGCCCGCGGCCCAGGACGCGGCGCCGCGGCGGGCGGGACGTTTCGTCGGGCGTGTGGTGCATGGTGGTCCAGGGGAACGAGGAGCGTGGCAGCCCGCAGGCTACCGTCAGCGGCCCCGCAGGCGGCGGACGAGGATGCTCGCGTCGCCGCGGGATTCCAGGTCCGCCAGGACGACCGCGACGGCCTCCCGGACGATTCGGCCCCGGTCGACGGCGAGGCCGTGCTCGCCGCGCAGGACGAGCCGGGCGTGCTCCAGGTCCATCAGCTCCTCGGCGGAGACGTAGACCGTGATCTTCTCGTCGTGGCGCTCACGGCCGCTGGGCCGCCGGTTCGGGGTGCGGCCACCGCGCCGGCGCGCCGCCGGGGCGGGCACCGCGGTGGACGGCGCGGCCTTGGGGGCGCCCTCCGGCTCCGCCGTCCTGGCCCGGGGTTCCGCCGCCTCGGAGTCCGCCGCCGTGTGCTCCGCGGAGCTCTCGGCCGCCGCCGGGTCGCGCTCGCCCGCGGGTGCCGGAACGGCCCGGCGGGGTGCGGACGCCTGGAGCGCCGTCCCCCCGGTCGTACGGAAGAGTTCGTCGGCGCCGGGCAGACTCACTCGGCGTGACACCGGGCGAGCACCTCCCTGGCGAGCTGGCGGTAGGCGGCGGCGCCCACGGAGTTGGAGGCGTAGGTGGTGATGGGCTCGCCGGCGACCGTGGTCTCCGGGAAGCGCACGGTCCGCCCGATGACGGTGTGGTACACGTGGTCGTCGAAGGCCTCGACGACGCGCGCGAGGACCTCACGGCTGTGCACGGTCCGCGAGTCGTACATCGTGGCGAGGATGCCGTCGAGTTCGAGCTCGGGGTTGAGCCGCTCCTGGACCTTCTCGATGGTCTCGGTCAGCAGGGCCACGCCGCGCAGCGCGAAGAACTCGCACTCCAGCGGCACGATGACCTTGTGAGCCGCCGTCAGGGCGTTCACGGTCAGCAGGCCGAGCGAGGGCTGACAGTCGATCACGATGTAGTCGTAGTCGTTCATCAGCGGCTTCAGGGCGCGCTGGAGCGTGGACTCGCGCGCGACCTCGCTGACGAGCTGGACTTCGGCGGCCGAGAGGTCGATGTTGCTCGGCAGCAGGTCCATGTTGGGCACGGCGGTCTTGAGGAGGACCTCGTCGGCCGACATGCCCCGCTCCATGAGCAGGTTGTAGACGGTGAGGTCGAGCTCCATCGGGTTCACGCCGAGGCCGACCGACAGGGCTCCCTGCGGGTCGAAGTCGACGAGCAGCACCCGCCGTCCGTACTCCGCGAGCGCGGCACCCAGGTTGATGGTCGACGTGGTCTTGCCGACGCCGCCCTTCTGGTTGCACATCGCGATGATCTTCGCCGGTCCGTGGTCGGTCAGGGGACCGGGGATCGGGAAGTACGGCAGGGGCCGTCCGGTGGGGCCGATCCGCTCGCGGCGCTGGCGGGCAGCGTCGGGTGCGAGGGTGGCCGCGTACTCCGGGTCGGGCTCGTACTCGGCGTCGGGGTCGTAGAAGTGCCCCTCGGGCACCTCGTCAAAGGCGGCGAAGTGGGTGGACTCTCGGCCCATCTCGTTGCCGGCCGTGGCGTTCACGTGTAGGCCGTCCATCGTCTTCATCGTGTGGGCTGTCGTCATGGGCTGGTGCGTCGCGAAGGTCCGCACCGCGACGGAGCCGATCGGAGCACCTGGCGCACCGCTCCCGGGAGTAATTGTCGACTCATTCACAAGTCGTCTTACCTCCTTGGATGTCACCAGGAACATTTATCGATAGGTCAGCGTGGCACCATGCCGACGGTTGGCGACTCTATGGCGTGTCACCGCTCCGCAGCAACACAATCCGCCGGACCCGGCCCGATGTGTCGGCAACCGAACACCTCTCTGTCAAGGGTGCGCAGGCATGCATCCACACGTTTCAGGGGTGTGCGAAACGGTTAAACAGTTACGTTCGAGGCGAGTTGGCCGAACGTTCCGCCGGGTCCGGACACACGTCCGGCCGGACCTTGTCGAACAAGGTCCGGCCGGTGCGCGGATTGACGGCACGCGTTGACGGCGGTGCCGTGAGGGTCAGCCCAGGAGGGTGCTCAGCTCGATGTGCTCGAGGCCGTGCGCCTCGGCGACCTCCTTGTAAACCACCTTGCCGTCATGGGTGTTGAGGCCGAGACCGAGCGCGGCGTCGCGGCGCAGCGCCTCGACCCAGCCGTTGTTCGCCAGCGACACGATGTAGGGCAGCGTGGCGTTGGTGAGGGCGTAGGTGGAGGTGTTCGGGACCGCGCCCGGCATGTTGGCGACGCAGTAGAAGACCGAGTCGTGGACCTGGAAGGTCGGCTCCGCGTGGGTGGTCGGGTGCGAGTCCTCGAAGCAACCGCCCTGGTCGATCGCGATGTCGACAAGGACACTTCCGGGCTTCATCTTCGCGACGAGCTCGTTGGTGACCAGCTTCGGGGCCTTGGCGCCCGGGATGAGGACGGCACCGATGACGAGGTCGGCCTCGACGACGGCCTTCTCCAGCTCGTAGGCGTTGGAGACGATCGTCTTCACCTTGGTGCCGAAGATCTTGTCGGCCTCGCGGAGCTTGTTGATGTCACGGTCGAGCAGGGTCACGTGGAAGCCCATGCCGACGGCGATCTGGGTGGCGTTCCAGCCGGAGACGCCGCCACCGATGACGACGCACTCGCCGGCGTGGGTACCGGGGACACCGCCGGGGAGGACACCACGGCCGCCGACCGAGCGCATCAGGTGGTACGCGCCGACCTGCGGGGCCAGGCGGCCCGCGACCTCGGACATCGGGGCGAGCAGCGGGAGCGCGCGGTTCGCGGTCTCGACCGTCTCGTAGGCGATGGCGGTGGTGCCGGAGGCCAGGAGCGCGTCCGTGCACTCCTTGGAGGCGGCGAGGTGCAGGTAGGTGAAGAGCGTCTGGTCCTTGCGGAGGCGGTGGTACTCCTCCGCGATCGGCTCCTTGACCTTGAGCAGCAGGTCGGCGGTGGCCCAGACCTCGTCGGCGGTGGGGAGGATCTCGGCGCCGGCGGCGACGTACTCCTCGTCCGTGATCGAGGAGCCGACACCGGCGTTCTGCTCGACGAAGACCTGGTGGCCGTGGCGGACGAGCTCGTGGACACCGGCGGGGGTGATGGCCACGCGGAACTCGTTGTTCTTGACCTCGCGGGGGATGCCGACCTTCATCGTCGATCACGGTCCTTGAATCAGGGAGGGATACATGGGGCAATGCGATACACACCCGGATGCACGTAGGCGCACCGGGACAGACCACGTTCGAACGCGGCGCAACCCAGTCTAATGAAGGAGTTCCCTCTGTCTAGCCTTTCAAAGTACTAATCTTCGGCAGACACACTGCGGATTTCGTAGGCGGATCTTTCCGTTTCCAGCAGTCTTTCCGCGGCGGCCCGGTGCAGCCGGGCCGCCGCCGGGTCGCCGAGCCGGTCGAGGGTGTCGGCGAGCCGCAGCTGGAGCGCGGCCTGGAGCCGGGTGTCCTGCGCCCGACGCGCCCACTCCACCGCCTCCTCGCAGGTCCGCAGGGACTCCTCGGGCCGTCCGGCGTACTCCTGGACCCGGGCCGCCTCGCTCAACGACCGCGCGTAGCCCGGGAGATCGGCGAGCCGTCGATAGCCGGCCGCGGCGGCGCGCCAGTTCCGCAGGGCCTCGCCGTACCGGCCCGCGTAGGTCTGTACGGCGCCGAGGCGGGTGTACAGCCGGGCCTGGTCGGCTCGCTCGTCGCGGGCGAGGCGCTGAGCGAGCGCCCGTCCGTACCAGTCACCGGCCCGCTGCCAGTCCCCCAGCTCTTGATACGCCCCTCCTACGGATTCCATCGCGCGACCCGTCGCGTACGGATCATTTGCTGCGCGTCCGGCATCCAAAGCCGACCGATATCGCAGCAGAGCGTCCTTGGTCCGCCCGGTGCGGGCGTCGAGATCGGCCAGGTTGAGCAGGGCGGCGGCCCGCTCACGGTGCAGTCCGCGCCGCTCGGCCACGTTCAGGACCAGCTGATGCAGGCCGTACAGCTCGGGCGCCGCGGCCTCCGCCCCCCGGTGCGCGGCGAGCGCCCTCACCAGGGAGGCGACAAGGCGCCGTGCGAGGGTGTCGAGCTCCCCGTCGGCGACGGCGAGCCGGGCGGAGGCGAGGAGGACGGGCTGCCGGGAGCGGAGCCAGACGGCCCCGGCGGCCGCGCTGGGGAAGCGCAGGGCGCGCGGCAGGCCGGCCAGTTTCCGGCGCGCCGCCGAGCCCTCGGGCTCGGTGACCGCACGGCAGGACTGGAGGAGCCGTACGGTCCGCTCCAGCATCCGGGCCCGCGCGAGCTGCACCTCGGCGGGCCGGTCGCTCTCCTCGAGCCGGTCGCGCAGGAGGGGGACGAGATGACCGGGGACCTCGTACTGCCCGTCGTCACCGGCGGAGACGAGCCCCAGGGCGGCGAAGTCGGCGAGGGTGGTGGCGGCCGCCGACACCGAGCAGCCGGCCAGGGCGGAGGCGGTGTGGGCGTCGGCCCGGCCGAGCGGGGCGAGCGCGAGGAATCGCAGTATCCGGGCGGCGGTGGCGGGCAGCGCCTCGTGGGCCAGCAGGAAGGCCCGGGTGAGGGGGTCGCCGGAGAGCCCGCGCAGCCGTTTGGCGAGATCGGCGACGGAGGCCTTGGGGTGGGTGGAGAGCCAGCCGCCGGCGAGGACGACCGCGCCGGGCAGCCCGCCGCACTCCTCGACGAGGGTCTCGGCCGCCTGCGGATCGACGGTGATGCGTACGGAGCCGGTGAAGGTGGTGAGCAGCTCGATGGCCGACTTGGGGTCGAGCCCGCCGAGCGTGCACGGCCGTACGTCGGGGATGCCGGTGAGCGGTCCGCGGGCGACGCCCACCACCAGGACGGCGGGGTTGTCGGGGATCAGGGGGTCGGCCTGCTCGGCGTCGACGGCGTCGTCCAGGACGAGGAGGGCCCGGCGCTCGCCCAGGGCGTTCCTGACCAGTTCGGTCAGCTCGTCCTCCCCGGCGCCGGGCGGTTCGGCGACGCCGAGCTGGGCGAGGAGCTCCTGGGCGACCCGGGCGGTCGGCACCTGGGCGCCGTCGGGCTCGGTGAGCCGGGCCCGGAAGGTCCCGTCGGGGTAGCGGTCGGCGAGGCCCGCGGCCAGTTCCTCGGCGAGCGCGGTACGTCCGGAGCCGGGCTTGCCGGCGATCAGGAGGACCCGGGCGCGGGGGGCCTTGCGGCCGGTGAGGGTGTCGAGGCCGGTCCGCTCGATGTCGGCGCGCAGGGCCTTCAACTCCCGCTGCCGCCCGAAGAACTGGCGGCTGCCGGCCGCCGCCACCGCCTGATCCGTCACGGGCCACGCTCCCGTCCACCTGCGCACGAGCCGATCCCGCGGGGGTCTCCGCACGGGCGTTCCCGAGCGTAGTTCAGGGCACGACACGGACCCGTCGGAGCACGACGGACACGTCCCCCGATCGGATCAACAGATCGTCACACCACCCCACGACGGCCACCTGCCCCGCCAGACCCGCGACGCCCCCCTCGCCGCGAGCCTCCGCCCCGCCGACGCGGCACCCACTTGCGGTCCCCGCCACCCCGCGTTGCGGGCATCTCCCAGCTGAGGCGGTGCCCCCTGCCGCCGCCCACCCTCGTTGCGGGCATCTCCCAGCTGGGGCGGTGCCCGCCCCTACCGTCGCCCCGGCGTTGTGGCCATCTGTTCCGCCGGGGCGGCACCCCCTTGCCGTCCCAACCGCCCCGCGTGGCGGGCATCTCCCCGCTGGGGCGTTCACCCCTGCCGTCCGCCCACCCGCGTTGTGGGCATCTGTTCCGCTGGGGCGGAACGGGTGGGCACAACGGACGGCGCCCCTTGCCGGGCCGAGGCTTCCGCGCCTGAACCCGCACCCTTTGTGCGCCGCATCGCTGGGTGCGGGTCCAGGCACAGGGCGGAGGCGCCCGCCGAAGGGCGCCGTCCCGTGTGCCCACCCGTCCCGCCCTGCGGGACGATTGCCCACACGGCGGTGGGCGAGGCGTCGCCGGGCCGGGCGGGTGGGCACCGTGCTGCGGGACGACCACCCCCACGGGAGTGAGGGTGGGCGCGCGGGCGGCTGCCCACACAGGCGGTGGGGTGGGCGCGCGGGCGGCTGCCCACACAGGCGGTGGGGTGGGCGCGCGGGCGGCTGCCCACACGGGCGGGTGGCCGGCCCCGCGGGCGGGCGCCGTCCCGGCGGGAGGAATCGCCACGCGGGCGGCGGGCGGCGGGACGACTGCCCGTGCGGGGCCCGCACGGGCAGCAGTCAGAGGCTCACCCGGGAGAGCGGGGCCGGGCCCGCGCGTGGGCTGGGGCTATGACTCGAACGGGCGGGCCGGCCACGCCGCGTCCGCCGGCCGCAGCGACTCCACCCCCTCCCCCGCCCGCGCCGCCGCCAGCGACAGCACCCCCACCACCAGGCAGTTGTTGTGCAGCTCGCCCGCGAGCACCCCGCGCACCAGCTCCGCGACCGGCACCCGCGCCAGCTCCATGTCGGCCTCCTCGTCCGCGACCTCGAAGCGTTCGTTCTCCGCCTCAGACAGGTCCCGCGCCAGGAAGATCCGTACCGCCTCGTCGCAGCCGCCGGGCGTCGTGTAGACGTCGGCGAGGACCCGCCAGTCCTCGGCCTTGACGTGCGCCTCCTCGTACAGCTCGCGCTGCGCCGCGTGCAGCGGGTTCTCACCGGGCACGTCGAGGAGCCCCGCCGGGATCTCCCAGAGCTTCTGCCGCACCGGGTGCCGGTACTGCTTGACCAGCAGGACCCGGTCCTGCTCGTCGAGGGCGACGACGGCCACCGAGCCGGGGTGGACCTGGTAGTCGCGGCGCGCGACCGTGCCGTCCGGCATGACCACGTCGTCCGTGCGGACACTCGTCTTGTTTCCCTGGAACGGGGTCGTCGTGGCGACGATCCGCCACTCCTCCGGGGTGTCCTGCAGCTCCATCTACGTCCTCCCACATGCGAAAGCCGGGGTACGCGCCCCGGAAAGGGACCCGTACCCCGGCAACGTTAACGCGCCGTACTACTTCGCCGTCTTGCGCTCCACGGCCGCCTTGACCAGGCCCGCGAAGAGCGGGTGGGGGCGGGTGGGGCGGGACTTCAGCTCCGGGTGCGCCTGGGTGGCGACCAGGTAGGGGTGGATCTCGCGCGGGTACTCGACGTACTCGACGAGCTTGTTGTCCGGGGAGGTGCCGGAGAAGACCAGACCGGCCTTCTTCTCCAGCTCCGCGCGGTAGGCGTTGTTCACCTCGTAGCGGTGACGGTGGCGCTCCTCCACGTACGGCTGGTCGTCGTAGACCTCGCGGACGATCGAGCCCTCGGCGAGCTTCGCCGGGTAGAGACCGAGGCGCATCGTTCCGCCCAGGTCGCCGGCGCCCTCGACGTACGCGAGCTGCTCCTCCATCGTGGAGACGACGGGGTGCGCGGTGGCGGGGTCGAACTCGGTGGAGTTGGCCTCGGGGATGTCGGCCAGGTTCCGGGCGGCCTCGATGACGATGCACTGGAGGCCGAGGCAGATGCCGAGCAGCGGCACCTTGTTCTCGCGGGCGTACCGGATGGCGCCGACCTTGCCGCTCACACCGCGGTCGCCGAAGCCGCCGGGGACGAGGATCGCGTCGACGTCGCCGAGCTGCTTCTCGGCGTCGGCCGGGGTCTTGCAGTCGTCGGAGGTGACCCACTTGACCTTGACGCGGGCCTTGTTGGCGAAGCCGCCGGCCCGCATGGCCTCGGTGACCGAGAGGTAGGCGTCGGGCAGGTCGATGTACTTGCCGACGAGCGCGACGGTGACCTCGTGCTCCGGGTTGTGGACGCGGTCCAGGAGGTCCTCCCAGACGGTCCAGTCCACGTCGCGGAAGGGCAGGTCGAGCTTGCGGACGACGTAGGCGTCGAGGCCCTCGGTGTGCAGCACCTTCGGGATGTCGTAGATCGACTTGGCGTCGATCGCGGCGACCACCGCGGCCTCGTCGACGTCGCACATCAGCGAGATCTTGCGCTTGATGGCGGTCGGGACCTCGCGGTCGGCGCGCAGCACGATCGCGTCGGGCTGGATACCGATGTTCCGGAGGGCGGCGACCGAGTGCTGGGTCGGCTTGGTCTTCAGCTCGCCGGAGGGGCCGATGTAGGGCAGCAGCGAGATGTGCACGACGAAGACGTTGTCGCGGCCGACCTCGTGGCGGACCTGGCGGACGGTCTCCAGGAACGGCAGGGACTCGATGTCGCCGACGGTGCCGCCGACCTCGGTGATGACGACGTCCACGTCGTCGGTGGCCATGCGGCGGATGCGGGACTTGATCTCGTTGGTGATGTGCGGGATGACCTGCACGGTGTCACCGAGGTACTCGCCGCGCCGCTCCTTGGCGATGACCTGCGAGTAGACCTGGCCGGTGGTGACGTTGGCCGAGCCGTCGAGGTCGACGTCGAGGAAGCGCTCGTAGTGGCCGATGTCCAGGTCGGTCTCGGCGCCGTCGTTGGTGACGAACACCTCGCCGTGCTGGAAGGGGTTCATCGTGCCCGGGTCGACGTTGAGGTACGGGTCGAGCTTCTGCATCGTGACCCGCAGGCCCCGGGCCTTGAGGAGCGCACCCAGGCTGGAGGCGGTCAGGCCCTTGCCGAGGGAGGAGGCGACACCCCCGGTGACGAAGATGTGCTTGGTCGTCGTGGTTTTGGGCGGCATCGCCAAGAGGGGGCTCCCGTGGTCGCGTTCTGGAGGTGCGTACCGGCGTCCCCTCCGGAAGAATCGGGGGGTGCCGTCGCTGCGGTTTCGGGGTCCTCGGCTGTCGCCGTTTCCCACCGGTCCACGGGGTACCAGGGTATCAGCGACATCGGGAGACCGCTTCCGGCCACACGCGGCAGTCGGGTGTTCACGTACGGCGACGCGCGGGCGGGGGCGGACACTCCCACCGTGAAGGGGAGGAGCTCTCATCAGGGACGGAACGGGCCTGCCACCGGCGCGGGGGACGGGAACGAGGCCCCGTTCACCCGAATGGAGCATTGCCGTCACCGGCGTGATCACCGCACCGCCGGGGCGCGACGTATCCTGCTCGGACACAGCCCGCCGAGCCGGCCGGCCAGCGGCACCATCCCGCCCGTCATCCGGACCAAGAGCTCGTCGAAGACCTTGACCGCTGACACACGCGGACCCGGCTGACACCAGCCGGAGCATCTGGAGCAAGCGCCCTGCGGGGCGGACGTGGCCGTTCGACTGGAGTGAAGCACGTGGCCGGGCGCATCGAGGATTACGCACTCATCGGAGACATGCAGACCGCCGCACTGGTCTGCCGCGACGGCAGCGTCGACTGGCTGTGTCTCCCCCGCTTCGACTCGCACGCGATCTTCGCCGGACTGCTCGGCACCGAGGAACACGGATTCTGGCGGGTGGGCCCCGCCGGGCCCACCGACGCCGAACCGCCCGCGGCCGACCGGCGTCGCTACCGCGGCGACTCACTGATCCTGGAATCCGAGTGGGACACCCCGCGCGGCACGGTCCGGGTCACCGACTTCATGCCCCCGCGCGACGGCGCGCCCCAGCTCATCCGGATCGTGGAGGGCGTCTCCGGCCGGGTGCGGATGCGTTCCGCGCTGCGGATGCGGTTCAGCTACGGCCGGATCGTGCCGTGGGTCCACAAGGTCGGCGACCGCACGGTCGCCGTCGCGGGACCCGACTCCGTCTGGCTGGACACCGAGGCCGAGACCCACGGCAAGGACCTCACGACGTACTCCGAGTTCACCGTCAATCCCGGTGAGCGGATCGCGTTCACGCTCTCCTGGCAGCCGTCCCACCGCGAGCCGCCGGCGCTGCCCGACCCCGAGGGCGCCCTGGAGGCCACCGCCGACTTCTGGCGCGAGTGGGTCGAGCACTGCACGTACCACGGCCCCTACCGGGAGGCGGTGATCCGCTCCCTGATCACCCTGAAGGCGCTGACGTACGCGCCGACCGGCGGGATCGTGGCCGCGCCGACCACCTCGCTGCCCGAGGAGATCGGCGGCGTCCGCAACTGGGACTACCGCTACACGTGGCTACGGGACGCGGCGATCACCCTCTCGTCGATGCTGCGCACCGGCTACCGCGAGGAGGCCCGCGCCTGGCGGGACTGGCTGCTCCGCGCGGTCGCCGGCGACCCGGAGAACCTCCAGATCATGTACGGCATCGCGGGCGAGCGGGAGCTCGGCGAGGCGGAGCTCGACTGGCTGCCGGGGTACGAGAACTCCGGCCCGGTCCGGGTCGGCAACGGCGCCGCCAACCAGCTCCAGCTGGACGTCTACGGCGAGGTCACCGAGGCCCTCCACCTCGCGCACATGACGGGGCTCTCCCGCAACGACTACGCCTCGCTCCTCCAGATCAAGCTGATCAACTACCTGGAGAAGCACTGGGACCAGCCCGACGAGGGCATCTGGGAGGTCCGCGGTCCGCGCCGGCACTTCGTCCACTCGAAGGTGATGGCCTGGGTGGCCGTCGACCGCACGATCAAGCTGATCGAGTCCGGGGACGCCGACGGCCCCCTGGAGCGCTGGCACGCGCTGCGCGACGAGATCCACCGGGACGTCTGCGAGAAGGGCTACGACCCCGAGCGGAACACCTTCACCCAGTCGTACGGCTCGCGGGAGCTGGACGCCTCGCTGCTGCTGATCCCGCAGATGGGCTTCCTGCCGCCGGACGACAAGCGGGTCATCGGCACGATCGAGGCGATCCAGCGGGAGCTGTCCACGGAGGACGGGTTCGTGCTGCGCTATCCGACGGCGGGCGAGGAGGCCGGCGTCGACGGTCTGGAGGGCGACGAGGGCGCGTTCCTCGCGTGCTCGTTCTGGCTGGCGGACGACCTGGCGATGATCGGCCGGGTGGACGAGGCCCGCACCCTCTTCGAGAAGCTGCTCGCGCTCCGCAACGACCTGGGGCTGCTCGCCGAGGAGTGGGACCCGAGGCTCCAGCGGCAGGTGGGCAACTTCCCGCAGGCCTTCAGCCACGTCCCGCTGATCGACACGGCGCTGCGGCTGACGGCGAGCGGGGCGTACGGCGGCTGAGGCGACGGAGGTTCTCGGATCTCGGGTCGGAATCTCACGGCCGATGCCGGACGGGCCCGATCCGGCATCGGCCGTGAGTTCCGCACAGGTCGGCACGGGGCCCTTGGGTGCTGCGCGCCTTCCGGGTGGACCCCGGCAGAAGTGCCGCGAGGAACGCGAGGTGCCGTGTGACCGCGCCGGAAGCCGCTCAGATGACGAGGACTCGGCGCCCGCGCGCGTGACCGGCGTAGCTGTCGATGTGGGCCGCCGCGGCCTCGGCCAGCGGGTACGACTTCTCGACCGGGATGTGGAGCCGGCCCCGCGAGATCAGGTCGACGGCCTCGGCGAGCGCCGCCGGCACGCTTCCGGCCGCGCCGGAGAACCGGACACCGAACTCCGGCGCACCGAGATCGGCGATGGAGACGACCTTCTCCGGGCTCCCGGTCAGTTCGACCAGCTCGCGGATCACGCCCGAACCGGCCAGATCGAGAGCCGCGTCGACGCCGCCGAGCCGCCGGACCCTCTCGACCCAGCCCTCGCCGTACGTCGTGGCGACGGCACCGAGGCCGCGTAGGTACTCCTGGTTCGCGGCACCGGCCGTGCCGATCACCGTGATGCCGCGTTCACGGGCGATCTGCAGCACCGCCGATCCGACTCCCCCGGACGCGCCGCTGACCAGGAGCGTCTGCCCGGGCCGCACACCGACCTCGCGGAGGACGCGCAGCGCGGTCTCCACCACGGAGGGGTACCCGGCCGCCTCCTCGAACGTGAGCCCCTCGGGCATCCGGGCCCAGGCCGACAGTACGGCGAACTCGGCGTATGTGCTGGAGCCCTCACCGAACACCCGATCACCGATCTCGACCCCGACGACTCCCTCGCCGACCTCGTCCACCACCCCGGCTGCGTCCAGCCCCACGCCGGAGGGCAACTCGATCGGATGGGCCCCAAGAACCTGGCCCTCACGAATCCTCCAGTCGACGGGGTTCACGCCCGCCGCCCGCACGGCGACGCGTATCCGGCCGGGGCCCGCGTGGGGGGCCTCGGCATCGATGAGTTGCAGAACGTCCGGACCGCCGAACTCGGCGAAGCTCACTTTTCTCATGCCGCGGAACGTAGCACTAACGGATAGGGTTTCATAACTGTTAGCTTTTCATACCTGCTAGTCTGCGGGCATGACCGTGCAGTCCGGACGCCGTGAGCGCAAGAAGGCCGCGACCCGCCAGAAGATCGCCGACACCGCGCTGCGGCTCTTCCTGGAACGCGGTTACGACGCGGTGGGCATCCGTGACGTGGCCGCCGAGGCCGACGTGGCCGTCACCACGCTCTTCTCCCACTTCGCCTCGAAAGAGGCCCTGGTGTTCGAGCAGGGCGAGGACTTCGAGCAGCGCCTCACGAGCACGGTCACCGGCCGGGCGCCGCACGAGCCGCTCATCCCCGCGCTGCGCCGCGAAGTCCTGGCCCTGGTGCGGCACTGCACGGCGGACAGCGCCGCCCCGATCCGGCACATGATCGACGCGTCTCCCGCCCTGCGGAAGTACGACGAGTCGCTCCGCCTGCGTCACGCGGACGCCCTGGCCGCGGCCATCGCCGCCGAGCCCGGCCTGGCCCGGGGCGAAACCGCCGCCCGCGCCATCGCGAGGTTCGTGATCGACGCCTACGCGCTGGCCCGCGAAGCGGCCGACCCGCAGGCCGCCCTGGACGAGATCTTCCACATGATCGAGGCGGCGTGGAACGCCACCTGCCCGTCCGCGACCGGCCACCCGGGCTCCGATGGGCCACGGCCGCCGGTGTGAGCCGGCGTCGCTCGCGACGGCGACGCACGAAGTCGGCGCCGCCGCGGTGAGCGGGACAGCGGCCGGACCCGCTGCTCGCGGACCGGCGTACGGCACGAGCCGCGAGACCCTACAGGCGACGGGAGCCGCCGACGGGAATACCCTGGGAGAGTCCTGTCCCCCCTCGGAAAGGGGGGCTCCTCATGGCTCCCCGGATCAGCGTCCCGCAGGCAGCTCTCGCCGGACTTCGTGAGGATCTGGCCGGTGCGGTGCTCGTACCCGGCGATCCGGGTTACGAGGAGGCCCGGACGGTCCACAACGGCATGATCGACCGGCGCCCTGCGGTCATCGCGCAGTGCGCGAACCAGGAGGACGTCTCCAACGCGATCGTCTTCGGCAGGGAGACCGGGCTGCCGATCGCGGTGCGCGGCGGCGGACACAGTGTCGCCGGCACGTCCGTCGTCGACGACGGACTCGTCGTCGACCTGCGCCGGATGCACGCGGTCGTGGCCGATCCCGAGCACATGACGGTACGGGTCGAGGGCGGCGCGACCATGAGCCACCTCGACCGCGCCTGCCAGCCGTTCCGTCTGGCGACGACCGGCGGCCGGGTGTCGACCACGGGCGTCGGGGGTTTCACGCTGGGCGGCGGTTCGGGCTGGCTGGAGCGGAAGTTCGGGCTCGCCTGCGACAACCTGGTGGCGGCGGAACTGATCACCGCCGAGGGGAAGCACGTCCACACCGACGCGGAGACGAACCCCGAGCTGTTCTGGGCGCTGCACGGTGGCGGCGGGAACTTCGGGGTGGCCACGTCGCTCACACTGCGTCTGCACGAACTGCCGGCGATGAGCATGGCGATGCTGTTCTTCCTGCCCGAGCAGGCCCCCCAGGTGGTCCGCCTCTTCCGTGACCTGGCCGAGTCGGCCCCCGACGAGGTGGGCGGTGGCGTCATCTACCTCCCCGCCCCGCCCGAGCCGTTCGTCCCGGAGCACCTCGTGGGCGAGCTGCTCTGCGCCACCATGTTCACCTGCGCCGGTCCGGTCGCCGAGGTGCGTGGGCTCGCGGAGCCGCTGCTCGCGCTGAAGCCCGTGATCGAGATGGTCGCGGACGTGGCGTACGCGGATCTGCAGTGCATGATCGACGACCCACCGGGACTGCGGAACTACTGGTCGGCGGAGTATCTGACCGGCTTCCCCGACGAGGCCGTGGACCTCTTCTGCGCTCGCGGGGAGCGGATCCCGATGCCGACCGCCACCCAGCACGTGCTGTTCATGATGGGCGGCGCGGTGGCGTCGGGCCCTGCCGAGTACCCGGTCCCGTGGCGCTCCGCCCCCTGGGTCGTCCACCCCTTCGCGACCTGGGTGGACCCGGCCGATGACGAGCGCGCCGTGCGGTGGGTGCGGGACGTGCGGGCCGATGCGAGGCCGTGGTCGACCGGAGCCGTCTATCTCAACTTCATCGGCTCCGAGGGGGAGGAGCGGGTCGTCGCCGGCTTCGGTGCCGAGAACTACCGCAGGCTCGCCGCCGTCAAGGCCGCCTACGACCCCGACAACGTCTTCCGCTTCAACCACAACATCGCACCGGCCGCCTGAGGGCCCGACCCGTCAGCCGGTCACCTCAGCGCGTCGATCACCTCCCGCGCGGCCCGCTCGCCCTCCGTCGCCCCGCCTTCCATGAAGCCCTGGAAGTCGTACGAGCAGTGTTCGCCGCCGATGTGCACGTTGCCCTGAGCGGTGCCCTCGTAGCCGGCGTATCGGTGGAGGTAGCCGACGGGCCAGCAGGAGTACGCGCCGAGCGAGTACGGGTTCTTGTGCCAGGCGGAGAGCTGGGCCCGGCCCGTGTACGCCTTGGAGGTGCCGGGGAAGAAGGCGTCGATGCCCGCCAGGTAGCGGGTGACGAGGCTCCGCACGTACGGGTCGGACTCGGTGGAGAACGGCCCGGCCGGGTTCAGCGCCTTGGCCAGGCTGCCTCCGCCGTACTGGATGAGGATGCCGCCGGTGCCGCCCTGGATCTTGGTGGTGTCCCAGGTCTGCTGGACCTCGGTGTCGGTGAAGCAGTCGCCCGCGGAGACCCCGGGCCAGGCTCCTGTGCCGCGCCAGGGGCGGGTGCCGAACTGCATGTTCAGCTTGGTGCAGTACCCCATCCGCGCGTCGCGGAGCAGGTTCTTCATGAGCGGGTCGAAGCCGGCGAGCGAGAGGTCGAGCTGCTTGAGGATCGGCAGCGGGAGGCAGAGGACGGTGTGGTCGGCGGTGACGGTCCTGGTGGCGCCGGCCTCGGTGAAGGTCAGCGTCTGGGTGCCGTCGGCGTTGGCCCGCACGGCGGTCAGGGACCAGCCCAGGCGCAGGGTGCCGGGGGTGAGCACCCCGGCGATGGCGTGGGGCAGCCGGTCGTTGCCGCCGACGATGTGGTAGCGCTCGTTGGACAGGCCCCAGATGTTGAAGTTGCCGGGATTGGTCTGGTAGCCCATGAGCAGGACGAGGGCGAGCGAGGACTGTTCGGTGGTGTCGGCGCCGTACTCGACGTTGTAGGCGACGTCGATGAACTGACCGAGCGGGGAGGTGTGGCCGCCGGGGACCCGGGTCTCGATCCATTCGTATATCGACATGTTGTCGAGTGCGGTGCCGGTGGGGGTGGTCTGGTTCCAGAGGACCTCCCCCGCCTCGGAGAGGTCGCGGCGCAGGGCCTGGTAGACGGCCTTGAAGTCCTCGTCGGCCTGGTGGCGCGGGTAGTAGGCGCCGTCGAACCAGAGGACTTCCTCGGCTCCTTGGGGCCCGCCGCCGAGGAAGTCCTCGACGCCGAGGCCGAAGCGGCGGCAGAGTTCCAGGATCTTCTTGTGGCTGGTGTCGATCAGCTCGCCGCCGATCTCGGAGGTCTGCCCGTACGCCCAGTGGGCGCGCTGCGTCCACATGCGGCCGCCGACCCTGGACGGGTTCGCCTCGTAGAGCACGGGGCTGAGGCCGGCGTCCTGGAGGGTGAGGGCGGCGGTGAGGCCCGAGATCCCGGCGCCGACGACGGCGACCCGGGCGGTGCTCTTGACAGGCGGGTCGGCGACGGCGGCACGGGCGGGGACGGCCGTGCCGGCGCCGACGCCGACGGCGACACCGGCCGCGGCGGCGTACTTGAGGAGGGTGCGGCGCCCGGGGGCGTCGGCTCTCATGCCCCGGAGCTCGTCGACGGGAAGGTTCAGCCGTCGGGCGTCGGCGTGCTCGGCGGCGAGGCGCTTCAGGAGGTGCATCGGGTTGGTGCGTGCCATGGGGCGCTCCTGGAGGAGAAGGGGGGATTCAGACCTGGGGTACGGGGGCGGGTTCCGTGCGGGGTTCGTCGTCGCGCTCGGCGGCGTCCTCCAGGACGATCCGGCCGATGATCTCGTACCGCTCGGGCCGCTTGGCCTTGAGGTAGAAGCCGAGGCCGAGACCGCCGAAGAAGACGAGGCCGACGATCCAGGGGATCGCCTTGAAGAAGAGGGAGTCGGCGGCGAGACCGGCCGCGGTCTCCATGTTCATGATCAGCAGGACGACGACCGCGATCATGCCGACGCCGCCGAGGAGCGGGGCGGTGAGGGTCTTGAACCAGTGCCGGTCCTCGGGGTGGTTCTTGCGGAAGTAGCCGATGACGGCGAAGGAGCAGAGGGTCTGGACGATGAGGATCGCCATCGTGCCGAGGATCGCGAGCAGCGTGTAGAGATGGATGTACGGGTCCTGGCCGGTGAGCCAGAAGGCGGCGACGAGGCCGACGGCGATCGCGCTCTGCACGTACGAGGCGATGTACGGCGAGCCGTGCCTGGCGTGCGTCCGGCCGAGCGCCGGGTGGAGGAAGCCCTCGCGGCCGATGGCGTACAGATAGCGCGAGGCGCACTGGTGGAAGGCCATCCCGCAGGCGAAGGAGCCGGTGAGCAGCAGCCACTGGAAGGCGTCGACGGCCCAGGCGCCGATGAAGCTCTGGGTGGGCGCGAAGAACAGGTCGAGGGGCGAGGAGGAGGCGGACAGCTTCACCGATCCGGCGAGACCGTTGCCGGCGATCGTCATCCACGAGACGTAGATGTAGAAGACGCCGACGCCGATGACGGAGATGAGGGTGGCGCGCGGGATGACCTTCTTGGGGTCGCGCGACTCCTCCCCGTACATGGCGGTCGACTCGAAGCCGACCCAGGACCAGAAGGCGAAGAAGAGTCCGAGGCCCGCGGAGGTGCCGGTGAAGGCGTTCACCGGGTTGATCGGCTCGACGGGTATGCCCTCGGGGCCGCCGCCGGCGATGAGGACGGCGGTGGCGACGGCGAAGAGGACCGCGATCTCGGCCACGAGCATCACGCCCAGCGCCTTGGCCGTGAGGTTGATGTCGAAGTACGACAGGACGGCCGTCACGGCGAGCATGACGGCCGCGTACAGGATCCACGGCACGTCGACGCCGAGCTGGTCGGCGACCGTCGTCTGGGCGAAGTACGCGAAGACGCCGACGATGGAGGCCTCGAAGACGATGTACGCGAGGACCGCGAGCATGCCGGACGCCATGCCGGCGATCCGGCCGAGGCCGTGCGAGATGTAGCCGTAGAAGGCGCCGGCGGCCGTGATCCGCTTGGCCATGGCGACGTAGCCGACCGAGAAGACGGTCAGGACGAGCGTCGCGAAGAGATAGCCGGCGGGTGCGCCGGTGCCGTTGCCGAAGCCGACGGCGATGGGGAGGTTGCCGGTCATCGCGGTGATCGGGGCCGCGGTGGCCACGGCCATGAAGACGACGCCGACGAGCCCGACCGAGTTGGCCTTCAGCCGGTGGACCTCTGGGGTGGAGTTCTCTGCCATGGCGCGAGAGCATCCTCGCGAGTGACGCAGGCCACAATCGACAGGCGGTCGCGCAATTCACGCCAGGGCACGACGAGTTGTCGCCCTGGTGTACGAACTGTCCGGTCCCGTGACCGTGGGGTGATGTCACCGCAACACGGACGCGGGTAGCGTCCGGCCCCATGGACAGTCAGGGCGGGATCACCGTGCAGCGAGCGCTCGAACTCCCGGGGCTTCGCGGCGGGCTCCCGGAGGTCGTCACCGGCGCCGACCGGCTGCACCGCACGGTGCGCTGGGTGCACGCGGGCGAGGTGCCGAACATCGCGTCGCTGCTCAAGGGCGGCGAACTGCTGCTCACGACAGGGCTCGGTCTGGGCACCCGCCCGGCCGAGCAACGCGCTTTCGTCCGCCGGCTCGCGGACCGGGGCATCGCGGCGCTCGTCGTCGAACTGGGCCCCCGGTTCGCGCGGCTCCCGGCGACGATAGTGGAGACCGCGCGGGCGGCCGGACTGCCCCTGGTGCAGCTGCACCGCGAGGTGCCGTTCGTGGCCGTCACGGAGGAGATCCACACCGAGATCGTCAACGGCCACTACGCCCTGCAGCGGCAGGCCGAGGAGGTCCACCGGCTGTGCACCGAGGCGCTGCTCGGCGGCGGTGGGGTCCCGCAGGTGCTGCGCATCCTCTCCGACTTCGCCGCCAACCCGGTCTTCCTTGAGACCGCCGACGGACAGCTGCTCTACGCGGCGGGCACCGAGTCCGCTCCCGCCGACCCGCTCCAGGTGTGGGACGGGCTGCGCGGTCAGCGGGCGGCCCGCGAGTCCGGCCCGCCCACCGGCGCGGTCCTCGTCGACGTGCCCGGCGGCGGCCCGGGTACGGGCTCGGTGCGGGCCCGCCTCGTGCTCCTCTCGGTCTCCGGCCCCCTCTCCCCCGTGCACCGGATGGCGGCCGAACGCGCGGCCGGTCTCCTCGCGGTCGTCCTCATGCAGGCGCGCCAGGAGGAGGAACTGGCCGCGCGCGGCCGGGGCGACTTCCTCACCGACCTGGCCGAGGGCAGGATCACGGCCGAGGACGCCCCGGCACAGGCCCGGGTCCTCGGCTTCAAGCCGGGCGACGGCCCGCTCCTGCCGGTGGTGATGCGGCTGGCGTCGGAGCTCTCCCCCTCGGGCAACTGGGCGCTGCTCGCCCGGGCGGTCCTGGAGGAACTGGCTTCCGTCGGCGTCCCGGCCCTCCTGGGCGTCCGCCCGGTGGAAGGCCGGGTGCCGTTGCTCCTCGGTCTGCGCTCGGAGTCGGAGCGCACGGCGGTCGCCGACCGGGTCGCGGCGGCGCTGCGGGCGGGCGTGGAGCGGGCCGGCCTGGAACGCGCCGGGGTGCACCCGCCGGTCGTCGTGGTGGGCGTCGCGGGCAGCTGGGCGGCGGCATCGGCGGGCCTGCGGCACGCGGCGGAGACGGCGACGGCGGCGCAGGGCCTCTCGGAGCTTCCCTGGTACGACGCCCGGCGCCTCGACATCGACCTGCTGCTGTGGCGGCTGCGGGAGCATCCGGACCTGGCGGCGTTCGTGGACCGCGCGATCGGCCCCCTGCGGGACCACGACCGGACGTCCCGCCCGCCGCTCCTGCCGACCCTGGAGACGTATCTGGCGCACGCGGGCCGCAAGGCGGAGACGGCCCGCGAACTCCACCTGAACCGTCAGACCCTCTACAACCGCCTGGCCCGCATCTCCGACCTCCTGGGCACGGACCTGGACGACCCCCAGACGGTCCTGGCCCTCTCCCTGGCCCTGAGAGCCCGCCGCCACACGCCCTGACACCGCGGGGCCAGGGGGCAGGGACGGAGGGGCACAACGGGACAGCGCCCCCGGCGGGCGCCGCCGCCCGTGCGCTCCGGTGCCCCGAGGACCGAACCCTCGGACGGACCGGTCTCCAGTCCCCCCGAGGACCGAGCCCGCACACGGGCCGGTCTCCAGTGCCCCCCGAGGACCGAGGCCGCGCACGGGCCGGTGGCCGGTTCGTCCCCGCCCGGTTCCGCCCCGGCGGAACGAATGCCGACGAACCACCCGGCGGCGGCTCAGGCCCCCGGCGTTCTCACCGCCCCACCAACTCGTCGTACACGCTCAGCACATGCGCCACGGTCTCGTCCTCCGTGGGCCAGGTCCCCGCCTGCACCCGCCCCGCCGCCGCCAGATCCATACGCCGCTCCACGTCCTCGAGCAGCCCTCGTACCGCCCCCGCGAGCGCCCGCGCGTCCCCGTACGGCACCAGCTCCGCCGCGTCCCCGACGAGTTCCGGTACACCTCCGACCGCCGTGGCGACGAGCGGCACACCGAGCCGCAGCGCCTCCTGCGCGAGGAGGGACCGCGCCTCCCACCGGGACGGAAGCACGGCCACGTCCGCCGCGGCGAGCAGCTCCGCCACGTCGTCACGCCGCCCGATCAGCCTCACCGGCAGATCCTCCTCGGCGACCCGCCGCTGGAGGACGGCCCGTGCGGACCCCTCGCCCGCGATGACGAGAAGCGGCTGCGGGTCGAGCTCCCGCCATTCGCGGGCCGCGTCGAGCAGCGTCCGGTAGCCCCGACCCCGTTCGAGCGCGCCGACCGCCATCAGCAACGGCCGGTCGACAGCGCCGAGTTCGGCGCGGGCCTTGCCGTCGTGAAGGCAGACGGGCCCTCGCGCGGCGGGCACGGTGACGGGTGCGAGCCGGGCGTCCCGGGCCCCGCGCCGCCGGGCCCGGTCGACGAGTTCGGAGGAGGTGGCGAGGACGACGGTCGCGGCCCGAACGGTCCTTCGTTCCAGGAGTCGCAGCATCCCGCCGCGCGCCCCGTCCACATGGATCCGGCTGTCCCAGGTCGTGACGAGCGGCGCACGGCCACCGCCGCCGCCCCCGCCGGACAGCGCGAGCGCGGCCCGTACGGACGCCGGAAGCCCGTGCGCGTGGACGACGTCGGCGCCGATGCAGGCATTGCGGAGCGCGGTGACGGTCGCGGGGTCACCGAGGCGTGGCAGGGGCACGAAGTGCGCGCCGGCGCCCAGATAGTCGTAGACGCGGTCGAGTTCGGCCGGGGCGCACACGGTCACCCGCACGCCCCTCGCCACGAGCCCCGAGGCAAGTGATCGGACGTGAGCGCTGCTGCCCGCGCTGTCGCCGCCCAGCACTTGGACCGTACGGAGCTGTGTCACGCGCCCTAGGATGCCAGCCCGGAACCCTGACCGTACGCACGTTCCGGCACCGAAACGGCGTCGTTCCCCTGTACGGGAGGCGTACGGCTCCGGGACTCACCCCACGGGTTCACTCACTCGGGTGAGCGCGCGAGACGACCTCGCACTCCCCCCAGGCCGCGGCGGCGACCAACGCGGCCGCGTGCGCGGCGAGTCCGAGCCGCCCGTTCCCGACGGCGACGGCACTGCCGACGGCGAAGCCGAGCGCGTGCGCGCCCGTGTCGCCGAGCATGGTGCGCTCACCGAGCCTCACCGCGCTGTCAGTGCCCTCTGCGAGGCTGCTGTCCGGAGGGGTCCACAACGGACCACCAGGGGAGGGGATATGGCGAAGAGGCCACGGCAGCAGGCCCGCAAAGGGGCGTCCAAGGCGCCCAAGGGCGTGGCGATCTACCACGACATGAAGGTGTACGAGAACTTCGAGCGTTGCGCCCAACGGATCTTCGAGTGCGTGCGCATGGCGCAGCAGCGGTCGCCCGGGGCGCCCCGCACGCTGTTTCTGGACATCCAGGGTCACCGGAACTCGGTCGGTGGGTACGACCGCGACGCCCTGGAGCTGATGAAGGAGTTCGGCGTGGGCTTCCTGCTGCAGTTCCTGACGGAACTCAGCACCCCTCTGATCCGGGTCCGCAACAACGGCCGGCAGCGCAACGATCTGCCTGACGCCCTCACCATCGGCTATCCGGACGACGGCAGCGAGTACGGCTACGACGCAGCGAAGCTGGGCCTGCGACCGCGCGAGAAGAACCCTGCGGACCGCAGGTCCAAGCCGACGCTCAAGGCCATCACCGCGTACCTGGGCATGGACGAGCCCGCCTGTCTGGTGTGCTGGGGGAAGAAGGTCGAGCGGGCGCATGTGGTCCCGGAGAAGCTCGGTGGTTCGCTGGACGTGCGAAACTTCGCCCTTCTGTGCCCCGCCCATCACGCCGAGGCCCCGGACGTGGCCGACGCGGAGAGCTTCTGGGCCTGGGTCGACTACGCGGAGCTGCGGGACAGTCCGGACAAGTGGCGGGACGCGCCGGAGGAGCTTCAGGAGTGGTTGCGCCAGCAGGGCGTGCGCATCGGCTCGCCCCCTCGGGAGGAGCAGTCCTTCTTCTCGGCGGTGAAGCGTGAACTGAAGTCCCTGTACGGCTGGGGCGAGGAGGACTTCGGCTCCGTGGCCTGGGAGGAGCTCATGGAGGAGTTCCACGCCGTCCTCGACTCCGCGACCGGCCGCCATTTCGCGGTGGAGAAGAAGGTCTCGACATACGCGTGGGCGTACGACGTGGCGCGCCGCCGGGTCGCCGGCGCAGCGGGTCCGGGTCAGGGAGTGGCGGCACACCTGCCCACCCCCTGATCCCGCGAGGTCCGACCTACGCGGCCCCGCAGGCGCCCCACCGAGACCGGCCCTGCGAGTTCCCGGCTCCTCAGGTCATCCGTCCGCCCGCGCCGTCGCGAGCAGCTCCTCCGCATGCGCCCTGGCCGTCTCGGAGTCCTCCTGGCCGGCGAGCATCCGGGACAGTTCCCGTACCCGTTCCTCACCCTCAAGGACGGTGACGCCGGACCGGGTCACGGACCCGTCGTTGGTCTTCTCGACGAGCAGCTGGCGGTCGGCGAAGGCCGCGACCTGCGGGAGGTGGGTGACGACCACGACCTGAGCGGTCCTGGCGAGCTTCGCGAGCCGGCGGCCGATCTCCACGGCCGCCTTGCCGCCGACACCGGCGTCGACCTCGTCGAAGAGGTACGTCGGCACGGGATCCACCCCGGCGAAGACGACCTCGACCGCCAGCATCACCCGGGACAGCTCACCGCCGGACGCGCCCTTCGCGATGGGCCGCGGCGGGGCACCGGGGTGCGGGGCGAGCAGCAGCTCGACCTCGTCGGCCCCGGACGGGCCGTACGCGACCCGGCGGCCGCCGACCTCGACGCCTTCCGCGTCCTCGGTCTGCCGGATGTCGAAGGACACGCGCGCGTGAGGCATGGCGAGCGAGGCCAGTTCGGCGGTGACCGCGTCGGCGAACCGGTCGGCCGCCTCCGTACGGGCGTCGGTGAGCCGCCGCGCGAGCACCGACAGGTCGTCGCGCAGCCGGTCCCGCTCTGCGGTGAGTTCCTCGATGCGGTCGTCGTCGCTGTCCAGCTCGCCGAGCCGGCCCGCGCTCTCCTCGGCCCACGCCAGGACCGCCGCGATGTCCTCGCCGTACTTCCGGGTGAGCTGCGTCAGCGCCGCGCGCCGCTCCTCGACGGCGGCGAGCCGCAGCGGATCGGCGTCCAGGTCGTCGGCGTATCCGGCGAGCTCGGTGGCCACGTCGCCGAGCAGGATGGAGATCTCCCCCATCCGGTCGGCGAGTGCGGCGAGCGCCGGGTCGTGCGACCGTACGCCCTCCAGGGCCCGGCCCGCGCCCGCGACCAGGGTCGTGGCGTCGACGGACTCGGGGTCCTCGGGCACGCCCGCGAGCGCGGCGTGCGCGAGCGCGGCGGCGGAGGCGAGCGCCTCGGCGTGCCCGAGCCGCTCCGCCTCGGCGGCGAGTTCGATGTCCTCCCCGGCGCGCGGGGCGACGGCCTCGATCTCGCCGAGCCCGAACCGCAGCAGATCGGCCTCCTGGGCCCGCTCCCGGGCCCGGGTGGTGATCTCGTCCAGTTCTCCGGTGACGGCGCGCAGCCGCCGGTACGCCTCGCCGTAGGCGGCGAGCGGTACGGAGACGGCCTCGCCCGCGTACCGGTCGAGCGCGCCGCGCTGCCGGGCGGGCTTGAGCAGCCCCTGCTGGTCGGTCTGGCCGTGGACGGCGACGAGTTCGTCGGCGAGCTCGGCGAGCAGCCCGACGGGCACGGAGCGCCCGCCCAGGTGGGCCCGAGAGCGTCCCTCGGCCGAGACGGTACGGCTGACGAGCAGGACGCCGTCGTCGAGCTCCGCCCCGGCCTCCACGGCGCGCACGGCGGCGGGCGCGCCCGCGGGCACGCTGATCCGCCCCTCGACGACGGCCGAGGCCGCGCCGATCCGCACCAGGGCCGGGTCGGCCCGGCCACCGAGCAGCAGCCCGAGGCTGGTCACCACCATGGTCTTGCCCGCACCGGTCTCACCGGTCACCGCGGTGAAGCCGGGCGACAGCTCGACCACCGCGTCGTCGATGACCCCGAGCGACCGTATCCGCATCTCCTCCAGCACGCCCCAGACCATACGAGGTTTCCCTGCCGCGACGCGACATCGCCCCCGGACGTCACCCTCCGGCGCGCCGATCGTTGACGGCGTCCCGTCCCGGCCGGGGTCAGTGCGGGGCGCCGCGCCAGCCGGAGACGGGGAGGGCGAACTTGGCGACGAGCCGGTCCGTGAAGGAGGCGTGGTGGAGCCGGGCGAGCCGGACCGGCACGGCGCCCCGTCGCACCTCGACCCGCGCCCCCGCCGGGAGTTCCACCGTCCGCCGCCCGTCGCACCACAGCACGCCGTGCGGGGTGTGCGGCTCGACCTCGACGGCGAGAACCGACTGGGGGGTGGTGATCAGCGGCTTGGCGAAGAGTGCGTGGGCGCCGATCGGGACCATGAGGAGCGCCTCGACCTCCGGCCACACCACGGGCCCGCCGGCCGAGAAGGCGTACGCGGTGGATCCCGTGGGTGTCGCGCAGATCACCCCGTCGCAGCCGAAGCCGGTCACCGGACGCCCGTCGATCGCGAGGACGACCTCCAGCATCCGCTCCGGGGAGACCTTCTGCACGGCGGCCTCGTTGAGGGCCCAGTCGCGGTACAGGACGTCGCCGTTCTCGTAGACGGCGACGTCGAGGGTCATCCGCTCCTCGACCTCGTACGCCTTCGTCACCACCCGGTCGACGACCTTGTCGAGGTCGTCGCGCTCGGCCTCCGCGAGGAAGCCGACACGGCCCAGGTTGACCCCGAGCATCGGGACGCCGGAGGCGCGGGAGAACTCGGCACCGCGCAGCAGGGTGCCGTCGCCGCCGAGGACGACGAGGAGTTCACAGCCCTCGAGGGCGTCGGAGCAGGCCTCGGGGACCTTCTCGACGGACGGCGGCAGCGGCAGGTCGGCGGCCTCGGCCTCCAGGACCCGGACGCCGATGCCACAGCGCAGCAGGCCGAGTACGACCAGTTCGGCGCTGCGCACGGCGGCCGGCCGGCCGGTGTGCGCGAGCAGGAAGACGGTACGTGGTGCTGTCTCTGGTGCTGCTGCCGTTGAGCTCAACGAGGTCCTTCCGCCACGGCGCGTTCGACATCCGCCGGATCCAGCGCGGGCGCGCCTGCCCGCAGCCACAGAAAGTACTCGACGTTGCCCGAGGGGCCGGGCAGCGGGCTGGCGGTGACGCCCAGGACACCGAGCCCGAGTTCGGCGGCCCGCCGGGCCACGTTCTTCACGGCGTCCGCGCGGAGTTCGGCGGAGCGGACGACTCCGCCCGCGCCTAGCCGCTCCTTGCCCACCTCGAACTGCGGCTTCACCATCAGCACGAGGTCCGCGCCGGGCGCCGTGCACGCGACCAGGGCAGGCAGGACGAGGCCGAGCGGGATGAAGGAGAGGTCGCCGACGACGAGGTCGACCGGGACGCCGTCGATCGCGTCGAGTGTCAACTCTCGCACGTTCGTGCGGTCCTTCACGGTCACGCGCTCGTCGCTCTGCAGTGACCAGGCGAGCTGTCCGTAGCCGACGTCGACGGCCATGACGTGGGCTGCGCCCGCGCGCAGCAGGACGTCGGTGAAGCCGCCGGTGGAGGCTCCGGCGTCCAGGGCGCGCCGGCCCTCCACCCGCAGCCCCAGGGGGACGAAGGCGGCGAGGGCCCCGGCGAGCTTGTGGCCGCCGCGCGAGACGTAGTCGGGGTCGGAGTCGTCCTGGACGACGACGATGGCCGCGGCGGTCTCGACCTGGGTGGCGGACTTGGTGGCGACGGTCTTGCCGACGGTCACCCGGCCCGCGGCGATCAGCTGGCCGGCGTGCTCGCGCGAGCGCGCGAGCTTGCGCCGGACCAGCTCGGCGTCGAGACGTCGGCGTGCCACTCCTGCCACGGTGGGTTCAGCTCCTGTTGTCGTACGGACGAGGGGCGGGGTGCGCGTCGAGCGAGGTCAGCTCCGCGCGCAGTCCCCGGTGTACATCCTCGTACACCTCCAGGTGTCCGTCCGCCGGGAGGTGGTCCACCTCGGCGAGACGCTCCAGGTGGGCGTCGACGCCGAGGTGCCCGGTGAGCTCCCGCCCGACCCCGAGCGGCGCCGGCGCGGCGGGTTCGTGGGCATCGGCCGGAGCCGCAGGGGCCGCGGGCTCCGGTTCGGGAAGCGCGTCGTTCATGCTCCCGACGCTACCGCGAAACGCCTGGGGTACGGTCGACGGCGATGGCGACGATCACGGAGTGCCGCACGGCACTGGACAGACTCTCGGACAGCCTCGCGCGGGCGGACGGCGACGTGCGCGGGGCCGCCGCGCTCGACCGCACCCTCAGCTGCCACATCACCGACCTGGACGCCACGTTCACCGGCCGTCTCGCGGACGGCCGGATCCTGGTGGAGTCCACGGCGGACGGCCCCCCGCCGGCCAAGGCGCAGATCCGGCTCGCGATGACCGGCGACGACCTGCTGGCGATGGTGGACGGGCGGCTGAACTTCGCGAAGGCCTGGGCATCGGGCCGGGTCAGGCTGGAGGCGGGCTTCCGCGACCTGCTGCGGCTGCGGTCACTTCTGTAGCGCGGGCTCCTGGGAGGCGGCCTCCGGCGACGCCACGGGCCGCGGGGCGCGGGCCTTGCGCCCCGCGGGTACGACGAGCGGCGTTCCCGTCTCCGGGTCGTCGATGACCTGGCAGCGCAGCCCGAAGACCCGCTCCACGAGACCGGCGGTCACGACCTCGGACGGCGGGCCCTCGGCGACCACCTCGCCGTCCCGGACGGCGATGAGGTGGGTCGCGTACCGGGCCGCGTGGTTGAGGTCGTGCAGCACCGCGACAAGGGTCCGCCCCTGGGTCTCGTGCAGCTCGGCACAGAGGTCGAGGACGTCGATCTGGTGCTGGATGTCGAGGTACGTGGTCGGCTCGTCGAGCAGGAGCAGCGGGGTCTGCTGGGCGAGCGCCATGGCGATCCAGACGCGCTGGCGCTGACCGCCCGAGAGCTCGTCCACGTACCGCTCGGCCAGCTCGGCGACGCCGGTCGCCTCCATGGACTCCCGTGTGACGCGCTCGTCCTCGGGCGACCACTGGCGCAGCAGCCCCTGGTGGGGGTAGCGGCCACGGGCGACGAGGTCGGCGACGGTGATGCCGTCGGGCGCCACGGAGGTCTGGGGCAGCAGGCCGAGGGTCCTGGCGACCTTCTTGGCGGGCAGGGAGTGGATCGACTGCCCGTCGAGCAGCACGCGCCCCTCGCTGGGCTTCAGCATCCGCGAGAGCGCACGGAGCAGGGTGGACTTGCCACAGGCGTTGGGCCCGACGATGACGGTGAAGGAGTTGTCGGGGATCTGGACGGACAGCCCGCGGGCGATGACCCGCTGCTCGTACGCCAGGGTGACCGATTCCGCGCTCAGCCGCTGCTGCCGACCGTCCATGCCCGTACTCCCGTACCTCAGCCCAAATGAAGTTAGGTTAGCCTACCCAATTCACATTCCGAGCCGTGCGAGGGCCTTCCCCGCGTCCGGTACGGCCCCGACGGCATCCGCCGCCGTCCAGGCCGCCCCGCACAGGGCCCGCACCCCGTCCATCACGTCCTCCGCACCCTCACGCGCCTCCGGCCCGTCGAGCACCAGCGCGCCGCCACTCACCGACGCCCTCCAGCCCCGGCACACGAAGCCGTCCTCATCGGCGACGACCTCCGGCTGCCCCACGAGCATCCCCCGCAGATCAGCCGCCACATACGTCGGCCGGTGCTCCGGCACCGCCGCCAGCAGCTGCGCCACATCGGCCACCCCGGTCAGGACGAGCAACGAGTCCACCCCGCCGTTGAACGCGCCCTCGATGTCCGTGTCCAGCCGGTCCCCGACCACGAGCGGCCGCCGCGCCCCCGTTCGCAGCACCGTCTCCCGGTGCATCGGCGGCAGCGGCTTCCCCGCGACCTTCGGCTCCGCCCGGCCGCCCGTGGCGATCCGAACGACCTCGACCGCCGCCCCGTTCCCCGGCCCGATCCCCCGCTCCCCGGGGATGGTCAGGTCCGTGTTCGACGCGTACCACGGCACCCCGCGCGCCACCGCGTAGGCAGCCTCCGCGAACCGCCCCCACGGGAGCTCCGGCCCCCCGTACCCCTGCACGACCGCCGCCGGCTCGTCCTCCGCCGACTCCACCGGCACCAGACCCCGCTCGCGCAGCGCCACCCGCAGACCCTCGCCGCCGATGACCAGCACCCGGGACCCGCCCGGCACCTCGTCGGCGATCAGCCGGGCCACCGCCTGGGCCGAGGTGACCACGTCCCCGGCCTCCGCCGGCACCCCGAGCTCCGTGAGGTGCTCCGCCACCGCATCGGGCGTCCGCAGCGCGTTGTTGGTGACGTACGCCAGGTGCATCCCGCCGGCCCGCGCCGTCCCCAGCGCCTCCACGGCATGCGGAACGGCCACCCCGCCCGCGTACACGACACCGTCCAGGTCCAGGAGCGCCGTGTCGTACGCCTCGCTCAGCGGCACCGCGCTCCCGCCCGGCCGCGTCCTGCCGCCGCCCTGCTGTCCCTGGCCACTACGCACCGTCACCGCACACTCCTCGCATCACCGAGTGGAAATTCCCCCGCTCCCCCGATCATCGCTCATGACCACCGCCCACTTACGATGACGAGATGAACACCTCAGGTCACGCGGCCGCTGACGTCCGCGACGACGCCGCCGGGCTGCGCCTGGCCCCGTTCCGCGGACTCCGTTACGTCCCCGAACGGGTCGGCAGCCTCGCCGCGGTGACGTCTCCGCCCTACGACGTCGTCGTACGACCTGACGGACTGCTCCATCTGGAATCGGCCGATCCGCACAACATCGTCCGGTTGATCCTTCCCCAGGCCATCACCGCCGGCACCCGCCACCGCAAGGCCGCCGTCACCCTCGACCGCTGGCTCGCGGACGGCGTCCTCGCCCCGGACCCGGAACCCGCGCTCTACGTGTACGAGCAGCACGGAGACGGCATCCTCCAGCGCGGCATCATCGGCGCCCTGGAGCTCTCCACCCCGGCGGAGGGAGTCGTCCTCCCCCACGAGGACGTCATGCCGCACGTGGTCGAGGACCGCGCCGCCCTGATGCGCACCACCGCCGCGAACCTGGAACCCCTGCTCCTCACATACGTGGACGGGGAGGAGGACGGCGCGAACGCGGTCATCGAGCGCACCGTCCAGCGCGCACCGCTGCTCTCCACCACCACGGAGGACGGCTTCCACCACCGCCTCTGGTCGGTCACCGACCCCGCCGAGCTCGCCACGATCGCGGGCGGCCTCTCCACCCACCAGGCCCTCATCGCCGACGGTCACCACCGCTGGGCGACGTACCTCCGTCTCCGCGAGGAGCACCCCTCGCCCGGCCCGTGGAACTACGGCCTGGTCCTCCTCATCGACAGCGCCCGCTACCCCCTCCGGGTCCGCGCGATCCACCGTCTCCTCAACCGTCTGCCGCTGTCCGACGCCCTGGCGGCCCTCGACGGCCACTTCCGGGTACGCCGGATCGACGGCCCCCTCCCGACTGCCATGGAAGCCCTCGCGACCGCCACGACGGAGGGAAACGCCTTCCTCCTGGCCGGTGACGGCGGATTCCACCTCGTCGACCGGCCGGACCCCGCCCTGCTCGACCGCACGGTCCGCACGGACCGCCCCGAGGCCTGGCGCACCCTGGACGCGACGGTCCTGCACTCCACCCTCCTGGAGCACGTCTGGCACATCCCGGACGCCTCCGAGGACATCAGCTACATCCACGACACGGAGGCGGCGGTCGAACAGGCGGAACGCCGCGGCGCTACGGCGGTCCTCATGCACCCGGTGCGCGAGGAGGTCGTACGGGACCTCGCCCGGCAGGGGGTCACGATGCCCCGGAAGTCGACCTCCTTCGGCCCGAAGCCGGCGACTGGCCTGGTCCTGCGCAGCCTGGCGCTGGACTGAGAACCACGGAGAACGAAAGAAGGGCGGCACCCCGGAGGGTGCCGCCCTTCTCACTCACACATCAACCGTGTCAGCTCTTGTCGCCGACGCTGTCGTCACTGTCGTCCTCGTCGAGGTCGTCGTCCTCGTCGTCGTCAAGGTCGTCCTCGACGTCGACGACGACGTCCGGCTCCTCGTCCGTGTCGTCGAACGCGTCGACGAACTCGACACCGTCCATCTCGGCCAGCCGGTCCGAGGCGTCCGTGGCCCCGTCCTTGTCGGCCTCCAGAGCCTTGGCGAACCACTCCCGCGCCTCGCGCTCACGGCCGGCGGCGAGCAGCGCGTCGGCGTACGCGTACCGCAGGCGCGCGGTCCACGGGTGAACGGCACTGGAGGCCAGCTCGGGGCTCTGGAGCGTCACGATGGCCGCGTCGAGCTGCCCCAGGTCCCGGCGGGCGCCGGCGGCCACGAGCCGCATCTCGACCTGCCCGGCCTTGTCCAGCTTCTGCACCTCGGCCTCACCGGCCATCGCCAGCGCGCGCTCGGGGCGGCCGAGACCGCGCTCGCAGTCGGCCATGACGGGCCACAGCTCGACGCCACCGCTCATCCGGCGGGCGGCACGGAACTCGGCCAGCGCCTCGGAGTACTTCTGCGTCGCGTACGCGGCGAAGCCGGCGGCCTCGCGCACGGCGGCGACACGGGACGCGAGCCGCAGGGCGACCCTGGAGTACCCATAGGCCTTCTCCGGGTCCTCGTCGATCAGCTGGGCGACCATGACGAGGTTGCGCGAGACGTCCTCGGCCAGCCCCTTGGGCAGGCTCATCAGCTCCTGGCGCACATCCGGGTCGATCTCCTCACCGGTGACCTCCGGCGGGATCGGCAGCCGCTTGATGGGCGCGCGGTCGCTCCGATCCCGCTCCCCACGGTCGTCACGGCGCCCGAAGCCACCGCGGTCGTCCCTGCCCCGGTACCCACCGCGCTCGCCGCCACGGTCGTCACGACGGAACCCACCACCACGGCTGTCGCCACCACGGTCGTCCCGGCGGAACCCGCTGCCGCCACGGTCGTCACGCGGGAAGGAGGGACGGTCGTCACGACGCTCGTCGCGACGGAATCCGCCGCTGCGGTCGTCACGGGGGAACGAAGGCCGGTCGTCACGACGGAACGACGAGGGCCGCTCGTCACGACGCTCATCGCGACGGAAGCCACCGCCGCCACGGTTGTCGCCACCACGGTCATCGCGGCGGAACCCGCCACCACCGCCACGGCTGTCGCCGCCACGGTCGTCACGACGGAAACCACCACCGCGGTTGTCACCACCACGGTCGTCACGGCGGAAGCCACCACCACGGTTGTCGCCGCCGCGGTCGTCACGCGGGAACGAAGGCCGCTCGTCACGGCGGAAGCCGCCGCCACGGTTGTCACCGCCACGGTCGTCACGCGGGAACGAAGGCCGCTCGTCACGGCGGAAGCCGCCGCCACGGTTGTCACCACCACGGTCGTCACGACGGAAGCCACCACCACCGCGGCTGTCGCCACCACGGTCATCGCGACGGAAACCACCACCGCGGCTGTCGCCACCACGGTCATCGCGACGGAAGCCACCACCACGGTTGTCACCGCCGCGATCATCACGCGGGAAGGAGGGACGGTCGTCGCGACGGAACGACGAGGGCCGCTCATCGCGACGCTCATCGCGACGGAAGCCACCACCACGGCTGTCGCCACCACGGTCGTCACGACGGAACCCGCCACCGCCGCGGCTGTCGCCACCACGATCATCACGGCGGAAGCCACCACCACGGTTGTCACCACCGCGATCATCACGCGGGAACGAAGGCCGCTCGTCACGGCGGAACCCGCCGCCGCGGTTGTCGCCGCCACGGTCGTCACGACGGAAGCCACCACCGCCGCGATTGTCGCCACCACGGTCATCGCGACGGAAACCGCCACCACCGCGCGTGTCACCACCGCGGCTGTCGCCGCCACGGTTGTCATCGCGACGGAAACCGCCACCGCCACGCGTGTCACCACCGCGGCTGTCGCCGCCACGGTTGTCATCGCGACGAAAGCCACCACCGCGGTTGTCACCGCCACGGTCATCACGACGGAAACCACCGCCGCCACGGTTGTCACCACGGTTGTCGTCCCGGCGCGGTCCACGGAAGCCGCCCCGGTCACCGCCGGCACCGTCCCTGCGTCGCGGTTCGCGCTCCGGACGGTCATCGGGAGAGTTGGTGGACATCGGCGTGACTCCTGTCTTCGGGTACTGCAGTCATTCTCGCGCAGCCGGCACTCTGCCGCGCATCGGAAAAAGTCAAGCAAAAAACAAAAGGACCCCTGGTCCCAGCGTGAACGCTGGGACCAGGGGTCCTGAAGAATTGTTCGGCGGCGTCCTACTCTCCCACAGGGTCCCCCCTGCAGTACCATCGGCGCTGAAAGGCTTAGCTTCCGGGTTCGGAATGTAACCGGGCG